>NZ_JBEPPL010000002.1:0-877148 GCF_040547305.1 Pedobacter sp. UYP1 | reverse complement strand
TTGACCTGGACTTGCCATGCTCTCGCGTTACTTTAGCACTGCTCTTACCCTAACGAGTACTCGGACAGTACTCAGGCAGTACCCGGCCGATATAGCTTTATTATTTAGCTATTTTGAATTTATTTACGAACAGCCCGGCCTTGTTTTGCCTGAGTCATTCCCATGCAAATTCAAAACTTTCAGCGCAACTTCCAGAGGCATAAGCGCATCAGTGATCGCAAAGACTTTCTGTTTAGCGTGTCAAAAATTTATGCTTACAAAAGAGCCTGCTCCACAAGTTGATGACTTGATCCATATCAAGGCTTACCCCTGCACAAGTATGTTATCCAAAATAAAAAACCTTTGAAAACAAAAAAGCTCCAGATTTCTCTGAAGCTTTTAGAAGAAGTGGTGTGGGCCGGGATCGAACCGGCGACACAAGGATTTTCAATCCTTTGCTCTACCGACTGAGCTACCGCACCATCTTATTTCAACATGTTTAACCATGTTCCCCTCGGTTGGGAGTGCAAATGTAGTTTCTTTTTTCGAATTGCAAAACTTTTTCTGAAAATAATTTAAAAACCCCTCAGAATTATTTAAAAAGGCTCTAAATTTGAAATAATTATGCAAGCATAGTATTTTTTGTCTGCTAATTATTTTAACTTAGCATGACTGTAAAAGATTAACCAAATAATGATTTCACAAATTCTATTTATAGCAATCACTTTAGCGGCTATCGCCTTATTCAGCTTCAACCTGAAAAAGGTCATCCGTAACATCAGAATTGGTAAAGCGGCAGACCGTACCGACCAGCCTCAAAAAAGATTGATGACCATGATCAGGGTTGCCCTTGGGCAAAGCAAAATGGTGGTACGTCCAATTCCTGCTGCACTGCATTTTGTAGTATATATCGGTTTTGTGATTATCAATATCGAGGTGCTCGAAATTATGATTGACGGCATGTTTGGCACTCACCGCGTATTTGGCGGGCTGGGCAGCTTGTATAACTTTTTGATAGGATCATTTGAGATTCTCGCTTTAGGGGTATGGGTTGGCTGTGCTATTTTCCTGATCAGGAGAAATATTTTAAAACTGAAAAGATTAAACAGCCCCGAATTGAAAGGCTGGCCAAAATCTGATGCCAATTATATCCTGATCACAGAAATCCTGCTAATGACCGCATTTCTGCTGATGAATGCAGCAGATGCTAAATTGCAGGCTTTAGGCGCACATCATTATATCACAGCAGGCGCTTTCCCTGTGAGTCAGTTTCTCCAGAACTTATTGCCAGGCAGCGAAAGCAGCCTGATCGCTATAGAAAGAGGCTGCTGGTGGTTCCACATTATCGGTATCCTTGCCTTCCTGAACTATTTACCTTATTCCAAACATTTCCATATCCTGTTTGCCTTTCCAAATACTTATTTCTCTAATCTGGAGCCAAAGGGTGAATTTACGAATATGCAAAGCGTAACCAATGAGGTTAAGGCTATGCTGGATCCGTCCTTCACTCCCCCTGAGGCTGAAGCAGGTCGCTTCGGTGCAAAGGATGTGAATGACCTGTCATGGGTAAACCTGATGAATGCTTATACCTGTACCGAATGCGGACGTTGTACTTCAGTATGTCCTGCCAACATTACAGGCAAACTGCTTTCTCCACGTAAGATCATGATGGATACCCGTGACCGCATGGAAGAAGTGGGTAAAAATATTGATAAAACAGGCGCTGGTTTTGAAGATGGCAAATCATTGATTGACGATTATATCACCAGAGAGGAACTATGGGCGTGTACAAGCTGTAATGCTTGTGTAGAGGCCTGTCCTATCAACATAGATCCACTGGCAATTATTACAGACCTCAGAAGGTATGCGGTAATGGAAGAATCTCAGGCTCCGGCAAGTATCAATGCGATGCTTGGAAACATTGAGAACAATGGCGCGCCATGGAAATATTCTCCGGCAGACCGTTTGAACTGGGCAAAAGAAAGTTAAATTTTAATCTATTACTCAAGCTGAATAATGAGCGAGAAACTAAATATAGAAGTGCCTACTATGGCAGAAATGATTGCCAGGGGCGAAGAACCTGAAATTTTATTCTGGGTAGGTTGTGCAGGCAGTTATGATGAACGCGCACAAAAAACAACAAGGGATATTTGCAAAATCCTTCACCATGTAGGTATTAAATATGCGGTATTGGGAACAGAAGAAAGCTGTACAGGTGATCCTGCCAAGCGTGCTGGAAATGAGTTCCTGTTTCAGATGCAGGCGATGACCAATATCGAAGTATTGAATGGTTATAATATCAAAAAAATTGTAACAGGCTGTCCGCATTGCTTCAATACGATTAAAAATGAGTATCCGGGTTTAGGGGGTAATTATGAGGTGATCCACCATACACAACTTATCCAGGATCTGATCAACGATGGCAAGCTGAAGGCTGAAGGCGGCGAAAGTTTTAAAGGTAAGAAAATCACCTATCATGACCCTTGTTATCTAGGACGTGGCAATGGTATATATGAAGCTCCAAGAAAAGCTTTAGAGGTTTTAGATGCACAATTAGTGGAGATGAAACGTTGTAAGTCTAACGGTCTTTGTTGTGGTGCTGGCGGTGCTCAGATGTTCAAAGAACCGGAAAAGGGGAATAAAGACATCAATATAGAAAGAATCGAAGAGGCATTGGAAACTAATCCAAACATTATTGCAGCAGGTTGTCCTTTCTGTATGACCATGTTAAGTGATGGTGTTAAAATGAAAGATCAGAACCAAAATGTCCAGGTATTAGATATTGCAGAAATTACCGTAAGAGCAAATGGGTTGTAATCCCCTTTTTATTACTTCAATAAATTCAGGCAGCAATGGCAATTGTTATTACGTGGGTAATGCAAAGGAGGCTGTACTGATTGATGCTGGGATATCCTGCCGGGAAACTGAGAAACGGATGCTGCGTCTGGGTTTATCTATGGGTAAAGTGAAAGCTATTTTCATTTCACATGAACATGGTGACCATATCCGTGGCTTAACTGTCATGGCGAAAAAATACCGCATCCCGGTTTATATCACTCCGGGAACAATTGGTAACAGCAAGCTGGAATTGCCAGAAGAGTTGATCAACTCATTCTTCAGTCACCAGGTAGTCCAGATCGGATCGTTGCAAATCACTTGTTTTCCTAAAATTCATGATGCAGCAGAACCGCATAGTTTCATGGTTTCATGCGGAGAAATTAAAGTTGGTGTGTTTACTGATCTTGGTGTAGTTTGTGAACAGCTTACCCAGCATTTCAAACAATGTGATGCAGCTTTTCTGGA
This sequence comes from Pedobacter sp. UYP1, assembly GCF_040547305.1. Classification (NCBI taxonomy): domain Bacteria; kingdom Pseudomonadati; phylum Bacteroidota; class Sphingobacteriia; order Sphingobacteriales; family Sphingobacteriaceae; genus Pedobacter; species Pedobacter sp. UYP1. The sequence goes on along the minus strand of NZ_JBEPPL010000002.1, from coordinate 873,866 downwards.
AGCGAATTATGATGAAGATCTTTTACGCAATGGCAATTACCCCTATTACCTTAAAAAAAGGATTAGTGACGGCTTTGGCCACCTGAGTAACAAACAAGCCTTAGAACTGTTCACAACGTCCCGTCCGGCCAATCTGACACACTTATTACTTGCACATTTATCAAAAGACAATAACAACCCGGATTTAGTAGAAAACCTGTTCAAAGAACATGCACAAGATACCATGATTGTTGTGGCTCCGCGTGATATGGAAACCCCGCTTTTTACTATTGGCGGATCTTCTGGCTCATCTGCTGAAATTTCTCCATTAGCTGATTCAGCTCCTCTGGTTCAATATTCTTAAGTGGTATGGCCATAAAAGTGGCCATACTATCAATATCATTACCTTTAATATCATTAAAAGTCTGCACAATGACATCATCCCCTTTGGTACGCAAAATCAAATTGCCGGATTGTGCTGTCCCTGCATAATCCAAATCCTTGTATTTTAAAAAGTTAAAAGAGAAGTATTCTATCTTTCCATTGTTAAAAAAACATTTATAACGACAGAAGCCACTGTTAGTAACCCGTAATTCGTACTTCTTTATACTCCCTCCTTTAGCTTCTTTATTATAGTGGTCTTCTAATTTTTGCTGTACGTATATTGCTTCTTCTTCAGCTGGGCCATAGGATGAAAAAGAGAGAAAAACAGCACATAACAATGTATACGCACTAATTTTTAAGGAGATTGTAAACTTTTTCATCTCAATTGCTATTTGGGTAAATCAATTTAAATAAAATGTTAAATTTGTGATATGAGTTTTTCTCCACAATCAAAAGTTTGGATCTATCAGAGCGATCGTGAATTCAGTGACCAGGAGGTTAGTGCAATTCAGCAACAGTTGGACGGTTTTACTGCACAATGGAAAGCCCATGGCCACCAGTTACAGGCAAAAGCAGAAATCAGGTACAATTATTTTATTATTTTCACAGTAGACGAAGCTACAGCTGGCGCTACAGGGTGTTCTATTGACGCTTCAGTACGCATCATTAAAGGAATTGAAACCGAATATGGAGCTGATTTATTTAACCGCTTCAATATGGCTTATAAAGTTGACGGGAAAGTAATTGTTGTCAATAAGGAAGATTTCGAAACACTAATCAGTATTAAGAATATAACGCCGGATTCTATTGTGTTTAACAATATGGTTCAGACATTGGAAGATTTCCAGACCAAATGGGAAGTTCCTTTCAGGGATAGCTGGCATAATAAAGTTTTCGCGGATTTACTTTAACCCGCGAAAACTTATAGTCAATAACTGGCCTACTTAAATTTTATTGGGCCAAGGTTTCTTATATTTTTCATAATCAGATATTGTCTGTGCCTGATATACAGCGTGGGATGCGAAGGTGTCCAGCGTAACGGGTTAGGAAAACAGGCTACGATCAATGCAGCTTCAGATCTGTTTAATTGTCTGCATGATTTTCCGTAATAGCTTTGTGAGGCCGCTTCTGCCCCATAAATACCATCCCCCATTTCAATTACATTCAGATAGACTTCCAATATCCGCTGTTTACTCCACATCATTTCAATCAGTACTGTAAAGTAAGCCTCAAAACCTTTGCGTACCCAGGATCTTCCAGGCCATAAAAAAACATTCTTGGCTGTTTGCTGTGATATAGTGCTTCCTCCTTTGACCTTAGTGCTATCTCCTTTATTAGCACTGTATGCCCTGCCAATAGCTTTCATATCAAAGCCCCAGTGATGCACAAACTTCTGATCTTCACCAGCGATAGCTGCACGTTTGATCTGATCTGACATTTCACTGAGTTTCACCCAGTCCTTTTCTGTTTTAAAGGTTTTACCATCAGATTTACGTTCAATATTACGTAAGATCATTAAAGACGTAAAAGGAGGGTTAATAAAGCGGTAAGCCAAAACCCAGAGGATCGTGCTGAGAAAAAACCATAAAATACATTTTCCTATTGATATTGGTAAATTCCTGAAGTCGAATTTTCTCTTTTTAGTGCTTTTGCCACGTTTTACAGCCATCGCTCAAAGGTAGATAAAAATAGAGATTTGTCATGTCAGTGCATATATTTAAAGCAGAATAAACATTAAGACGATTTACTTGTTTTGGATTAAAACAATACAATATGGAAGCGAATAAAGTAAAAAAAATACATGATTATGGTCAAAGTATATGGCTGGACTTTATTGACCGTGATATCATCAAATCTGGTAAGTTAAAAGAACTGATTGAAATTGATGGCGTAAGGGGGCTAACTTCTAACCCAGCCATATTCGAAAAAGCGATTAGCAGCAGTGCTGATTATGATGCTGATATCGCTGAACTGTCAAAAGAGAAAATAAGCAACGAAGATATTTTTTACCGTCTTGCAATTAAAGACATCCAGCAGGCAGCAGATCTATTACTCCCAGTGTACAATGAAGAAGTAGCAGGTGCGGATGGTTATGCAAGTCTGGAGGTTTCTCCACTCTTAGCCCTTGATACTGAAGGTACAATTAAACAAGCTTTACAACTTTGGAAAGAAGTAGACCGTAAAAATGTAATGATCAAGATTCCTGGTACACAACCAGGGTTAGCCGCCATTAAGAAGACTATCTCTGAAGGACTGAATATCAACGTAACTTTGTTATTTGGACTGGAACGCTATAAACAGGTGACAGATGCTTACCTGGAAGGGTTAGAAGAACGTGTGGCAAGAAACGAGAGTATTAAAGATATCGCATCAGTAGCCAGCTTCTTCTTAAGCCGTATAGATGTACTGGTTGATCCTATCCTGGAAGAAAAGCATTTGGGTGAGTTAAAAGGTGAAGTTGCAATCGCTTCTGCAAAAAAAGCATATGAGATTTATCAGCAGGTTTTCAGCGGAGAAAGATGGGAAAAACTAGCCGCACTTGGCGCCAGACCTCAGCGTCTGCTTTGGGCAAGTACAAGTAGTAAAAATCCTGCTTTTAAGGATACTAAATATGTAGAGGCGCTGATTGGCCCTGATACGGTAGATACTATCCCTATGGAAACATTGGAAGCCTACCGTGATCATGGTGATCCGGAAAGCCGCCTTGGGATTGATCTTGATGGTGCATCTGCTATATTAGCACAATTACGCCATGAAGATATTGATCTGGCTAAACTTACCCAGCAACTGGAGGATGAAGGGATCGAAAAATTCAATGCCCCATACGAGAAATTATTAAATGCTATTGAAAAGCAAAAACAATTGGCTTAATAACTAGATTTGCGCTTACATTCAGATCAGAAAAAATGAAGTTTACAGCATCAAGGCTCTCAGAGGGAAACAAGGTTTTTCCAGCAGAAATCTATTTAGAAGAAAACAGTATTGAAATAAAAGTACCGGGTTTATTTAGTGGAGACTCTAAGTACCTGAATTATGAAGACATTACTTCGATTGAAGTTGACTCTCCAATGATTGGATTTGCAACTTTACGCTTATTTGTGAATGGCAATAAGGTAGAAATTCATGGTTTCTCTAAAAAAGATATCAAAGAGATCCGGAAAGTAATAGATGAAAACAGATCTAAAAGAAGAAGAATTTAAAGCATAAAAAAAGCGTTCCTAACCGGAACGCTTTTTTTATATTCGTTTAAGATGAGATTACTCAGCTACAACTGCGAAAGGAACTTTAACTTTCACTTCTTTGTGTAAGTTTAAGTTAGCGATATATTCACCAACAAATTTAGGTTCAGTTTCGAAAGTGATACGGCGACGGTCAACATCAAAACCTTGTTGTTTTAATGCATCAGCAATCATAATAGTGTTTACTGCACCAAAGATTTTACCAGTTTCACCAGCTTTAGCACCGATACTCAATTTAACATCAGCTAAACGAGTTGCGATACCTTCAGCATCTTTCTTAATTTTATCTTGTTTAAACGCTGCTTGTTTTAAGTTCTCTGCTAATACTTTTTTAGCAGATGGAGTAGCTAAAGCACCAAATCCTTGTGGGATAAGGTAGTTACGTCCGTAACCTGGCTTTACGTTTACAATATCATCCTTCTCTCCAAGAGATTTGATGTCCTGTTTTAATATAATTTCCATGTTCAGCTCTTATTTTAATTGGTCAGCAACGAAAGGTAACAAACCAATGTGGCGAGAACGTTTAACCGCTTGAGCCACTTTACGTTGAAATTTCAATGAAGTACCGGTTAAGCGGCGAGGTAAAATTTTACCTTGATCATTGATGAATTTTAACAAAAAGTTTGCGTCTTTATAATCAATATATTTAATACCATTCTTTTTGAAACGGCAATATTTTTTTCTGTTATCGTCCACTTTTGGAGCGGTAACATATTGTATCTGATCTTTAGCCATTATGCTGCAGCCTCCTCTTTCTTAGGTTTTTTGTTAAAAGCACCACTGCGTTTCTTCTCATTATAAGCAACCGCGTGACGGTCTAATCTAATGGTAAGGAAACGAAGAACACGCTCATCGCGTTTTAGTTCTAATTCCAATTTGTTAATTAATTCACCTGAAGATTTGTATTCTGTAAGGTGGAAAAATCCGCTTGCTTTTTTTTCAATCGGATACGCTAATTTTCTCAAACCCCAATTGTCCTCTTGAACAATTTCGGCACCGCTGTCAGTGATGATTTTGCTGAATTTCGCTAATGCTTCTTTCGCAACTTCTTCTGACAACAACGGGGTTAGAACGATAACAGTTTCGTACTGATTCATTGTTATGATTATTTTATGTTAAATCCTGTGTTAAACAGGGATGCAAACTTAGGAATAATTTTCTACAATTCAAAACATTTAAAGCTTGCCAAACAGGTAATTAACACTAAAATGAACAAATTACCTTAACACCAATACTCCTTCCCATGCCTTGTATTCCTCTGTATCCATTTGATGACTGCTCGTAATATTCAAAATATTTAAGCCGGCTTAAATTAGATTGATAAGTTTCATTAAATAAATTATTGACTTGTACTTGAACCTGCAGCGGATGTTTCTTTGAATAATTAATTGTTGCTCCGGCAGCTACATTAAAAAGTAAATACGATGAAGTAGACGTTTCTGTATCATTTAATGCCAGATAACGATTTTGCGCGCCATTATATTCACCTTCTGCCCTAAAATTCATTGCAGGAACCAATTTGGAATTAAGTTTGATATCCTGACTTACACTACTTAATAACCTGACAGGCGGAATAAGTGGTAAATACTCCCCTCCTGATTTCTTATCTTTAAACATCGCTTTTCTATTAAATCCATAAATCATTGAAAATGAATTATCGAATGAAAAGCCTTTCCATGATTCCGGGTGAAGATTAAAAGTAGCCTCAAATCCATAAAGCTGTGCAGATGACTGTTGATATTGATAGGTCTTATCTCCCTGAGCACTAATAATCGGATTTCCAGCAGCATCCAACAACTGGCTCAGATAAATATAATTCTGAATATTATTATTGAAAACACTAAATGACATAGATAGCTCTTTCCATGTAATATCTGCACCAATATCTTCTTGCAAAGAGAATTCAGGTTTAAAATCCCGGTTTCCCAGGTAAATGATATGGGCACCAGGGTCTAATCCATTAGAAGCAAATTCCGTAATACTAGGTGCCCGGTATCCTCTTGCAATATTAGCTTTTAAACTTACCTGATCATTCAATTGATAAGTCGTTCCTAAACTTAATGATATCCCTCCAAAAGATTTATCAAAAGAAGGGAATTGCAAATTTGCCTTTGGATCTTCTGCAGGCGAAACACGCTGACCAAAACCTGTCTGTGCATTTATTGAAGTGTAAAAATCATTTGCCTTTAAATAACGTAAGTCAGACCGGACACCTCCGCCAATCGTCCACCTTTCATACTTCCATTTCGCAAACAAATAAGCTCCTGCATCAAATAAACTATAATCCGGAATCGGAAAATCTGTTGCATTCTTATTTAAATTGTTCTGGTACATTCCATTTATACCAAAAGTAAATTCCGTGTTTAATATTTTAGGCGCATTGTATTTTACGCCATAATTTAAGGTATTTAACCTCACAAACATTCCCGCCTGATCTGGCATAGTCGGATGATTATACTCTCTGCGGATGTTTTGCTGGAAAGCTAACATTACATCAATATCCCCTTCACCAAGCGTATAATGGTTATTGTTATAAATACGGTAATGTTGAATATGCTGATGCAAAGGACTAAGCGCATAAGAATTTAACAGCGCATCAGAGACAATGGGACGGTTCTTAATATCATCCAGATCTCCTTCATAAATTTGATGTGTAAATTTCCTGGACAAGGAGTCACGACTGCCATCAGGAATCCCTTGAATATTATCATAAAGTGTGAAGTTAAGTGTTGAATTCCCATTATTGCTCTGATAGCGGACGGCACCAGAGGCATTTGTTTCTCTGAACCCTGTATTGTAAACTCTCCCATCTATAGCATTGCTGTAATTTTTAGCTATACGATAAGAACCCCGCAATGCAAAGGCCCAGCGATTTTTCGAATAAAACAGCCCTATCCCATTTCCAATCAAACCATTATTACTTTGGTATTCAGACAAGACCTTACCATGTAAAAGACCATCATCAATTGCTGGCACAGAAGACATCAGGCTAACTACACCAGCAAGCGCATCACTGCCATACATTAAACTGGCCGGCCCTTTGATGACTTCAGAGCGCTCAATATTATAGGCGTCAACTTCGATACCGTGTTCATCGCCCCACTGCTGCCCTTCCTGGCGAATTCCATCATATAAGGTTAATACCCTATTATAGCCAAGCCCTCTGATAAAAGGTTTTGAAATATTAGGCCCGGTTTTCACGGCGTTAAGTCCTGGTACATTTCTCACCAGTACATCTATAATATTACTCTCTGAAGACTGCTCTATCTTCTTTTTAGAAACTGATACAATAGGAACAGGATTTTCTTTTGTAAGTGTTGCTCTGGAAACACCAGTCACTACAACTTCACTCAATGCATCTGCTTTTGTCTCCAATAATATTTCATAATACTTTTTACTGGTGTCAATTGATACCGTATCTGGCCTGTAACCTAAATAAGAGATTAAAAGTTTTCCATTATTCAAATGCGGAGGAACAGACAATTTGAATTTCCCCTGTCGATCAGCGACAGCAGTTTTTTTAGAATTTTTGAGTTTTATAGTACCCCCACCGATAACTTCCTGGCTATTGACATCCCTGACCACCCCGGAAATTTCAATGTCTTGCGCTATCCCTTTTACAGAAAATAGCAGAAACAAAATGAACATCCATCGTTTAAATATTAGTTTTAGCATAATCACAATAAATTTTTAGTTTCAGCAAATCTAATAAATTAGATTTAGCTAATTTTAATAATTACACAAAACTAAAAACAAAATATAATAAGACTAATAGACCCCATAGTATCAAATGATCGCTATAACCACAATGTGTTTCATTTTATTTTGTCCAAAATCCCTTCTGCTCCATAAAAATTTTATAATTTCGCAGTGAAATGGAAAATTTTATTGTCTCGGCTCGTAAGTATCGTCCAGCAACGTTTGAAACTGTTGTAGGACAAAACCACATTACCGGAACTTTAAAAAATGCGATTAAAAATAATCAGCTCGCCCAGGCATTTCTTTTTTGCGGACCAAGGGGGGTTGGTAAAACAACTTGTGCAAGGATTCTCGCCAAAACAATTAACTGTACTAATTTAACCAGTGAAGTTGAAGCCTGTGGAACTTGTGAATCATGTGTTTCATTTCAGACTGGTCACTCTTTCAACTTTCATGAGTTGGATGCTGCATCCAACAATTCAGTAGACGACATACGCAGCCTGATTGAGCAGGTCCGTATCCCGCCACAAGCTGGCAAATACAAAATTTATATTATAGATGAGGTACACATGCTTTCTGCAAATGCATTCAATGCATTTTTGAAAACACTGGAGGAACCGCCTTCTTATGCCATATTTATACTGGCAACAACAGAAAAGCATAAAATCTTACCAACTATCCTTTCACGTTGTCAGATCTTTGACTTCAACAGGATTCAGGTAGATGACATTTCCAGTCACCTGAATAAGATTGCTATCCGTGAACAAATTACTGTAGAAGCAGACGGGCTGCATATTATTGCCCAAAAAGCAGATGGTGGTTTACGCGATGCGCTTTCGATGTTTGACCAGATCGTAAGTTATACCAATAAGAATCTGACTTATAAAGCTGTAATCGATAATCTGAATATTCTGGATTACGACTACTATTTTAAGCTGACTCAATATCTTAACAATGCAGACGTAAGTTTAGCACTGGTATTATTCGATGAAATTCTGAACAATGGTTTTGATGGAAACAATTTCATTAATGGACTGGCAAGTCACCTGCGCAATTTATTAGTCAGCAAAGACCCGCAAACAGTAAAGCTACTGGAAGTCAGCGAGAATATTAAACAGAAATATATCTCGCAAAGTCAGCAAATACAGGTATCGTTTATTCTTACGGCACTTAACCTGGCTAATCAGTGTGATCTTACCTATAAGAACAGCAAAAATCAGCGGCTGCAAGTTGAATTGGCACTGATTAAGATGTGTCATATTCCATCAGTCCTGCAACTCGCGCAACTACCCCATACTGCATCTACAACAGCAACTGACACAGATCAGACTAAAAAAAAAACTGATGTAAAAACTGCGCCTGTAGTGAATGTGGAAAGGCCTGAGCCTCTGCCACCTCCTGCAGGAATGTCCGCTAAACCTATAGAAACGCCCGTTAAATCTACTGCTTCAATACCTCCGGTTATTCCTGCTGAAGTTAGCCGCGTTTCAGTAACTCCTAATCTGAACTCTGTTAATAAGATTGCTTTAAAACCGAATCCTTTAGGAAATATGACTGGAGGAACGATGATACCATCCCTTACCTCCCTTACCAATGCAGACGGTGGTATAGAAAGTAATGAACCAAAATTCGTATTTGGTGAAGAGAAAGAACCTTTCACTCATGAAGAGTTAATGGTACTCTGGAAAGAATACAGACAAAAGATTAAAGAAGAAAATAAAATCAACTTTTATACTATACTGACTACAAATGATCCAGAGCTAACCACCCCTGAACAAATTACAGTATGTATTACTAACCTTGCACAGGAAAGTATCCTTCAGAATGAACTGGTAGAATTTCTAAATTTCCTGAGAACAAGGTTAAAGAATTACAGCGTAGGAATCGTTACTAAAAGAGTAGAAAATAAGATTGAAAACCGATTGTATACCAGCATTGAAAAATACCATTATCTTTTAGAAAAGAATCCTAAACTGGAAGACATGCGTAAACGCCTGAATCTGGATCTGCTACCTTAATTTAGGCTCATCATTTTTCGGATATCCTTCTTCATCAAGATCTGTACGCTCATCTTCTGATGTTCTGGCAAGAAATTCATCTTCAGGATTGACTTCTACAATATTTCCGTGATCAATGTGCATTCCCTGATTATCCAGCTCAGCTTTTCTCTTTTCCGCCCAGGTCGCATACTCATCACCTACATATGGATTGGCCTCATCGTAATCTGAATTTTCATCACCACCGTTCTCTGCTGTAGTATCATATGGAAGTGGATGATCATAGTCCTTATCCGGCCCTTTTACATCAAGCTCGTAACTATTTTTCTCTTTATCAAAAGACAACTGGTTAAAATCTTTTGTCTCTCCTAAGTCAGAATCATGAAGTTTATCTCCAGAACCTTTACTTTCACCTGCATTATTTGCGTCTGTAACCATAGCTTAATGTTTTATGTCAATATAACGTTACTTAATCTTCATTTGTTTTGGTAATTTACGCGAAAATGAGGCTATAAACTCAAAATTTATATCTTTGTTTTTTTATAAAGTTAAAATTGAAACCATAATATGTCTGTACAAAAAATTAAAGTAGACCAGCCAGTTGTAGAGTTAGATGGTGATGAGATGACCCGTATCATCTGGAAATTCATTAAGGATAAACTGATTTTACCTTATCTTGATCTTGATATTAAATATTATGATCTTGGTATAGAATACCGTGATGAGACTAATGATCAGGTAACTATTGATTCAGCTGAAGCCATTAAAAAATACGGTGTGGGTATTAAATGTGCTACCATTACTCCTGATGAAGACCGCGTAAAAGAATTTAATTTAAAACAAATGTGGAAGTCACCAAACGGAACCATCCGTAATATTTTAGATGGTACTGTTTTCCGTGAACCAATTGTGATGAGCAATGTTCCTCGTTTAGTGCCAAACTGGACTGCACCGATCTGCATCGGCCGTCATGCTTTTGGTGACCAATACCGTGCTACTGATTTAGTAACTAAAGGAAAAGGTAAATTAACTTTGACATTCACTCCTGAAGACGGTGGTGAAGTTCAGTCATTCGATGTATATAACTTCAAAGGTGATGGTGTTGCTTTAGCAATGTACAACACTGATGAAAGTATCCGTGGTTTTGCACATGCTTGTTTCAATCAGGCATTAATCAAAAAATGGCCGTTATACTTATCTACAAAAAACACTATTCTTAAAAAATATGATGGTCGTTTCAAAGATATCTTCCAGGAGATTTATGAAAATGACTTCTTAACTAAATTTAAAGAAGCAGGTATTACTTATGAGCACCGTTTAATCGATGACATGGTAGCTTCTGCCTTGAAATGGAATGGTAATTTTGTTTGGGCTTGTAAAAACTATGACGGAGACGTTCAATCTGATACAGTTGCACAAGGATTTGGTTCATTAGGCTTAATGACTTCAGTATTAGTTACACCAGATGGAAAAACTATGGAAGCAGAAGCAGCGCATGGTACTGTAACCCGTCACTACCGTGATCACCAAGCTGGTAAACCAACTTCTACTAACCCTATTGCTTCTATCTTTGCATGGACAAGAGGATTGGAATTCCGTGGTGTACTAGATAACAATCAGCCATTAATCAACTTCTGTCACGCTTTAGAGCAGGTTTGTATTGAAACTGTTGAAAGTGGGAAAATGACTAAAGATTTAGCTGTTTGTATCCATGGTAACAAAGTAGAGCATGGTAAACACTATTTATATACTGAAGAATTCTTAGCTGCAATTGATGAAAACTTACAATCAAAACTAGCTTAGTTACTGAGGTAATTTTATTTTAAAAGTCCTGCTCTTCATTGAGCAGGACTTTTTTTTTAGAACGCCCTGTACCTAAAACAATTTTAATACTTAAATTCACAGCTCACATTGAAATATATTTTTTTCATGAAACATCCTTTCAATTAACTTGTTAACAAAATAGCTTTAGCAAGCTCCTGATTATCATTAATTTAATATATGCACTCTTAAAAACCATATTCCAATGAAAAGATATCTTCTTTTGCTGAGTACCGTCCCATTCATACTTTCTTGTAATTCGCAAACAAAAACGAATACAACAAAGACAGATACAGTGGGTACTGATACAACTACAAATGCATTGAACCTGCCGGCACCAGATACCGGCGCTTCAAAAACCAAATTCAGTAAAGTAATAGGATGGCCAGCAGAAAAAACGCCTGTAGCACCTGCAGGGTTTACTGTTACTAAGTTTGCAGGAAATATTAAAAGTCCAAGAAATATTTATGTCGCTCCTAACGGTGATATATTGGTTGTACTTTCTAACTCTGAGCGTAATACCAAAGAGAAAATTGCCAATGCTTTAAGTGGCAAAGATAAAGCAGAAGTAAGCGGCTCAAGTGCGAATACGGTACTGCTGTTCAGAGACACCAATAAGGATGGTAAATTTGACTTACAGACAACCCTTTTATCTGGACTGGATCAGCCTTACGGCGTTTTGATTATTGGTAACTCATTTTATGTAGCCAATACTGATGGCCTTTATGTATATCCTTACAAAACTGGTGACACCAAAATTACTGCGAAAGGCAAAAAAATTGTAGAGTTGCCTGCAGGTGGATATAACAATCATTGGACGAGAAATCTGATTACCAATGCTGATCATTCTAAAATATATATTACAGTAGGATCTGGGAGCAATGCAGGTGAGAATGGCATGGAACACGAAGTACGCCGTGCTAATATTCTGGAAGTCAATCTTGACGGAACGGGTGAAAAAATATATGCAGCAGGATTAAGAAATCCCGTAGGTGTGGCCTGGGCACCTGTTACCAATGTGTTATGGACCGCCGTGAATGAACGCGATGGACTTGGAGACGATCTTGTACCTGATTATATCACTGGTGTTAAGCCAGGAGGCTTTTACGGCTGGCCATATTCTTACTACGGTCAGCATGAAGATCCAAGATTAAAAGGCCAGCATCCTGAGCTGGTTAAATCTGCTCTTGTTCCTGATGTTGCAGTTGGTTCACATACTGCCTCTTTAGGGCTGACATTTTATACGGCTAAAAAGTTTCCTGAAAAATACCTGAATGGAGCTTTCATTGGTCAGCATGGCTCATGGAACCGCTCAGTACTGGCAGGTTACAAAATAGCTTTTATCCCTTTTAAAGATGGGAAGCCAGCCGGAAAATTAGAAGATTTTCTAACAGGTTTCATTGCAGACGAAGCTAAAGGCGAAGTTTATGGTCGCCCCGTTGGTGTAGCTGTTGCAAACGACGGCGCATTATTAGTTGCAGATGATGTAAGTGGTGTGGTTTGGAGAGTCGCGGCCAAATAGATGAAGCAATTCATTACGCTCCTACTTCTGACCTTAACTTTAAAGGGTTTTAGTCAGATTAAACCAGATACAACCAAGAAACTTGAAGAGGTTATTATTCGTCCTTATTTTTCTACGCAGCCCTTGTTAAGAACAACAGGGGCTGTTGCTATTTTAGACAAAAAAACCTTTGATCAGCAACCAAACAGTTCCTTAGTCACTGCTGTAAATACCATATCAGGAGTACGTATGGAAGAACGTTCTCCGGGAAGCTACAGGTTATCTATAAGAGGAAGTCTGTTACGTTCTCCCTTCGGAATCAGGAATGTTAAGATTTATTTTGACGAATTTCCCTTGACTGATGCGGGTGGCAACAGCTACCTGAATGCGCTGGACTTGTCTGGCATACAAAATATTCAAATCCTGAAAGGCCCTCAAAGCAGCATTTATGGTGCTAATTCGGGAGGCGTTGTGTTGATAGCTCCCAATACGCTGACGACAGACAGCACCCAGCTTTCCTTAAATCTTACTGGCGGCTCATTTGGCTTATTCCATGAAAATCTGAATTTAGGTAAAAGATGGAAAAATTACACCCTCAGTATTAACCAGTCTTATCAGAGAAGCGATGGTTTCCGGGATCATAGCAAAATGGAAAGGAAATACTTCCAGATACATCAAAAATGGGACTATGCACCGAAATCAAATCTGAAAGCTCTATTATTCTACAGTGATTTGCAGTATGAAACTCCAGGAGGGCTAACAGCTGCAGAGTATGAATTAAACCCAAAAGCTGCAAGACCGGCATTTGGTAAAACCAGAAGTCCGGCAGAGCAGCAAGCAGGAATTTACAGCAAGACATTTTATGCAGGTGTAACGAACAACTGGCAATTAAATTCACAGTTTAAACATGTCCTTTCTGCTTTTACTTCTTATACAGATTTTAAGAATCCATTCCTTACAAATTATGAACACCGTAAAGAATTCACAATCGGAATTCGAACATATGTGGAATACTTTAAAAAATCAGAGGATATAACATGGAGGTTCAATTTAGGTTTAGAAGCCGCCAAAACGGCCTCAAACATCAATAACAAAGATAATGACTATGGAACCCCAGGCAACTTACAAGCTTCAGACCGACTAAAAGCTGCAACCAATTTTAGTTATGCACATTTAAATGTGGATATCTTTCAAAAGTTTTTACTCGAATTTTCAGTCAGCGGGAACTTATATCAATACAAATATGAACGTATAGCTCCTGTCCCTGATCCTCAGAAAACCAAGAATTTTGACTTGCAGTTTATGCCAAGAGCAGCACTCTCCTACTTGCTAAATAAAGAGTTATCCTTACGCGGATCCGTTAGCCGGGGTTATTCACCACCAACACTTGCCGAAATAAGGGCATCTGACAATGTGATCAATATTGACTTACAGCCAGAGAGTGGATGGAATTATGAAACAGGTATCAGATACCAGACAGAAAACCGAAGGGTATCCCTGGATCTCAACAGCTTTTACTACCAGCTAAAAAACGCAATAGTAAGAAGACTAAACGAAAATGCTACAGAGTTTTTCATTAATGCAGGCGGAACAAAGCAATGGGGACTTGAAGCCTCTGCATCAGCATGGTTAATTCTGCCAAATAAAAATACAACTATAAGAGGATTGTCAATTAATAGTGCTTATACACTGAGTCGTTTTAAATTCGATCATTACCTGGATCGTACAATAGACCTTTCCGGAAAAGATCTTACCGGTGTTCCAAAAAACGTGATCGTCACCTCCATAGATCTGCAACTTCCAAAAGGATTCTATATTTTCCTCCAGCACAACTATACCTCAAGAATTCCGCTAACCGATGCCAATACTATTTATGCCAGAGACTACCACCTGATACAAAGCAAAATCGGCTGGAAAGAACTGCATATTGCAAACACGCAGGTAGAAATCTTCGCCGGAGCCGACAACCTGCTCAATCAAAACTACAGCCTTGGTAATGACCTGAATGCTGCCGGAGGAAGATATTTCAATCCTGCTGCAACCAGAAGTTTTTACGGAGGGCTCAATATTAATTTCTAAAAAAACTATTCCCTCTATCTCCGGCAGACAGAGGGAATAGTCACCTTATAATTCATACTTGTCAACTATTTCAAGCTTATGGATTATTATTTCGGTTGTGTACCTCTGATCACCATTCTTATCTGTATAAGTCTGAGCACTCAACTTCCCTTCAACCTGCATGGCCATACCTTTTTTCACGATATTTTCTACCAGCTCCACTTTCTGATTCCAGAAAATCAGATTAAACCATTGAGTTTGATCTACCGCTTCTCCCAAACCATTTTTGAAAAACTCATGTACCCCAATACCCAGCCTGGCCATCTTTTTCCCTGTAATAAAACTAACAATTACCGGGTCCGTAGCCGCATAACCAATTAAACGCACACTGTTTCTTACTCTATCCATATTTTATCTTTTAAATAGCAGAAATCAGAAATCCTAATACAGCACAAGAAGTTTTCACTGTAATAGAATCGCTGACTATTAAACCAAATATGAGAATAAGAATATTTATTAGTCGTTCATTAAACGTTTATTATCGGCTAAACAAATATTAAAAAGAGAAATATTTAACCATAAACTAACAAAAACAGATTAATTTGCGCTTATGAAATATTGCCAGGATTGCGGAACTATACTCAAAGGGCGTACAGATAAAAAATTTTGCGATGACTATTGCCGGTGCCATTATAACAATGACAGGAATAGGAACCGGGAGCAGTATTTCAAAAAGATCAATAGTATTCTGAGAAAAAACACCAGTATTCTGGAAAAATTTGTTGAACAGGGAACCAGAATCTCGACACCCTATATGCTTTCTGCGGCGGGTTTTAATTTTAGCTTTTTCACACACCAATTAAATGAACAAAATGGAGAAATGTGCATTTACTGCTATAATTATGGATATGTAAAAATAAATGAAGGACAATTAGTGATTAAACAAGTCACTCATTCACTGTCTTCTAACTAAAAAAAGCAAAATAATGCCGAAATAGTGAAATTCGAATGACAGGTTATTTCAATGTTAGTACCTCAATATCATTTAGGTTTAGTACTTTGGTCTATCAATCAATTTAGACCAAACCTTTAATGAGTTTTTTAACCGCAGAATGGAGAAAGTTAGCAATTGCTAATTATGCCATCGATCAAGAAATCCTACGTCCTTACTTGCCAGCAGGTACGGAACTGGACATTTGGAACGACACCTGTTACGTAAGTTTAATAGGTTTCCTTTTTAAAAACACTAAACTACTGGGCTTCAGCGTTCCTTTTCATGCTAATTTTGAAGAGGTTAACCTGCGTTTCTACGTGAAGTACACAGAAGGCGACACCGTCAAACGCGGCGTAGTCTTCATTAAGGAAATAGTTCCTAAATTTGCGCTTTCCGTAGTAGCTAATACCGTTTATCATGAGCATTACGAAGCCATGCCAATGACCCACAGGTGGTCTGAAACTGAGGATGAGCGCGAAGTAGAATATAGCTGGCGATGTAAAAATGAATGGCAGGTATTCTCTGTAAAAGCGAATAAAGCCTTGTCTGAAATTTTACCAGACAGTGAAGCCGAATTCATTACCGGTCATTATTGGGGTTATACCAAATGTAATGAAACACAAACTAACGAATACGAAGTAAAACACCCTAAATGGGCACAATATAAAGTTAAAGAGTTTAAAATTGCAGTAGATTTTGCACATACTTATGGTCCGCAATTCGACTGTCTGAACCATCAGCAACCAGTTTCAGTGATGCTGGCAGAAGGATCAGATATCTCTGTGGAGGGCAAAAAAGGAATTCAGGGCTAGAAACCCTATTTAAATATTTATGATCAATACATCAGACCTTCAATTGTTGCCAGACAACAAAAAACTACAATCCGCCTGCAAAGCTATGGCCGTATTAGATGCCATACTTTGCCAGGACTGGACTTATCGCTACCACTCTTATAATAGTCAATGGAGTGAAGATGAGGAATTTTTTGAAATGCGCAACGGAGAAGGTGATCAGCTCCTGGTTTTATTCAGAAATGAAGGAGCCGTAATTAATGGTTATTTCTCTGAAACAGAACAAGGGGAAAAGGACAAATTAACTGATCAGCTTCCTGAGGTATTCCATGAATTCATTTTTGGGGAACCTGTAAATTCTGCCGGAACAACATTCTCAGTATGGCAATTAAACGGTCAACCCTGGAAAACAGGAATCCCTGCCGAAAATGACGACCATTCAGCAGAACTGCTTAGTCCGCTGGACGCAGAACCTGCTACCTATATTAAATGGGCATCAGCTTATTTCAAAGGAAGTTACACAGAAAGCGGAATTCCACTGGATACTGTCACCCGGATATTTAATCAGGAACCACTGACTAAAGACATGGTTTCTTCTTTGGTTAACGAACTGGAAGACTGGGATCAGCTGATAGAAGATCTGATAGAAATTTCATATCCATATCATATAAATCTGTAAACCATACAATTGGCTCTAACAATCTTATCTTTGCGGCCAATATGAAATTACTGAAGCTAATTACCAATACAAAAATAAGTCTGATCACACTTTGCCTGGGTGGCATCAGCCTGGGAATGACAGAATTCATGATGATGGGGGTATTGCCGGATGTCGCTAAAACCCTCAGCATCAGTATTCCCTCAGCGGGGAACTTAATCTCCATTTATGCATTAGGCGTGATTATCGGAGCTCCGATAATGGTTGCCGTCCTTGGAAAATACCCTCCTAAAAAGGTTTTGATCGGACTCATGATTACGGTGGCCAGCGGTAACATCTTATTCAGCTTTGCGCCTACTTACGAACTGTTGCTTGTAGCACGTTTCCTGGTTGGCTTACCACATGGTGCATTTTTTGGTATCGGCGCAGTAGTCGCCAGCAGATTGGCCGACCCCGGAAGTGAAGCAAAATCAGTATCAGTCATGTTTGCCGGCCTTACGATAGCGAATATAATCGGCGTACCTCTGGGTACATTTATTGGTCATAATGTGAGCTGGAGAATTTCTTTCCTTTTAGTCTCTGTTATTGCCTTGATTACCGCAGCAAGTATTAAATTATGGTTACCTGTACTCCCATCACAATCAGAAACCAAGTTTTCAGACAGTCTTAAAGTATTTAAAAAACCAGAACTCTGGATCATTATCGGAATTTCTGCGATAGGCACCGGAGGTTTATTTGCCTGGATCAGTTATATCGCCCCATTGATGACAGAGGTTGCACATTTCAGCAGTAATATGATCACTCCCATTATGGTTATTGCGGGTTTGGGAATGGCAGTCGGTAACTTTATTGGTGGCCGTTTGGCAGACAAATTTTCACCACTCAAAACAACCAGTTATTTATTATTGGCCATGATTGTTACGCTGATTTT
This sequence comes from Pedobacter sp. UYP1, assembly GCF_040547305.1. Classification (NCBI taxonomy): domain Bacteria; kingdom Pseudomonadati; phylum Bacteroidota; class Sphingobacteriia; order Sphingobacteriales; family Sphingobacteriaceae; genus Pedobacter; species Pedobacter sp. UYP1. The sequence continues at coordinate 855,814 of NZ_JBEPPL010000002.1, read as the reverse complement.
GGTTGCCTTACTGAGCCATATTAAAATTGCAGCTATTTTATTGACCTTCATTACAGGCGCACTGGCCTTCGCAGTAATTGCACCTATGCAAATGCTGATGATTGGCGCAGCAAAAGGCGCAGAAATGTTAGCCTCTTCTTCTATGCAGGCCAGTGCAAATACAGGAAACGCTTTAGGTGCATTTTTAGGCGGCATGCCAATTGCAGCCTATGGCTTTACCTCTCCACAATATGTAGGCGCAGGATTAGCCTTTGGCGGATTTTTACTGTGTATACTGCTAACCTCATTGTTAAATAACAGAACTAAATTGAAAACTGCTATTGCTTAGCAGTTTTCAATTTAGTGACTTCTTCTTTCATCGGTGTCTGCTCTTCTTTCCCTTTTTTAAGGTACATAATAGCCATACCCGTTAAAATAAAAGGAATGCTCAGCAATTGCCCCATATTTAAAAGCATTCCCGCCTCAAAAGCAGACTGATCCTCTTTAATAAATTCAATGGCAATTCTGAAACAGAAGATCAGGAAGATGACCATTCCAAAATAAAAACCAGAAGCTCCCGGGTATTTCTTCATCATCAGGTAAACAAAACCAAAAATCAATAAATAGGCGATAGCCTCATATAATTGCGCCGGATGGCGTGGGATATGATCATCTCTAAGAAATATAAAAGCCCAGCTTACATCAGTTGGCTTACCAATAATTTCTGAATTCATCAGGTTACCCAAACGGATAAAAGTACCTGCCAATGGTACTACCAATGCTACCTGGTCTAACAGAAACCATAACTTCACCTTGAACTTTCTGCTAAATAAGATTAAGCTCAGCATAATTCCTATTCCACCACCATGACTCGCCAGGCCCAGGAAACCAGTAATGCGGAAATGCGGTGTAAAAGTAACCGGAAGAACGGCCTCCAACGGATGCTGAGAAAAATAAGCGAAGTCATAAAATAGGACGTGCCCCAGACGGGCTCCAATCAATGTCCCTAAAACAGCGTAAATGGTTAGGGAATCCATCAGTTCAACATCAATTCCATACTTAATAAATTGTTTTTTGACTACGATATAGCTAAAAACAAAAGCAAGCAGAAAAAACAAGGAATAATACTTTAAAGCAAAAAAACCTAAATCTATTAGTGAATCACCGGGGTTCCATATTATGGTAGCTATGCTCATATCTCCTTAAAATTTGTGTTAATGCTTGCAAATATAGACCATATACAGACATATGCAATAACGTTGCAGATTTGAAATCAAATTAATCCTATCTTTGTTTTCATACCAGATGCCAAGGGCTTTCTTATTCATTTATGTTTAACCAGTTCACACTCTCACGCTTACATACCTTACTAACAGCAATCCTCTTGCTTGTCTTTAGCCCGGCTGTTTATGCGCAAAAAACAGTGAGCATAAATGACAATATTAACCAGCACATCTTTAATTTCGGTGAAATAGAGTGGTTCAAAGATTCACAAAACAAACTTAGCTTTGAAAAGATAAGCAGTAAAGATTTTGATCAGCATTTTATAAAAAGCTTAAAAAGCACACCACAAACTACCGATCTGAAAGCAACCTACTGGTTTAGAATTAAGATTAAACATAATAGCAAAGCCACTAAAAAATACTTGCTTGAGTTTTTCGATCAGACCATAGATCACGTAACCGCTTATTTGCCCCAAAAAGACGGGCACTATAAAATCAAAGAATTTGGTGATCAATTCAACTTTGACCAACGCGAACTTCATCATAAAAATTTCGAGCTGTACATCAATAATGATAACGATGAAACGCAGCTTTATTATTTCAAATTTAAATCCTCACAAATTTCTGATGCTATTATTGTACTCAGAAATGTAGACTGGTTTATCTCTTATGCGCTGGACGAGTATTTTTATTTTGGTATTTTCTATGGAATGATCATGGTCTTTAGTTTCTACAACCTGATCATGTTTATTGCCATGCGGCAAAGACAATACCTCTATTATGTACTGTATAATCTGAGTGTAGGATTTTTTGAAATGAGTACAGACGGTATCGCCTATCAGTATTTATGGTCTTCTGCTACTGGATGGAACCAGATTGCCTATGCATTTGCATTGTACGCGACCAGTATATTCGCCTTGATGTTTACCAAAGAATTACTCTTTGTAAAAGCCAATGCACCGAAATTAAACAAGTTTATACTTTATATAATCAGTATCAGAACAGTCCTGTTCCTCTACTGTCTATTGATAGATCAATCCTTATTCACTTACAAATTCCTGGAATTTATTCCACTGACGGTAGCTTTCTATACTGGTATTTACATTTACAAACAGGGGTATAAACCTGCCCGTTTCTTTGTTTTAGGCTACAGCTTCCTGTTTTTTGGCTTTACCCTGAAATTCCTTATTATGCTTGGATTTTCCTGGCTAAATTTTGGTGTAATCAGCTATTATAGCCTGAGTTTCTGTTTTGTCCTTGAGATGGTATTTTTATCTTTTGCCATTGGCGACAAACTCCGGATACTTAAAAACAAGAAAGAAAAAGTACAACGCCAGATGATCAGTCAGATGGCAGAAAATGTGAAGCTGAAAGACACCTTAAACCAGCAGCTGGAAACTAAAGTAGAAGAACGTACAAAAGAAGTATTTCATAAATCACTTATCATTGAAGCCAAAAATGCAGAACTGCTTGAAGTAAATGACAGGCTGAAGCAACAGGCCGAAGAAATATCCAGAATGAATGTTCTGCTGGAACAAGATAATCAGGAATTACAAACTAACGTGGAAAAAGTAACCCGTGACCGGGTGATGTCTGCCGACGTTGATTTCGAAGAATTCAGTAAAATATACCCTGACAAAGACAGCTGTAATCTGTTTCTATCCGACCTCAAGTGGAAAGACGGTTATAGCTGCCGTAAATGTAAAAACACTCATTTCTATACCGGGCACATTGCTTTTAGCAGGAGATGCAGCAAATGCGGATACGAAGAATCAGTGACCGCCTATACCGTTTTCCAGAATACCCGTATACCAATCAATAAAGCATTTTATATGATTTTCCTAATTTACTCCAGCAAAGGAAAAATCTCTTCTCACAAGCTTGCTGAAATCCTGAATATTCGCCAAAGTACCTGCTGGACTTATGGTTCCAAAATCAAACTCCTGATGGAAGAAAGAAAAACGGTGTTAAAAAAGACCAGCAAAAACGGCTGGAGTCAACTTGTACTTGAATAAAAGCCATTAAAATCAGATTAATTCTTCAAGGGTATCAGAGCGTATCGTTTATGCTAAGCAATGAACGGCATATCTTTCTCTATGCCCTGTAAATCAGCTACAAACCGTTATTTAAGCTACGGTATTGAAGCGTATCAACATCAACGTAAACACCTATATATCAGATATTTATATAAAAAATATTTGTTTAATATCTTGTTTTTAACAGATATTAGCCCTTAACTTTAACAATCAAATACAAACCTAAATAAGCAATCATGACTAAAAATTTTACTCTTTTAATCATTTGTCTTTTATGCGGGATCTCTGTAGCCATGGCACAGAACATCAATATAAAAGGTGAAGTCAAAGATAATCAGGGCCTGCCTTTACCGGGAGTCTCCGTTAAAGTCGATGGCACCAGCAACGGAGTGATGACCAATAAAGATGGTATCTACACTTTATCTGCTCCAGGAAACGGCACACTTACTTTTTCATTTATAGGCTATAAAACGATTTCGGAAGCCATCAACAACAGAACAAATATTAACACCACTTTAACAGATTCAAATCAAGAACTGAATGAAGTAGTTGTGGTAGGTTATGGTTCGCAGAAAAAGAAAGATATTACTTCAGCGATCTCTACCATCAGTGTTAAAGATGTAAGCGCACGCCCAATCATCAATACCTCTGAAGTTCTTGCAGGAAAAGCTCCCGGAGTACAAGTATTCAATGCATCAGGCGCACCAGGTGGTGGTAATTTCAGCGTAAGAATACGTGGAGTATCCTCACCAAACGGTTCTGAACCAATTTACGTTGTAGACGGAGTTGTGGTAAGGAACACTGAAAGTATTGACCCTAACAACATTGAATCAATCAGCGTACTAAAAGACGCCTCTGCTGCCGGAATCTATGGCTCATTAGGCGCAACCAATGGTGTAGTATTGATTACGACTAAAAAAGGAACCAGCGGGCAGACTAAGGTCGAAGTAAACATGTATGCTGGTAAACAGCAAATCATTAAAAAATTAGATATGCTGAATGCTGATCAGTACAAAGACCTGATTAGTGATGAGTATACTAATAAAGGACAAAATGTACCTGCATTTCCAGCCAATTTCACAGCTAATAACAACTGGCAGGATCTGACTTACCGTAGTGCAAATCAAAGTGGAATTAATGTAGGCGTATCTGGTGGTACTGACAAAGGTACTTTCTATTTAGGATTAGGCCGTTTACAACAAGACGGGATTGTATATGGTACAAACTTTAAACGTTATTCTACCAACCTGAGTTTAGAGCAAAAACTAAAACCATGGTTATCTGTAGGAACTAATATTGCCTACAACAGAACCGACGGACGTACCGTGAATGATAACCAGTCTGCTAACCGCGGCGGAACCATACTCGGTGCACTTTATGCGCCTCCTATCCTTCCAATCTTCAATGCAAGTGGTAAATACCAGGCGAACACAGATAACGTATCTAACCCACTGGATGATATCTACAGTAATGAAAACCATTATGTAAAAAACAATTTATTGGGAAATGCACATGCTGAAATCACTTTGCCATTTAACATCAAATACCGTTCACAATTTGGGATTTCATTAAACAACTATAACAATGATACCTTCGTTAATCCCCTAACCAACCAGGGAGCAAGCCAGGTAAATGGTATAGGAACTAATACAGCCAATGAAACCTTCCGTTATACCTGGGATAATACCTTGACCTACTCTACAGTAATTAACGGAAAACATAACATTACTGCTGTAGTGGGTACCTCAGCTATAGAAGAAAAATACACGAACAGCTATTTATACGGTACAGGTTTTCCAGCTGGAATAAAGACCCTAAATGCTGCAAGTGCGAATAAACAGATTTCCACTTTTAAAACAGACTGGACAAGTAACTCTTACTTTGGCCGTATCAATTACGGTTATAATGATAAGTACCTGTTAACAGCATCATTAAGAGCTGATGGATCATCCAGAGCAGGTATTAACAATCAATGGGGATATTTCCCGGCGGTATCAGGAGCATGGCGTATTTCAAACGAAGACTTTTTGAAAGAAAATACAGTCATCAAAGACCTTAAACTAAGAGCAGGTTATGGTGAAGTAGGTAATTTACCTCAAACACTGTACAATAGCTATAGCTCACTGGATCCTTCAGCCTATTTATTTGGAGGTAACAGTGCTTCAGGATACAGACCAGCTAACCCATTCGGTAATCCAGATCTGAAATGGGAAAGTACTAAAGGATTAAATATTGGTTTTGATCTAGCTGTATTGAATGACAGAATAGCATTCAGTGCTGATTACTATGATAAAAAAACAACTAACTTCATTTTCCCGGTAACTTTCCCTACTGCAATTTCGGGTAATGCAAATACTGGTTATTACAACTTACCAGGTAATATCTCGAACAAAGGGATTGAATTTTCAATAACAGGCAGAATAATCGCAAAAACAGATTTCTCATGGACTGCTAACTTAAATGCATCCTTCAATAAAAATTCTGTAAACGGTATGCCGCAGATCTTGGATAGCAAAGGTAATAACGTAGACCAGACCTTCCCATTCGGTGGTATAGGGTTTGGTGGTAATGGAAACAACACTAACTTGTCAATTGTTAAAAATGGTCTGCCATTAGGCGCGTTTTACGGTTACCAATACACAGGTGTTGATCCAGCCAATGGAAATGCATTGTATAGAAAAGCAGATGGAACGATCACTGCAAAACCAGAAGCTGCCGATGAAACTTATCTTGGTAGTGGTTTGCCAAAAGGTGTATATGGCTTTACCAATAGTTTTAACTATAAAAGCTTAAGCCTGGATATCTTAATTGATGCCGTTACCGGAAACAAAGTTTACAATGCAACAAGAGTAGAAACTGAATCTATGTCTTCCACAGCTAATGCAAGTGCTGCCGTATTAGATCGCTGGAGAAAACCAGGTGATATTACTGATATCCCAGGTGCATTTTTTGGCGGTATAAACACTGCAGGTACAACCAATACACTTCCATCATCACGCTTTATTGAGAACGGTTCATTTGTCCGTTTAAAATCAATCACGTTAAGTTACAGGATTAAAAACAGCTTGTTTGATAAGCAAGGCATACAGTTGACTGTATATGCTACAGCTCAGAACCTATGGACAATCACAAAATACAAAGGATATTATCCTGAAGTAAACAATGCCAGTTCAAGCGATCAGAAAGACGGTAAACTTGGTGCACCAAGCTCTACTGCTGTGGGTATAGATTACGGTACTTACCCGCAAACAAAAACATACACAGCAGGTCTGAATCTATCTTTTTAATCCTATCCTAAATTTTAAGAAATGAACAACTATTATAAAATATTAACCATTGCGATGTGCGGATCGATCGGTCTGCTCTGCTCTTGTAAAAAAAGCTTTTTAGATAAACAACCAATCTCACAAGGCACCGCCGGAACCTATTACAAAACTGCGAGTGATGCCGAAGGCGGCCTCGTTGGGGTTTATCAGCAAGCCTTTTTAACCAATCAATACTGGGTTTGGGATTATATTACCAATGGTGATGCCCGTGCAGACAACTGTTACGCAGGCGGTGATAACCCTGACAACTTTGCGATTGATAACTTTCAGCTTACCCCACAAAACGGAAATGCAACCCGTAACTGGCAGAATTTATACCAGGATATTTATGCAGCGAATATAGTACTGGATTATGTACCTAAAATTGCAGCAGAACAATTTAAAGATAACAGACAACAAGAGATTCTGGGTGAAGCTAAATTTGTAAGAGCACTGGATTACTTCCAATTGGTAACTACCTACAGTGATGTGCCCTTGATTTTGTCAACTGTTGATTTTCCTGCTAAACCTTCCAGAAACGCAGCAACAGAAGTATATGCACAAATAGAGAAAGACCTGATAGATGCAGAAACTGCCCTGCCGCTTACCGCAGCTTCAGTTGGCCATGCCACTAAAGGTTCCGCGCAAGCTTTATTAGCTAAAGTATATGCACAAGAAGGAAAATATCAGCAAAGTCTGGACTATAGCAATAAGGTAATCAACTCAGGAAAATATGCACTGGTTCCTAATTTTGCTACTTTATTTGATGGTACCAAGAACACGTCTGAATCGATATTTGAGATTCAGCACTCTTCTGCAAGTGGTTTTACCAGTTACAATGTTTCTTTATTCTTACCTGCGAAATTTGGTACTTACTCTTTCAATAAGTTCAACCTTCCAACAAACGACCTGGTTAACTTATATAAATCTCAAAACGATAATATACGTTTGAACTCATCAGTTTATCAGGCAACTATTGGCGCAGATGGTCTGGCTGCCGGAGATCCTATTCCAACACCATATACCGCTGCTTATGGCACAATTCCTTTCCTGTATAAATGGAAAACCAATATTTCACAATATGGTGGTGGTACAGATAACACGATACTGCTGCGTTTAGCAGATATCATCCTGTTAAAAGCTGAAGCCTTGAACCAATTAGGTCAAACAGGAGCAGCAATTCCTTTAGTTAATCAGATCAGAGCCAGAGTTTCACTTGCTCCTATCACAGTAACTTCAAAAGATGATGTTGCGCTTGCCATTTTGAATGAAAGAAGAATGGAATTAGCATTTGAAGGTAACCGTTGGAATGACCTTTTAAGATTCGGTAAACAATACACCATTGACCTGATGAATAAACAAGTTGGCCCTGATGGAAAACCATTGAATTACAATGTAAGTCAAACCAAATTATTATTCCCGGTTCCATTTAATGAAATACAATTAGACGGGAACCTGACCCAGAACCCTGGTTACTAACAAAATTTTTAGTATTGATCCCGAAGGCAGCTCAGGCTGCCTTCAATTTTTAAGCCCAAATAAACAATTAAGATGTATTTAAGAAAACCCCTCTCTGTTCTTTTGTTAATGCTCTCTTACGGAATAGCCGATGCACAAACAAAGAATAATGCAAAAGTAGAAAGCCTGCTCCAGAAAATGACACTGGAAGAAAAGGTAGGTCAGATGGCACAGATAACGTTAGACGTTATCGGAACTGGTAAAGATCGCTATACCAGCGATGAGCCTTTCTCTCTGGATCAAAAAGCAATGGAAAAAGCACTGATTCAATATAAACTAGGGTCAGTATTAAATACATCAAATAATAGAGCAAGAACACCTAAAGTTTGGTATGAAATCATCAGTAAAATCCAGCAAACAGCGATGAAAGGAACCAAGAATGGTATTCCTGTCATCTATGGTATCGATGCTATTCACGGCGAAACTTATACCGCAGGTGCAACAATGTTCCCGCAGCAAATCGGACAAGCAGCAACTTTCAACAGAAGCCTGGTTCGCAGAGGCGCCGAAATCACAGCTTATGAAACTCGCGCAAGCTCCATTCCATGGGCATTCTCACCTTTATTGGATTTAGGTGCTGATCCACGCTTCCCTCGTCAATGGGAAAGTTTCGGAGAAGATCCTTATTTAGTAAGTGAAATGGGTGTTCAGGCTGTAAAAGGTCTGGAAGGAGATAACAACGATGTTTCTAATCCATACCGTGTAGCTTCTTCGATTAAACACTTTTTAGGTTACCAGGTACCCATTTCAGGTAAAGACAGAACTCCTGCCTATATTTCTGATCAGGCTTTAAGAGAATATCACTTACCGTCTTTCCGGGCAGCTATTCAGGCAGGTGCTAAAACTATCATGATTAACTCTGGAATTATCAATGGTGTTCCGGTGCATGCAAACTATAACCTGATCACTAAGTTATTAAAAGAAGAATTAGGCTTCAAAGGTTTAGCAGTAACAGACTGGGGAGATATTGAGAATCTTTACAAAAGAGACCATGTGGCCAAAGACAATAAAGATGCAGTAAGAATTGCGATTAATGCAGGTATTGATATGTCAATGGTTGCTTATAACTATGAGCCATTCTGTGATGACCTGATTGCTTTAGTTAAAGAAGGTAAAGTTAAAGAAAGCCGTATCGATGATGCGGTAAGAAGAATCTTACAGGTAAAGTTTGACTTAGACCTTTTCAACAAACCAACCACCAACCCTAAAGATTATCCTAAGTTTGGCAGTAAAGAATTTGAACTGGCTTCTTATCAGGCAGCAGCGGAATCTATTACATTGTTAAAAAATACAGAGCAGGCCTTACCATTGAACAAAGGCGTTAAGATTCTGGTTACTGGTCCTAACGCAAATTCAATGAGAACTTTGAATGGCGCATGGACTTATTCATGGCAAGGAGAAAAAGTAGAAGAATTTGCTGCTAAATACCATACGATCCTGAAAGCTTTAGAAAATAAAGCTGGTAAAGAAAACGTGACTTATGTACCGGGTGTAAGCTATAAAATGGATGGCAAATACTTTGAAGAATACGCAGATCAGTTAGATGCAGCTATTGCAGCGGCTAAAGATGTGGATGTAGTTGTATTATGTTTAGGAGAGAACTCTTACACAGAAACTCCAGGCAACTTAAGTGACCTTTACCTTTCAGATCTTCAAACTGAACTTGCACAGAAACTTGCTGCTACCGGTAAAAAAATCATCTTAGTGTTGAATGAAGGACGTCCAAGAGTGATTTCTAAGTTTGAGAAAAAAATGAGTGCTGTAGTACAAAGTTATTTACCAGGTAATTTTGGTGGTGACGCTATTGCTGATATTCTTTTAGGTACAGTAAATCCATCAGGTAAATTGCCTTATACTTACCCACAGTATCCAAATGCTTTGTTTATCTATTACCATAAACCATCTGAATCACGTTCAACTACAGAAGGTGTTTATAACTACGATGCAGATTACAACCCTCAGTATGTTTTCGGATTTGGTTTGAGTTATACAACTTTCAAATACAGCCCGGTTAAATTAAGTACTGCTGCTTTGAAAAAAGGAGAAACTTTAACAATCTCTGTGGATGTTACCAATACCGGTAAAGTTGCAGGTAAAGAAAGTGTGTTGTTATTTACCTCAGACCTGGTTGCCACGCTAGTAAGCCCGGACGTGAAACGTTTAAGAGGTTTTGATAAAATAGAGTTAAAAGCTGGCGAAACTAAAACAGTAACTTTCAAAATTACTGCTGATGATTTAGGTTTCATTAATCCAGAAGGTCAGAAAGTAACTGAAGACGGAGACTTTACTGTTCAAATTGGGGATCAGAAAATCAATTTCACTTACAATCAGTAATTATGAAGAAGAATATTTTATTTGCTTTTGCGATTGCGCTATCGGCGTGTTCAGCAAAAAGAACAGCAACAGATCCTAACCGGTCTGCTGCTGCAAGCAGTGAAGTTAAATACTGGCTCACTAAAGGCGATCAATCAGCCTTATTACAAGAACAGCCAACGACTTTAAAGTTTGGGACAGCTCAATCTGCCAATTCTGTAATTAGTGTTGATGAAACACAGAAATTTCAAACCATTGATGGCTTTGGCTATACTTTAACTGGTGGTAGTGCCGGCTTAATCAATGCATTGGATGAAAAAGCGAAAGATACCTTGTTGCAGGAGCTCTTCTCTACAAAGAAAAATGGTATCGGAGTAAGTTACCTGAGAATCAGCATCGGTGCCTCCGACCTGAGCGCAGATAACTTTACCTACAATGAATTACCAGCCGGACAGACTGATATTAATCAGGATAAGTTTTCTATAGCGAAAGAGATGACAGATTTAGTACCTGTTCTGAAAAGGATTCTGGCCATTAACCCTGATATTAAAATCTTAGGTTCCCCATGGACTGCTCCTACCTGGATGAAAACGAATAATAGTTTTAAAGGTGGAAGCCTGAAACCAGAGTATTATGAATCTTATGCCAAATATCTGGTCAAATATATTCATGTGATGAAAGCTCTGGGAATTACAATTGATGCAATTACGATTCAAAATGAGCCTTTACATCCTGGAAATGTGCCGAGTATGTATATGGAAGCAAAAGATCAGGCTATCTTCATTAAATCTGCTTTAGGCCCGGCATTTAAAGCTGCTGGCGTTAAAGCAAAGATTATCATTTATGATCATAATGCAGATCGCCCCGATTATCCAATCACGATCCTGGATGATCCACAAGCAAAACAATATGTTGATGGATCAGCTTTCCACTTATACGGAGGCCAGATCACCGCATTGTCTAAAGTGCATGAAGCACATCCGGACAAAAACCTGTATTTCACAGAACAATGGGTTGGCGGGCCAGGTAAATTTGATGATGATTTAAAATGGCATGTCTCGACCTTAGTAATTGGAGGAACCCGCAACTGGAGCAGAAACGTTTTAGAGTGGAATTTAGCTGCCGACCCATTATATGGCCCACATACTATCGGAGGATGTAAAAATTGTTTAGGAGCCATTACAATAGCTCCTGCGATAACCAGAAACGTAGCTTATTACATTATTGGGCATGCCTCTAAATTTGTAAGACCAGGATCTTACAGGATCGGATCCAACATCACTGCTAATTTACAAAACGTAGCGTTCAGGACACCAGATGGAAAAACTGCATTAATCGTTGTCAATGGGAATACTGCTGAAAAAACCTTTAACATTCAATATCAAGGAAAAACAGTAGAAACTTCATTGCCGGCAGGTGCCGTTGCAACTTACGTCTGGTAAACATAAGCAGCGTAAAAATGGGGCTTTGATTAATTTCAAAGCCCCATTCTTTTTTACAGCTCATTGTGAACTGCGCATTATATTAATTAGGGACATAAAAGGCAATCCCTTCATTCCTGAAACCACCATTCCCTATAGTAGGTTGATTATCTGGTGTAAAATAATGATCACTGTTTCTTGAATCATAATACACATAAACCGGAGTTCTTTCTGCACCTGCCGATAAATAAGCGTGAAATGCTATACCTTCATTTCTGAAACTGCCACCTCCAATAGTGGGTTGATTATCTGGTGTAAAATAATGATCGCTTGATCTTGAATCATAATAAACATAAATAGGTACTGTTCCTGTAGCGGGCGCTGAAAAAGCATAAAAAGCTATCCCCTCATTTCTAAAATTACCGTTACCTATAGTTGGCTGATTATCTGGCGTGAAATAATGATCACTGTTTCTTGAATTATAATAAACATAAACCGGAACATCCCCTAACGCTTTTACTCCTTTATCTCTAAAATACTGATCAATATATAATCTTACAGCTTCTTTTTTTGCAGGATCACTAATCAGATCAGAAAGTGGGATAGCTCCGTCTCTTACAATTTCAATTAATGTCGCATTTGCCGCAGTACAGGTACTTTGCCAATTGCTAATATTCACTTTTGTGATAGGCTTATCCAGCTCAACCTCTCCTATTACCCCTTTAGTACCGTCTCCGCCAACAGTACGGTAACTTAAAGTTTGGTTAGTATTAGTTTTAGCCAGACTTTCATCATAAGTAAAATCAGCACTTAATGAAAAAAACTTGATCAGCCCATGCGCAGCTGCTCCAGCTGTTGCTGCTTTCTTTTTATCTGAGCTGCTGGTTGTAGAGCGATAATTGATCTCAAGCTTTGCGCCCAAAACGATATTACTCAATACATGAGTTCCATAAGCCACCACTAATTGCTGCGGAGTCATTGTATTGATATCGGATTTAAATGCATCTGATAAATAGTTAGCTATAATCAGTTCTTTGGATGCATTGACCTTAACCGATCTTTGTTTATTAATCTGCGAGAGGTGAGCATAAGAATATTTACTGGATGCTTTCATAGAATCCTTATAAGATCCGTATACTGTTCCACCAAAAAGCTTAAAGTCAGTTGAAGCACTAAATTTACCGGATAAATCACGGGAGTAATCTTCTGAATTTGCACCGGATTCTATTGTAGTGTACTGATCCGGGGCAAGACTATTTTCAACCCTGTCAGGCTGCTCAAGCTTTAATTTTGCAATATCAATAACTTTAAATCTTGAGGCACTTGCATTGCCATATTCCCCTGTTGCATCATATCCGTAGCCTAATAAGTCATACAGGCCGTCTCCACCAGAGTTTACTTTACGAACATCTTCAGGATTTCCGGATACATTTTTTAATTGATCTTTTTTACATCCGGCTATTGTACCCAATAATAGCAGAATGAACAGAGCGTAGTTTTTCTTCATAGTTGTCTTAAATATTAATCTACATAATTTAAATTGATCGAATATAAAAACTAATTACACACAAAACCAATTAAAATAATTATAAAGACAAAATAAAACTATTCAAAAAACAAAAAAAGTAATTTTAATTAAATAGATTATCACATCAATATTAAAAAGAACTTAACTTGTATGCTAGCTATTGATAAAGCCTGAAGTTTTCCATATTTTCTTTTTCTGGCCAGACTCTTGTGCTAAACAATCGATATACTTATTTTTAGCAGAGAAATCTGCATAAAAACACCAGCATGAAAAAAACAATTTTATCACTAACCATCCTGGCAGGACTTTTTGCTGCCTGTCAGCAAAATAAAACTACAGAACAAAAAATAGATAGCCTGGCTACAACACCAGACACGAACGCTTCCAAAGCGAAAGTATGCTATGCCTATATTAAAGACAAAGACACAGTTTCCCTATCCTTAATTACTGCAGGAAACGCAGTAGCAGGCAACTTAAACTATAATTTTTATGAAAAAGATAAAAATGCCGGCACTATCGCAGGAATAATTAAAGGAGATACGATCATTGCAGATTATACTTTTCAATCTGAAGGGACAACTTCTTACAGACAAGTCGCATTCGTCAAAAAAGGAGACCAATTGTTCGAAGGTTACGGCCCAACGCAGGAAACTGATGGCCGAAGAGTATTTACCAATTTAGCAGGCTTAAAATACGGGGATATTACCCTATCGCCAGTAAACTGTAAATAAGGAACGTTGAATCCTTAAAAGGACTCAAAACGTTCCCAAAATCCATCTACAGGAAGTTTGGCAAAGATATTTACCGGTTCTTTTTTAACCGGGTGAAGAAATTGCAATCTTCTGGCGTGCAAACAAATACTTCCCTTACGGCTGCCACGTGGGTAGCCGTATTTATTATCTCCAACAATCGGACAGCCTAAAGTAGAAAGCTGTACTCTTATTTGATGAGAGCGCCCTGTTAAAGGATCAACCTCAATCAGATAATATCCACCAAGTTCACCAAGCAGCCTATAGCTTAATTCAGCACGCTGACTTCCCGGAACTTCGGTATTATGCGGCGTAACCACATTTGTTTTTGGGTTTTTAACCAGCCAGTGTACCAGTGTCCCGGAAATATTAGCCGGACGATTGCGTACAACCGCCCAGTAAGTTTTCTTAACCTCCCTGTTTTTAAAAATAGCATTCATTCTTTCCAGTGCCTTACTTGTCTTTGCAAATAAGATCACCCCGCTTACCGGGCGGTCTAAACGATGTACTACCCCTAAAAATGCACTGTTAGGCTTATTATATTTTTTGGCGATGTACCTTTTCACCATATCTTCCAATGGCTCATCACGAGTTTCATCCACCTGGACAATATCACCTGCACGTTTACAAATCGCGATCAGGTGGTTATCTTCGAAAAGTACATCTTTATCAGTTACCGACATTTTTAGTATTGCTCCTTTTCATTTGGAAAGTCATTCGCTTTCACATCCTTAATATATGCTTTTGCAGCACCTAAAATTCCGTCATATAAATTAATATACTGACGTAAAAAGCGTGGTTTAAAGCCTTTAGTTAAACCGATCATATCGTTTACCACTAAAACCTGTCCATCACAATGTGGCCCTGCCCCTATTCCGATAACCGGGATATGAAGACTTTCAGAGACTTCTTTAGCCAGCGCAGCAGGTATCTTTTCCAATACAATTGCAAAACAGCCAGCATCCTGTAAAGCCTTAGCATCAAGTTTAAGCTTTTCAGCTTCTTCTTCACCTTTAGCTCTTACCGTGTACGTTCCGAATTTATAGATCGACTGAGGAGTTAAACCCAAGTGGCCCATTACAGGAATACCAGCAGTAATAATTCTGGAAATAGAATCGACCACTTCAGTACCGCCTTCCAGTTTTACACCGTGAGCACCTGATTCTTTCATGATCCTGATTGCAGAGCTTAAAGCCTCTTTAGAATTACCCTGGTAAGAACCGAAAGGAAGATCCACTACGACAAAAGCGCGTGTTGCACCTCTTACGACACCCTGTGCATGATAAATCATCTGATCCAGTGTAATCGGCAAAGTAGTTTCATGGCCCGCCATTACGTTTGAAGCTGAATCACCAACCAGTAAAACATCAAGTCCTGCATCATCCAGAACCGTAGCCATGGAATAATCATACGCAGTTAACATCGATATCTTCTCACCACTCTGTTTCATCTCTTGCAGAATGTGGGTCGTAATACGCTTTACTTCTTTGTGTATAGACATAAATTTATGCTTTTAGGGGAGCAAAATTAGGGTATTCAATTGAGAAAATTACCCTAAAACCAATTATATAAGGGATATCTAACGTAACAATTCAATCCTGATAAAAAAAATATGGATTTAAAAGATGAAAAAGCTATCTTTGTATCCCGAAATGAACGGGTTAAACAACAGCACATTTGTTAATCAATATAGCGACCTCAAAACCGCAAATCTTCATTCATTAATCCCTTTTTTAAACTTTATTTTTCATTTTAATTACGATGACTAACTACACCAAGTTACCTGCTATCCTGTTATTGGCTGACGGTACTGTTTACCACGGTAAAGCTGCCGGAAAGATTGGTACAACGACAGGAGAGATTTGTTTCAACACAGGAATGACGGGTTATCAGGAAATTTTCACTGACCCATCTTATTTCGGACAAATCATGGTCACTACGAATGCCCATATTGGTAATTATGGAATTCATAAAGAAGAAATCGAATCAGATTCGATTAAGATTGCAGGACTGGTTTGCAAGAATTACAACATCGGCTATAGCCGTAAAGAAGCAAATGAATCTATACAGGACTATTTCCAGGATGAAAACATCGTTGGGATCTCTGATATCGATACCCGTGCTTTAGTAAGGAAAATCAGAGATCAGGGAGCAATGAATGCGATTATCTCTTCTGAAATCACTGACATCGAAGAACTGAAAGCTAAATTGGCACAAGTACCTTCTATGGACGGATTGGAACTATCTTCACAAGTTTCTACTAAGGAACCTTATTTCTACGGTTCACCGGATGCGGCTTATAAAGTTGCAACCCTGGATTTCGGGATCAAGAAAAACACGTTACGTAACTTCGACGAAAGAGATTTATACGTACAGGTTTTCCCTGCAAAAACGACTTTTGAAGAAATGGACAAATGGGGAGCTGATGCTTACTTTGTGTCTAACGGCCCTGGTGATCCATCGGCAATGCCTTATGCCATTGAAACTGTGAAACAAATTCTGGCTTCAGACAAACCACTTTTCGGTATTTGTTTAGGTCACCAGTTATTAGCGCAAGCTAACGGAATTGGTACCATGAAAATGTTTAACGGCCACAGGGGATTAAACCACCCGGTAAAAAATATCATTAAAAACCACTGTGAAGTAACTTCTCAAAATCACGGTTTCGGTGTAATCCCGGAAGAAGTAAGAAGTTCTGATAAAGTGGAAATCACCCATATCAACTTAAATGACCAGTCGATCGAAGGAATTCGTGTGAAAGGCAAAAAAGCATTCTCGGTACAATACCACCCTGAATCTTCACCTGGCCCGCATGACTCCCGTTATCTGTTTGATGACTTCGTGAAACTGATCAAAGGCGAATTAAGCTGGTAGACTGGTAACCACCGGTTCTAACCATCATTTTACCGACATTTTAAGAAAGGATTGAGTCACATCAATCCTTTTTACATTAAACCTTGTTACATTTATCTCATGGATAAAACGAATACCATTATCAGTGTCCGTAATCTGGTAAAAAACTATGCTGACTTCAAAGCAGTCAAAGGGATTAGTTTCGACGTCTATGAAAATGAGATTTTCGGACTGCTTGGCCCTAACGGTGCAGGAAAAACGACTACATTAGAAATTATCGAAACACTTCGGGAAAAAACTTCCGGAGAAATCACAGTAGATGGATTTTCTGTAGATAAAGATGCCAATGAGATCAAAAGGATTATTGGTGTACAATTACAGGCCGCAGGTTATTACCCCAATCTGAACCTGGTGGAACTTATGGAACTCTTTGCTGGTCTGTATGGTGTAGCTATCAAACCGATGGAAATGCTGGAGAAAGTAAACCTTCAGGATAAAGCCAAAGCAAAATTCAAAGCCCTTTCCGGCGGACAGAAACAACGCTTCTCTATTGCGACAACATTACTGAACTCTCCTAAGATCATTTTCCTCGATGAGCCTACAACGGGACTTGACCCTCAGGCGCGCCGTAATTTATGGGACCTGATTATTGACATCAGGAACAATGGAACTACGGTTGTGCTGACCACTCATTATATGGATGAGGCAGAACAACTGTGTGACCGCGTAGCTTTTGTAGAGCATGGAGAAATCATTGCACTTGACACCCCCGATAACCTGATCGATCAATTAATCAGCAGCGGATTCGAAAGAAAAAAAGAAGTTAAAAAAGCTAACCTCGAAGATGTATTTATCAATCTTACAGGCCAGGAATGGCGTGAAGGCTAAATGAGCTCAAAAATGAACAAATCATATAACAATACTAAAGCTACACTGGCGCTTGCCAAAGCAAGTTTCAGATCTATTACCCGCAGCCCTTCAGCTGTAGTTTTCACCCTCGCCTTTCCACTGATTTTTATCCTGGTCTTTGGCTTTCTGGGCGGTGGCGGCGTTAAATTAGATCTTGCCGTAGCCCCAGGATCGGATATGCAGAACCCAGTGATTATCGCCTTGCAACACACTTCTGTAGTTCACCTGATTACTGATAAAAGCGAAGTTGAGCTTCAGCAGCGCTTAGAAAAAGGAACGATTGCTGGTGTAATTGATGTCCATAAAAACATCGTGGATCAACCAGCTTATCTGGCAAACGTAAAATATACTTCCGCATCGATGGATAAAGGAAACATCCTGAAGTCGATACTGAACAACCTGATGTATACTTTAAATACGAAAGATTTGAAGCCATCGGTAGCAGAGCTGAAAGAAAGTACTGTTCATGGCAGAACTTACCGCACAATAGATTTTATCCTGCCGGGACAGCTTGGTTTCTCTTTATTGAGTACCGGCGTTTTTGGAACAGCTTTCGTATTCTTCAGTTTAAGACAAACCCTGGTGATTAAACGTTTTTTTGCCACTCCGGTAAAAAGATCGAGCATTATCCTTGGGGAAGGGCTGGCAAGAATAGGCTTCGCCTTAATTGGTGCGTTATTTATCATTCTGATCGGCCATTTCTTTTTCCATTTTACGCTCATCCATGGGTTCACGACAGTGGTTAACATGCTGCTGCTTTCCACTATCGGTGTCATTGTGTTTATGGGCTTCGGTTTTGTCGTTTCTGGTATCGCAAAAAGTGAAAGCACTATTCCTCCTATCTCAAATATTATTACCTTACCACAATTTTTATTATCTGGTACGTTCTTCTCTATAGAGAATTTCCCAAACTGGCTTCAACCAATTAGCAGGGCCTTACCGCTTACCTATTTGAATGACGCGATGAGACAGGTTGCTTTTGAAGGCGCCGGACTATGGGATGTGAAACAACAGATTTTAATCATGGTGATCTGGGGAATAGGAATATACGCGGTAGCGGTGAAGGTATTCAAGTGGGAATAAAATTATAGGAAAATCAATCCTGATAATTTATAATTTTATTTTAACTTTGATCATCACCTGGTAATTGTATTATTTACACTAAGGAGATAAAAACACTTAAAACAACTAAAATGAGTTTAATTATTGATGTTCATGCAAGGCAAATCCTCGATTCTAGAGGTAACCCTACTGTTGAAGTAGAAGTAATCACTGAAAATGGCCAAATGGGCCGTGCTGCTGTACCATCTGGTGCAAGTACTGGTAAACACGAGGCTGTTGAGCTAAGAGACGGAGATAAGAAAGTTTACATGGGCAAAGGTGTATTAAAAGCCGTTGAGAATGTGAACAAGAAAATAGCTAAAGAACTTCAGGGTATCGACGTTTTTGAGCAAAATCTGATTGACAAGGCGATGATCGACCTTGATGGTTCAGAAAACAAAGGAAATCTAGGAGCTAATGCAATCTTAGGTGTTTCTTTAGCAGTAGCTAAAGCAGCAGCAGCAGAAAGCAGACAGCCATTATACCGTTATATCGGTGGTGTAAATGCAAATACATTACCTATTCCAATGATGAACATCTTAAATGGTGGTGCACATGCGGATAACAAAATCGACTTCCAGGAGTTCATGATTATGCCATTGGGAGCTAGCAGTTTCTCTGAAGCATTACAAATGGGAACTCAGGTATTTCACCACCTGAAAGACGTATTAAAGAAAAAAGGTTATTCAACAAATGTTGGTGATGAAGGTGGTTTTGCACCAAACATCGGTTCAAATGTTGAAGCAATTGAAACTGTTTTAACAGCGATTGAAACTGCAGGTTTCACTCCTGGTAAAGATATCTGGATTGCTATGGATGCAGCTGCATCTGAAATGTATGATTCAAAAACTAAAACTTACAACTTCCATAAATCATCTGGTGAGAAATTAACTTCTGACGAAATGGTTAAGTATTGGGTTGACTGGGCTAATAAATATCCTATTATCTCAATTGAAGATGGTTTGGATGAAGATGACTGGAATGCATGGGAAGCTTTAACATTAGCTATCGGTAACAAAGTACAGTTAGTAGGTGATGATTTATTTGTAACTAACGTTAAACGTTTACAACAAGGAATCGATAAAAGTATCGCGAACTCTATCTTGGTTAAAGTAAACCAGATCGGTACTTTGACTGAAACTATCAACGCAGTATCATTGGCACAAAACAGTGGTTACACGTCGGTAATGAGTCACCGTTCAGGAGAAACTGAAGATACAACTATCGCTGATTTAGCAGTAGCTTTAAACTGTGGTCAGATCAAAACTGGTTCGGCTTCACGTTCTGACAGAATAGCTAAATACAACCAATTATTACGTATTGAAGAAGAATTAGGTTCTGCAGCACGTTTCATTGGTAAAGATTTCAAATTCTTGAAAAAATAAGCTGATTTTTCAGTTTTAATAGAAAAAGCATAGTCGGAAACGGCTATGCTTTTTTGTTTTATAATTTATATCTTTGTTTATATGAACAGATTACTGGAAATCTTTCGCAACAAGTACTTTCTCTCTACCGCAGCATTCGCAGTATGGATGTTATTCTTTGACAAGAATGATATGCTCTCGCAATACGAGTACCGCACAGAAGTACACAAGCTGCAGGAAGAAAAAGATTTCTATGAAAAGCAAACTGCCCAGGTGAAAAAAGATCTTAACGAACTGAACACTAACCTGAACACCGCAGAAAAATTTGCAAGAGAGAAATACTTCATGAAAAAAGACAATGAAGATGTTTTTGTGATCATTAAAGCAGCTCCTAAAGACTAATAGCCAAATCTCGGCAGCGAAAGTTTATAGCGAACTACTACTACCCTGAGTGCAAAGATAAATCCGATGACCAATACTTTTGCCACATCAGCTTTCAGGTTAAAAAACAATAAAGTAAAATATAAGATCCCGCCCAGAATACAGGCCGTAGCATAAATCTCTTTCTTAAAGATCAGAGGAATAGTATTCAGCAAAGTATCCCTGATTACTCCGCCAAAACAACCTGTAATTGTACCCAGTGCAATACAAATCCCCGGACTCAAACCAAAGGCTATCCCCTTTTGAATCCCAAGAATAGTAAATAACCCCAGCCCCATCGAGTCAAACAGAAACAGCGTTACAGTAAACCGTTTCCGGTGTCTTTTCAAAACTATGGTTAATAGTGAAGTGACCAGGATCAGTAAACAGTAATTTACATCTCTCATCCATTTAACCGGGGTATCGCCCAAAAGCAAATCCCTGACTGTACCACCACCAATAGAAGTTACAAAAGCAATAATCAATACTCCAAAAGGGTCAAGGCGCCGCTGTATAGCAGAAAACGAACCAGAGATCGCAAAAGCAATGGTTCCTAAAATTTCGATAACCTGAGAGGTAGTGAATTCCATAAATTAACCTTTATTACAGTGCCGAATTTCTTTTACGTACAAACCATTCTATACTGAGCATGACTATAATCAGCACAAATAAACTTTTCAAATTAATCAGCTCCTCATACTTGCGATCCTCATAACTCAGTGTTTTCAACTGGTTACTTTGCAGCAAGTCATTCTTAATTTTCAAAAGTTGGTCTGGAAGATACAATTTTCCATTGGTCTGGTTAGCTAACTGATACAATAATTGATGATTTGCAAGAGTCTGCTGGAATTCGGCAGTTAAAGTCTTGACGAAAAATGAACCTTTATCCTGGTAAGGCTGATTACCGAATGTTGTACTGGCAGTATAACTGTAATTACCCGGAGGCAATACACCGGCATCCAGCTGATAAGAGGATTCATACCTGGAAAAAGTAAAATTATAAGTCTTGCCCTTTTCATCTTTTAATAACAATTTGACATCTGGTGTATTCACCGGCTGATAGCTATCATTATATAAAGACGCATTCAGCAATACCGGATCATTCTCTTCAAAAGTATTTTTAACCGGCCTGACTTTGAATTTTCTTTTATCATCCTTCACAGAAAGATACTGCACTACTTTACCCATCAGGTCATTGAATACAGGAGTCTGCGGATTTTCACGGGCTTCTGACAGCCTCCACTTCCATAAACCTTCTCCAATCAGATATCCCACTTTACGTCCGTTATCATTCATAAAAAACAACTGAGGACGATCAGTTTTCGCTTTTCCATTCCGCTGGTCCAGTACAACCTGCTGCGTTCCTAAAATCTTAAACAAGCTAGCTGGTGACTGTAAAGGATCAAAATTTTCAATGACTTTACGAGAAACAGGATCCAGATCGAATACAGAAAGGTTTTGATCAATAGCACTATATTGATATTGAGGGCTGGAATTTCCAGAAAAGCTAACCTGTTGCTGCACCTGATTAAATCTGCCCGGGTTACTTTGCATGCCCACCACGTACCAAAGCGGAACTTTCGCTGTCTTTATTTTCGCCAGAAAACTACCAGCGTCAAATTGATTATCCGGCAATTGATAAAGAATGATTAACCCATATGCCTCCGGATCGATCTTCAGCAGCGCATCATTCAGGACTACCGAAACCTCATGATGTTTATTTAAGCCGATCGCCTGCTTTAAAGCTGCCAGATCCGGATGCGGGCCTGCTGCAGCGATCAATATCTTCTGACGTGCATCAATTACATCTACTAAAGTCTGATAAACATTATTTTTCGTGGAAATCTCCTTATCCACAGGGGCTAATGAAACGGTATATTTATGCTGACCAATTTTTGAGGCCTTTAAATTAACCGGAATGTTTTTCGAAAATTGAGCTGTATTTACCTGGATAGTTTTTTCATCTATTTTTTTCCCGTCTTCCAGCACCGTTAGCCGAATTGGAATCCCATCACATTGAAATGCCAGTACCTGTACCTCCATCCTGAAATCATTATCCAGGTAAACCAGGTCATTCACATTCACTGAACTGATCAATATATCCTTTTTAGGAATCGTATCTCCCAAAGCAATCGTATAAACCGGCGCTTTCAATAAAGCCAGCTCCTGTGCAGGATTTCCCCCCCGGTTAAAAATTCCATCAGTAGCTATAATTACCGCTCCGACGTTTTTATTGAGCAGTTCATCATTGAGTTTACTGATCAGCTGTGCAGCGTTAGTAAGTTTACCTTTATAGCTAAAATCAAGCCCGTTAACCACACGATCGCTAAAACTATAGGCTCTTACCTCATATTGCTCAGAAAGCTCAGCCTGAAGCTGCTGAAGAGATTTCCTGTATTTCAAACTATCAAATCCTGCAGACTTAAAAGCAGCAATAGATTCTGAGTTATCCTGTGCAATAACTACAATTGGTTTCTCCAGTGTATAACTTGTCTGCTTAATTAACGGGGAAAATAAAAGCCACAAGATCAGGGTGAGTGTCACAGCCCTGATAGCTGCTAAACCTATCTTTACCGGGCGGGTCAGATTCGGACTCTTTCCATAAAGCAACCATGCACAAAATAAACCGGCTGTCAGACAGCCAGAAAATGCAAGGAAATTATAGAAATTAAAAGTATCGTTCATAGGTCAGGCTAAAGATGCTGAATTTTTAAAAACTGGCTGCATAATTCTTTATAAAAAATCAGTTTCATTTGCTTGTTTTACCAGCATTTAACCTAATTCCACCAGAATAAAAAGGGGGTAAAGACTTTCCTGTAACAGCAAATTCTTTCCCCCCTTTAAATAAAGTTTAATAGCTTGACTTGCGCTTATAACATACCGCCGCAAACAGACAATACCTGCCCGGTTACGTATGCACTCATATCAGAAGCAAGGAATACGCAAACATTTGCCACATCTTCAGGCTCACCCGCACGTTTCAATGGAATACCTTCTTCCCAGCCTTGAACAACTTTAGGATCCAGTACATCAGTCATCTCTGTCCGGATAAATCCTGGAGCAACAACGTTAGTACGTATATTTCTTGAGCCTAATTCTTTCGCAACTGATTTAGAGAAACCAATAATACCAGCCTTAGAAGCTGCATAATTAGCCTGACCAGCATTTCCCTGCACGCCTACTACCGAGCTCAGGTTAATGAAAGATCCTTTACGGGCCTTCATCATCACTTTTGAAGCTGCTTTAGTTACGTTAAACACAGATTTCAAGTTAACATTGATTACGTCATCCCAGTTTTCTTCACTCATACGGATCAATAAACCATCTTTAGTAATACCAGCGTTGTTAACAACGATGTCAATTGTACCAAATTCAGCAACGATATCACTAATTAGTTTTTCTGCTTCATTAAATTTAGAAGCATCAGAACGGTATCCTTTGATTTTAGTACCGAAAGATTGTAACTCCTGCTCTAAAGCTTCTCCTTTTTCTACTGAAGACAGATAAGTGAAAGCAACATTCGCACCCTGTTCTGCAAATTTCTCCGCTATTTTGCGGCCTATTCCTTTTGAAGCACCAGTAATTAATGCTGTTTTTCCTTCTAATAGTTTCATGTAGTGGTTGTATATTGTTTTTTATAAAATTTAAACTTTTTAAACTGCTGGTTCCTGCTGGCTTAAGCAATGAAAACTACCCAATCCCCAGATAATATCTGTAGAATCAATTCCCACGACTTTCCGGTCAGGGAAAGCACCTCTGATAAGATCCAGGGCAATTTCATCATTCACATCTCTGAAAGTAGGTACAATTACCGCAGCATTTGCAATGTAGAAATTAGCATAGGAAGCAGGTAAACGTGTATCCTCATGGATAACTGGCGATGGCATTGGCAACTGGATGATATTTAAAGGCTCACCGTTCAGTAAATGCATCGCTTTCAGCTCTTCCAGATTTTCCTTTAAAAGTATATAATTCTCATCCAATGGATTTGACTCCACTACAGTTAATACCGTATTTGCACTCACAAAGCGGGTAATATCATCAATATGACCATCTGTGTCATCACCTACAATACCATCTCCAACCCATAAAATCTGTTCTGCGCCATAACATTCTTTCAGGTATTCTTCAATCTGTTCCTGATTCAAATGTGGATTTCTGTTTGGATTTAACAGACAAGCTCTGGAAGTTAAAATCGTTCCTGCGCCGTTAAACTCCACAGACCCACCTTCCATTACAATACCCGGGTTAAATACCGGCAAACTAAAATGATCTGCAATACGCGTAGGTATGATGTCATCCAGTTCATAAGGAGGATATTTTCCGCCCCATGCGTTATAGCCCCAGTCAATCACCACTTTTTGCTGCTCCGCTTTTGGATTCAACAGAAAAGCAGGCCCATGATCACGGCACCAGGCATCATTGCTAGGATTGAAATAAAATTCTATCTGCGTTAAATCTGCACCCGCTTCCTGCAATTTTGAAATTGCGAAAGCTTTAGTTGCTTCATCGTTTACATTGATTCTTACTTTTTCTCCCTGCGCCACGATTTTGATAAACTCACAATATGGTGCGTAAATCAGATCAATTTTACCAGGCCATGAAGCCTCTTTATGCGGCCAGGTTAACCAGGTAGCCTCATGTTTAGCCCATTCAGCAGGAAAGCTATAACCGGCTTTCTTCGGAGAGTTATCAAATAGACTCGTCATCTATATATCTTTTGGTAATTGGTGAATAAGTATCAATTCTTCTGTCACGTAAAAATGGCCAGTGTGTTCTGTAACGGTCAGATTTAGACAAGTCAAGTTCTACCACTTTCAGTTCTTCCTGATCGTGTGTAGCCTGGTATAAAAGTGAACCAAAAGGATTAGATACAAATGACCCTCCCCAGAAAGATACACCAGCCTCTTCACCAACCCTGTTGATACTTACTACAGGTACACCATTTGCGATAGCGTGTGAACGCTGAATGGTCTGCCATGCATTGTATTGTTCTTTATTCGTTTCCTCATCCTGTGTCGTTGCCCATCCTATTGCAGTTGGGTAAACTAAGAAATCAGCACCCATCAGCGCAGTAATTCTTGCAGCTTCAGGATACCATTGATCCCAGCAGATCAGGACACCAATTTTCGCATATTTGGTTTTGAATACTTTATAACCTAAATCACCAGGGGTGAAATAGAATTTTTCATAAAATCCAGGATCATCCGGGATATGCATTTTACGATATTTACCTAAATAGGCCCCATCTGCATCCAGAACAGCAGTAGTATTATGATATAATCCTTCCGCTCTTTTTTCAAACAGGGAAGCAACAATGACTACATTTAATTCTTTGGCAACAGCCGATAAAACATCGGTAGACGGGCCAGGGATAGTTTCTGCTAATTTGAAGTTCTCATACTCTTCAACATCACAGAAATATAGTGAGGTAAAAAGCTCCTGCAGGCAAACCACCTGGGCACCCTGAGCCGCTACTTCACGGATCTTTGCAATTGCTTTATCTAAATTTTCTTGTTTGCTACTGGTGCAGGTCATCTGCACCAATCCAACTTGTACTTTAGCCATTCTTTGAATTTTTGTGACCACAAAGTTAGCAGAAAAAAAATTCTGTACTTCATTATTCTGAAAAGCGTATCTCAGCTATGATCAGAGCCTGAAAATCAGAATCTGGCAAAGGGTTGCCCCGGTATTCCGGACAGGAAGATATTTTAAGTAGCTGGATTTGAAGTTAGTGAATCTCTGTATTCCTGTTGTAATTCAAACAGACATTTAGCACAAAGACAACTGTCATAATGTTCACTGATATACTGTACTTCATTCAGATCAAGATAGACCACACTGCACTGACATTTAGTGTAAGAGTTAGCCTTGCACTCAATTGGCACACCGCAACGTTCGCATGGTATAATTTCGTGTTTAGCCATTAAAAAGGGTCTTATACAACAAAAGTACGGTAATTTGACTTACCGTACTTTATGCCTTTCATTTTATGAGATTTAGATTATCCTGAGCAGCTGATGCAGCCTTCTTCCATAGAACAGACAGGGCCATCAGTAATTTCTTCCACTACCTGGTCAATATGTGCCGGAATTACAGGTTCCATATTTTTACCAGCCTGGTTTTCTACAGTGAATTTCACCGCTTGTGACGCAGCCTGAGTACGCAGGTAATACATTCCTGTTTTTAAACCTTTTTTCCATGCATAGAAGTGCATTGAAGTTAGTTTAGAAGTATTAGGTGCATTGATAAACAAGTTAAGGGATTGCGACTGGCAGATATAAGCACCACGATCGGCAGCCATATCAATGATACTACGCATTTTAATCTCCCAAACTGTTTTATACAATTCTTTGATATAATCTGGTATTTCAGCGATATCCTGGATAGAACCGTTAGCTAAAATAATTCTGTCTTTCATTGCTGGTGTCCATAAACCTAAAGCAACTAAATCTTTCAATAAGTGTTTGTTAACCACGATGAATTCGCCGCTCAATACACGTCTTGTATAGATGTTTGAAGTATAAGGTTCAAAACATTCATTGTTACCCAAAATCTGAGAAGTTGAAGCTGTCGGCATTGGCGCAACCAGTAAAGAGTTACGTACACCGTCTTTAACTACTTGTTTACGCAACGACTCCCAGTCCCAACGGTTACTTGATGGCGTTACATTCCAAAGATCAAACTGGAATTTACCTTGTGATAAAGGAGAACCTTTGAAAGTTTCATAAGCTCCATCTTGAACAGCAAGATCGTGCGAAGCAGTCATTGCAGCAAAGTAAATAGTTTCAAAAATCTCTTTATTCAGCTCTCTTGCGCCTTCACTTTCGAAAGGTAAACGCATTAAGATAAACGCATCTGCAAGTCCCTGTACACCTAAACCAATTGGTCTGTGGCGCATGTTGGAGTTCCTTGCTTCTTCTACCGGGTAAAAGTTATAATCAATGATTTTATTCAGGTTTAAAGTAGCCTGGTAAGTTACATCATATAATTTCTGGTGGTCGAATTCTCCATTGATTACATATCTTGGTAAAGCCAGTGAAGCTAAGTTACATACCGCAACTTCGTCTTTAGAAGTATACTCAATGATCTCTGTACACAAGTTAGAACTTTTGATAGTTCCTAAGTTCTGCTGATTAGATTTACCGTTTGCCGCATCTTTATACAACAGGTAAGGTGTACCTGTTTCAATTTGTGAATCCAGGATAGCGAACCATAATTCCTGTGCTTTGATCGTTTTACGGGCACGGCCTTCTTTTTCGTAACGTGTATATAACGCGTTAAATTCTTCTCCCCAGCATTCTGCTAATCCTGGTGCTTCATGCGGACAGAACAGGCTCCATTCGCCATTTTCTTCAACACGCTGCATAAATAAATCGCAAACCCAAAGTGCATAGAACAAGTCACGTGCGCGCATTTCTTCTTTACCGTGATTCTTACGCAAATCAAGGAAAGCGAATACGTCGGCATGCCAGGGCTCTAAATAGATAGCGAAAGCACCTTTACGTTTACCTCCACCCTGATCGACATAACGTGCAGTATCATTGAATACTTTTAACATCGGTACGATACCATTACTGGTTCCATTTGTTCCGCTGATATAAGAACCTGTAGCTCTTACGTTGTGAATACTCAATCCGATACCACCTGCACTTTGTGAAATTTTAGCAGTTTGTTTTAAAGTATCATAAATTCCTTCGATACTATCATCCTGCATCGATAATAAGAAGCAAGATGACATTTGAGGTTTAGGTGTCGCTGCATTAAACAAGGTTGGTGTAGCATGTGTAAACCAACGCTCACTCATCAGGTTATAAGTAGCAATTACACTATCAATATCACCTTTGTGAATTCCGACAGAAACACGCATAAATAAATGCTGCGGACGTTCTACAATTTCACCATTAATTTTTAGCAGGTACGATTTTTCAAGGGTCTTGAAACCAAAGTAATCGAAACCAAAGTCACGGTCATAGATGATTGTGCTGTCTAATAAATCAGCATTCTCCTGGATAACTTCCCAAACATCCTCAGCGATTAAAGAAGCTGATTTTTCAGTTTTAGGATCTATATATCTATATAACATTTCCATCGTCTTTGAAAACGACTTCGTGGTATTCTTATGTAAATTTGATACGGCTATTCTAGAGGCTAATAAAGCATAGTCCGGGTGTTTAGTGGTTAAAGAGGCAGCAGTCTCAGCAGCAAGATTATCTAATTCTGAGGTTGTAACACCATCATACAATCCTTCAATTACTTTCTTGGCTACATCTATAGGATCAACAAGTTCCACATTAAAGCCATAACATAACTTTTCGATTCGGGCAGTGATCTTATCAAACCGCACCGCTTCTTTGCGACCATCTCTTTTTTCTACAAACATATATTCTTAAGGTTTTATGCTGCTTATTCTCGTTGTTCAAAGCAATTCCGAACATAGGCAACAGTTTATATTCTTTTATTAAAAGTCATCATCCAGAGAGAAAGCCGAAGCTTTGTCTTCTGAAGACGTTAACACACCACTTTTCTGGTAATCGCCAACACGTTTTTCAAAGAAGTTGGTTTTTCCCTGCAAGGAGATCATCTCCATGAAGTCAAACGGATTAGTAGCATTATATATTTTATCATACCCCAGCTCACTTGACCATCTGTCGGCCACGAATTCAATATACTGAGACATTAATTTGGCATTCATTCCGATCAGTGCAACTGGCAGTGCATCTGTCACAAATTCTTTTTCTATTTCAACGGCATCTTTGATGATACCATGAACTGCTTCCTGAGAAAGTCTATTTTTCAGCATTTTGTAAAGCAGGCACGCAAATTCACAGTGCATACCTTCATCTCTTGAGATCAGCTCATTGCTGAAGGTCAAACCTGGCATTAAACCACGTTTCTTCAACCAGAAAATTGAACAAAAACTTCCGCTGAAAAAGATACCTTCTACAGCTGCAAAAGCGACCAGACGTTCTGCGAAGTTTCCTCCGTCAATCCAGCGTAATGCCCATTCTGCTTTTCTCTTTACACAAGGTACAGTCTCAATAGCGTGGAACAGTCTGTCTTTCTCAGCTTCATCCTTGATATAAGTATCAATTAATAAGGCATAAGTTTCAGAGTGGATATTTTCCATCATAATCTGGAAACCATAAAAGCAACGCGCTTCTGGTAACTGGACTTCACTCATAAAGTTGACTGCAAGGTTCTCATTCACAATTCCGTCGCTGGCTGAGAAAAATGCCAGGATGTGAGAGATAAAGTGGCGCTCTCCATCATTAAGATTATCCCAGTGTTTTTGATCATCAGACAGATCAATCTCTTCGGCCGTCCAAAAACTAGCTTCACTCTTTTTGTACATTTCCCAGATTGCCGGATATTTAATCGGCAAAAGTACAAAGCGATCTTTGTTCTCTTTCAGTAATACTTCTTCTTCCATGGGTATATTATAAGGGTAATAAACGATTGTCAATAGGTATAAGTCTTCTTCAATAGTCTTTTCAGCAGACTGGTTTCAATAAATCAAAAGTTTCACCTAAAATCAGGCTTAATATCTTAGCATAAAATATTAACTACTAAACCTTTATCTAACAAATTATTGATAATAATGTCAGAATATTTGTTAAAACAAATATAAACTTTGAGGCTTTTAAACGTTAGCAATAGTTCTTAACAAGCGGACGTAGTTATCCACACTGCGGGACAAAAATTACAGTTAATTTACTTTGTAAAGTTGTTATTGTTTTCTGTTGTTATCAAAGAGGCTTAGAAAAACTGTTGATAACATTCGCAATTCTGACTATTGCTACCTGATATTCAGGATTTAAGAGGATTTATCGTAGCTGATTTTCACTTTGGACTGTCCTTTTCTAAAAAAACCGAGGTCTTTGGCAGCTTGTTCCGAAACGTCGATAATATATCTTTTTGTAAAAGGGCCTCTGTCATTGATTTCCACATCTACTGATTTTCCGGTTGCGATGTTGGTTACTGTAACAATTGTACCGAATGGAAGTGAGCGGTGAGCGGCTGTTAATTTTTTTCGCCGGTATTTGGCCCCGCTTGTAGTTCTTTTACCTTCAAACTTCCTATGATAATAGGTTGCCATTCCTGTTTTTATTAGCGAAGAACTGTCTAAAGCTGTACTGTCTAGCGCTGTAGTATCTCCTTGTGCGTCAACTTGCAAGAACAAGAATATACTCAATAAAAGCAAACAATATCTCATATTTAATTTTGTTGGTGAACTTTCAAAGGTAAGTAAAAAAAGTATATACCACCAAACTAAAAATGCCCAATGAACTGATCATCGGGCATTTACGTAAATTAAAAAGGTTATTTTACGGGTTTAAACACCCTTAAAAGCTATTTATCAGGAACAAAATTCATGGAAATTGAGTTCACACAGTTTCTTGTGTTTTTAGCGGTAAATCCTTCCCCCAGGAACACATGTCCAAGGTGTGCTTTACAGTTAGCACATACGATTTCAGTACGCGATCCGTCTGCATCAGGAATCCGGATTACAGCCCCTTTAATTTCGTCATCGAAACTCGGCCATCCACAGGAAGATTCAAATTTTGATTCAGAACGGTAAAGAGCTGCATTGCAACGCTTGCAGGTATAAGTACCTTTTGCTGTATTTTTCAGAAGCGTTCCTGTGCCTGGGTATTCTGTGCCTTTATGCACAATTACATCTTCTTCTTCTGCGGTTAATTTATTCCATTCCATTTTTCCGTTGGTTTTTGAAGGTGATTCTTTTTGTTGTTTCTGAGCACAGGCCATCAAGCTGCAAATGCAAACCAGCCCGGCTACTAATATCGATTTACTGATGATCGTTTTCATACTTTATATACGTTTAACGGCCCACTTCAGTTTTTAGCACAAGACTCAGGTAAGCTGACAAATACGTGATAAAAAAAAAGAGGCCCGTTTTGACACGAACCTCTTTTATATTAATTTAAGAAGGATTATTTCTTCAGTAATTCTGCCATAGCTTCACCGATTTCAGCAGGACTTTCTACTACACGGATTCCACATTCTGCCATAATTTTCATTTTAGCAGCAGCAGTGTCATCAACACCACCAACGATAGCACCAGCATGGCCCATTTTACGTCCCGCAGGAGCAGTCTGGCCAGCGATAAATCCTACTACTGGTTTTGTACCATGTTCTTTGATCCAAAGCGCAGCTTCAGCTTCCATGCCACCACCAATTTCACCGATCATGATGATACCTTCAGTTTCAGGATCATTCATTAACAATTCAACAGCTTCTTTAGTAGTTGTACCGATAATTGGGTCTCCACCAATACCGATTGCTGTAGTGATACCTAAACCTGCTTTCACTACCTGGTCAACTGCTTCATAAGTTAATGTTCCTGATTTAGAAACAACACCTACTGTACCTTTTTTGAAGATAAAACCTGGCATGATACCAACTTTAGCTTCATCAGCAGTAATAACACCCGGGCAGTTAGGACCGATTAAACGGCAATCTCTTCCAGTAATATATTCTTTAACCTGAATCATATCCTTTGTAGGGATACCTTCAGTAATACATACAATAACTTTTATTCCAGCTTCAGCAGCTTCCATAATGGCATCTGCAGCAAATGCAGGTGGAACAAAAATAATAGATACATTAGCTCCAGCTTGATCAACCGCATCTTTAACCGTGTTAAAAACCGGTCTGTCTAAATGAGTTTGTCCGCCTTTACCAGGTGTAACCCCGCCAACTACGTCAGTTCCGTATTCTATCATTTGTGAAGCATGGTAAGTACCTTCATTTCCGGTAAAACCTTGTACAATTACTTTTGAATCTTTATTTACTAAAACACTCATGTATCTATAATTTTTTATGCAAATCTAAGATTATTGAATGGAATGACAAATGCATTTGAAATTATAATGAAAAGAATTGTTGGGGAGAGTGCGTGGGAGGGGAAACAATAAAAACCGACAACGTATTTTCCGCCTTACGTTCCCCGAAGAGGGGATCCGGGGCCGGGAAACACGGTATCGGTTTTTTATTGTTTTTCTCACTTAACTGTAGAGGTGGGTGGGTTGTTATTGCAAATAATAATTTAAAATACTTCGTCTTTTTGCTTGTCTACGCCTGTTCAGCCGTATTTCTGGACTGTTCAGATACTGCTCTGCATTGTTCTAACACTGGTTTTAAGTTGGTTACTGGCTATATTTTCCAGCAGTTTGATACCAGACGCTACCAGTTACCTTGTTAAAAAGTAATTGTTTTACAATCAAACTAATTGTCTGTCAGGCTAGTGCATAAATTTATTATAGACCTGAAAATCAGGGCTATAATAAATTTATCAAACAAAATCCGGCCTCTTTATTAAATAATAACATGACCACCAAACATGAACACCAACAAAGAATGGAGCGCCGTAAGGGTTAGACAATCACTATCTTAAGATCCCGTTGGAAAAACCTACTTAGCGATACCAACGGAGTGAAACTGCAAATCGTACAGCTTTTTGTAATACCCATCGAGTTTCAGTAACTCCTGGTGATTCCCAATTTCTTTAATCTCTCCTTTATCAAGCACTATAATCTGATCAGCTTTTTGTATTGTTGACAAACGATGCGCAATCACAATTGAAGTACGGCCTTTCATCAGCTTATCAATTGCAGTCTGAATCAGCATTTCGGTTTCTGTATCTACGGATGAAGTGGCTTCATCGAGCACAAGAATAGAAGGATTATAAACCAATGCCCTGATGAACGAAATCAGCTGTGCCTGCCCCGCAGAAAGTGTTGCTCCGCGTTCCATTACATTGTACTGATAACCTCCGGGAAGTCTCTCAATAAAATCATGTGCACCTACTTTTTGCGCAGCATCAACCACTTCCTCCATCGTGATGGCAGGATTATTTAGTGTGATATTATTGAAGATCGTATCGGAGAACAGAAAAACATCTTGTAATACAGTAGCGATATTATTTCTCAGGTAATTTAACTCATAGTCATTGATACTTACACCATCAACTTTGATTTCCCCTTTCTGGATCTCATAAAAGCGGTTCAGGATGTTGATTGTAGATGATTTACCTGCACCGGTTGCGCCAACCATTGCTACAGTCTGCCCTGCTTTTACCTCAAAAGAGATATTTTTCAAGACATAATTTTCATCGTTATAAGCAAACCAAACTTTATCAAACTTAATATTACCGGCCATTTTCTCAGGCTTATAAGTCCCGTTGTTTGTGGTCAGTTCTTTGGTATCTAATACTTTAAATACGCGCTCTGCTCCTACCATTCCCATTTGAAGCGTATTGAATTTATCAGCAAGCTCGCGGATTGGCCTGAACAACATACTGATGTACAATATAAACTCGGCAATTGTCCCAGGCGTAACATCAAGAGGTTTAGCCAGAATACTTTTCGCACCATACCATACCAAAAGGCCAAGTGACATCGCTGAGATAATTTCTACAACAGGGAAAAAGATAGAATAATACCAATTGGAGCGAATGTTTGCATCGCGGTAACGGGCATTGATTTTCTTAAATTTACGAAATTCCTGATCTTCTCTTGCAAAGTACTGGATGATAGAGATACCCGTAATATGCTCTTGCAAATAGGTATTTAAATTCGATACTTCAGTTCTGATTTCCTGGAAAGCCGATTTAATGGATTTCTGGAATACCGAAGTGGCCATAATCAAAAGAGGCATTGGTAAAAGCACAATTACCGTTAATTCCCAGTCAGCGTAAAACATAACAGCGATAATAGCGATGACCTGCAGAATATCACCGATGATAACGATCAGTCCTTCTGAGAAAATATCAGAGATGGTTTCCAGATCTGAAACTGTACGGGTTATCAATTGTCCTATTGGTGTTTTATCAAAGTATTGCAACCTGAGTTTAGTGATATGATTGAATACATTGATTCTCAGATCACGGATGGCCGACTGCCCCAGGGTATTGGTCAACAAGGTGTGACTGTATTGAATGACACTTTGTACAACCAGTAAAAAGAGCATCAGCATGGTCATCATTAACAGGCCATTGTATTCACCTTTCAGAATATAGTTATCCAGGGTGTATTTGATCAGGAAAGGTCTTACTGGTGCAATTAATGCAAGGAGTATCGTTAAAATAACTGACCAGATAAATATGCTGCGGTATGGTTTAACGTACTGAAAAACTCTTCTCAATAAGCCTACGTTTAACGCATCACCTGTAATTTTCGACATAATTAGTTTACAAAAGGATAAATGACATTGACCAGGTAAAGTCCACAGGCAGGTACCGACTGCCCGGCATTACTCCGGTTTTTACTTCCTATAATTTCTTCCAGCTGCGCCAGCCCGATTTCTTTTTTCCCGATCAGAATTAAGGTACCAACAATTGCCCGCACCATATTCCTTAGAAAACGATCAGCAGAGATCGTAAATATAAGACCACCATCTATTTCACGGAAATAAGCCTCGGTAATTTTACAATTATTTGTAGCTGTAGAAGTATTGGATTTACTAAAGCTGGTAAAATCTGTATAATTCAGGAGTTGTGCAGCGGCATTGTTCATCGCTTCAATATCCAGTTTACCTTTGTATAACCAGGAACGGTTTAATTTAAAAGGGTC
The DNA here is from genome assembly GCF_040547305.1 of Pedobacter sp. UYP1. Lineage (NCBI taxonomy): Bacteria > Pseudomonadati > Bacteroidota > Sphingobacteriia > Sphingobacteriales > Sphingobacteriaceae > Pedobacter > Pedobacter sp. UYP1. The sequence continues at coordinate 820,501 of NZ_JBEPPL010000002.1, read as the reverse complement.
TTTATGGAAATGAAAATGATATTCATAAGATCTTGCAGTTGCATCAAAACGTGCGTGTGCGGTTTCTGATACTTTAAAGATTCTTTTAATAGCTATGGGATAAGGTAAAAGGGAATTCACACTTCCCATGGCATTCGCAGCTGCCTGTTCTGTGACGTCCTGTAAATCTGCATGTGCAAAAAACTTACTGGCATGAACGCCGGCATCTGTTCTGCCACAACCCAGGGTTTCAACAGGTTGTCTGAAGAAAACGGTTAATGCCCTGTCCAGTTCCTGCTGAACGGTTATCGCATTTGGCTGCGTCTGCCATCCATGGTAAGCTGTTCCATCGTAGGCTAATTCTATAAAAAAACGTTGTATATTCAATGTAATGCAAAAATACTTTTTTCCGCTTAACAAGACAGTCGTTTAATGTCTTTTAATATATTTGTTGGAAATTATTAAATTGATATGATACAAAGGGTTCAATCCATCTGGTTATTTTTAGCAGCACTTACGTTGTTTTTGTTAGTAATTCTTCCTGTGTTAATCATACATGGTGCTCCGGGAGATTTAACTTTCCAGATTGGTGGTATTTATGAGAAAGTAAATAATATCAGCCAGAAAACTGAATCCTTTACTGCGCTTTTCGGTACAACAATCGCTGCAGGCCTGGTTTGCCTGGCAAATATTTTCACTTTCAAAAACAGAACCTTACAGAAACGGATCATCTTGCTGACTATAGTTTTAATTCTGGCTTTAGCCGCATGGACAACAAGTTATGCACTTCAGCTTCCCCGGCTTTCAGAAGGATTTACTTTAAGTGCGGGTGCATATTTACCTGTTCTTTCGCTTATTTTTTGTGCCCTTGCGATCAGAGGTATCAATAAGGATGACCAGTTAATACGCTCGGCAGATAGATTGAGATAGTCTTTTTATAAGTTATTTTTTTACTTAAAGGTCAAATAACCTAACCATTAACAATCAAAATGTTAGACTTATAATTATTATTTGGTTATGTACCAAACAAATACCGAAAATTAAGCTTACCTTTGCGGCTTAATAAATAAAGTTAAAATGATAAACCCATTTAAATTATTGGGGATAAGTGATGACGTTGTTAATGCCGTAAAGGATTTAGGTTTCGAAAATCCAACACCTATTCAGGAGCAAGCTATTCCTGTGCTGTTAGAGGGCAATAATGATTTTGTTGGTTTGGCCCAAACAGGAACAGGAAAAACAGCAGCATTTGGTTTGCCGCTAATTGAACTGATTGACTTCAAGATGAATAAGCCTCAGGCTTTAATTCTATGCCCTACCCGGGAGCTTTGCTTGCAAATTGCCAGCGACATCAAAAATTACTCAAAAAACACGCCTGGTGCTAGTGTTGTTGCCGTTTACGGTGGCGCGAACATTGTGCAGCAATTGCGTGAAATTAGAAACGGTGTACAAGTAGTTGTAGCTACACCGGGTCGTATGTTAGACATTATCGGTCGTAAGGCTATAGATTTCAGTAGTGTGAAATATGTAGTTCTTGATGAGGCTGACGAAATGCTAAACATGGGCTTCCAGGAAGACATTAATGATATCTTGTCTACTACACCTGACGACAAAAAAACCTGGTTGTTTTCAGCTACTATGCCTCCTGAGGTTAGAAGAATAGCTAAAAACTACATGGACAACCCTACTGAGTTGACTATGGGAACCAAAAACACTGGTAACGTAAATATTGAGCATGAGTACTATGTAGTACGTGCCAGAGATAAATATGCTGCCTTAAAACGTATTGTAGATTTCAACCCTGAAATTTTCGCAGTAGTTTTCTGTAAAACCAAAATGGATACACAGGATGTTGCTGAGAACCTGATTAAGGATGGTTACAATGCTGATGCTTTGCATGGTGACTTATCACAACAACAACGTGATAAAGTTATGCAGCGCTTCCGTGACCGTAACATGCAGTTATTAATTGCTACTGATGTTGCAGCACGTGGTATCGATGTAAATAACGTAACTCACGTTGTTAACTATTCATTACCTGATGAAATTGAAAGTTATACCCACAGAAGTGGTCGTACAGGAAGAGCTGGTAAATCTGGTATTTCTATCTGTATCATCAACTCTAAGGAAACTGGAAAAATCCGTCAGATTGAAAGAATCATCGGTAAAGCATTTACTAAAGCTGAATTACCTACAGGATTTGATGTTTGCGAAAAACAACTTTTCTCATTGGTTCACAAAGTTCACAACGTTGAAGTAAATGAAGCACAAATTGAGCAGTACATTCCAAGAATCATGGATGAATTTGCTGAATTAAGCAAAGAAGAAGTGATCAAACGTTTTGCATCTTTAGAGTTTAACCGCTTTTTAGAGTATTACAAAAATGCACCTGATTTAAATGCAGCTGCTAACGATGAGCGTGGTGAACGTTCTGAGCGTGGTGCAAGAGGTGCTAGAAACAGTGATTTTACCCGTTTGTTTATCAACGTAGGTTCGGTAGATGAATTCACAAGAGGTGATTTATTATCTTTTGTTTGTAACAATGGTAAAATCAGTGGAAAAAACATTGGTAAAATTGACCTTAAAGGTGTGTATTCATTCTTTGAAGTTGAAAATGCTATTGTTGATTCATTGTTCGCAAATTTCAAAGACATCCAGTTCAATAACAGAAGTGTTAGAATTGAAAAATCTGGCGACGCCCCTGAAGGTGGCGAAAGAAGATCTGGTGGTGGAGAAAGAAGAAGCTATAGCGGTGGTGGCGACAGAAGAAGTTCTGGCGGCGGAGAAAGAAAAAGCTATGGTGGTGGTGAAAGAAAGAGTTATGGCGGTGGCGAAAGAAAAAGCTACGGTGGCGGTAATTCTGGTGGAAGCGGAAGACGTGAAGGTGGAAGCAGTGCTGGAGGTTTCAGAGATTTCTCTGGTAAACCACGCGAAGGTGGAAGCGGAACGGGCGAAAGAAGACGCAGATCTTAATCTCAACCCAAATATAAAATTAAGCAGCCCGATTTATCGGGCTGTTTTTTTTTGCTTTTATTAGCGCTTCTCCATCAATGGGGCTTTAAGCCAAAATCTCCTCACTCACTGGCTGATAGCTGATTAGGTTCTACAGCCTAGATATCGCTACTTAAAGTAAACACATATAAGTTTGCATTTAAAATGCTAATTTAATAACATAAAATTAACCATAAAATAATAAAAGTATTCCAAAATATAAATAAATTATATATAATATTACACATAAGACATTTATTAAAAAAACATTATTATGAAGAAAATTTATATTATTAATTTATTTATTATAGGGCTGTTTATAACATTTTGTGGATGCAGGAAACAAGAGAATTTAAATATATTAAAATCAGAAAAAAAAAATACAAATGCAATCATTCCCGATTATTTTGAATGGGAAGTTGGAGATTATATGCCATCGCAATCTGGGATTAACATTTTGCGGCCATGGGCTTCAGGAGCGAACCAATCTTTTCCTCTTATATATACTACCGATATAAAAAAAGCAGATGGATGGGAATTAGTCTATAATACATTTAGTACTACCAAATCTGAGCCATCACTCTATTTTGTTTTGTATAACAAATACAGAGGATTACTAAGAGGCTATTTTTACCTTACACCAGGAACACCTATTCCAAGCAGTTATATTGTTCACTCCTTAATACCAAGAACTGGCACATTACCTATTACATTGACCTATAACGCAAATGGGCCTTATGACTTGGGTTATATGAATAATCCTCCAGAAACTGTAAATAATGGAGTTTCACTCACGCAGCAATTTAAAACTACATCTACAGGAACTTGGTATGCCGCAGAATTTGAAATGGCTTATGATAGCCATGTAAGTGAAAAAGAGGCCGCAAGTAACCTGATAACGTGGCAAATTAACTCAATCAATGCAAGTGATCTTGCAATTAATGGAACATCTCAAGGAGGAATTAATGGAACGATAGCTCAGCCAAACGCTCCTGGACCCGGTATTTTCGGCAGTTTAATTCAGGGGGCCCTTGATTTTGCTGGATTTAAAGCTCTTGGGAGCCTAATCAAACAAGCGACTAGTGAAGGAACAAAGAAAATATTTGAATCACTACAAGATGCTGCAAAAGCTGGTCTAACCGGGCAGGCAAAAAATGTAGTTAATGGTATTTTCGGGGGCTCTTCCGGAGGAGCAGATAGTACAAAACAATATATTCATTTAACTACAAACACTACCTATAAATTAACAGGTACTCAAACTGACATTTACAGTCTTGCCACACCAAGTATGGTTATCCCTGGAAGTAAAAATCAAGATATAATAGCAGCAGGGTATTCTCCATTATACAAAAAAGCACTTGGTATTGTGAATCTATCTAAATCCCCTACTGCATATAGCTGGTCTGAAGGCAATTTCTATACTATAGATCACCTAGCTCTTATACATGATTACAATGTGATGTGGAATCCAGATATTATAAATTCATCTCCCAATGGTGCAACAATTAAAAACCTGAAACAGGATATTTTAATATATGAAGATGCACCATATTATGCACCAAATGATGGCCCTATGGAATTCGATGGTCAAAAAACTTATTTCAAAAGAAATATAGATAATCTATTGAAAACGCCAAATTCGATTATAGAATTACCAATCGAATTTTATGATACATGTTCCGGATGTGACTTTTCAAGTTTACTATGGCTAAATAGAGTTTATGCGGGACAGAAATTGCCAAATCATTTATTGCGATTAACATTCGATGTTGTTCCAAATAATGGTGCTCCAAAATCTACAATTGTTAAATCGTTTAATATTTATGTAGCTAATACTCCTGCCCTTTAAAAAAGGTAGTTAATTTGATAAATTATAGTATTGATAGGAAATACTCAATACTATAATTTATCAAATTTAATGAGCGAATTGTGATAAGGTATGTTTAATTCTAATAGCCTAGGCCTTTATCGGTGCCTCTTGGGTCTGCTCCTGTTTCCAGGGTTCCGTCTGATTTGATCAGGATAGCATCTACGCGGCCCATAGGCTTACGTTCTGTAATTTTATAGCCTTTGTATTCTAATTTAATTCTTGTGGCGTCATCGATGGCGCCTTTCTCTGCGAAAATTTCATCAGGTAACCATTGGTGGTGGAATCTTGGGGCTGCAACTGCCTGCTGCATGGTTTTGCCGAATTCCAGTACGTTCAGGATCGTCTGGAAAACTGAAGTGATAATGGTTGATCCGCCGGGTGTACCGACTACCATTTTTAGTTTCCCGTTTTCTTCAACGATTGTAGGGGTCATTGAGCTTAGCATTCTTTTGCCGGGAACAATTGAGTTGGCTTCTCCACCAACTAAGCCGTACATGTTTGGAGTGCCTGGTTTGACAGAGAAATCATCCATTTCATTGTTCAGGATAAAACCACCACCGTCTACGACAACTAGTGAACCGTAAGATCCGTTTAAGGTCGTTGTTGCAGATACTGCGTTTCCTTCGCTATCCACGATGGAGTAATGGGTGGTTTCTTCGCTTTCTTTTAGGGGTAATGTACCGGGTTTAACCTCAGAGCTCGGGGTAGCTTTGTTAAAGTCGATCCCTTTGGTTCTGGAATTGATATAAGTGGTACTTAAAAGGGCTGTCTGAGGGACTTTAAAGAAGTCGGGGTCACCTAAATAAGTTGCACGGTCTGCATAGGTTCTTCGTTCTAGCTCAACCATTAGCTGAACGGTAGAGTCTCTTTGAAAGCCCCATTTATTTAAGGGGTAATCACTTACTTGTTTTAACATCGTGATTAATGAAATACCACCACTGGACGGTGGGGGCATAGAGATTACTGTATAGTTTTTGTATTTACCTGTTACGGTTTTTCTCCATACGGACTGGTAATCTTTAAGGTCTTTGGTCGTGATCACTCCACTGGTGTTTTTCATGGAAGCGACAATCGCTGCTGCAACTGGTCCTGCGTAAAAGCCTTTTCTACCGTTATCTCTGATCAGTTTTAAAGTTTTTGCGAGTTGTGGCTGTCTTAATAAGTCACCGGCTTTCCACAAACCCTCTTTAACGAAGGCTACCGGTTTGTTGTTGTATTTCAAGAACCCTTCTTTAAGGCCATTTAATTCTGACGCTTGCTGACCAGTAATCTGAAAGCCATTTTGCGCCAGATCAATTGCAGGCTGAATATCTTTTTTCCAGTTTAGTTTACCATATTTATTATGGGCTTTGACCATCCCATCAACAGTACCGGGAATTCCTGTTGCTAATGCACCGTAAAGGCTTTTATCAGTAATTGCATTCCCCTGAGCATCCAGGTACATATCTCTGGAAGCTTTTTCAGGAGCTTTTTCTCTATAATCAAGCGCATCCGAATCTCCGCCTTTACCTCTGTAAACCAGGAAACCACCACCACCGATGTTTCCGGCATCAGGATAAACTACGGCAAGGGCGAATTGTACTGCTATCGCCGCATCAATTGCATTTCCGCCACGCTTAATGATCGCAACTCCAACCTTGGATGCCTCAGGATGCGCGGTAACTACCGCAGCATGTTTGAATTGGTTCAATTCCTGCCCGTTTACAGTAAAGGAAACCAGCAATCCCAGACAAACAGGGGCCAGTAGCAGTTTCGATAATGATGTTTTTGGTTTCATGGTCAACATAAATTATAAAAAAATCCCGCTGATGAGTCTGTTGCTTGTTTAAACTGAAACAGACTCACCTGCAGGAAAACGCATTAAATTTAAAGAATTATATTGGAATTAAAAGTTAAGGGAGAGCCTGGTAAATACATATCTGCCCAGAAATCCGAATTGAGGAGCCTGGTTAGGATACAATATACCTGAAGTTCCCTGAGAATCCAACAATAATTCCTGAGGATAAACGTCAAACAGGTTGTTCGCGCCTACCGTAATTTTAAGGTTCTTAGTTAAGTTATAACCCGCACCTATATCTGTAATTACCCTGCCTGTAAGTTCTTGTCTGTTAGCCACGACATTAGTTGGCTGAGAAACTTTACCAAAGTATACATTCCTCAAAAAGACATTCCATTTATTGATTGTATAATCAAAAGTAATATTTGATTTTATGCGTGGGGTAACTTTCTCAATCAGAATCCGGCTCGCATCATCCAGATAGGTACTTTCTTTTCCTACCAACAGCGGTGAGGCATGAACAGGACCAACTATAGCAGTTTTAGTGAAAGTAGTTGCCCAATCTGTTCTCAGGTTACCTGAACCTAAACGGGTATTGTAAGAGAATACCACATCCAGTCCTTTGGTCTCTGTATTCACTGCATTTGCAAAGAATCTTGCCGTTGTTGCATTCGCCAGGCGTAATAAGTCATAAATTTCCTTATCCTGCGGAGAGGCGGTTGGTGAGTTATTTCCAGTGAATTGCCCGGTATAAATTACGCGGTCATTGATCCTGATAAAGTAACCGTCAACGGTAATTTTTAGTTTTCCAAGATTAGAAGTAAAACCTGCGCTTAAACTCTTAGAAGTTTCTTGTTTCAATTTCGGGATACCCAATAACTGTGCAATACGGCTATCGTTCGCGAAAGTACCGGATTCTACGATGTTTCCGTCGATGTAAACTGATGAAGTAGAACTAAAGTATTTCTGGTGAAGAGAAGGCGCTCTGAAGCCTGTACTTGCCGCAGCACGCAACAGGAATTTATCAGAGAACTTATATCTTGCTGCTAATTTACCATTTACTGTCGAGCCGAAATCCGAGTAATTCTCAAACCGGGCCGCTGCATCCAGTAATAATTTCTCAGTGAAGTTCAATTCTACATCTCCATAGGCTGCAAATGAATTACGTGATTCATTCGTCAGGTTAGCCGTACTAATGCCGGGAAAACCTTGTGCTCCGCCAGCGTAAGCAGCGCCGTTAGGTGCAAAACGGGTAGAGATATTACCATTGGCATCCGGAATAAGGATTGGCTTGCCTGCACCATCTACACCTACTTGCAGTGCATTGCCATAATTCCTCCATGAGGCTTCTTCTCCGGGCTTAATTTTGTAGTTCTCATACCTGTTTTCAAATCCAAAGGCTACGTTGATACCTTTTAATGGGCTTTCAAAGAAACGGGTAAAGTCTAAATTAGTTGTGTTTTGAACGAATTCATAACCACCAGATTCAAATGAAGTTGGTGAAGCCGTCAGCATAGAGGCATTTACTGTGTTAGCGGTTTTAAAGTCAATCACATTACGGCCTATGGTATTACTGAAATCCGTTTTCCACGCACCTAATTTTCCCCTGATCCCTCCTGCAAAAGATTGATCCAGGCTATTGGTTATAATTTCTGGTAAAAATCCATTTGGATAAATAACCGCGTTATTTTGGTTAAGTTGACGTGGGGTACGGTAAAAGGCATTGGAAATACCATTCCTATAGTTTACACCACCAAAGGCATAAATTTCGGCATCCTGTGCAACAGGAATTACGGAGTTAAAAAATAAAGCGCCTCCCCTGTTTTTTGATTGCCCGATGTTTGGCACAAAATCAGATCTGCTCTGCCCTCTTCTGGCCAATTCAGCATCGGTAATGTCAACCCCCGTAGGCGTTGGATATAAACCTGGATTGTTATAATCTGAATAAATAACTCCACGGTATGGTGTAGTACGCGAAGCAAAGTCTCTGTAATCAAATGAGCCGGCAAGGTTTAAGAAACCTCCTTTGTCGCTTAGTTTAACGCCATAGTTTACGTTAGCCTGTACAGTCTGTCCATCCAGACCGTCAGCATGTTTACCGGTATAACCACCGCCCGAAACGTTGGCTGTTAATTTATTAACGTCATCATTTAAGATGATATTGATCACTCCTGCGATGGCATCAGATCCGTATTGTGCCGCAGCACCATCCCGCAGAATTTCTACTCTTTTAATGGCCGAAGTAGGAATGGCATTCAAATCTGTACCTACTGATCCTTTCCCTAAGCTCCCGTTAATATTGACAAGAGCGGTAGTATGTCTTCTTTTTCCATTAATTAAAACCAATACCTGGTCTGGCCCCAGTCCACGCAAGGATGCAGGGTCAATATGGTCTGTTCCATCTGTCAGACTCATTACGTTGGAAGTAAAAGAAGGGGCAACGAAATTCAGGATCTGGTTCAGGGAAACCTGCGGAATATTTTGTGTGATTTTTTTAATATCCACAACATCTACCGGAACCGGGGTATCTAAATTAGATCGTGGCGCACTTCTGGAACCCAGCACCACTACATTTTCCAGGTTGTTATAATCCGATAGTAACTGGAAGTCCAGGTCTTTGGTCTCGTTGTCTGCTATCGTAATTTTCTTTTGCTGTGTTTGATAACCGATATAAGAAACAACAACTGTATAGGTACCCGCTTTTGCCAGTTTAAGCTGGTATTTCCCTGTAGCATTTGTTCCTGCTTTCTGACCGGTTCCCACTACGGAAACTGTAGCGCCTATAATAGTTTGGGAGGTGTCGCTTATTGTTCCGCGTATAGTCTGTGCTTGCGTGGTCAGTGCAAATGCAATAAGGAACAAAATAATTGAGTAAAATTTAATTTTCATATGCGTTCGTTTAGGTTTAGGACTGATAGTTAACAATAGCGCTTACTATCAGTGATTTCCAAATATATTCTTATTCAGATTAAAAACTACTCATTTAGTATACTTTAATAAGAATAATAAGTTATTTAACGCATAGTTGATAAAAAAGAGACAAAAAAAAATCCGGACCTGACGATCCGGATTGAAGTTATTTTATAGTCTGACTTATTTGCCAGCTGGTTTGTCTTTGATCTGAGAGGCTTTAAGATAAACTTTAGCTCCTTTTTTATTGATGTAATATTTACGGTTTTTGCCGTTGATATAAACATCTGAACCATCTGGTGCAACTTTACCTTTATAAGTTTTGTCGCCTACTTTTGAAACGCCTTTTACTGCTACTTCTGCTGTCTTGTTACCAACTGATGAAGCTGTGTTTTCGATCTTCTCACCAACTGTTTTCTTTTTTTCTTGTGCCTGAGTAGAAAGAGAGACTGTACCCGCTAATGCCAGGGTTAATAAACCCACTAGATATTTCTTGTTCATATTATAGATTGTTTTAAGTTTTCCATTTGTAGCTAACCAGCTTCCCCTTTGGTCGCTGAAAAACACACAGGTATAATTTTTATAACAATCTGATAATTATATTGTTTTAATTTAGTTGTTCGGTCAGTAAAGCCATTTCAATTTGTGGGGAATGACGTTCATAAAGGATCGCATATACTGCACGGCAGATTGGCATTTCAACTTTATATTTTTTGTTGATCACATGCATGCAGCTTGCTGCATAATAGCCTTCGGCAATCATATTCATCTCCAATTGTGCAGATTTAACAGTGTAACCCTTCCCTATCATATTACCGAACGTTCTGTTACGGCTGAATTGAGAATAAGCGGTTACCAGCAGATCACCCAGATAAGCAGATTCTTTGATATCACGATTTATCGGATGTACAGCCTCAACAAACCGGTTAATTTCACGAATTGCATTAGAGATTAAAACTGCCTGAAAGTTATCACCGTAACCTATTCCATGACAAATTCCACTGGCTACTGCATAAATATTTTTTAATACTGCAGCATATTCAGTCCCGAAAATATCATCTGATATGTTGGTTTTGAGATATCTTGTATTCAATAATTTAGAGAAGCTGCCGGCAGTTTCCAGGTTAATGGATGCTATAGTCAAATAAGACAACTTTTCCAGTGCAACTTCTTCTGCATGACATGGCCCGCTGATCACCAGGATATCATCCAAAGGAACATTAAATTTATCATTCATAAATTCACCGATAATCTGATTTTCATCAGGAACGATTCCTTTAATGGCTGAAACGATCTTTTTGCCTGCTAACATTTCCGGAGTAACCCCACTCAGGGATTCTTTAAGAAAAGCAGCTGGTACATTCAGAATGATATAATCTGCTTGTTTGATAATATCGCAGATATCATTAGAGATATTATCTTCTGGTATCCTAAGCTCAACTGAACTCAGGTATTTTGGATTGTGTTTGTACTGCTTCAGGTGTGCAATTGATGCGGTATCACGCAGCCACCAATAGATCTCTTTTTCGGTAAGATTATCTGAAAGCATTTTTATGACCGCAGTTGCCCAACTACCGCCACCAATCATTGCGACTCTTGGTATCATCATATATAAATAAAAAATCCCGGCTTAATGTTTTAAACCGGGACAAATTACTTAATTTATTGCGAACAGCCTGTCTTACTTCTTCTCAGATTTAGAAACTGACTGATCTTTAACGTCTTTTTCTACTTTCATTCCGTCTTTCAATTTGTTCTGAACGGTTGAGTATGGCCCACTTACAATCTCTGTTCCTTCTTTCAATCCGCTTTTAACCTGGATGTATTTATCGTCCTGAATACCAGTTGTCACCTCAACTTTTTTCACTTTACCATCAGCATACGTGTATACATACTGTTTAATCGCTTTGTCGTTCAGCTTACTTTTCTGTTTCCCGCCAGCAGGATCTTCCTCTTTGTCTTCTTTAACAGCGTCCTTTTTAAGTCCTTCAACAAAGACAGCCATAATAGGAACCGATAAACTTTTCACAGAAGAACTTTCGATATCAACTGTCGCTGACAAACCTGGTCTGAATGGAGATGGAAGATCTTTTGCTCCACCTTTAATTCCTGTATAGGAGTCTGCCGAGATACGAACTTTAACGACAAAATTAGTCACCTGATCAACTGTTGTTGTTGCTACAGCAATATCTTTAGAAGAACTGGCTATTTCAGTAACCACCCCTTTAAACTTTTTATCATCAAAAGCATCAACCTGAATTGCTGCATTGTCACCCACATTTACACGGTTAATATCATTTTCATTCACATCAACATTAACTTCCATCGTATTCAGGTTAGAGATTCTCATCAACTCTGTACCAGCAAACTGAGCTGTACCTAAAACCCTGTCTCCAAGTTCTACCGATAATTTAGAAATCACACCGTCAACAGGTGAAAATACGGTAGCTTTTGCCAGGTTGGCACTAGCTTCCTGAACTCCCGCGCCAGTTTGTGCAAGGTTATACTTCGCAGCAATCAAAGATTGCTTTGCGCCGTCCAAATTCGTTTTACCTGTCACGTAAGCCGCTTTAGCGGCATCATATTCTGAAACTGAAATCACTTTCTTTTTGAATAACTCTACATTACGTTTGTAGACAGCTTCCTGATTGACAAAGTTAGCTTCAGCCTGTTTAAGTTGCTGCGCTGCCGATCCTACGGAAGCTTTTTGTGCACTATAAGTTGCACTGGCCCTGTCCAAACCAGATTTCAAAACGTCTGGTCTGATTCTAAACAAAAGCTGACCTTTTTTAACGATATCCCCTTCTTTAACACGTAATTCCACAACCTCACCTGATACCTCAGAACTTACTTTAACCTCTGTTTCCGGTTTAATTTTACCACTTGCAGTAACGGTTTCAATGATATTTCTGGTTTTCGCTTTTTCTATCGTAACTTTTTCAGCTTTATCACCGCCTATTATTCCGGTCACTTTACCGGCAATTAATAAGACAATAAGCGCTCCTACGGCGATGAGTATGTATTTTAGTTTCATTTCTATTTTATTTATGGTCTGAGCTTAAAAGGTTATCTGTTTGCCTAAGTAATAATCTATAACTTTTGATTTGAATAGTAAATCGTATTTTGACTGGATATAATCAACTTCTGCTTTATTTCTGTTTGTTCGTGAAGTATTGTAATCTAATGAATTCACCAAACCTACTGCATAACGTTGTTCAATTACGTTAAAAGCGTCTTTTTGGGCATTAAAAGTATTTTCGTTTGATTTGTATCTGCTGTCGGCGGCTCTTAAATCAGCCACTGCCTGAGCAATCACTTTATTTAAATTGTTCTTAGCCAGCTGCTCACTGATTTTACTGGTTTCATAAGAGATCTTTGCTCTTTTCACATTTGATCTCACGGTATAGCCATTGAAGATTGGAATGGAAAGTGAAAAACCAACATTCTGATAAAAGTTATTGCTGATCTGATCGGTTAAATGTGCATCGGCAGGAAACCCAACTGTTTTTGTACCCAGGGTGTAAGAATATCTTGACCCAAGACCAGCACCTACTGCAAGTTTTGGATAATAAGATCCTTTCGCTACATCGACAGCTTTTTCAGCAGCCCGTCTGTTTAATTCTGCAAGTTTGATATCCGGAAAAAATGATACGGAAGTAGTATAGACATCATTGACGTCATAGCTTTTTTGCGCTTCTGCGATATCTTTAATAGTCGGCTTAACTACTGTATAATTCTGAGAGTCAGGACGCATTTCCATCAACTGAGAAAGTGTCAGGTATGAAATGGTCAACTGGTTTTGTGCATTGGTCACATTCAGCTCAGCTGTGGCGGTCTGCGCTTTGGCCTGCGAAATGTCTGCCAGCGTTTTGTTTCCAGCTTCTAGCAAAGACTGCTCGCGTCTTTGTGTTTCCTGTGCAACCAATAGCTGCTCTTTGGAAGCCTTTAATAAATCGGTATTAAATACCACTTGAAAATAAGAGGTCACAACCTGCAAAACAAGGTCATTCTTAATTTTATCCAGGTTACTGTTTCCAGCTTCCAGTAAAATTTTATTCTGACGGATCTGATTAACTTTACTAAATCCGGCAAAAACATCTACCTGAGCACTCAGGCTTCCGTCTCCTGAATAGAAATTCTGTGTGATCAACTGATTCGTTGCAGGGTTCAAACTTCTTCCGTAATTCAGCGTATTGTTTACGGTTCCGTTCAAACTTGGATAAAGCGCTGCTTTGGACTGTTCCAGATTTACAGCTGCAGTAGACACATTCAATGACGATTGTTTAATATTCAGGTTATTTTCCAGCATACGATCAATCGCATCCTGAATGGTTAGCGTCTCCTGGGCGTGCAGGTTAGCAGACATACCTGCTGTGACCAAACTAAAAGTAACAGCGAAGGTTAATTTTGACAGCGTATTTTTAGTAAACATTTTCATTGGTTTTGTATTTTTCTTAAATAAACAACTTATCGATTTTATCAATTTCTTTACAACCATCTGTAATTTCTTACATTTGATCAATGTATCTGGTTAAATCACCTCTTTTATTAAAATGGTATTATCCATCCTTAGTCTGGAACAAAAGCCGGTCTGACAAAGTCGTCTATTTAACCTTTGACGACGGACCTATACCGGTTGTTACAGACTTTGTTTTAAATACTTTAAAAAGTTTCAATTGCAAAGCTACTTTCTTCTGTATTGGTGACAATATAAACAAACATGCTCAAATTTTTGAACAAGTTAAAAGCGAAGGCCACGCGATAGGAAACCACACGTTTAACCACTTAAAGGGCTGGAAAACTGAGGATAATACTTATATTCAGAATTTCAAATCCTGCCAGCAACTCACCAAAACGCACTTGTTTCGTCCGCCTTACGGGAGAATAAAAAAGTCCCAGATCAAAGCACTGCGCAAAATTAACCCACAGCTTAATGTGATCATGTGGGATGTGCTGAGCGGAGACTTTGATGTGAACCTTTCTCCTGAAAAATGTTATGAAAACGTAATCAAAAACACGACAAACGGTTCTATAATCGTATTCCATGACAGCCTGAAAGCATTTGACAGACTAAAGTTCGCTTTGCCGGCCACCTTAAAATTTTTAACCGCTCAGGGTTATAAGTTCCATACGCTTTAATTTCACTGAGCTTTACGAAGTTCAGGCCAAAAGCGACAAAGGGGTAAAAAGACTTCTAAACAGCTATTTGAAGCTTAGCTGTTCTTATTGTTGTCCGTAAATGAACATTATCGTCCGTTTATGGACAGCCTTCAGCGAATTGAGTTCCAGGGAGAAGCATTCATTTTATTTAGAACATGTATAAATAATATAATGACCCTACATAGGTTAGCCTCAGCCTGTTTTTTTTTGTAAATTCGCTACAAATAATTTAAATTATATTACCTTTTAACACATATTATCAATGGCTTTTGATATAGAAATGATCAAAAAGGTGTATGCAAACTTTGGTCCCCGAGTTGAGGCGGCCCGTAAATTAGTAGGCAGACCTTTAACACTCTCAGAAAAAATCTTATATACTCACCTTTGGGATGAAAAAACAAATACTTCTTACGTAAGGGGTACTGATTATGTAGATTTTGCTCCTGACCGTGTAGCTATGCAGGATGCAACTGCCCAAATGGCATTATTGCAATTTATGCAAGCTGGCAGACCGAAAGTTGCTGTGCCTTCAACGGTACACTGTGATCACTTGATTACTGCAAAATTAGGTGCAGAGCAGGATCTTCCTGCTGCAAATACAGAAAGTAAAGAAGTATTTGATTTCCTTGCTTCGGTATCCAACAAATATGGTATTGGTTTCTGGAAACCAGGTGCAGGTATCATTCACCAGGTTGTATTGGAAAACTATGCATTTCCAGGTGGAATGATGATCGGAACAGATTCACACACTGTGAATGCTGGCGGTTTAGGTATGGTTGCAATTGGTGTTGGTGGTGCTGATGCTTGTGATGTAATGGCAGGCTTACCATGGGAGCTTAAATTCCCTAAATTAATTGGTGTAAAGTTAACCGGTAAATTAAGCGGCTGGTCTTCACCTAAAGATGTAATCTTAAAAGTGGCTGGTATCCTGACTGTAAAAGGTGGTACTGGTGCTATTGTTGAATATTTTGGCGAAGGTGCAACGAATATGAGCTGTACTGGTAAAGGTACCATTTGTAATATGGGTGCTGAAATCGGTGCAACAACTTCAACTTTCGGTTATGATGAGAGCATGGAACGTTATTTACGTGCGACCAACAGAGCTGATGTTGCTGATGCTGCCAATGCTGTTAAAGAACACTTAACTGGTGATGCTGAAGTTTATGCAGATCCTGCTAAATATTTTGACCAGGTAATTGAAATTGACTTATCTACACTTGAGCCTTATCTGAACGGGCCGTTTACTCCGGATTTAGCAACTCCTATTTCAAAAATGAAAGAGGTGGCTTTAGCTAACGGATGGCCGATGAAAATCGACGTAGGTCTGATCGGGTCTTGCACAAACTCTTCGTACGAAGATATTTCAAGAGCGGTAAGTGTAGCGAGACAAGTGGCGGAAAAAGGCTTAACAGCTAAATCTGAATATTGTATCAACCCTGGATCTGAGCAAATCCGTTTCACGATACAACGTGATGGATTTATGGATGTATTCAAACAAATAGGTGCAAAGGTATTTACAAATGCTTGTGGACCTTGTATTGGAATGTGGGACAGAGTAGGTTCGGAGAAACAAGAGAAAAACACAATCGTTCACTCTTTCAACCGTAACTTCGCTAAACGTGCGGATGGTAACCCGAATACTTTTGCTTTTGTTGGTTCTCCGGAATTGGTAACTGCTTTAGCTATTGCTGGTGACTTAAGCTTTAACCCATTGACAGATACTTTAACCAATGCAAATGGTGAGCAGGTAAAACTGGATGAGCCTACAGGATTTGAATTGCCTCCAAGAGGTTTTGCTGTTGATGACGCAGGTTATCAGGAACCAGCAGCTGATGGAAGTGGTGTTCAGATCTTAGTTTCTCCAACTTCTCACAGGTTGCAATTGCTTGATCCTTTTACTCCATGGGAAGGTACTGACCTTACAGGTTTAAGATTACTGATCAAAGCAAAAGGAAAATGTACAACTGACCATATTTCTATGGCTGGTCCATGGTTAAAATTCCGTGGTCACCTGGACAATATCTCTAATAACATGCTGATCGGTGCAGTGAATTATTTCAATGATAAAACTGACACGGTTAAAAACTTGTTAACTGGTGAATATGGTCCTGTTCCTGCAACACAACGTGCTTATAAAGCAGATCATATCGGAACTATCGTAGTTGGTGATGAAAACTACGGTGAAGGTTCTTCACGTGAGCATGCGGCCATGGAGCCTCGTCACCTTGGTGTTCGTGCTGTATTGGTTAAATCTTTTGCACGTATCCATGAAACTAACTTGAAAAAACAAGGAATGTTAGGTTTAACATTCGCGAACAAGGAAGATTATGATAAGATCCGTGAGGATGATGTAATTGATATCGTTGGTTTAACAACTTTCACTCCTGATGTACCTTTAACCATTGTGTTAAACCATGCAGATGGTACGAAAGAAGACTTCAAAGTTAACCATAGTTATAATGCACAGCAGATTGACTGGTTCAAAGCTGGTGGCGCATTGAATATTATCCGTAAGCAGGTAGCTCAATAATATATAGCTTCATAAAAAACTCCCGTCTAAAGGCGGGAGTTTTTTTATGCCTTTATTTTTTCAGGAATTCCTGCCACCAGTATCCTGATGATTTGATAGTCCTTTGCTGCGTTTTAAAATCATTATGGACTAAACCGAACCTGGCGTTAAAACCCTCTGCCCATTCAAAGTTATCGAGTAATGTCCAGGCCATATAGCCAGTAATGTTGATCCCTTCTTTTTTGGCTCTCAGTACAGCCAGCAGGTATAGCCTGAAGTATTCTATACGGTCAGCATCCTCTATTGCTCCTGCTGCAAGTTTATCATTAAAAGCAGCCCCATTTTCTGTAATGACCAGGTTTTTAACCGAAGGATAGGATGCAAACTGTCTAATGATATTATAGAAACTATCACCATTAATTTCCCAGCCCATAGCGGTATGCGGTTTCTTCCTGTTTTTAGCTTTCACCTCCCACGCTTGTACAACCGGTATAAACGCATTGTATTTAATCGTCAGCGGAAAATAGTTTTGTAATCCAATAAAATCGAAATCAAATGTGAGGCGTTCGGTATGCCGCCAGGTAGAATGTGAGATTGCAAATTTTTCCATGACTTCCCAATCTTGTCCTGGATACCCCATTCCCAATGCGGGCTCTATAAATAACCGGTTCATCAGGCAATCTACTCTGGAGGCTGCCAGAATATCGGCATCACTCTGAGTATAAGGAATAATCTCTGAACAGGAATACGTGGTTCCGATATTGGCACCAGATACTTCTGCACGTAAAATGCGCCCCCCGTCTGCCTGTGCAATTGCGGTATGGTGTACGGCAGAGAAAAAGTTAGTCAGCCCCGTTTTTCCTGGTGCATGTACCCCGAGCATATAACCCAGAGAAGTAAAGCCAAAAGGTTCATTCAGTACAATCCAGTTTTTCACTTTATCCCCATAAGTTCTTGCACAAAGTGTGACAAAAGCATTAAAGGCCGTATTAATGCTAAATGCTGTCCATCCGCCTTCTTCTTCTAAAGCTTCGGGCAGATCCCAGTGGTAAAGTGTGATGTATGGAGTAATTCCTTGTTCCAGGCATTCATCTATTACATTATGGTAGAACCTGATCCCCTCTTCATTAACAATTCCTTTCCCAAATGGAAGCACCCTTGGCCAGGAAATAGAAAACCGGAAGACTGAAAATCCAAGCAATTTAACCAATGCAATATCTTCGTTATAGCGGTGATAAAAATCACAAGCCATTGCCGGACTATGTCCTTTTTTGATTTTACCTGATCTTTTAGAAAAGGTATCCCATATAGATGGCCCTTTCCCATACATGTCTGCAGCGCCTTCAATTTGTAAAGCGGCAGTAGCCACGCCCCACGAAAAATCCTCACCGAAATCGGATGCTTTAATCATATCTGAATTCTATAACAGGCAATATGAGAATTTGATGTTAACTTCATGTTATATTTACAGTAAAGTTATCAGCTGATTAATTTACCGCCCCGGTTTTTAAGCCTCTGCCTCGTCAGGATTAAAACTCAACCCTATTTCTTTCAAGAGTAAAGCAGCGTTAAATGTTTTACAAGCGCCTTCTTTTAATTTGTAATCAAAATTCATTTCCCCTGCTGCCAGCTGAATATCAAAATGATAGTTTCTAACCAGGCCAGCATACTTTTCAATCATTTCGGATAACTGCAGATCATGTGTAGCAAATAGTGTTGGTGTTTTTTTGAGGATCATCTGCTGAATAAAAACTTTAGATCCCAGGTATTTGTCCTTACTGTTTGTTCCTCTCAGCATCTCATCGATCAGGACTAATGGATGAGCTAATGAAGTTACTCCTTCCAGAATCATTTTCAGTCTGTTCAATTCGGCTTTAAAAGTTGAGGTCTGGTCATTCAATGAATCTTTAATCCGCATATAGGTCAAAATTTCAAAGATGGATACTTTCATGTATTTAGCACACACAGGAGCTCCCGAAAATGCCAATACCATATTGATACCAGCCGTGCGCAGAAACGTACTCTTACCTGCCATATTTGATCCTGTTACGATATCAACCGTTGGCTGGCTGTCAAAACTATAAGTGTTAACTACCCGCTTACTTTCCGCAATGAGCGGATGTCCCAGTTCCCTGGCTTCGAAATGAAAAGTGTCTGAGATTACCGGAAAAGTAAGCTCTGGTTCGTTATAATTAAAAGTAGCAAAGGAAATCAATTCTTCAAACTGACTGATGGTATATAATCCCCTGATCAATTGATCTGAAGAGTTAACAAACCATTTACCGAGCTGGATGGCACATCTGAAATCCCATAACAGGAATACATTAAAAATAGTACCGACAACCATATTTAACCGCACATCAAATGAATTGATAATGCCTGATAGTTTTTTGATTTGCACACTCAGTGGTACAGCTACCTTAAGCTCAGTAAAGAAACCTTTAATATATTTACTTTCCCATTTGAGTTCTTCTGTCCATTTCACAGTTCCTGAGATTGCGTTGAGTAAACTTGCACTACCACTAAACCCAGAATGAACCTGGTTAATCTTTTTACTGAAGTAAAAACATAAAACAACGTTAACAAAGGCGTAAAATCCTAATGCTTCCCAAAAAAAGCCTCCGTATAAAGAACCGAGAATAATTAATCCGGCAGATATAAAAGGCACTATCATTGTATATAGCCTCAGCAATGGACTATGTGTGAATTTCAACTGATCTGGCATTTGGTGTTCCAGTTTATAGCTGATGATTTCCAGCTGTTCTGGTTTATGATTTTGAAGTCCTGCTCTGAAGTGGAAAGTCTGATCTATATGTCTGGTTAATTCAATGATTGCTTCCTGGCGTTCCATAATAAGTTCCGGTATTGCAGGATTATTCAAACTATCCGCAAGCAGTTTCATCCCATTCACCGTGTTTGACCTATTGATAAATGCATATAATGAAGAATGTCCGTAAATATCCAGATCTGAAGCATAAGGATGATATTCGTCTTCAAAATGCTTGCCTTCTTTATACTTATTTTTACCTGTCAGAATGAGATCGACTTCATTCTGAAATACAAAAAGCATTTTCTCTGCATAATTCAGCTCTTGCTCTTTAGCGGTCTGGCGCTTCACAATCGCCATAAAACACAATACAGGAATACACATCAGGATACCAATCAACCAATGATAGCCGAAATAGATCGTAATGCTTACTAAAAGTATTTCAATAATAAACAGGCCTAATCTGGATAACGATATGTTATTGAGCGTTTTATTGATTACTTTAATTTGTTCTTCTTGAGTTGTAACGTTATTTTGATAGTCCTTTAAAATACTATCTTTAGATTTTACCATATCTTTGAGTCCTGTTTTTATTAGAAGCGCTTAACTTTCAGCACCTCGTGGTTTCTTAATTCAACCGCTTCTAATATAGGGATTACTACATTAGCACATTAATTTTGAATGAAAATAACTTTACTCGTTGTCGGAAAAACAGAGGATAAATATCTGATCGAGGGTATTGAAAAATACCTTAACCGGTTAAAACATTATATTGGTTTCAGCCTGGTTGTGATTCCTGATGTGAAGAACACCAAGAATTTAACAGAAGCGCAGCAGAAAGGCAAAGAAGCCGAGTTGATCCTGAAACAAATCAGCAATCTGGATACTGTTATTTTAATGGATGAAAAAGGAAAAAAATATACATCCGTTCAATTTTCAAATTATCTGAACAAACAAATGATTGGAAGTGTTCAACATATGATATTTGTGATTGGTGGCCCCTATGGTTTTGACGAAAGCGTATATAAAAGAGCAAATGGAAGTATCTCTTTATCAGACATGACATTTTCACACCAAATGGTCCGTTTATTTTTTGTTGAACAGTTATACAGAGCATTTAGTATCTTAAAGGGCGAGCCTTACCACCATGAATAGCAATTCATATTTATTCTGAAAAGGCTTTATGGAATATTTCATTTTCTGCATCATCATCATAAGCTATTTAAACTAAGAAAGGAATTTTATGCAACCAGGAGATTTTAAAAGAAAATACAAATTCAGAAGCAGAGGCAATGGTAACCGGTGGGGATTTACAATTGCCATCATCATCTCTATACTTGCATTTCTGCTGATCGTATATTACTTATAAGTGATTTTTAGCATGCAACAAGAAATTTTGCACGTAAAAAAACCGGATGTTAAACATCCGGTTTTTTTATAGTGTGGAATTCTTAAACTCCTTTTTTACTTGTCATGCTAGCTTTTTTAGCTGGCTGAGATGTTTTAACCGGAGCTTTAGCATTTGAAGGTTTAGGCGTAGCCTTAACTTTCTTATCATCTGCAGCTTTAACCGCCTCAGCACCTTCAGCAGCTCCCGGAGCAGCTTCAGTGAACAAAGGAAGATCCTTCAATAAGTGGTACCAGGTAACGATTTTCTTCATGTCTGAAGTATAAACTTTTTCCTGATCGTGTGTAGGTGCAACCTCAACGAATAATGCTCTTAAAACAGCAGCATCCGCTTTAGCGTCAGCAACTTCACCTTTCAATGCAGCAATATTTGCTAAAACGTCAACTAGTTTCAAATCCTCATCTTCACCGTAGATAGTAATATCCTCTAATGAAGCTAGTTTAGTAGAAGAAATACTAGTTACGATTTTAACTTTCTGAGCATCTAAGCCTTCCAGTACATAACCTGCTTTATTTTGTCCAACAAGTTTAAATAAACCTGGTCTGCCAGATACGGCTACAATTCCTCTTAAATTCATATCTTAATCTTCTATCACTTCTATACCTAAAATCTTATCTCCTTGTTTGAGATCATCAACAATGTCAACATTTTCAACCACTTTGCCAAAGCAAGTATGGTTTCTATCTAAATGTGCAGTGTTTGATCTGCTGTGACAAATGAAGAATTGTGAACCACCAGTGTTTCTACCAGCATGTGCCATAGATAATACACCGCGTTCGTGATGTTGATTTCCACCATCAAGTTCACAGTCAATTTTGTAACCAGGGCCACCAGTTCCAGCTAAATGAGCTGTAGCTGCATCTTTGGAATTCGGACATCCTGCTTGTACTACGAAATCAGGAATTACACGGTGAAAAGTGATTCCATCATAAAACCCTTCGTTTGCTAATTTTTTAAAGTTCGCAACTGTGTTAGGGGCATCTGTGTCATAAAACTCGACAGTCATGTCGCCTTTTTCTGTTTTTATTATTGCTTTGCTCATATTCTTTTTTGTAATGGTCAAATTTAGTAAATTGAAACGACTAGATAAACTAAAGGTTCAAAAACCTATCCAACCTATAAATGTATATATAATGATTCATTTTAACGTTTAATAGTCGTAAAAATTTTAAATCAGCTATCTAAAGTTTAGATTAGTACCTGGCCTGCTAACTTATGATTTTAAAAAAGAGTTTCCTTCTGTTGCTATTGCTGACTTTAACCTTGGCAATGAAAGCTTCATCGATCCTGATTAACATGGATGAAGATCAGAAAAACCACCTCAAAGCTTATGGTATTGCCTACTGGAGTATTAAACAGCAGGCAGATGTAAGTTGGTTATTGAATTACAGGGGTGGCAGTTTTCTGATTAAATATAATAAACTGATAGAAGATGAGTGTAAAACCAGGGGAGTTTCTTACCAGGTCATCGCCGATGGCAAGGTTACAGCTATATTGAACGAAATCAGTGACCCTGCTGTGAATATGGAAATGGTTAAACTGGAAAAGGCACCAAAAATTGCCGTCTACTCTCCCAAAAGCAAATTGCCCTGGGACGATGCCGTAACGATGGTACTCACCTATGCAGAGATTCCGTACGACGTTGTGTATGATGACGAAGTATTAAAAGATAAGTTAACCGGTTATGACTGGTTACACTTACACCACGAAGATTTTACCGGACAGTATGGCCGCTTCTGGAGTGCCTTTCAGAATGCAACCTGGTACAAAGAAGACGTTAAAAACCAGGAAGCAACAGCTAAAAGAAATGGGTTCAGTAAAGTCTCTCTGATGAAACTCGCGGTAGCAAAGAAGATGACTGAATTTTGTGCAGGCGGAGGTTTTCTTTTTGCCATGTGCTCTGCTACGGATAGTTTTGATATTGCGCTGTCGGCAGAGGGCGTAGATATTTGTGCCAGTATGTTTGACGGGGATGCAGAAGACCCAAATGCACAGTCTAAGCTGGATTTCAATAAGACACTGGCCTTTAAAGATTTCAGACTGGATCCAAATCCTGCAAACTATGAGTTTTCTGATATTGATGTCACACAGACCAGAAGCCTGAATCAGCAAAATGATTACTTCACTTTATTTGAATTTTCAGCAAAGTCAGATCTGGTGCCGACTATGCTGACACAGGATCATGACCGTGTAATTAAAGGGTTTATGGGGCAGACTACAGCTTTCAGGAAGAGTCTGATTAAACCAAATATCACTGTTCTGGGAGAAAATAAAGGGGCAGCAGAAGTACGTTACCTGCATGGTGATATTGGAAAAGGTCAGTTTACTTTTTACGGAGGACATGACCCTGAAGATTATCAGCATGCTGTGGGTGATCCACCCACAGACTTAAATCTGCATCCTAATTCACCAGGATATCGTTTGATATTAAATAATGTCCTGTTTCCTGCAGCAAAGAAAAAGCATCAGAAAACCTGATCATTAATCGTAAAAGTTCCAGCTCAACCCTATTTTAAGTAACCGGTCTGACATCGGATACCTGTTTACAGTATAGTATCCTTTAGACTGGAGTCCCTGGTTAAGATATTCGTATTTAACAAAGATATTAGCCTTTCTTAAACTCGCTCTTATCCAAAGATCAATGATCGGATAGGTATCAAATTTAACTGGTTTATAGGCCACGGCGGCGTCAGGAGCCGATTGACGGATATAAAACTGGCTCACCGATGGGGAGTAAGAATAATTTACATATTTTGTGTTATACCTCACATCAACTCCAAACTCCGTATTCAGAACTTTGAATACCTTCGCTTTCATATATATACTATTGAAAGTATAAAAATCGGGTGTTGGCATGATATCAGGTTTACTTGTTTTCTGATAAACAACATAACTATCCAGGTTGAATCTTCCGAAAGTGAATTTCTTTCCGACAGTTACTTTCAATACACTAATGCTTCCTGCTTCTTGCGCTGGCAGAATAGTCAATGAATCAACAGTTGTATTTTTCTGTACAAAATACAGATAGTTATTAATCATATAGTATTCTGCACCTGCATCCAATCCAAGCTTATCATTCACATATTTAAAAGACAGATTAACTGTTTTCGTTCTGTTAAATGGACTCGCCAGTATCACAATATTGGGTGAAGCAAGGGGATTAGTAGTCTTTAGCTCAGCAAGTTTAGGATCTACAGTTGCATTGGTCCAGCCGAAATGGTTTCCATAATGGGTATCATAAATTTCTTCTGGTGATTTATTCTGAATATATCCACCTAAAACTATCCTGCCCAGATTATTGCTAACCAGCACATTACTTTTAGCTTCATACATAAAGTCGCCGGCTTGTCTGCCCTGAAAGATTTGTTGTACATCAAAGTTCAGATCTATCCGGTTGCTGAATCTATAACCTGCAGAACCCAAAAGCGTCACATTCTGGAATGTTTTAGCATAATTAGAAAAATACTTATTGTCAACTGTAATCGTCTGTGAAGTGACAACTCCGGCGGCATCTGTAAAATTATAGGTATTCGTTTGCGGGAGAACACCTACTATTTGCGAATACTTGTAAAAATCATGGCGGATACCAGCGTCCAGTTTTAACTCATTCTTGATGACAGATTTGGATTTTCCACGCAGAAAGAAACTGTAGATAAATTCATTTTGTATATGCTGCACAGAGGTACTGTCATTGGTATAGGAAAGATCGCGCATTCCTGAGGGCAAAACAGTATGGTCATCTGCAGTCTTCTTCTGGAAAGCATAAGAATCCTTATCATATTTGATCGTATAAGTAATCTTATTGGTTGGAAGTACTTTTTTAGAGATCTCCTGGTCTAAGCTATCGATACGGCCAACAAAATAGGTTTGCCTCAGAAAGAAAGTGTTCTTTCTGTAGATTTGCCTGGAATCCGGCAGTCTTACTGATTGTGACATCCGGTCTATCGACAGGTTATTGTCTCCAAAAATATTGGTATTGGTAATTGAGCCGTTTTCATAAGCTTTCAATGTATTAAAGATAGCATTGGCATAAAGTGCATATCTTTTATTTGGCGAAGTATACCAGCTAAAAAATGTACCATTCAGCACATCTCCCCTTTGCCTCTGATAAGTACCATTTGCTCCTATCCGGTTATAACTGGCTCCGATATTAAAATTTTTCTTAATATTCTGAGAATGTGTTACCCTGAAAATCTGCTCTGCATCACCACTATATTGTCCTGCATAATAAAGATTACTAAAAGGTGTACGTGCCTGATAATATTTAATATCATCATTACCCAGCGCATACCAGTCCAGCGAGTGAAATCCCGGATCAAAACCAATCGTTTTTGAAGGTACAAACAAAAGATCTCTGGCGGCAAGACCAATATTACCTGTGTTGATTGTTGGTCTTCTGGGCTGAACAATCGGGCTAAAATTCTGCATCCCTCTTAAACTTGTATCCAAGGCAAGCGTCTGAATACTGTCTTTAGTTAGTCCAAGCGTAGTATAACGAATAAAGCGCGAGGTAAAAATAACAGAGTCTTTACTATTTTCCAGCTTACTTCTTAAGGAATCTAATTCTTTATTTTGATTCACTGAAGTCTTAAGGTCCTGAGCAAAAGATTGCTTTGCCCCAAACAAGACACAGCTTAAAAGAAATAAAACAATGGTTTTATACATTATAAAGAAAGAATTAGCTGGCTTAATATTTTCGTCATTTTAGGTTCAGCTGCGCGTGCTGTTTCCAGTATTTCTTCCAAACTTACCGGAACTAAAACATCACCAAAACCTTCATCAGTCAGTACGGAAATTGCAAAAACCGGAATGCTCATATGGTTGGCAACAATAACTTCAGGAACAGTACTCATCCCTACTGCATCACCACCTATAATGCGCAAATATTTATATTCTGCTTTCGTTTCCAGGTTTGGTCCCGTTACAGAAACATAAACGCCCTGGTGGCACGTAATCTTTTCTGCGGCTGCAATTTCCATTGCACGTTTAATAAAATCTTTTTGATAAGGCTGACTCATGTCAGGAAACCTTGGCCCCATATCATTATCATTTCTGCCACGTAACGGACTTTCAGGTTGTAAATTGATATGATCATTGATAATCATCAAATCACCTTTTTTAAAGTCAGCATTCAGTGAACCAGCTGCATTAGAGATAAACAAATGCTGAATTCCAAGGGCCTTCATCACTCTGATTGGAAAAGTAATCTGCTGCATGGAATAGCCTTCATAATAATGTAACCGGCCTTGCATAGCAACTACCTTTTTACCATTAAGATTTCCGAAGATCAGCTTTCCAGAGTGGAATTCTAAAGTAGAAATAGGGAAATTAGGGATATTAGAATACATCAGACTGAATTCTACATCGATCTCATTCACCAGACCACCTAATCCGGTACCTAATATTATTCCGATTTCCGGCTGGAAATTATTGCATTTTAACTTGATGTACTCAACGGTCTCGTGTAGTGTCTGAAACATATTTTAGGATCTTTTGGTCAAATGTTTTTTTGTGGGCCGCCTCAATATTTATATGAATAGGCAAATAAAATACAGGCAAATTTAATAGTAATTCTTTGATTGTAACATCAAATAAACGTTGCGCATCCTTTTCTGTTGTGATAATAATTTTTTCTTTCGCAGAATCCTGATGAAATGCCTCTGCCAATTTACGCAAATTCCCTAAACTGAATGCGTGATGGTCCGGGTAATCATGATGTTCAATGGCAGAAGAAAAATCCGACAGATAATCAAATAATGGTTTTGGATTGGCAATGCCAGTCAGTAAAAAAATCTTTTTATCCCGGAGAGATTCTACATTCAATACTGTAGTGGTGAACAGACCTCTCAGGCTTTTATAGTTTATAGAAGAAAAGAAAAGCTGAGCAGCTGCTACTTTATCAAAGTTCTTCGCACACTTCTTTTTCTGCTGATCAGTGATCTTGAGAGGTGATTTGGTAACTAGTAAAATATCTGCCCGTTTGTATCCCCGGAAAGGTTCTCTCATATTCCCTGCTGGTAATAAGAATTGCGTGCTCAATAACTTCTGAAATTCGAAAAGCAGAATACTGAACCCAGGATTCAAGCTCCTGTGCTGAAAGGCATCATCCAGTATAATTACGTCGTGTGCATCCTTCAATTGCGTTATTCCTTTTACTCTATCTTCACATACTGCTACGGTTACTTGTGGAAATTTATGATAAAACTGTAAAGGTTCATCTCCTATTGACTTTGCAGTGGCAGTCTGATCTGCATATAAAAATCCTTTCGTTTCCCGTCCATACCCTCTGCTTAAAATGGCAATTTTATAATCGCTAAGCAAGTGTACCAGATATTCAGTGACCGGACTTTTTCCAGAACCACCTACAACCAGGTTTCCTACACAGATGACAGGAATATCGAATCGTGCAGATTTGAAAAGCCCCCAATCATAGAGCTTATTTCTAAAAATAACCACGACGCCATAAAGAACAGAAAAAGGAAGTAATAATAACCGGACGTATTTTATCATGCTATAAATTCAGAAGCGGCCTGAATGAGTCTGCTAAATTGAACCGCCTTTCAAAAATAAGAATTATTTTCTCCGCGCCAGGGTCTGTTAGCAGAATATCATATAGTAGAATGGATTGACAGGCAATAAAATAAAAAACTATCTTTGTGCAAACAACAATATTATATCATGCTCAAAGGATTTTTTAACGTACCAACACCTGAGAACGAACCTATTTTAGGTTACGCACCAGGAAGTAAAGAACGTGAATTATTGAAAGCTGCTTTAGCTGAAGCACGTTCAAAAAAAGGTGACATCCCAATGTATATCGGGGGCAAAGCAGTCCACACTGATAAAAAAGGAACAGTTACTCCACCGCACGATCACCAACACGTTTTAGCACAATATAGCATAGGCGACAAAACTCATGTACAACAGGCAATTGATGCGGCATTAGCTGCAAAGCCTCAATGGGAAAACTTGCCATGGGAACAACGTGCAGCTATATTTTTAAAGATCGCTGAGTTAATTTCAGGCCCGTATCGTTATAAATTAAATGCAGCAACAATGCTTGGTCAATCAAAAAATGCTTACCAGGCAGAAATTGATGCAGCTTGTGAGCTGATAGATTTCTTACGTTTCAACGTAAGTTATATGGCTGACATTTATAAACAACAACCTCCGGTTTCACCAAAGGGTGTTTGGAACAGAGTTGAACAACGTCCTTTAGAAGGGTTCGTTTTCGCTTTAACTCCTTTCAACTTTACTGCTATTGCGGCAAACCTGCCAACATCAGCAGCATTAATGGGTAACGTTGTTGTTTGGAAACCTGCCGATACTCAGGTTTATGCAGCTAACTTATTGATGGAAATTTTCAGAGAAGCAGGTTTACCTGATGGGGTAATCAACTTAGTTTATGTGGATGGTCCTGAAGCTGGAGAAGTAATCTTCAACAGTCCTGATTTTGCTGGTATTCACTTTACAGGATCTACTGCTGTATTCCAGAACATCTGGAAAACTATCGGTACCAATATCCATAAATACAAAACATATCCTCGTATTGTAGGTGAAACAGGTGGTAAAGATTTTATCCTGGTTCACGGTTCTGCAGATGCTGAGGTTTCAAGTACAGCCATTATACGTGGTGCTTTTGAATACCAGGGACAGAAGTGTTCTGCTGCTTCAAGAACTTACATTGCGAAAAGTTTATGGCCAAAAATTAAAGAATTGATGCTGCGTGATCTTGCGACCTTTAAAATGGGTGGAACTGAAGATTTCAGCAACTTTATCAATGCAGTAATTGACGATCGTTCTTTCACTAAACTGGCAAAATATATTGATCAGGCAAAAACTGATAAAGGTGTAGAAATCATTGCTGGTGGAAACTACGATAAATCTAAAGGTTACTTTATTGAGCCAACAGTTTTAGTGGTTGATGATCCTAAATATACAACCATGAGCGAAGAGTTATTCGGCCCTGTATTGACAGTATATGTATATGATGATGCAGATTTCGATCAGGTACTAACGTTAATTGATACGACTTCAGGATATGCTTTAACTGGTGCTGTAATTGCTCAGGACCGTTATGCTATTGATAAAGCGTCTTATGCTTTGCGTAATGCAGCGGGTAATTTCTATATCAATGATAAATGTACTGGTGCTGTAGTTGGTCAGCAGCCATTTGGCGGTGCCAGAGGTTCAGGTACAAACGATAAAGCGGGTTCAATGATTAACTTATTACGTTGGGCTTCTCCACGTACAATCAAAGAAACATTCGATCCACCAAAGGATTACCGTTACCCATTCATGGGCTAATCAAAATATAAAAAAAGCCGGTTAATAAAGTGCCCCCCAATAAGTATCTAACTTTTTGGGGGGTACTTCATTAAAAGGCTTTTTTTATAACATTATAATTGCAGAAAATTATTTCTGATCAACAGGAGTTTTAGCTGGAGCTTCAACTTTAGGTGTAGTCAGACCATCTATCTTAAATACCGCAGAAATATGATCATTAGATTCTGTAGTTACGCCAAGATCTTTGATTAATCCGGTTTCCAAACTGTAAACCCATCCATGGATACCTAATTTCTTTCCATTTCCCCATCTGTTTTGAACAATAGATGTCTTGGTCAGGTTAAATACACCTTCTATAACATTCAGCTCTACTAATCTGTCTGTACGTTTTTTATCATCTGATATTCTATCCAGTTCATGATAATGTAAACGATAAGTATCTTTTATATTTCTTAACCAGTTATCAATAATTCCGAATTGCTTGTTGCTTAATGCTGCTGCAACACCACCACATCCGTAGTGTCCGCAAACAATAACATGCTCAACTTCTAACACGTTTACAGCATAATCCAGTACACTTAACATGTTCATATCCGTATGTACTACTACATTTGCAATGTTACGGTGAACAAAGATATCACCAGGATTGGTATTGGTGATCTGGTTAGCAGGCACCCTGCTATCTGAACAGCCGATCCATAAAATTGGCGGCTTCTGTCCAGCAGATAAACGGTCAAAGAAAGCAGGATCTTCAGCTAAAGTTTTCGCTACCCAGTCCTTATTACCTTGTAATAGTCCTTCGTAAGTTATATCGTGATTGTGGGATTCTAATTTTGCACACATAATATTTATATTTTATGAATATCTTCAATAATTTTGTCAGTTATCTTTGGTACTATATAATGCTCTTTTATCTCAACTAAGGTAACTATAATCCCCTTTGTATAAGCATTATGTTTGAAATTGTAAATGGTTTCCAGTACATCCGGATGGATATATCTGGAGTTGCTTCCATCAATAATAACATTGGTTTCCTGAGGGATTTTTGTCAATACAACCTGTATGGCTGCCTTGTTCAGAAATGAAACTTCCTCAGACAGTTTAATTCTCAGATTTTTCTTGTTTCCTTCTTCATGGATCTTGTAAAAGAATGGATTACGCATATTGGTCCGCAGTAAATAAAATACAGACAACAACATACCGATAGCCACACCTTTTAATAAGTCAGTTAATAAAACGGCAACAACTGTAATCACAAATGGAACGAATTGATCCCATCCTTTATGATACATATGCTTGAATAAACTGATTCTTGTCAGTTTATAACCAGTCACCAAAAGAATTGCTGCCAGACAGGCAAGCGGGACCATGTTGATCAGCCCTGGTATAAAAAGGAAAGACAATAGTAACCAGCAACCATGTAAAATGGCAGACATTTTTGTCTTTCCACCGGCATTTACGTTTGCAGAACTTCTCACAATTACAGAGGTCATAGGTAAACCGCCAAGCAAACCGCTTGTCATATTTCCCAGGCCCTGTGCAATCAGCTCTCTGTTGGTTGGTGAAACTCTTTTTACAGGATCAATCTTATCTACAGCCTCGATACTCAGCAACGTTTCTAAACTTGCCACAACAGCTATCGTTAAGGCAACAATCCAGACTTCCTTATTGGTAATGGCAGAAAAATCCGGCATTGTAAACAGGTTCGAGAATTCACCCCATCCGCTCACGACAGGGATATTAACCATCTGTTCAGCTTTTAACGCGAATTGCGTTTGCTGAAAAAACAGCGTTAACCCTATACCTAGTATAACAACCAGTAACGGAGCTGGTACAGCACTCAGCTTTTTGAATTTTGGCCAGAAAATCAGGATAGCAATGGAAAGCACAGTGATGATCATTGCAGCGGGATTGAGCATTTTTAGTGCTTGTCCTACAATATTAAACATCGGACCACTGCTTAAGCTTTCATCCAGAAAATCTTTATCTACACCTAATGCATGTGGCAGTTGCTTTAAAATCAGGATTAGTCCAATTGCGGCGAGCATCCCTTCAATTACACTTGAGGGAAAATAGTTACCAATTGTACCTGCTTTGATCATACCCAGCACAATCTGCATCAATCCTGCCAGCATCACTGCCAGTAAGAATGTCTGATAACTACCCAGGTGAGCAATAGCTCCCAATACAATTACCGTTAAACCAGCAGCAGGACCACTCACACTTAACTGTGATCCACTGACACTGGCTACAACTATTCCTCCAATAACGCCAGTGATCAAACCGGCGAATAATGGTGCGCCCGAAGCCAGGGCTATTCCCAAACACAACGGCAGGGCCACTAAAAACACGACTATACTAGCCGGGAAATCGCGCTTTAAATTCTTTTTTAAGATATATTTCTTCAATCCAGCCTTTGAGGAGATTGAGTTTCCATTCTGCATAACATTAATGCTAATTATTACTTATAATTATTTAACTACGCTTAATCCCGATGGGTTTAACCGTTTAATCAATAAAAAATCAGCAAAAGTTAGGCGGCGGAGTGGGTACCGATGGATGATAAGGATCTACATACCTTTTGAAGTGATCAATATAACAGTTCCTGATTCCAAAATCTACCAATAATGGCACATAGGTATAGGTGTTATGAAAATCAATTGGTTTATAGTCGATGAATTTGAGTAAAGACTTTCCTGAATCACAATCAGAACTATGTTCCTGCTCTAATTGCAGAATAACACTTTTGATCGTATTCTTATCCATATGACCGACAAATACTGGTGCAGCAGAAATAATCATCTTCACTGTGAAGATGCTTATGAAGGCTATAACAATATGTAATCGATACTTATAAAAGGACATCCTGTGTGTATTCAGCTTTTTTTACTTTCCAAATGTAATACCCAGGAGCACTTTTTATCAAAAAAATATGTAAAAAAAATGTAATTAAGTTTTCAGCAGCAATTTTGATTCTCAAAATTCCCAGATTACCTGTGGATTAATTTAGCATTAACTGTACTTTCGCAGTTCCTAAACCTGATCACAATACATACCTATGAAAAGATACCTGCTAACCCTGGTTTTATTTTATCCGCTGTTAGTCCTCAGTCAAAGTAATAATGCGCCTTCTTCTTATGATATCCATGATATTAAGATCACTGGTTATCTTCAGACGCAGTTTCAAAAAGCACAATCCCCAGGGATTTCGTCTTTTTCGGGCGGAGATTTTTCAGAAAACTCTGACAATCGTTTTATTATCCGCAGAGGTCGCCTTAAAATTGACCGGGTAGATAAATATTCCAGCATCGTCTTTCAAATCGATGCGACACAAAATGGCGTACAATTGATGGATGCCTTTATTCAACTTCACCAACCCGACAACAAGCGTTTTCAACTAACTGCTGGTCTTTTCAACAGGCCTTTTGGTTATTCGATTGTCTATTCTTCCGGCTACCGGGATTTTCCTGAGCGTGCCAGAGTCTTTCAAACCATTATGCCGCGTGAACGCGACATTGGCGCCATGTTGTCCTATCAACCTATTAAAGAACTTCGTTTTCTGAATATAGATGTTGCTGTGGTTAATGGAAGCGGACTTTTCGCAAGGGATTACGACTCTAAAAAAGATGTAATTGGTAATCTTTCCTTCAAGTTTGACAGTCTGGCCAATAAAAAGCTTCATATTGGTTTTGGCGGATCAATTTATAAAGGCTCAGTGCGCAATGCGACCGAGTCTTACTATACGGATAATGGCAATGGATTTACCAAAAACACAGATCCGTCTTACAAGGGCGCCAATTTGAAAAGAAATTATTATGGCGGAAATGTGCAGATCCAATATGATAATACCTTTGGAACAACCAGTCTGAAAGCTGAATACGTTGCCGGCATACAACCAGGAGTAGCTGCTTCAAGCGCAATTAGTGGTACATTGGCTAGTCAGAGTTTTTCTACCCAGCCCGCTACAGATCTTTACCTGCGTAATTTCTCAGGCTGTTATATTTGGTTTACACAGCAAATCTTAAAAAGTAAGTTTAGCGCATTGCTTGCTTATGATGTTTATGACCCGAACAGCAAGATCAACGAAGATCAGATTGGCCTGGATAACAATACGACTGCGGGTGATATTAAATTCAGTACCCTGGGTTACGGGATGACTTATTTATTCAGTTCACGTTTAAAACTTACAGTCTATAATGAGCGGGTGATCAACTCCCCTACGCAATTGACAAATTATAATAAGGATATCAGAGACGACGTCTTTACCACACGCTTACAATATCGCTGGTAATCCGGCCCCATTTAAAATCCATCTTGTTTCAACAGAAAATAAGTGATAAACAATTTTAATTTATAAATTTAAAAACGTTCCTATACATTTATAAAAACTGAGTTTAATTCCATGGATAATAAGATAAAGTTACTACAGGATAAAATAGAACAGGCACATGCAGGCGGCGGCCCGCAAAGAATAGATAGTCAGCATAAAAAAGGTAAACTAACCGCAAGAGAACGTATCCATTTTCTAATGGATGAGGGTTCTTTTGAAGAGATCGGGATGTTTGTTACCCATAGAAGTACAGACTTTGGTATGGAGACAGAAAAATATCCTGGTGATGGTGTAGTAACCGGTTATGGAGATATCAATGGCAGACTTGTTTATATTTTTTCCCAGGACTTTACCATTTTCGGCGGTTCACTTTCCGAAACTCACGCAGAAAAAATATGTAAGATTATGGAGATGGCCCTGAAAACAGGAGCTCCTTTAATCGGATTAAATGATAGTGGTGGCGCACGTATCCAGGAAGGCGTAGTATCCTTAGGTGGATATG
This sequence comes from Pedobacter sp. UYP1, assembly GCF_040547305.1. NCBI lineage: Bacteria > Pseudomonadati > Bacteroidota > Sphingobacteriia > Sphingobacteriales > Sphingobacteriaceae > Pedobacter > Pedobacter sp. UYP1. The sequence goes on along the minus strand of NZ_JBEPPL010000002.1, from coordinate 786,012 downwards.
CAGATATCTTTTACCGGAACGTACAAGCATCAGGGGTAATCCCGCAACTCTCCGCAATTATGGGCCCTTGTGCCGGCGGTGCAGTTTACTCTCCTGCAATCACTGATTTCACCCTGATGGTAGAAAACACTTCTTATATGTTTGTGACGGGCCCTAACGTGGTTAAAACCGTTACACATGAAGAAGTCAGCTCAGAAGAACTAGGCGGAGCAAGCACACACGCTACAAAATCGGGAGTTACTCATTTTTCTTGTGTAAATGAGCTTGACGCAATCAACCATATTAAACAATTACTGAGTTATATGCCACAAAATTGTGAGGAAACTCCTGCAATTTTAGCTTATAAACCAGATCAGGATGAATCCAGAGCACCCTTAAATAAAATTATCCCTGACAATGCAAACCAACCTTATGATGTAAGGGGCGTAATTGATCAGCTCAGTGATTCCGGGAGTTTCCTGGAAGTACATAAAGATTATGCAGAAAATATTGTAGTCGGTTTTGCCCGTCTTGCAGGCAGAAGCATTGGAATTGTGGCCAACCAGCCAGCTTATCTTGCAGGGGTATTAGATAGCAATGCCTCAGTCAAGGCAGCCCGCTTTGTCAGATTCTGTGACTGCTTTAACATTCCGCTATTGGTACTGGAAGACGTTCCCGGATTCCTCCCCGGTACAGACCAGGAGTGGAATGGCATTATCAAAAACGGTGCGAAATTGCTTTATGCATTCAGTGAAGCTACAGTGCCAAGAATTACTGTAATTATCAGAAAAGCATACGGGGGTGCCTATGATGTCATGAACTCCAAACACATAGGTGCAGACATGAACTATGCATGGCCAACGGCTGAGATTGCCGTAATGGGTGCAAAAGGTGCAGCAGAGATTATTTTTAAGAAGGAAATAACCAATGCAGCTGATCCGGCCGCGAAATTACTGGAAAAAGAAAAGCTATATGCCGAAATCTTCGCCAATCCATACCGGGCAGCAGAACGCGGCTTTATAGACGAAGTTATTGAACCTGCAGACACCAGGATCAAATTAATTAAGGCATTTAAAATGCTGGAAAATAAAGTAGTGAATAACCCACGTAAAAAACACGGAAATATTCCGTTATAATATAGAACTCTATTCAAATAAGTTAAAGTTGATCATAAATATATAAAGATGGCTAAAAAGAAAGACGAGAAGCAGAAACATGTATCTGTCGTAACTAAGAAATCACTCCAGTTTTTTGAAGAATATATTAATAACCCATCCCCTACGGGATTTGAATACCCAGGTCAGAAACTTTGGTTAGACTACCTGAAACCTTATATCGATGAAAGTTTTATCGATAACTACGGCACCGCAGTTGGTGTAATCAACCCAAAAGCAGAATATAGAGTGGTCATAGAAGCACATGCTGATGAAATTTCATGGTTTGTAAACTATATCACTAATGACGGGTTAATTTATGTGATCAGAAATGGTGGTTCAGATCATCAGATTGCCCCCTCTAAGCGCGTAAATATCCATACCGATAACGGATTAGTCAAAGCAGTATTCGGATGGCCTGCGATCCACACACGAGGTGCAGGAGAAAAAGAAGAAGCACCTGCTTTAAAGAACATTTTCCTGGATTGTGGTTGCACCACTAAAGAAGAAGTTGAAGCATTAGGTGTACATGTAGGTTGTGTAATTACTTATGAAGATGAATTCATGGTATTGAATGACCGTTACTATGTAGGCCGTGCTTTAGATAACCGTGCAGGTGGATTTATGATTGCAGAAGTAGCACGCTTACTGAAAGAAAACAAGCAGAAATTACCTTTCGCTTTATACATTGTAAACTCTGTACAGGAAGAAATAGGTTTAAGAGGTGCAGAAATGATTGCACACCGCATTAAACCTCATGTAGCTATCGTAACCGATGTTACCCATGATACTTCTACACCAATGATCAATAAAATAACTCAGGGAGATTTAGCCTGCGGTAAAGGGCCTGTTGTATCTTACGCACCAGCGGTACAAACAAACCTGAATAAATTACTGATTGAAACAGCGGAGAAAAATGACATTCCGTTCCAACGCCAGGCTTCATCACGTTCTACAGGAACTGACACTGATGCTTTCGCTTATTCAAATGGCGGTGTGCCTTCAGCACTAATTTCGCTGCCATTGCGTTATATGCATACTACTGTCGAAATGATCCATAAAGAAGATGTAGATAATGTGATCAGTCTGATCTACCATTCTTTATTGAACATAAAGAAAGACCACGATTTTAAATACAATAAATAAGATTTATCTTCACAGCCTATTCAGCGTGTTTGATTTTTCAGACACGCTTTTTTATGGCAGCCATGTATACAGGGCACCTTTTTGAACTAAAAAAATAAGAATCAATGAAACCTACGTTATTAATACTCGCAGCCGGTATGGCAAGTCGCTATGGCAGCATGAAACAAATTGATGGTTTTGGTCCGAACGGAGAGACCATAATTGACTATTCTATCTATGATGCTATCAAAGCTGGCTTTGGTAAAGTAGTGTTTATTATCAAAGAAGAATATGTAGAAAACTTCAAAGCTATCTTTGATGCCAAGCTTGAAGGTAAAATAGAAACGGATTACGTATTTCAGAATTTCGATCTTAAACAATATGGAATTGATATTGAAATAGAAAGAAGTAAACCATGGGGAACAGCGCATGCCGTTCTTGCAGCCAGACATGCTATAAAAGAGCCATTCTGTGTAATTAATGCAGATGATTTTTACGGACTGGACGCTTATGAAAAAATGGTTAAGTTTTTAACTACTGAAGTTACTGGCAGCAACTATTCCATGATTGGTTATGAGATCGGTAAAACTTTATCAGATTACGGATCAGTATCACGTGGTGTATGTAAAGTAAGCGCAGACGGTTACCTGGAAGAAATCATTGAACGTACAAAAGTACTTCGTGAGGGAGAGGCTATCGTTTACGAAGAAGACGAAAAACAATATCCTTTGTCATTAGATACCCGTGTATCTATGAACTTCTGGGGATTTACACCAGAAATGTTTAAAATATCTGAAGAACTTTTCAGAGACTTTGCACATGCGAACAAAGATAACCCTAAAGCAGAGTTTTTCATTCCATTGGTAGCCGACAGCTTATTGAGCTCAGAGACTGCAGATTTTAAAGTAGTTCCTACAGATAGCAAATGGTTTGGTGTAACTTATAAAGAAGACAAACCGATTGTACAGGCTTCTATCGACCAACTCGTTAAAGATGGCATTTACCCAGAAAATCTGTGGAAATAACACCTAAATATACTTTAGCTTAATAAAGCTATCAAAAGCCCTTAAATTAAGTTTTAAGGGCTTTTATTTTGCGCCCATCTGATATGATTTGAACTGAGAAAAACATAAAGCATAAAAAAAGAGGATAACTTTTCAGTTACCCTCTTTTTTATATAATTACGATTCGATTATTTCTTATCGTCTTTTACTTCTTCGAAGTCAACATCAGTAACGTTGTCAGCAGCATCAGCTGTTTGACCGTTTGACTGAGCACCACCTTCAGCAGGTGCACCACCGTCCTGACCAGCTTTGTACATCTCTTCAGATGCCTCATTCCATGCTGCTTGTAATTCTTCCTGAGCTGCATCAATATCAGCAAAACTTCTTGCAGCGTGTGCTGCTTGTAATTTAGCTAAACCAGCTTCAATCGGAGCTTTTTTATCAGCAGAGATCTTATCACCGAATTCTTTCAATTGTTTCTCAGTAGAGAAAATTAAAGCATCAGCACTGTTGATTTTATCAGCTTCTTCTTTAGCGATTTTATCAGCATCAGCATTTTGCTCAGCTTCTTCTCTCATTCTTTTGATTTCTTCTTCAGTTAAACCTGATGAAGCCTCAATACGAATTTTTTGCTCTTTACCAGTAGCTTTATCTTTTGCACTTACGTGTAAGATACCATTCGCATCAATGTCAAAAGCAACTTCAACCTGAGGAACACCACGTGGAGATGGAGGTATACCGTCTAAGATAAAACGACCAATCGTACGGTTCTGAGCAGCCATTGGACGCTCACCTTGTAAGATGTGGATTTCTACCGAAGGCTGGTTATCTGCAGCTGTAGAGAAAGTTTCTGCTTTTTTAGAAGGAATAGTAGTATTCGCTTCAATTAATTTAGTCATTACACCACCCATAGTCTCAATACCTAATGAAAGAGGAGTTACGTCTAATAACAATACATCTTTAACCTCACCAGTTAAAACACCACCTTGAATTGCAGCACCGATAGCTACAACCTCATCAGGGTTTACACCTTTAGAAGGATCTTTACCGAAGAATGCTTTTACTGCTTCCTGAATAGCTGGAATACGAGTAGAACCACCAACTAAAATGATTTCATCGATATCAGAAGTTTTTAAACCAGCATTTTTTAATGCAGATTTACAAGGCTCGATAGTACGTTTGATCAAATCAGCAGCCAATTGCTCAAATTTAGCACGGCTTAAAGTTCTGACTAAGTGTTTTGGTCCGCTTGCATCAGCAGTGATATATGGTAAGTTAACTTCTGTAGAAGTAGTGCTTGAAAGCTCAATTTTAGCTTTTTCAGCAGCTTCTTTCAAACGTTGTAATGCCATTGGATCCTGATTAAGGTCCATACCATTTTCAGCTTTGAATTCAGCAGCTAACCAGTCAATGATAATGTGGTCAAAGTCATCACCACCTAAGTGCGTATCACCGTCAGTAGATTTTACTTCAAATACACCATCACCTAATTCTAATACCGAAACGTCATGAGTACCACCACCACAGTCAAACACAACAATTTTCATGTCTTTATGTGCTTTGTCCAAACCGTAAGCTAAAGCAGCTGCAGTTGGCTCGTTGATGATACGTTTAACTGTTAAACCAGCGATTTCACCAGCTTCTTTAGTAGCCTGACGTTGAGCATCGTTGAAATAAGCAGGAACAGTAATAACTGCTTCTGTTACTTCATGACCTAAAAAGTCTTCCGCAGTTTTTTTCATTTTTTGCAAGATCATTGCAGAAATTTCCTGTGGAGTGTATTTACGGTCATCAATTTCAACACGTGGAGTATTGTTGTCACCCTTAACAACTTTGTAAGGTACGCGACCAGTTTCTTTAGCAACCTCAGCAAAGCTGCTGCCCATGAAACGCTTGATTGAATAAATTGTTTTTGTTGGGTTAGTGATTGCCTGGCGTTTTGCAGAATCACCTACTTTACGTTCACCATTTTCTGCAAAAGCAACAATGGATGGCGTTGTACGTTTCCCCTCACTGTTGGCTATAACTACAGGTTCGTTACCTTCCATTACGGCTACGCAAGAGTTTGTTGTTCCTAAGTCTATACCAATAATTTTTGACATGCTATTTTATCTTTGTTTATGTTATGAATTCTTATTTCCTAATTCTATTTAACAAGCAATGTGCCAATTGGCATTTGTCAGTTAAACAGGCACTCCTTTTTAGATTTTGGTTAAAATGTAAATGAAAACCTTTTACAATTCTGACAGGTTGTCATAATTGACATTTTTCATGGCTGCAAAGGCATCAAAACTTGACTAATGTTTCAAGATGATGATACTCAATGCCAAAATATTCTTTTGTCCGTTTAATCTTCTCTAAAATCTCTTCTTTATCTATTGCTTGTTCTTTGGTTTTCACCCCCACAACTAGTACATTCTTCGGGGTATGTGCATCTGAAATAAATTCAAATACCTTCGTTTTGTATCCAAAATATTCCAGTATCAATGCCCTGATACCATCAGTCACCATTTCTGCCTGACGCTCTAAAAAGATACCATACTTCGTTAAAAAGTCCAGTTCATTTACTGCCTTTCCTTTTTCTATTTGTCTTCTGATCTGCTTATGACAGCAAGGTGCAACAACAATAAGTTCTGCATTCCCTTTGATGCCCTTATAAATTGCATCATCAGTAGCCGTATCGCAGGCATGTAAAGCAATTAACAGGTTGATCTCTTCAGCCGCATAATCTTCAATAGTACCCTGAACAAAATCCAGTCCTTTAAAGTTTGACTTCGAAGCTATTTTATTACACAGCTCCACCAGATCCTGACGATATTCCACACCAGTTACCTGCGCTTCTATCTTTAAAACATTAACCAGGTAATCATATAAAGCAAAAGTAAGGTAACCTTTACCTGATCCCATATCCACTACCTTTTTAAACTTGCTAGCAGGCAAAGTCCGGATCAGCGGATCCAATAAAGCTACATATTGATTAATCTGTTTATACTTATCCTGTGCATTCTTATATACTGTCCCGGTTGCATCAGTGATATTTAATTCCTGCAAGTAGTTTTTACCAGCAGGCTGAATCAATCTTTTCTTCTCTTTATCGTGAGTCAGTACAACCGGAGCTGCAGTCTTGAGGAGCCTTTCTCTAACAGTGATCACTCCTTTTTTATCATGTTCAACAATTACTTCTTTTTCTGTGCTAAAAAAAGTACAGATTCTAAAGTCATTGCTGATAAAATGACTAATTCTGGTCAGGCCATCCTCAATCGAAAAGTTTTTTACAATATCCCTTGTTTTATTCCGGTAAGTAAAAGAAAGCATTTCTACTTTTTTAATCTTTATCCGGCGTACATATACATTCTTTAGTTCCTTGTCATTGCCCTGGTAATTACCAAGGGAAATCTTTATAAATAAATTAGCAGGGATACTGTCTGCTAACTGCTTATGGAATTCCTGAAGGATAGATTGATTGGACATAAAATTATAGATTTAGAGTCTGTAAACAATTTCATTATTTAAACAGATTTATAATGATCACACACACGTACACATATATAAGAAAAGCCCTGTCCAACTAAGAACAGGGCTTTCTGTATTTCGATGAGGAAGAATATTATTCTCCTTTATCTTCTTTTGTTTCTTCAGCTGCAGGAGCTTCAACAACAGCTTCAGTGTCAGCTGCAGCTTCTGCTTTAGCAGGAGCATCAGTAGCATCAGCTTTCTTAGTAGTAGCTTTACTTCTACCACGACGTGTTGTTTTCTTCTCTTCAGTAGCAACTTCTTTACCGTAAACTTCGTTGTAATCAACAAGTTCGATGAATGCCATCTCAGCATTATCACCTAAACGATTGTTTAACTTGATAATTCTGGTGTAACCACCCGGACGGTTAGCAACTTTTGCAGCTATGTCACGGAACAATTCAGTAACTGAATCTTTGTCCTGTAAATAACTAAAAACTGTACGACGAGAGTGAGTAGTATCGTTTTTAGATTTAGTGATCAGAGGCTCAACATACATACGCAAAGCTTTTGCTTTTGCTAAAGTAGTAGAGATTCTTTTGTGTTTGATCAATGATGAGGCCATGTTAGCCAACATCGCTTTACGATGGGACTTAGTTCTGCCTAAGTGATTGTGTTTTTTACCGTGTCTCATTTTTTTTTTATTCAGTGTGCACCGTCTCTTCTGAATTAAAGAGGGAATTACACACTATTAACAATATTGTTATTTGTCTGTTGTTATTCTTCGTCCAGTTTGTATTTACCTAAATTCATACCGAATGATAAGCTTTTAGATTTTACTAATTCCTGGATTTCAGTTAATGATTTCTTACCGAAGTTTCTGAATTTTAACATATCAGCTACATCATAAGAAACTAAATCAGCTAATGTGCGGATATCCGCTGCTTTTAAGCAGTTTAATGCACGAACTGATAAATCAAGATCAACTAATTCAGTTTTAAGGATTTTACGCATATGTAAAATTTCCTCGTCAACTTCTTTAGTTTCTTCTTTAGCCTGAGACTCTAATACTAAGTTCTCATCAGAGAACAACATGAAATGCTGAATTAGAATTTTAGCTGCTTCTTTTAATGCTTCTTCAGGATGAATAGATCCATCAGTAGAAATATCTAAAATTAATTTTTCATAATCTGTCTTTTGCTCAACACGATAGTTTTCAATCGTGTATTTTACATTTTTCATTGGAGTAAAGATCGAATCGATCGCAATTACACCAACTACAGCATCATTAATTTTATTTTCTTCAGCTGGAACATAACCACGTCCTTTATTGATAGTTAATTCTACCTCTAAAGTAACTGATTTCTCCATGTTACAAATTACGAATTCCGGATTAAGGACTTCGAAGTTGTTAGAGAATTTAGTTATGTCTCCTGCTAGAAATTGATCCTGGCCATTAACTACAATAAAGACTTTTTCAGATTCACCTGAATCACCAGCTTTTTTAAAACGAACTTGTTTTAAATTAAGGATAATTTCAGTTAAATCTTCTACAACACCTTTCATTGTAGAAAATTCATGTGATACGCCAGAAAAACGAATACTTGTAATGGCATACCCCTCTAAAGAAGAAAGTAAAATTCTTCTTAAGGCATTACCAATTGTTACACCGAAACCGGGTTCTAAAGGACGAAATTCAAATATACCATCGAAATCCGTTGATTTCTGCATGATGACCTTATCGGGTTTCTGAAATGCTAAAATTGCCATTTATAATGTTTTTAGATCGTTATTAAAATTATGTAACGTAAAATAGTTAAAGCCTGTATAAAAGGCTTTAACTAAATTTATTACTTAGAGTACAACTCTATAATAAGGTTTTCTTTGATATTTTCTGGAATCTCGTCGCGATTTGGATAAGTTAAGAACTTACCACTTAATTCCGATGCATTCCAATCTAACCAATTAAACTTATTGATTACTCTTCCTGCTACTGAATTAGTGATGCTTTCAAGAGTTTTAGATTTCTCACGAACTGCAATAACGTCACCAGCTTTCAATTGATAAGAAGGGATATTTACTACTTCACCGTTCACTGTTACGTGTTTATGGCTAACTAACTGACGAGCAGCAGAACGAGTAGTTGCAATACCTAATCTATAAACTGTATTATCTAAACGAGCTTCTAATAATTGTAATAAGTTATCACCTGTAATGCCCTGACGGGAAGATGCTTTAGTAAACAAGTTACGGAACTGACGTTCTAACACACCATAAGTGTATTTAACTTTTTGTTTCTCCATTAACTGTACTGAATACTCAGATTGTTTACCTCTTCTTTTAGACGCACCGTGCTGTCCAGGAGGATAGTTTTTTCTATCTAATACTTTATCAGGACCAAAAATTGGTTCTCTGAATTTACGCGCGATTTTGGATTTTGGTCCTGTATATCTTGCCATTTCTTTTTGTTTTAAAGTATCATACAGCCTTAAACTGTAGACTCTTAGCTTTAAAAATTAATAAATTAAACTCTTCTCTTCTTAGGAGGACGACATCCATTGTGTGGAAGCGGTGTAATATCTTTGATTGAGGTAACTTCGATACCAGAGATTTGCAATGTTCTAATTGCAGACTCACGACCTGAACCTGGACCTTTAACAAATACTTCTACTTTACGCAGACCTAAATCAAAAGCTACTTTACCACAATCAGATGCAGCTTGTCCGGCAGCGTATGGAGTGTTCTTTTTAGAACCCTTGAAGCCCATTTTACCAGCTGAAGACCATGAAATAGTTTGACCGTTGTTATTTGTTAGGGTAACAATGATATTATTAAAAGTCGCATTGATATGTGCTTGACCAACTGGTTCAATAACAACAATACGCTTTTTGGTTACTTTTTTACTCTTAGCCATAATTATTATTCGTTACTAATTTTATTTAGTAGCTTTTTTCTTGTTAGCAACTGTTTTTCTCTTGCCTTTACGAGTACGAGAATTGTTCTTAGTACGTTGTCCACGTACCGGTAAACCTTTTCTGTGACGTAATCCGCGGTAACAACCAATATCCATTAAACGTTTAATGTTTAACTGAACTTCAGAACGTAAAGCACCTTCTACTTTAATTCCGTCGTTAATGATTGTACGTATCGCTGATAACTCTTCATCAGACCAGTCTTGTACTTTTTTGCTAAAATCGATACCTGCCTCAGTTAATATACGCTGAGCAGTTGATCTGCCTACACCAAAGATGTAAGTTAGTCCAATTTCGCCTCTTTTGTTTCTTGGTAAATCTATACCTGATATCCTTGCCATATTTGTACTAAATGTTTGATTAATTGACGACAGATTGAGTAACCTGTACATTCAATCTAATCATACCTCAATAATTTTTTCTTAACCTTGACGCTGCTTGTACTTAGGATTTTTCTTGTTGATTACGTAAAGTTTACCTTTACGACGAATAATCTTGCAATCAGCGCTGCGTTTTTTAATTGATGACCTAACTTTCATTTTATTTATATCTATAAGTAATCCTGCCCTTTGATAAATCGTAAGGCGACATCTCTAATTTTACTTTGTCCCCAGGTAATATCTTAATGTAGTGCATCCTCATTTTACCTGAGATATGAGCGATAATCTCGTGACCATTCTCCAGCTCAACGCGGAACATGGCATTTGATAATGCTTCTCTTATTACACCGTCTTGTTCAATCGAGGCTTGTTTAGCCATATAATATTGATTTTTACTTGATTAGCTGCTATTAAACAGGGTTGCAAAATTAAATAAAAATATTTAATTATTTACCTTTTTTCTTTTAAAACTTCTTCAATAAATGAAAAGGTCGATAAAACGTCTGCTTTGCCCTTTTTAACAGCAATTGTGTGCTCAAAATGTGCCGACGGTGAATCATCACGACTCGTAACAGTCCATCCATCAGACCAAAACTTTACATTAGCAGTACCGGCGTTAATCATTGGCTCTATGGCAATTACCATTCCTTCCTCTAATTTCATCCCTGTGCCCCGTTTACCATAGTTTGGTACTTCGGGCTTCTCATGCAATTTAACGCCAACACCGTGACCAACAAGCTCTCTCACTACACCAAAACCGTTCTCCTCCGCTAAAGACTGAACCGCGAATCCTACATCACCGATACGGGATCCAACAACAGCTTTATCAATGGCACGTTTTAAACATTCCTGAGTGATATCAACCAGCTTCTGACGTTCAGGGCTAATCTCTCCAATAGAGAAAGTATAAGCCGAGTCACCAAAGAAGTTGTTCTTAATAACACCACAATCGACAGAAATTAAATCGCCTTCCTGTATCACATAATCACCTGGAAATCCATGAACAACCTGCTCATTTGGAGAAATACAAAGTGAATATGGAAATCCGTTATAGTTTAGAAATGCAGGGATTGCTCCGTTATCTTGTATATAAGTCTCCGCGAGTTTATTTAACTGCATCGTTGTAACTCCTGGTGCAATGATCTTTGCGACTTCTGCAAGCGTCTTAGACACCAATAATGAGCTTTCCCTGATTAGCTCTACTTCTTCGGGAGACTTATAATAAACCTTAGACATTCAATATTAAATTACAGCATTGCTACTGCTTGTATTTGCAGCGGCTACACCTGTACGACCTGTTACTCTTCCTGTTTTCATTAATCCATCATAATGACGCATTAATAAATAACTTTCAATCTGTTGCAAAGTATCCAACACAACACCCACTAAAATAAGCAGTGATGTACCACCATAGAAATGCGCGAATTCAGATTTGATACCGAATTTTACCGCAATCGATGGAAGGATAGCGATAATTGCTAAGAATACTGACCCTGGAAAGGTGATCTTAGAAATTACATCATCTATATAAGATGAAGTTGACAAGCCTGGTTTGATACCAGGAATGAAACCGCCATTTTTCTTCATATCATCAGACATCTGTACCGGATTAACAGTAATCGCAGTATAGAAGAATGTGAAAGCAATGATTAAAAATGCAAACGTTAAGCTATAAGCCAGTGAAGTAGGATCACTAAACTGGATTAACCAGGTATTCTGCAATTTAGGAAAGAACTGAGTTACTGTGGTTGGAATAAACATCAATGCCTGAGCAAAGATGATTGGCATTACACCAGCAGCATTCACTTTCAATGGAATGTATTGTCTTACGCCACCGAATTGTCTGTTACCAACAATACGTTTTGCATATTGAACAGGAACCTTACGGACACCCTGAACAATAAGGATAGTAAACATTACTACAGCAAACAGTGCTACGATTTCCAGAACAAGCGCGATTAAGCCACCATCTCCAACAAATCTTGAACTGATCTCCTGTTGTAAAGCTATCGGAAGACGTGCGATAATACCAACCATAATGATTAGTGAAATACCATTTCCTATACCTTTATCAGTAATTTTTTCCCCTAACCACATAACAAACAAGGTACCGGCAGATAAAACAAATGTTGCAAGCACAAAGAATAAAGTGTGGTCAATCAGAATTGCTTCTGCAGGGACCTGAGTCTTTACATAACCAACAGCCTGAACAGCTGTAATAGCTACAGTTAAGTAACGGGTAATCTGATTTAGTTTATTTCTGCCACTCTCTCCTTCTTTTTGCATTTTCTGGAAAGAAGGAACAGCGATACCTAATAACTGAACTACAATTGATGCAGAAATATAAGGCATTACCCCAAGTGCAAGAACAGATACGCGGGAGAATGAACCTCCGGCAAACATATCAAGCAGACCAAGGATACCAGATTTCTGATTATCGCCTAAAGCTGTTGCATCCACACCTGGTAAAACCACGTGAGAAACGAACCTGTAGACCAAAAGAATTACGAGCGTAAATACGATACGCTCTTTTAATTCTTGAATTTTCCAAATATTACTTAAAGTAGTAAAGAGCTTCTTCATTAATTATAATTAATTACAATTTTTCTATTGAGCCTCCAACAGCTTCAATAGCTTTCTGTGCAGTTGCAGAAAAAGCATGTGCTTTAACTTCGATTTTAGATTTTACTTCACCACGACCTAAGATCTTGATAAGATCGTTTTTGTGTGCTAAACCATGATCTTGCAAAGTAGCGAAATCAATAGTAGTTAAGCTGAACCTTTCTGCTAAACCTTGTAACACGTCTAAGTTAACGCCTACATATTCAACACGGTTAATTGGTTTGAAACCAACCTTAGGTACACGACGTTGTAATGGCATTTGACCACCTTCAAAACCGATTTTAGTTTTGTGACCAGAACGTGATCCAGCACCTTTATGACCACGAGTGGAAGTACCACCACGACCAGAACCAGTACCACGACCTATTCTTTTACTATTTTTAGTAGAACCTGATGCAGGTTTTAAATTACTTAAGTTCATTTTGAAACTTATTGTGCTGCCCTTCGCTTTCACTAATCAGGGCAACGGTTAAACATATACAAAGGTTGCAAATTAGCAAAATTAAACTAATTTACAACCTCTGCGAATTATATACTTTCGATAGCTACTAAGTGATTCACTTTTCTTATCATTCCAATGATAGCAGCATTAGCTTCAACTTCTACAGAATGGTTTATTTTTCTTAAACCTAATGCCTGAATAGTTCTTTTTTGACGCTCGCTTCTGTCAATGATACTTTTTACCTGGGTTATTTTGATCTTAGCCATGTTCTTATCCGTTAAAAACTTTGTTTAAATCAACACCACGTTGCTGAGCGATGGTATAAGCATCACGCATTTTTGTTAAAGCATCTACTGTTGCTTTTACCACGTTGTGAGGATTTGATGAACCTTTTGATTTTGCTAATACGTTGTGTACACCAGCACTCTCTAATACAGCACGCATTGCACCACCCGCGATAACACCTGTACCTACTGCAGCTGGTTTGATTAATACAAAACCACCTGAGAATTTACCGATTTGTTCGTGAGGAACAGTACCGTTTAATAAAGGAACTTTTACTAAGTTCTTTTTAGCATCATCGATACCTTTAGCAATTGCTTCAGTTACCTCTTTTGCTTTACCTAAACCATAACCTACGATTCCGTTTTCATCTCCAACAACTACGATAGCTGAGAAACTGAAAGTACGTCCACCTTTGGTTACTTTGGCAACACGTTGTATACTAACTAAACGGTCTTTTAATTCGACCTCGCTAGTCTTAACTCTTTTTATATTGATAGTTGACATTCTTATCTATTTTCAGATTAAAATACTAAACCAGCTTCACGGGCACCTTCTGCCAACGATTTTACGCGACCATGGTATAAATAGCCATTTCTATCGAAAACAACTTCTTTAATGCCAGCTGCGATTGCTTTTTCAGCTACTAATTTACCTACAGCTACAGATTGCTCTGATTTGTTACCATTACTAGAAAAATCTTTAGATAATGATGATGCTGATACGATTGTGCTTCCAGTTACGTCGTTAATGATTTGAGCATAAATTCCTTTATTGCTTCTATAAACTGATAAACGTGGACGGCTTTCAGAACCGGTAAGTCTTTTTCTGATTCCTTTTTTTATACGATCTCTACGAGATAATTTTTTCCCTGCCATGATGATTATTTTTTAGAAGCTGATTTACCTGCTTTTCTTCTTAACACTTCGCCTACAAACTTGATACCTTTACCTTTATATGGCTCTGGTGCACGTAACGAGCGTATTTTCGCTGCTACTTGACCGATCAGTTGTTTGTCAATACTTTCCAAAATAATTTTAGGAGTCTGACCTTTTTCTGAAGTCGTAGTAACTTTAATCTCTTCCGGTAATTGGAATACATAATGGTGAGAGAAACCTAAAACAAGATCAAGTGTATTACCTGTGTTAGTTGCGCGGTAACCCACACCAACTAATTCCTGAGAGATTTTGTAACCTTCTGTTACACCAATAACCATATTGTTTAACAATGAACGGTATAAACCATGCAATGCTTTGTGTCTTTTTTGTTCAGTCGGGCGAGTTACAGTAACTACACCGTCTTCCTGAGAAACAGTGATGTCTACATCAACTGCTTGTTGTAATTCACCTTTTGGGCCTTTTACAGTTACTAAATTGTCTTTATCAACTGTAATTGTTACTCCAGCAGGTACATTAATTGGGGCTTTTCCTATTCTTGACATTTTGCTATCCTCCTTTAATTAATAAACGTGACACAAAACTTCGCCACCAATGTTTAGTCTGGCCGCTTCTTTATCTGTCATAACTCCTTTAGAAGTAGACAAGATAGCGATACCTAAACCGTTCAATACTCTTGGCATATTATCAACGCCTGCATACTGCCTTAAACCTGGCTTGCTGATACGCATCAATGTGCGGATAGCAGGGATTTTAGTTATAGGATTGTATTTCAAAGCGATTTTAATCGTTCCTTGAACTGTTGTGTCCTCAAACTTGTAGTTGGCAATGTAACCTTTGTCAAAAAGTACTTTAGTAATTTCCTTTTTAAGATTTGATGCAGGAATTTCTACAATTCTGTGATTTGCCTTAATGGCATTTCTTACTCTTGTAAGATAATCTGCTATTGGATCTGTATTCATCTTTGTTGATTTGTGATAGTGGTTTCCTTTCCGAACTATTCGGAGCGACCTTCCATCGGTTAATTTTTCTATTTAAACGTATAACGTTAGAAGTTAAACGCATGATGCGTAAAACTCTCTAACGTAAAACGATTTTACCAGCTTGCTTTGGTAACTCCAGGAATTTTTCCTGCTAATGCCATATCGCGGAATGTAACCCTTGATATACCGAAAGTACGCATGTAACCACGTGGACGGCCAGTTAATTTACAACGGTTGTGTAAACGTACTGGTGATGAGTTTTTTGGTAACTTATCTAATCCTTCGAAATCACCTGCAGCTTTTAATTCTGCACGTTTGTCAGCATACTTAGCTACCAATCTCTGGCGCTTAATTTCGCGAGCTTTTACACCTTCTTTTGCCATTATTGATCTGTATTAAGGGTTTGGTTTTTAAACGGTAATCCAAATTGCTTTAAAAGTTCCAATGCTTCAACATCAGTTGTTGCTGAAGTTACAAAGGTAATATCCATACCTAAAATCTTAGAGATTTTGTCGATGTTGATCTCAGGGAAGATGATTTGTTCAGTAATACCTAATGTGTAATTACCTTTTCCATCAAATCCTTTATCGTTGATACCTTTGAAATCACGGATACGTGGTAAAGCTACGGAAATTAAACGATCTAAAAACTCAAACATGTTATTGTCACGTAAAGTTACACGTACACCTACTGGCATACCTTTACGTAATTTAAAGTTTGAGATATCTTTTTTAGATTTCGCTCCAACTGCTTGCTGACCTGTGATTGTGCTCATTTCTAAAATAGAACTGTCCATAATCTTTTTGTCAGTTACAGAGAAACGACCAACACCTTGGTTGACAGCTATCTTCTCTAACTTAGGAACTTGCATTACGCTTTTGTAATTGAACTTCTCTTTAAGAGCAGCTACAATTTCCTCTTTGTATTTAGTCTTTAATCTTGGTATGTAAGTCATTATTTGATCTCCTCTCCTGATTTTTTAGATACCCTAACTAATTTCCCATCAGCATTAAGCTTTCTGCCAACACGCGTAGTTTTTCCTGATTTAGGATCAATTAACGCAACGTTAGAAATATGAAGAGCAGCCTCTTTTTTAATGATACCTCCGTTAGGATTAGCAGCATTTGGTTTTGTATGTTTAGACACAAGGTTAACACCTTCTATCAGTATCCTGCTTTTAGTAATTAATACTGAAAGCACTTTACCTTCCTGGCCTCTTGAATCACCAGCGATAACCTTTACTAAATCTCCTTTACGGATTTTAATTTTTGGTTGAACAGTTACTTTATTTTTCATTTTATAATACCTCCGGTGCTAATGATACAATCTTCATGAATTGTTTCTCACGCAGTTCTCTCGCTACCGGGCCAAAAATACGTGTTCCACGCGGCTCATCTTGTGCATTTAATAAGACTGCTGCATTATCGTCGAAACGGATGTAAGAACCATCTTTACGTCTGATCTCTTTCTTTGTTCTTACAACAACTGCTTTAGAAACGGTTCCTTTTTTAATGTTACCTGAAGGCAATGCACTTTTAACGGTAACAACGATTTTGTCACCAATAGAAGCGTATCTCTTTCCGGTTCCACCAAGTACACGGATAACCAATACTTGTTTTGCGCCGCTATTGTCGGCTACGTTTAATCTTGATTCCTGTTGTACCATGTTATTTAGCCCTCTCTAAAATTTCCACTAATCTCCAGTTCTTGTTTTTACTCAGCGGACGAGTCTCCATGATAAGTACTGTATCACCAATACCACAATCGTTTTTCTCGTCATGAGCCATAAATTTGGTAGTTTTCTTAACAAACTTACCATAGATCGGATGTTTCACTTTACGTTCTACCGCTACAACAACAGATTTATCCATTTTGTTGCTTACCACCAACCCGGTTCTTGTTTTTCTTAATTGTCTTTCCATTTCGACTCTAAAGTTATTTAGTTTCACTAGCTGACTCAGCATTACGCTTAGTCATTTCAGTATTTAATCGGGCGATGTCTTTTCTTACCTTAGTGATACGGGTAGGATTCTCTATAGCCGAAATTGTATGTGCAAATTTTAACTTAACTAAGTTTTCTTTTTCTTCTGCAATCCTGACTACTAGTTCTTCTTTTGAAAGCCCTGTGATTTCTGAGTTCTTCATTTTATTAATTTTTATGTTCTGGGTCTAGCGGTTATAAAAACAAGTTACTTACAACATTGACCCCAAAACTCTTTTTATGCTTCTACGTAATCTCTACGTACTACAAACTTTGTTTGGATAGGTAATTTTTGAGCAGCTAATCTCATTGCTTCTTTAGCAACTTCTAACGATACACCTTCAGCTTCAAAAATGATGCGTCCTGGTCTAACAACAGCTACCCAGTACTCTGGAGCACCTTTACCTTTACCCATACGTACTTCAGCTGGTTTCTTAGTAACCGGTTTGTCCGGGAAAATTCTAATCCACACTTGGCCTTCACGTTTCATGAAACGAGTTACCGCAATACGGGCTGCCTCTATCTGACGACTTGTAATCCAGGTCGCCTCTAAAGATTTAATCCCGAAAGACCCGAATGATAATTCAGCTCCACGTGTAGCTAAACCCTTCATTCTGCCCTTTTGCATCTTTCTGAACTTCGTTCTTTTTGGCTGTAACATTTTATCTTAATATTATCGTAAAACGATCTGTTAACTAATTATTTGCGAGGACCTCTGTTAGGAGTGTTTCCGCCTCTATTATCTCTACCTGGACCGCCTTGACCTGGACCACCCTGACCTGGACCTCTTCCACGACCACCTTTGTTGTCGTTTCTTCTGTCACCACCGCCACGGTTATCTCTGTCTCTGCCACCTGCACCAAAAGCACCTTCAGGTCTGCCACCTTTACCAGGAGCGTTACTTACTGCACCAATGTTTGGAGAAAGATCACGTTTACCATAAACTTCTCCTTTACAGATCCATACTTTAACACCAATCTTACCATAAGTAGTTAATGCTTCAGCTAATGCATAGTCAATATCAGCACGGAAAGTATGCAAAGGAATTCTTCCTTCTTTATACTGCTCGTTACGAGCCATCTCCGCTCCACCTAAACGACCTGAAGTCATTATTTTGATACCTTCAGCACCCATACGCATTGTTGATGCGATAGTTGACTTCATGGCTCTACGGAAAGAGATTCTTGCTTCTAATTGTTTTGCTACACCTTCTGCTACCAGTTGTGCATCAAGCTCAGGACGTTTGATCTCAAAAATGTTAATTTGAATTTCCTTTTTAGTCAATTTCTTTAACTCTTCTTTGATCTTATCAACCTCAGCTCCTGCTTTACCGATCACGATACCTGGACGGGCAGTGTGGATAGTTACAGTGATACGTTTTAACGTACGCTCGATAACTACTTTAGCTACTCCTCCTTTTGCGATACGCACAGAAAGATATTTTCTTATTTTTTCGTCCTCAACTAATTTGTCAGCATAGTTGTTGCCACCGAACCAGTTAGAATCCCAACCTCTGATGATTCCTAACCTGTTTCCTATTGGATGTGCTTTTTGTCCCATTTCTACTAATTAGTTTGAGTTTCAACGTTTTTACTATCTACTATCAAAGTTACATGGTTAGAACGCTTACGTATTCTGTAACCACGACCTTGAGGTGCTGGTCTCAGTCTTTTCAACTGACGGCCGCCACCAACCATTATCGTTTTCACGTATAATTGGTTTTCTTCAGGGCGAGAACCTTCATTTTTAGTTTCCCAGTTTTTGATGGCTGATAACAAAAGTTTTTCAACTCTTATTGCCGCTTCTTTATTGGTAAATTTTAAAATATGTAATGCTTTCTCAACACGCTCACCTCTGATAAGATCTACAACCAAACGCATCTTACGTGGTGAGGTTGGACAATTGTTTAATTTCGCTACTGCTTCCATCTCTTAATTATTTTTTCTTTTCAGAGTGACCCCTAAATGTTCTGGTTGGAGCAAACTCTCCCAGCTTGTGACCAACCATGTTTTCTGTTACGTATACCGGTATAAATTTATTACCGTTATGCACTGCAAATGTATGACCCACAAAATCTGGTGAGATCATTGATCTGCGTGACCAAGTTTTAATGACAGACTTTTTGCCTGAATCATTCATAGATACTACTTTCTTCTCTACGTTATGGTCAATATAAGGTCCTTTTTTAATCGAACGAGCCATTATTTCTTCCTTTTCTCTATGATGAAACGATTTGAGTATTTTTTAAGTTGACGGGTCTTGAAGCCTTTAGAATACATACCATTCCTTGATCTTGGCTGACCACCTGATGAACGACCTTCACCACCACCCATTGGGTGATCGACAGGGTTCATCGCAACCGGACGTGTTCTAGGACGACGTCCTAACCAACGTTTACGACCTGCTTTACCTAATACTTCATTTGCGTGATCTGAATTTGAAACAGATCCGATAGTTGCTAAACAAGTAGTCAAGATTAATCTTGTCTCACCTGATGGCATTTTCAATGTAGCATATTTACCATCACGCGCAGCTAATTGTGCATAAGCACCAGCACTACGAGCCAATTGAGCACCACGACCTGGATGAATCTCCACGTTGTGTACAATTGATCCCAAAGGGATATTTGATAATTTTAAAGCGTTTCCAACTTCTGGAGTCGCTGTATCACCTGATAATACTTTTTGCCCAACTTGTAAGCCTTCTGGTGAAATAATGTAACGCTTCTCACCATCAGCATAATGTAATAATGCGATACGTGCAGTACGGTTTGGATCGTATTCAACAGTAGCAACTGTTGCAGGAATATCAAACTTATCACGTTTAAAATCAATTAAACGGTAAGATTTTTTGTGACCACCACCCATGTAGCGCATAGTCATCTTTCCTGTATTGTTACGTCCTCCCGATTTCTTAGAAGAAACAACCAATGATTTTTCGGGCTTGGTTGCTGTAATCTCCGAAAAACTGGCCCCAACTCTAAAGCGGGTACCCGGAGTGACTGGTTTAAATTTTCTTAAGCCCATAGTTATAAAATATTCAATTCTTATTAAATGTTCGCGTAATAATCAATTGTTTCACCTGCTGCCAGAGTAACAATCGCTTTTTTGTATTTCGGGCTACGACCCGTAACTAAACCACCTTTTGTATTTCTTGATTTTAACTTTCCGTTTACAATCATAGTATTGATTGCAAGGATGTTAACACCATACATTTTTTCGATAGCTTGTTTAATTTGCAATTTGTTTGCTTTGTGTTCAACCTGGAAAGTAAAGCGGCTGGACTTTTCTGTAAGTGCAGATGCTTTTTCGGTTAGTATTGGTTTTTTTAAAAATTCCATATTACTTGGCAAATGCCTCCTCCAATGTTTTAACAGTGTTTGCAGTTAATAAAAGTTTACCACAGTTTAATACATCATATGTATTGATCTGATCTACAGTAATTACTTTTACTTTCTGAATGTTTCTGCTTGATAAATAAATATTGTTATCCTGAACAGGTAAAACCAACAAAGTTTTCTCACCAGTTAAGCTTAACGCATTAACTAAAGCGATGTAATTTTTAGTTTTGATTGAATCAAAAGTAAAATCTTCTAAAACAAGGATGTTTGAATCCTGAGCTTTGTATGACAACGCAGATTTACGTGCCAGTGATTTTAATTTTTTGTTCAGTTTAAAACTGTAATCACGTGGTTGAGGACCGAATACACGACCACCACCATTAAACAATGGAGATTTGATACTACCCGCACGAGCACCACCAGTTCCTTTTTGTTTATACAATTTACGTGTTGAACCAGCGATTTCATTACGTTGTTTAGACTTGTGAGTACCCTGACGTTGATTAGCCAAATACTGTTTAACATCTAAATAAATTGCATGATCGCTAGGTGTTACACCAAATACCGACTCAGGAAGTTGCACCTTGGCACCTGTCTCTTTTCCTGAAATGTTTACTACATTTAATTCCATCTGCTTACTTGTCTAAGATTACGTAAGAACCTTTAGCTCCTGGAATGGAACCACTAACTACAACAAGATTTTGATCTGCATAAACTTTCAAAACCTGTAAGTTCTGAACCTTCACTCTATCTCCACCCATTCTACCTGCCATACGCATACCTTTAAATACACGTGCTGGATACGAAGCCGCACCCAATGAACCTGGCGCACGCATTCTGTTATGCTGACCGTGAGTTTGTCCACCCACACCCGCAAATCCATGGCGTTTCACAACACCTTGAAAACCTTTACCTTTTGAAGTACCAACTACATCAACAAAATCGCCTTCAGCAAAAATGTTAACCGTAACAGTATCGCCTAAATTCAACGATTCCTCAAACGGTTCAAATTCTACCAACTTACGTTTTGGAGTTGTGCTTGCTTTCGCAAAGTGGCCTTTTAAAGGCTTGGTGGTGTTCTTTTCTTTAGCTTCATCGAAGCCTAACTGAACTGAAACGTAACCGTCTTTCTCTGCGGTCTTAACCTGTGTAACTACACAAGGCCCAGCTTCGATCACCGTACATGGAATGTTTCTTCCATCGGCGTCGAAAATGCTGGTCATTCCTACTTTTTTTCCAATAATACCTGACATTTTCTTTTTTAAATTTAACACCCATCGAAGCAGTAGGGCTTCGTTCAAGGTGGATACACATCCCTATTAAGGGAGGGCAAAAATAAGAAATAAATCTTAATGATCAAATAGTTAGCGAATTTATTTTGTAAATAAATGCTATTATTTTTGGAGAGATCGGATAAAACGCAGTTAAGCCATTAATTATCCTACCAGCTTGTTACTCAAACTGATCAGAATTACGCACAATACAAACGCGCCAATCAGCACATACAAATAATCGCGCTCAATCAGAAAGCCAAAAATCGAAAAAACGACGCGTGTAACCGGCGTAAAAATCAGGAGTAAAGTTCCGAATTGTATAATAGCCCTTCCATCTAAAGCACTTAAGCCCTGAAAGATAGCCAGAATTGAAGAATATTTTGTTTTCGAAGGATTAAAAACACTGTAATCAATGATTTCACGGCTATATCCACTCAAATAAATCACTCCGCCAATAAAAACGACCAGCATCGAAGCGATCACCCCTACCCTGAGTAAAGTACCCAGAATGACTTGTATATCTTTATCCGCGAAATAATGTTTACCCATTTGCTTCATTACAGTTTTCCCGCTAATCCGTTATAAATCATTTGCAGCGCCAGGAAAGTGACCACCACTGCAAATATAACTTTAAGTTTATCAGTATTGGTCTTCACTAATAATTTAGAGCCCACTGTGGCCCCCGTTAACACGCCTAAAGTAACCGGCATCGCTATTCCAGGATCAATCTGACCCCGGTGCAAATAAACGATTGCACTCGCAGCAGCAGTTACCCCCATCATGAAATTACTGGTCGTTGTAGACACTTTAAATGGTAAACGCATGATATTATCCATTGCCACCACTTTTAAAGCTCCTGAGCCAATCCCAAGCAGTCCGGAAATAATTCCGGCCACAAACATCATCACAAAGCCCCCTACTACATTATGTACGCCGTATTTAACCGTACCACCGGCCGTAGGATAACTTCCATTTAACTTAAAGAAATTGGCTAGCATGCCTGTTGTTCTGTCATCCGAATGATCTACCTTTTTGCGCACCATCATTGCTGCAGAAAAAAGAAGGATACAACCGAAGATCACCGCAATATAACTTGGATTGATATAAACTGTGATTACCGCCCCTATTACCGCACTGATTGTCGTTGCAATTTCCAGGAACATCCCAATCCGGATATTGGTGATCCCTTCTTTGACATAAGCTGCTGCCGAACCGGAAGAAGTAGCAATAACCGAAACGATGGAAGCCCCGATTGCATAGTGGATATCAACACCTAAAACCAGTGTTAATAAGGGAATTATGATGACCCCACCGCCCAATCCCGTTAAAGAGCCAACCAGTCCTGCTAAAAAAGCACCAGCCAAAACAATAATTGTAAATAGTAATACCGACATTGAGACAAATATACTATCTACAATCAAAACACAATAAAATTAAAATCTCATTGTTAAATTATAAATAATCTATTCCAAATGAACAAATTCCTATTCCCGCTCCTTACCCTTGTGATGATTAACCTATCATTTATGCAAACCAATGCACAGGTAAAACTACCTGTTGATAGTGCAAAAGCAGACCCAAGCCTAAGAGGTCAGTATGAATTGATGCTTGCAAAATCAAAAACAGTCAGTACTTATAAATTGATCAACCCCTACAGACTTTCTTCTTTTTATAAAAGCGTAACCGATTCTATCCGGAAAGAACGCAATACTTATAAAACAGCCAATGCGAAAGTAGCAGAACAGGCTAAAACTATCACTGAACTGAATAACCAGATTAAAGGAAATGAGAACTCTCTGGCCACTTCAAATTCAAAAGTGAATGAGATTAACTTTTTAGGGATTTCTTTTGCTAAAGGGACTTATAATACGATTGTATGGACACTGATTATTGTATTGGCATTAGGTTTTGCTTTTGTCACCATCAGATCTGCTAAAAACACACATGAAGCCAAATACAGAACCGGCTTATATGAAGAAATTTCACAAGAATATCAGGCTTATAAAGTGAAAGCCAATGAAAAAGAAAAGAAATTAGCCAGAGAATTACAAGACGAACGTAATAAACTGGATGAATACAGAGGTCGCGGTCTTTAATATCCGGATCTTCTGTACTACAAAAAATGCCGCTGAAACCAGCGGCATTTTTATTAAATTGAAATTTATAACACTTAAAATCTTGCAATTATATCCATTGCAGCCGTATACTGATCCTTTTTAACTCCATTATCATAAGGGGTTATCCCATCTTTATAAGCATGTTCATATCTGATTTCAGGACGAATCATAATCAAACTGTTAAAGTGGTGTACAAAGCCTATCGTGTGATCTGAATATTGAGTTGCATAACCTGTTCTGTTTCCTTGTGGATCGCTCAAATAACCATTACGGACAGACAGGTAATCTTTAGCAGAAAATTTAACCTGGAAATAGTTCACTGCACCTACTGCTTTTGAAGTTCCGGGTATTAAACTTCCTGCACCAACTCCAGTATAAAAATCTTGCGGAGGTCCATCTATCACAGTACCGCCAACCAGCGCATCCTTTTGCCACATATAATAAACTTCGGTCATCATATGCACCGTTCCATTAAAGCGATGCCCCCAGGTAGCAACCAACATCTGCAGGTTATCATGGTTATTTTTATACTTACCTGATCCCAGCGAGTTAATTCCTCCAAAAAGAGAGTTGTTATTATCAGCAGATACCCAACGCGCCATCAGCAAACCGTTTAAACTGGCAGAGTTACTCCAGGGAGCCATATCATTACCAGCATGTGCACCAGCTACTAACTGCCAGTGCGCACCTAATTTGAAAGTAGCTTGTACCCCCGTAAAAGTATAGGGATCGACCGTGAACATCAATGAGTGTGAGTATAAATAATTATCGGGTGCCCATTGTGCTTCAATATCAGCAGGAGAAATAAAACGACCAATCTTTAAGATCAGACCATCTGCAACTTTGGGAAAGTAAAGTAATCCGTAAATCTCAGCAGGGTCATAGCCATACTTATTGTTATGTTTCAGCAGCTGATCGCTGAAATAACCTTTACCTGTTGTATACCGGTAATCTGTTCCGAATATATTGGTAAATAGAAATCCGTAATCGAAGTGTTTTGTTTGTACCGTATTCGGTTGCCTTTCCATCTTGATGATGGCCTGATCCAATCCGGCCCCATTAGGCACAATATCATAAGATTCAGGCGCATTCGAATGTTTCGATGAACTTATATTCCCCCCAAAATCAAGCCAGCCGTATATCTTGAAACGTCCCTTCAGGCCCAGTAACTTTTGTAAAGGATAATTTGGTGCTTCAGAATTTACACCGACTAAAGGAGCTCCATCCCACTCCGAACTTGGAAAAGGAGGTGAGTCAATAGGTGAAGGCAGTGAACGGACCACTGTATCTTTTTTCACTTTTAAAGTGTCTTGTTGTGCGTATCCGTTTAACGCAATAGCTGTCATCGCGATGATTGCCAGTAGTAGTTTTTTCATTATGAATATGGTGTGTTAATTTTAATATTTACCACCTCTTCCAAGCGAATGCCACAAATACAACCAAAGCCACAAACCACTCATAAACAACAAATTAAATCAACAAAAACCGCTATATACACTATTTTAACCAAAAAATACCATTCCAAAATGGAAAGGTATTTTTTCATAATGAAACATGAATCCAAGAGGTAAAATTAACCCTGATTTTTTCCACAAGTTCAACAGCAGGAAAAACCTGCTTACAAAGAAAAAGGCCTCCGGAAATTCCGGAGGCCTTTTTCTTTGTAAGCTAAAAAAGCATTAAACTTTGATTTCTACTTCAACACCGCTAGGTAATTCAAGTTTCATCAACGCATCAACAGTTTTAGAGTTAGAGCTATAAATATCTAACAAACGTTTGTATGCACATAATTGAAACTGCTCACGTGCTTTTTTGTTCACGTGTGGTGAACGTAAAACAGTGAAGATTTTCTTTTCTGTTGGCAATGGAATTGGTCCACTAACAACTGCACCCGTAGGTTTTACAGTCTTAACGATTTTCTCAGCAGATTTATCTACTAAGTTGTAATCGTAAGATTTTAATTTAATTCTGATTCTTTGGCTCATCTTATTTTTATTTAAAGCCGCCTGTTAGAGCTATTAATAACAGGCAGCTGATTTAACTTTATTAATCAGCAGATTTGATTCTGCCTTTTGATTTAGCAATTACTTCTTCCATTACGTTTCTTGGAGCTGGTTCGTAGTGATCGAACTCCATAGTAGACGTTGCACGACCTGAAGTGATTGTACGTAACTGAGTTACATAACCAAACATTTCAGAAAGTGGTACAGTTGCTTTAATTACCTGAGAACCATTACGTGTATCCATACCTAATAATTGACCACGACGACGGTTCATGTCACCGATAACATCACCCATGTTTTCTTCAGGGGTTAAGATTTCGATTTTCATGATTGGCTCCATCAATACCGGGCTACATTTAGGTAATGCTTCACGATATGCCATTTTAGCAGCAAGTTCGAAAGATAAAGCATCTGAATCGACTGCGTGGAATGAACCATCAATTAAACGAACTTTCATATCCGGAAGTGGGTATCCAGCTAAAACTCCGTTAGACATTGAAGCAGCAAATCCTTTCTCAACTGAAGGAATAAATTCACGAGGAATAGAACCACCAGTAATTTCGTTTACAAATTGTAAACCACCTTTTTCAAAGTCAGCATCGATTGGCGAAATAACGATTTGAATGTCCGCGAATTTACCACGACCACCAGATTGTTTTTTATACGTCTCACGGTGTTGAACAGTACCAGTGATTGCTTCTTTGTAAGAAACCTGTGGCGCTCCCTGGTTAACCTCTACTTTAAACTCACGTTTTAAGCGGTCAATCAGGATATCTAAGTGAAGCTCACCCATACCAGAGATAATTGTCTGACCAGAATCCTCATCAGTTTGTACTCTGAACGTAGGATCTTCTTCAGCTAATTTAGAAAGTCCGATACCTAATTTATCAACATCAGCCTGAGTTTTAGGCTCAATAGCTAATCCGATAACCGGCTCAGGGAAATTCATTGACTCCAGAATGATTGGGTTTTTCTCATCACAAAGTGTATCACCTGTTTTGATATCTTTAAAGCCTACAACCGCAGCAATATCACCAGCTCCAACATTTGGAATAGGGTTTTGCTTGTTTGCATGCATTTGGAAGATACGGGAGATACGCTCTTTGTTCTCAGACCGTGCATTATATACGTATGAACCAGCCTCTAAGTTACCCGAGTAAACACGGATAAAACATAAACGACCTACGAAAGGATCTGTTGCAATTTTAAATGCTAAAGCTGCAAAAGGCTCTGCCTCACTTGGTTTACGTAAAACTTCTTCACCTGTATTTGGGTTAGTTCCAATTACACCTTCCTGATCCATTGGTGAAGGCAATAATTCCATCACGTAATCAAGCATGGTCTGAACACCTTTGTTTTTGAAAGATGAACCACAAACCATAGGTACAATTTTAGCATCCAATACTGCCTGGCGTAATGCATCTAAAACTTCACGTTCAGTGATAGTTTCAGGAGCTTCGAAGAATTTCTCCATCAAAGACTCATCATACTCAGCAACAGATTCTAATAATTTTTCTCTCCATTCAGCAACTTCATCCAGCATATCTTCTGGAATTGGCACTTCAGTAAAGGTCATCCCTTTATCATGCTCATTCCAAACGATACCACGGTTGTTGATCAAATCAACAACACCTTTAAAGCCTTCTTCAGCACCGATAGGTAATTGTAAAGGAACTGCATTACTGCCTAACATGCTTTTAACCTGTCCAACAACTTTCAGGAAATCTGCACCGTTACGGTCCATCTTATTTACGAAGCCGATACGGGCAACGTTGTAGTTGTTAGCCAAACGCCAGTTAGTTTCAGATTGAGGCTCAACACCATCAACCGCAGAAAATAAGAATACCAATCCATCCAATACACGAAGTGAACGGTTTACCTCAACGGTAAAATCCACGTGACCCGGTGTATCAATGATGTTAATATGGTAATCTTGTCCTCTATATTTCCAACCAACAGTAGTAGCAGCAGAAGTAATAGTGATACCACGTTCCTGTTCCTGTGCCATCCAGTCCATTGTTGCAGCACCTTCGTGCACTTCACCAATTTTGTGACTAACACCAGCATAATAAAGGATACGCTCTGTAGTAGTGGTTTTACCAGCATCAATGTGCGCAGCAATACCAATGTTTCTTGTGAATTTTAAATCTCTTGACATCTTATGTTTTCAGTAATTAAAAACGGAAATGTGAGAACGCTTTGTTGGCTTCAGCCATTTTATGCGTATCTTCTTTCTTCTTAACAGCAGCACCTTCACCTTTAGCAGCTGAAACGATTTCTCCTGCTAATTTTTCTTTCATGGTTTTTTCACCACGTCTGCGTGCATAAGAAATTAACCATTTCATGCCTAAAGCAATTTTACGGTCCGGACGAACTTCAGTAGGAACCTGGAAGTTAGCACCACCAACACGGCGTGACTTAACCTCTACTGCAGGCATTACATTTGTTAAAGCACGTTTCCACACTTCTAATCCATTTTCACCAGCTTTTTTCTCAGCTAATTCTACTGCATCATAAAAAATAGAGTAAGCGATAGATTTTTTTCCATCGTACATCATATTATTTACAAATCTCGTCACCTGAACATCGTTAAATTTCGGATCAGGAAGGATAATTCTCTTTTTTGGTTTTGACTTTCTCATTTTCTGTTCCTCCTAATTATTTCTTTTTACCTTTTGTTGGTGCGGCAGCTACTTGACCTGGTTTAGGACGTTTAGTACCGTATTTTGAACGACGTTGGTTACGACCAGCAACTCCTGAAGTATCTAAAGCTCCACGGATGATGTGATAACGTACACCTGGTAAATCTTTAACACGACCACCACGGATCAATACAATGGAGTGCTCTTGTAAGTTGTGACCTTCTCCAGGAATATAAGCGTTAACTTCTTTTCCATTGGTCAAACGTACACGTGCAACTTTACGCATTGCTGAGTTTGGTTTTTTAGGGGTAGTGGTATATACACGTGTACATACACCTCTTCGCTGTGGACAGCTGTCCAACGCAGGAGACTTACTCTTGAACTCCAGTGCTACTCTACCTTTTCTAACTAATTGTTGAATGGTTGGCATTGTTTTTTGTTTTTTTCTATATTGTTATTAAAAACTTTACCCCTCAATAAGGGACTGCAAAGGTAAGACAATACAATTTATAAATCAAGGGGTTAACTATAATTTAATCCTTTTCAAACATAAAAAAACGAAAACACAGACTTACAGGGTATTTACGGGTTACAGAATGTGTACTTTACCCGCAGGGGAAGGAAAAATTCTTTGCGCTGAGGCAAAGCTTTTAATGAAAAGTATCCAGGTAAAGTTTCTCCACCTTTTTACGCGCCCACTCCGTCTTCCTTAAAAAAGTCAGACTCGACTTCAAGCTTGGATCATTGTTAAAACAAGCAATTTTTATCATTGCCCCCATTTCAGGCCATCCATAATGCCACACCAGTTGTTTAAGAATAAACTCCAATGTTTTCCCATGTAATGGGTTGTTAACCTGTTTCTCTTCTGCCATAAAATTTCTTTCGATGGCCAAAGATAAAAAACTTGTCGCATATACTACTCCGTCACTGCAAAATGAGAGGAAAGATACACAACACATTCAATCTCCCTTCCCTCCCGTTTATTCTATATAATTCCTTAGGTTTGCAGGAACAGCTTAACTATTCCATTAATAAAACAATCATATGAACTTCAACTTAGGTGATTTCGTACGTTTCGTAGACGAAAATATAGAAGGGTATATCACCCGCATCATTGACAAAGACACCATAGGTGTAACAGACTCCAATGATTTTGAAATTCCGGTTCAAGCCTCTAAAGTAACTTTAGTACATGGCGAAATTCCAGAAGAGAATACCGTAGTCACTAACCGTCAGGCGGCAGTTGTTCCAGTTGCAGAATTTATCAAAGAGGGTGTTTATCTGGGCTTGATTACTGATCAGCATAGTGCAGCAGTTGCACACTTTAACCTGGTCAATGAAACTTCTTTCCAATTATTAGCCACTTTAACCACAGAAAAAGGTGGAAATTTCAAAGGTGAATTTGCAGCCGTAATCCCAGCACACAGTGCTAAAAAGATCTTTTCTGCCAACCTTGGTGACATCCAGTTATGGCCAAAATTTAATATCGAAGTTTTGTTCTCCACTGGCGCTAACGTAGAACCACCTGCCCCTTTAATCTACCACGAAAGTATCAAAGGGAAAGACCTTTCTGTAGCCAAAGTAGAAATCGCATTACTGAAACAAAAAGGCTGGTTAATCAGACTTGACGAACCAGAACCATTAATCGATGCACAAAAATTAAAAGAGAGCTTTTTTAAAGCCCGCTAAATAAGGCTTTCCAACCTTGCTAAGGAACATGAATGAGAGAATTTAGATTTACACACACTTTAAATACGAGCAGCCGATGGACTTATAACTTACTGGTCAAATGGGGAATGCCCGAAGACCTGGCAGCATTTGTCAATCTTTTCCTGCTGATGTTTGCACTGCTTATCATTGTCTATATCTTTCACCATACCGTGAGAAGGATATTAAGGATCATTCTGATACGGGCCAGCAAACGTTCTAAATTTAAATTCTTTCATCATCTACTCAATAACAGGTTTCCCCATTTCTTAGCACAATGCGCACCGCTGATTCTGGTCAATGCACTCATCCCGATCCTGTTTCTGGATTTCCCGGATATGATCAAACCCATGAATGCCATTACCGATGTATACATGGTATTTATTGTAATCTGGATAGCGATGACACTGATCAAAGCCAGTGGTGATGACCTCCGCACAAAATCAACATTCCGCGAAAAACCTATAGATAGCTATATCCAGGTTGTGCGGATGATTCTGTACCTGATTGGTGCGGTAGTCATTTTCTCTCACCTCACCGGACAATCCCCTATTGCCTTTTTTACCGCAATGGGTGCGATATCAGCTGTCTTGCTATTGATGTTTAAGGATACCATTATGGGCTTTGTAGCCAGTATTCAGGTTACTGCTAACGACACTGTCAGGATTGGTGACTGGATCACCATGACTAAGTACGGTGCAGATGGAGACGTTGTTGCGATTAACCTGACCACTGTAAAAGTGCAGAACTTTGATAAAACAATCACCACCATCCCTACCTATTCCCTGATCTCAGATTCCTTTCAGAACTGGCGAGGAATGAGTGAAGCAGGAGGAAGAAGAATCAAAAGAGCAATCCTGATTAAACAAGGTACGATCAGGTTTATTACCCCTGCTGAAGTCGAAGAATTCAAAAAAATACAATCCCTGACCAGTTATATCGAACACCGTCAAAAAGACATTGATAAAAACAACGAACGCTTAGGAATCGACAAGTCTCTTTTAATCAACGGAAGAAATCTGACCAACGCCGGATTGTACCGGAAATATATTGATAATTATCTGAACAACCACTCTGGCACGCATAAGAAAATGACCATGATGGTCCGTCATCTTGCACCTACGCCGAATGGATTGCCAATAGAGCTTTACGCTTTTACCAGCACCACTAAATGGGCCGACTATGAATATATCATGGCCGATATTTTCGATCACCTGATAGCTGCCGCCCGTTACTTCGATCTTCAGATTTATGAGACTGAAGCTTCTGGCGATACCACCAGTATTAGTTTTAATGACCCCCTGACCGTCAACCGTCCGCCGGCCTCCCGTCAGGGAAATCTTTAGTCAATCAGCTGAAGCGCTGTGCCGTAATCGATCTTGCCATTTGGTGTTAAAGGAACTGATTCCACAAATTTCACTTTGACCATACTTGGGTGCACATTTAACTTTTCTTTGAGTATTTGTTTAACCTGTTCAGGGGCCAGCTCTTCATTTAAATGCAATACCAGGATAGATTTGTCTTCAATTCCCATGCAGACAAAAGTCTCTCCACCCAATGCATTTTTCAAAATCAGCTCTACCTCATCCAGGTTCATCCGGGTACCAAATAGCTTCACAATCCTTTTGATCCTTCCTATAATATAATAATAACCATCTTCATCTTTTCTACCTACATCGCCCGTTTGCAGGCGGTCAGACTGTTGAAATGTAGCCAGATCTTCCAGCTTCCGGGCATAGCCTCCAAAAATGTTAGGTCCAAGGTAAATCAGTTCACTGCTATCGGGATCAATCTCGAAACTTCCGTTTTTAATCGGTATCCCTATAGAAGTATTTTTAGTAAACAGATCTTCGGGTGGCAGATAAGCCATCCGTCCGGCAGCTTCAGTCTGCCCATACATGACAAAAAAATGCGTCTGCTGCCTTTTTCCATGCTCAGCGAGTACCTGAACCAAAGTATGGTTCAAAATCCCACCTGTTTGCGTCATATACCTTAACGAAGGATATTCTTTTTTGAAAAAGCCGATCCTGTTCAGCATCTCATAAACATAAGGGACACCCCCGATAGAGGTACACGCATAGTGATCAAAATCGGTCCAGAAATCCTTTTGTAAAATATCTCTGTCTGTACAAATCATTTTGCCGCCTGCAATACAATTGCTGGTAAAAATAGATAGCCCGTAAACAAAAATGATTGGCACATTTAAGGGGGTCACATCTGTTGACTGGATCGGAAGGAATTCCAAAATGGAATACGCATTCTGTACCAGGTTTTCATCCGATAGCTTTACAAACTTTGGAGAACCTGTAGTTCCTGAAGTGCTCAATAATAACTTGATATGTTCATGAACAGGGTAATCCGGCTCAGACAGGTTTTTAAACAATTGAATTCTGGAAGATGCTTCATAAATATCAAATCCATCAATATCTGTTCTGGAAGGATCATAAATATAGTAAGGCTGATAAGCCTCTTCCAATTCCAGCTTAAACTGAATATCCAGTTGCGGACTCAATAAAGTAACGGTAAAACGGCTCCGCAAGAAGTTTAAAAACACTTCTACCGAACCTATCCTATTATCTGTATATAAGAAAACCACAGCTTTCCGGTCATCAATCGTTATGGATTGATGAAATTCATTGATCCCATACGACGTATCGGTTAAGGCATCAACATAAACCAGGTTTTTATTATTTAAAATTAAATCGTAAAGTCTCATGCTGTTTTATATTTTAGTCAAAAGGAGCGGTTTGATTAGATTTCGACCCCATACTTTTGCAAGCCTGAGATCACATTGGTTACGCTGTTCATTTCCAGCAGGTCTTCTGTTTCAATCGCAATAGCGTAGGTGGACTCCAATTCTGAAATCAAGATCATATGTGACATGGAATCCCATTCAGGAACACTCTGATAGGCTAAATCGTCGGTGATCTGGTCTGAAGAGATTGCTAAGGCAGTAGCAAAAACCTCTTGTAATTTCGGTGACATGTTCATGTTGTTTTTGTTTTATTGGTTAGGATGAAGCGTTGACCGGATCATCTGTTATTAAACTTTTGTTTTCTTCCAGTCCCCTCTTCTAAAGATGACAATACAAGCAATGGCCAGTACCAGTTCGGAAGTGAGAATCGCAATAAAGACACCCTTTGTTCCCCAGTCCAGGCTAATTCCAAGGAACCAGGCTAGAGGAAGCTGAGTGACATAAAACATCAGGATATAGAGCATGGTTAACTGCTTTACATTCCCCGCAGCGTTCAGTGCTCTGGAAATTACCATCGTATAACCCAGCAAGACATAGGCAATAGACAGGTATTGAATGTACATCACTCCGTTTTGAAGGATACCCGGTACATTGGTAAAAATGCCGATCACATCCTTCGCAAAAAAAAGCCAGAATATGGCTACCAGGCTTAAAAAGCACATATTAAACCAACCTGCTCTCCAAACGGTCTGTTCTGCACGTTCAGGCTGATTGGCACCCATATTTTGCCCGGTTAAAACACCCGCTGCATTTCCGATACCCCAGGCCGGCATTGTAGCTACTGAAGCCACACGCTGTGCAATGATATAACCAGCAAAAGCATCGGCTCCAAAATGAGTAATGATTTTAGTCATGATCAGCCAGCTCGAAGAAGGGATCAAGTATTGAAAAGTACCCGCAAAACCTAAGCGCAAAATGCTTTTTATAATTCCTGGTACAAAAGCCAATTGACCTTTCCTGATCACAATAATAGTTTTTCCCTTAATCAGATACCAGAATTGATAAATCACACCAATCACCCGGGCAATTACCGTAGCTAATGCAACTCCAGTAAGTCCAAAAGCAGGAATAAAGCCCCAGCCAAAAATCAGAACCGGACAGAGTATAATATTAATCAGGTTAGAAACCCATAAATTCCGCATCGCCATGGCTGCATCTCCGGCACCCCTGAAAATTCCGTTTAACAGCATCCTTAAGATCAGTAAAAAGACACTGCCCAGCATCAGTTGAGAAAAGACATGCCCTTGTACAATCAAAGCATCCGCAGCACCAACTGCGCGTAAGACCTGGGTAGAGAACACACACAATAAAAGTGCAATCGTCCCCCCAATACTCACCCCAACATAAATGGCCTGCATGGCAGTCGAGCCTGCACTTTCGAATTTAGCTTCTCCTATACGCCTGGCAATAATCGTAGATGCAGCAATACTTAAACCCATGGCTACAGAATAAGCGACAGCAGTAATAGATTGTGTAATCCCAACGATCAGAATCGCACCTGCGCCGAGTTTGCTGACAAAGAAGATATTGACGAACACGAAAAGAGACTCCATAGTCAGTTCCAGCACCATGGGTACAGATAGCAGTACAATGGCCCGGTTAATTCCACCGGTAGTGAATTTCTTCTCCGTGCCTTGAATGGCCTGACGAAGCAAAAGCAGTACTGACCGCGTTTGCAAAATAAGTGTCTTCATTAATTCTCTTTTAAAGCTGCGATTTCAGCAGTTCTGAACAAGGTCAGTGGGTTGCTTAATTGCCCGTTTTTAAATGATCTTGCAAAACCGGTCGTTTCTTTATAGCCATTAAAAAGTCGCTGACTATTGATATTTAAACGCTTAAAGTGTGGTACAAATAAATTATACCTTTCAAATTTTGCATTCAGCTCCGGATGTGCCTCCTGATAAGCTTCAATCACGTTATAGACACATTTCCAGAATGATTTTTCGGGATAACCGACAGCGGTATGAAAGATATCTCCCAAGTACCTGAAATAAGCTTCAAATACGCCGATCAAAATCACCAGAGGTACATTTTCCGGGTTAGAAGAAAGGATCATATTCTCAGAGAAGTCTTTCGGTAACTTGGCCTGAGCTTCCTCATTCAGTAAGATATCACCTGCAAAATCTTTCAGCACAATACGGACAGGAACGTAGTTTTCCATAATCAGGATTACATTTTCCCCATGCGGATTTACACAAACAGCATGTTGGTAATAAATATGCAGCAACGGTTTCAGGTAGGCATTCAGATAGGTCATTAACCATTCTTCAGCAGGCAGACCTGACCTTTCAATGAGTTCCTGTACAAAGCTTTTTCCAGTATCATCTCTGTATAAAAGGGAAGCCATAGTCATCAATTTCTCTCCCGGCTTTAAGAATTTCCCTGGACTTTCTCTCCACAAGACTCCCAGGTATTCATTGTATTGAAATGGCGGATCTATAATTCCCGTATAGTTTGGATGTAAGTAACCAATCGTAGCTACTTCACCTAAAAGCACCAGACCCAGGTCTTGCAGATAAGTATCAGTCAATAAGATACTTTTAAGCCATGCTGTTAAACGTGGAGCAATAGCGAGTTGCTTTGGTGGCAAACCTCTTACTGTTCCGGTATTTAAGATAGAAATAGCCGTCTTTACATAATGTTTATCGGGATGGCTCAGGTTAAAAAAAGTACGGATACTTTGCTGAGGAGAATACAGGTCATCGCCAAATTCTAAGGGAACCAATAATTGACCAGCAATATCTGCAGCAAATAAAATCAGGAGTTTATTATTCCACTGCCATTCATGTATGGGCATGAACAGATAGTCTGCAGGCGTTAAACCTTTTCCTGATAAACAGGCCTTAAACGTGTTGATCTTCTCTTTCCCTAATTCATTTTCAAAGAATTCCTGCTCATTAATCTCTTCTACCGCTTTAAAAGCCGCGCGGCTTTTGTGTACCGCGATCCACATTAACCTGGTATTTTGTTTTGCTTCTGGTGCATAATTCAGGTAATCTTCCTGATTGAAGTCCAGTCTTCCTTTATTGACAATAATCCAGGGATGTCCCTCCATCTGATGCTCAATGGTCTGATAATCTGCCTCGGCCATTGTACCCACCGCCATCCGTCCTTTGGACTGAATAAAGGCGTCTGCGTATAAAGTATGCAGGATTTCTTCTATATAATGGGCAAGTGTAAAAGAGTTGAGCCCAAAAGTCTGTTGTACTTCGGTAAAGAAAGCTGGTACATCTGTTGCTGGTTTTGCGACTCCATTTTCATGCTTCCGGATCGAAGGCTTTAAAATATGCCAGTAATCCAGCAAACGCGGATAAGCTGAAAAGGTATAATAGATGTTTTCATGATCAGTAGTCAGCTTGAAATGAATTAGCCCGTCTGCTGCTTCACTGCTAATTTGTGGAAGCGCAACTTGCTCATGCATCAACTCTGTTAATGTTTTGGCAAAAAGGTCCGTATTCACTTTTTCCCATATCGTGAGGTGAAGAGGTGTTATGCTCTCCAGTAAATTTGTCGTTGTCATTTTTAAGATGTTTTAAGCTTAAGTGCTGAAACCAGTTCATTCCGGAAATCTTTGGCCGCCGGGAACTTTGCCCAGTACCATTCGCGGTAACAGAAATTCAGATTAGCTTTCTTGTCCGGTAGTTCGATAACCTTTTCGATTTTAAAGCCCACATGCGCTTTATTCATAATCGAGGCCATAGAATCTACTGAACCCTCCCCTACCATTTTCCCAACCTTTGGCTCTGCAAATACGAAGTCCAGTATCGATTGCGTAGATGGAGAGGCAAATTTTAATTTAGGATCAACGGGTGCAATAAACTGGTGTGTACCATAATCTGTTGGTAAAGCATCATAATATTTGCCTACTAAATCGCGGCACGCCCAATACACTTCAAAGTTGAAAGTAGGAACACCATTCGCTTCACCGATATAACTGTTCACTACATTTCCCGCAAGCAGTGTACGGTAAAATGTTTCCAGTTCACGGATTGGCCAGTTCATTTTCCAGATCTTTAAGGCATGCTCACGGTGAAACCATTCATGCAGCATTTCCAGATCGCGGTCCAGGTCTAAAGGACGAATCGTAATTTCAACATCTTCTTTTGCAAAGTAACGGCTGAACACTACATCTTTATTTTTAGGGTTGATCAATTCTTTAGAGAAGACCTTTTTATTTAACGGATTAGGGAACTCTTTATAAACTGCAGGATGTGTTCTAGGCGCACTGGCCTCGTCCATATTGTTCAGGTTGGTTAGTAAATTGCCTTTAATAGTCAGGATCGTACTGTTCAGCAAGTGGGCAACCAGTCCTGTAGTATCGGCTTCTTCCTCTGCCCAATAGGCGTCATATAATAAACTGATCAGCACTTGTTCATCTGCGAGTCCGCTTCTGCCTAAAGCATTCACGATACCTAACAAATGATTGACCAGCAGGTAGTAACTATGAAAATTGATCAATCTTGGTTCTCCGATAAATGATCTGCTGTCAATTCCAAAATCAGGAATAACGGTATAAAGTTCTTCTACTTTGCCCTGACGGAAAAAGTATCCCTGGTTATCTCTGAAGTGTAACCTGGCTGGGAAAAGGTGAGCGTCAAACTCAACCAGCATGTTCTGCTGATGGTATTCCCCACCCAATCCATATTTATTAAAGATACCGACTAACGGTTTAATAGTAATTTTCAAATACTGCGTAAACCAGGCTAAGGCAACTTCCTGAACAGGTTTTCCTTGTCGGCTGGCGGCTTCTGTAATCAGGTTCAACATCCTTGGCGCTTGCCCTAATATGCCATCCTGAGTTAATGAGGCAACCATACCTACATTCTTTTTTGCAGCTGTTCCACAAAAAGGATTTTGACGGATGCTTGTACTAAAGCCATCGATCACCTGCCCCAGGTAACTCACCATAATAAAAGCAGGATCTGTCATCAGGTTTATCTCCGGGAAATCCTTTCCGATTCCCTGACCCCAGGTTGTTTTCAACAAAACACTGGCATCATATCCACGGTGCAGCTCATGCGGATAGTTGACCCGGAAAGAGTTTGTGATCTTCACATGCAAAGAGAATTTATACATCCATTCACTATCTGCATTATATACCGTACGAACCGATGAGGTTGCTGTAAACAAAGGTCCGAATTCGCCCAGACTATGTAGAAGTCCATTCGCTTGCATTTCTTTTACCTCTGGTAAACCCAGTAAATATTTAGCCTCCCAGGGGTGAACCGGAACAACTTTCCAATCCGGATATTGGGTTAATATATTTTTTAAAGTCTCTTCGCCGTTTACCAGCAGCCCATTCCTGAGTTTTACTGTAGTCAGTACTTCTTCAGAACTCTTTTCGATAACATTGTCCGGATGAACCAGGAAATAACTTAACTGAAACTGTCCGCCTGTTTCCGGAGAATACTTAGCCAGCTCAATTTCTGTAAAGCCTTCTCTGCTTTTTGGCAGCGGATGTACACTGTGGCCCAGTATCAGCGATTGTTCTGCCTCTATAAAACACATTTCAGGCTGGTTAGCTTGCCGGTTATTTGCCTGAAAACCGAATAGATAACCTCTTAAATTGTGGATACTATTTTCAAGCCGTCCCAAGGTGATCGCCGCATCAATATCCGGATAAGCATCCTTAGCAAATGCTGCAATCAATTTCACAAAACGCTTCGGGTCTATGACATGAATTACATCTGTTTCGCAATTGCGTTCTACAACCGGATAAAAGAACGAGTGAACACCACTCTCAGAAAAATAAGCGAGAGGCACAAAAACCTCTATGCCCATACTGGTAAAATCAAATCTTAGAAATGAAGTATACCCGCTCAACTGCATATAATCAGCCAAAGCCACATCATATTTTGGAATACCTTCATACCGGCTCCAATTATCAAACTCCCGGCAGCAGCAATTGATCAGTGATTTAAAATTAACTTGCTCTGCCTGCGTTCGCAGCCCGGCTAAGTCTAGTGTAGTACGCGTTGTTTTCATGTAGTAGCAGATGTAGGGTTCATAATCGATCAATTCAAAACTATTCTTATTTAGAATAATTAAAATTAACAGAGGTAAACGTATTTATAATAATTATAAATAGCAAATAAAACTTCATGTAACGAAAGAAATAGTGAAATCGTATTTCTTATAAAGATTTTAGAGAAACTTGCAGGAAACAGCTTTAAACCCCGACAGGCGCGAAGTTCTGAATAAAAGCAGACCAAGGATACAAATTAACACCAGTAATAGCGCTCACATTTTTTGAAACTAAGGCTTGGAAAGGTAGAGGTTAAGCCTTGGAATGATACTCATATTCCAATGAAAACAATATCTTTTTTTTCTATATCAGTATCAAAACTAATGATTTGTTTGAGCTGCCGGCCGCGGATACCTTTGGCCTGTAAAAAAAATATATGCGAATAAATTACTCTTCATTCTTATTGCTTTCCTTATGGGCAGCAACTTCATTTGCACAAGTAAAACCCTTAACGACAAACACGGGAGCTCCTGTAGGAGATAATCAAAACTCTAAAACCTTAGGCAATAACGGCCCGGTTTTATTAGAGGATATTCATTTAATAGAAAAGCTCGCAGCTTTTGACAGGGAAAGAATTCCCGAGCGTGTAGTGCACCCAAGAGGTGCTGGTGCTTTTGGAGAATTTGTAAGTGCCGGAGATTTCTCTGCTTACACCCAAGCTTCACTTTTTGCTGAAAAAGGTAAAAAAACCCCAGTATTTACCAGGTTTTCTACAGTAATCAATAGTAAAGGTTCTCCTGAAACACTAAGAGATCCCCGCGGTTTTGCTGTTAAGTTTTATACCGATCAGGGAAATTATGATATCGTAGGTAACGACCTTCCTATCTTTTTTATCCGTGATGCGATGAAGTTCCCGGATATGGTTCATTCATTAAAGCCATCACCGATTACGAACAGACAAGATCCAACCCGTTATTTTGACTTTTTCTCCCAGGTTCCTGAATCTACCCATATGCTTACCCGCCTGTACACTGAACTGGGTATCCCTGCTAATTACCGGCAGATGGATGGTTCAAGTGTCCATGCTTTTAAATGGGTAAATGCAAAAGGAGAAATTACTTATGTAAAGTATACCTGGAAAACCATGCAAGGGGTCAAAGGCTTAACTGCTGAAGAAGCCGCTGCCAT
Organism: Pedobacter sp. UYP1; assembly: GCF_040547305.1. Taxonomy (NCBI): domain Bacteria; kingdom Pseudomonadati; phylum Bacteroidota; class Sphingobacteriia; order Sphingobacteriales; family Sphingobacteriaceae; genus Pedobacter; species Pedobacter sp. UYP1. Next base: position 745,748 of record NZ_JBEPPL010000002.1, on the reverse strand, counting down.
ACAAGCGACCGATTTCCAGAGTGCTACACATGATTTGTATGCTCAGCTAACCAGGGGAAATTTTCCTTCCTGGGAATTATATGTACAAATGCTGAAACCACAAGATTTCGATAAACTGGATTATAATCCTTTAGATCCAACCAAAGTATGGTCAGAAAAAGACGCGAAACTAATACTGGTTGGCAAGATGACTTTGAATAAATGGCCTGATAACTTTTTTGAAGAAGTGGAAGAATCCGCATTTTCCCCAGCTACACTTGTGCCTGGAATTGAGCCGTCGGAAGATAAACTCTTACAGGGCCGTCTTTTCTCTTATTTCGATACACAACGGCACCGTATAGGCGCTAACTTTCAAGCACTCCCGGTCAATGCGCCTAAAGTAAAAGTAAATTCTCATAACCAGGATGGTACACTCAGCAACAGACAAAAAGCGTCGGATGTAAACTACCAGCCAAGTACAATTGAAAACGGTTACAAAGACGACAATACTTATAAATACGCTACTAACAGCTACAAAGAGGCGACAACTGTACAACACAAAATTGATAAGCCTGATGATTTTAAGCAAGCTGGTGAATTTTACCGCAGCTTGTCTGAAGCACAGAAAGTAAATCTGGTCAAAAATCTTTATGATGATTTAGTACAAGTCACCAAACGTGATATCGTGGTAAAAATGGTCAGTAATTTTTACAGGGCAGATGCAGACTTTGGTAAAAGATTGGCTGCGCTGTTAAAAGTAACCCGGGCGGAAGGTGAAGCTAGTTTCAGTTCAAAATAAATAGCACGTAACAGAGATAGCGTATACGCTATCTCTGTTGTTTTTAATTCTTCAAAATGAAAAAGAAAATCTTGTTCGTATTGGTTTTGTTAACTGTTAGCTGTACAGTTTTTGCACAGGATATTTTTGAGGCCGCCCGTACGAATGACACGGTAAAGCTGGCTAAATTTCTAAAAGCAGGTAGTCAAATCGATACTACAGATCAACGGGGCTCTACTCCATTAATCATTGCCGTTTATAACGAAAATGAAGAAGCCGCAAAATTTCTGCTCCAGAACGGGGCTTATCCAGATGCAAAAGACAAGTCTGGCAATACGGCTTTGATGGGTGCCTGTTTTAAAGGCTATTTTAAGCTGGTTGAGCTGCTGTATCAATACCATGCTGAAGTCAATACCTTAAATTTAAATCAGGCCACAGCGCTCGTGTTTGCAGCTACTTTCGGGCAGTTGAAAATTGCCGCTTATCTTTTGGAGAAAGGAGCTGACTGTAATCTCAAGGATAACCGGGGGAAATCTGCGCTCGATTATGCGATCAATCAGGAATATCAGCCGATGATAGACTTGCTGAAAAAATAAACAGGCAAGATTGGTGTAAAACTTGCCTGTATATTTTAAATATTATTTAAACCAGGTATTGTTGGTGACATCTACATCCGGTAAAACTTTCTCCGGGTCTAATTCTGCAGATAGTAACTCGACAGTAGTCGGATAATTAATTGTCCAGCTCTTATTCCGCATCCAAACATCCACAGGTACTTTAATATTCCCTACTTTACCATTTTTATCTTTCACTTGCAGGATAATAGGCATTGGCATTTGTTCCAGGTTCGTGATCACGATATTATAGCTTTCCAGCTGGCCTCCATTTTTCACTGGCGTTACACTGGTAATTGCCTGATCCATGATCCAGTTATCCAGGAACCATCCTTTCCAGAACCAGGAAAGATCCTCTCCTGCACCATTTTCCATAGATCTGAAAAAGTCGGTCGGTGCAGGATGCTTAAAAGCCCAGGCTTTGATATAATTTCTGAATGCGTAATCAAATCGATCAGCGCCTAATACTTCATTTCTTAAGAGTTGAAGGCCCATGGCTGGTTTAAAATATAAGTTCTGACCAATGTTGGTCTCTCCCATTGCATCCGGAGTCAATAAGATAAACTCTTTATCTGGTTTTGACATCGCTTTAGCTGCAGCCTGTATGTTCTGCTTCGAATTTTTATATTCTCCTTTATTAAATGCTTCGGAAGATAATCCATTGATGAAAGTATTGAAACCTTCATCCATCCAGCCATATTTACGTTCATTGCTTCCCACAATCATCGGGAACCAGCTATGTCCAAATTCATGGTCTATAACTCCCCAGGTTTCATCAGTCTTCGCTTTCCAGCCACAGAAAACAATCCCCGGATATTCCATACCGCTAATATTGGAAGCGATATTTACCGCCATTGGATAAGGATATTCAAACCATTTATCTGAATAATGCTCAATACTTGCTTTCACATACTCTACTCCTCTTCCATAACCATCTTTTCCATTGCTTTCTACAGGTTGCGCAGAAACTGCCAGAGATTTTTTACCGCTTGGTAAATTAATCTTGGCTGCATCCAGTACAAAAGCTTTTGAAGAAGCAAAAGCCACATCTCTTGTATTCGACATTCTGTATTTCCAGGTCAGCTGTTTTTTTGCAGGACGCGATTTAGGATCAGTCACTTCATCAGCTGTGCGGATAGCTACAGTCTGATCACTTAATTTTGCAGCATTCCATCTTTTCAATTGAACTGCCGTAAATACTTCTTCAGGATTTAACAATTCACCTGAACCCATCAGGATATGACTGGCAGGTGTAGTAACGCTATAGTTTACATCTCCGTACTCACAGTAAAACTCTCCTGCTCCCCAATAAGGTAGTGTATTCCAACCTAACACATCGTCATAGACGCATAATCTTGGGAACCATTGTGCAATAGAATAAATCTCTCCATTTTGCGTAGTGAGGTGCCCCATACGGTCTGATCCATTTATTGGAATTACAAAAGAGTAATTCATTTTAATCGTTATCGTTTCTCCGTTTCCTGCCAGAGGTTTATCCAAACGGATCTGCATCCTGGTATCCTCTACGATAGAAGTGAATTTTACGCCTTGTGTTTTCTGAGAAACTGCAAGGTCAGTAATCTGGTATCCGCCGTTTACCTTTTCACCTCTTGCACCATAACGGCTGCCGGCTTTGATCACACCATTACCTCTGGAATGTTCTTCAAAAAGATTCTGATCTAATTGCAGCCAGATATATGGCAACTGATCCGGACTGTTATTCTTATAAGTAATCGTTACTGTACCCGTTACCGTATTTTTCTGATCATCCAATGTAGCAGAAATGTTATAATCTGCACGATTTTGCCAGTATTTAGCGCCTGGATATCCACTTGCTGAGCGGAATTCGTTCCCATTCTGCGTATAAAACGAGGGGCCAAAAGCCAAATGTGGATCATAATTGCTATCGGCAGCTGTTTTTTGTGCCTGCGAATTGATACTAAAAGCAAAAAACACTACAAAAAGGAGTGTTCTCTGGATAAATTGATAATTCATTATATCGGGTTTTATGATTGTAAAAAGGGGTTACTGCCCTGTTAACTTCTTCATATTTGGCAATTTCCTCTGTTCCGGAGGTAATTTTAACCACGTCTGATAAGCAACAGCAATATAGTAATCATAATTGAAAGGATCATCTGCTTTAACTCTTTCCACCGTTGGTCTGTATAGCTCAATAAACTCCTTAAGCTCTTGTCCCTGCAGCTTAATTAAGCTGTTGACATGTTCTTCATTAAAGTACTGACTGATTTCAGCTTCATAGGCACCCCGTTCTTCCAGTGCTCTTTCTTTCGCTTTTTCTCTCCTTACTTTTCCAGAACCAAAGGCCAGGCCTATCCCTCCTGCACGCTGAACATTTTGCGTTGGAGAAATTCCATGAACACGTTCAAATCCTTTTGCATTCGGATTTTTCAGGTTCAGGTCTTTGGAAAGCTTCGCACTCTGAATATCTACTTGTTTCAGCGTAGTGGATGAAGCAGGAAGATAAATGGTTTTGGATAACATATTGGTCAGATACAAAGTATCGGTATGAAAACCCGGTAGTGAGAATTCCAGTAAGTCACCTTTTTTCGCTTTAATCATGAATTGTCCGGCTGCACCTGTTGAGGTGGTCTCGTGCGTATTCAGATTCTTTACCGTTACTTTTTGCAGCGGGAAGCTCTTGTTATCATAGTCAAATACACCTCCGGTAATTCCGGTCTGTGCAAATGTATATAGGGGTATTGTCAGGAACAATACGAGGATCAGTTGTTTAAAAGTTTTCATGGTATTTCTTTTTCGTCAGCGCTGTCGCTCCCCTTTCGGGAAACTCAGAAAAAAACGTGGTTTACAGGCGATAACTCCAAATATAATTTAGTTTAACGTTTCACCTTATTTTTTAACAAAAATTAACAGGTAATGGTTTCCCTATTTCAATAATTTGCTATATAATTCTTCATCGAAGCTGATGAGGATTGCTTTTCCATCCTGTTCTACTACAGGCCGTTTAATTGCACTGGTATTGTTCAATAAAACTGCAATTGCCGATTTTTCATCTTTAACAGCCAGCTGTTGTTCCGGGCTCAGTTTTTTCCAGGTAGTGCCTTTTTTGTTTAAAACGACTTCCCAGCCAAAGGCTGCACACCACTGCTGAAGTTTTTCAGCAGTAATCCCCTGCTTTTTAAAATCATGAAATTCATAATCAATGCCATTGTCTGTCAACCACGTTCTTGCTTTTTTAACTGTATTACAATTCGGAATTCCGTAAACTATCATCTGTATAAAATAAACGTAAATATACCTATATTTCCCTATTCGTCACATTTTTTGAGGCGTTCATCACATTTTGACGTCATAAAGAAAAACCCTTTGTAGTATTGTAGAGGAATCAGCATAAAACGGGCTGATGCCAACGCTTTACAAGAAATCAGCAATATGAAGATTAATATCAAAGACCTCAGCAAAATAGAATTCTGGACCGTAAGTATTATGTATGGCTTTGCCGTCATGATGCTCATTTCAAACGGTTCAACTAATAATATTTCCACTCCCTATAATTTTCAGGAAGCTAAAGTTAGTTTCAGCTATCTTTCCAATTATTTTTTGCCAGGATTATTTAAATATTCTATTCTTTATTTCAGTTTTCTGCTGCTGAATTTCTGCTGCCTCCCTCCTTTATATCAAAAGAAAAATACGGGGATCAATCTTTCCATTTTATTTGGTGTTTACTTATTCTCCGGATTGGTTTTGAGTATAGCACAAACTTATAGCCATGCTTATATGCTGGTTAAATATGACGAGCTGGATGAGGCATATAATCACATTTTCTTTCAGGGCTTTACCTATGCAGGCTGGGTTATTGTACTCACAGCTATTTATGTAGCAATAAAAAAACTAATTATCTATCTGATCGAGAGCAAAGAAGAAGAGAGTAATAAAAAAATGAAACTGGAAATTGCATTTGCCTCGGCCTTCTGGTTTTTGGGTATATTAGTCTGGCTGGCTATAGGTGTAGACTTCAAAGTAATTCTTGCCTGGACTTTAGTCGTTGGCTCTTGTTCTTTCCTCACGATCTATGGGATTTATTATCTGATTCCAAATACAATAGCGCAGGGAAAGAAGTTCCGCAACTATCTAGGTAAGAATATGTTGTTAGCGCTGATTTTTTGTATCCCTCTGGGCTTAATAGCGGTCGCAATTACCGGAAATGGTGAAATGTTCCCGATTGTAAATATGTTTCATTTAATAGCCCAATTGACTATCAGTACTCCATTGGCCTGGTATATCTATAAAACAAGAAACGCGACAGAAGAACAAATATTTGCACTTAAAAAAGAACTGGGGAAATCTGATGCAAATCTTGGATTCCTGAAGTCTCAGATCAACCCCCACTTTCTCTTCAATGCATTGAATACGCTTTATGGCACTGCCTTACAGGAGAAAGCCGATCGCACCGGAGAAGGGATACAAAAACTAGGCGATATGATGCGTTTTATGCTACATGAAAACATGCAGGACAAAATCTCGCTGGTCAGAGATATCGATTACCTGAATAACTATATAGAATTACAGAAGTTGAGGACTTCTACCTCTGTAGCGATTAATATCAAAGTAGAAATTGAAGAACAGTTGATGGATTTGAAAATTTCCCCGATGCTTTTAATCCCATTTGTTGAGAACGCTTTTAAACATGGAATCAGTTTACAGTCTCCTTCTCATATCAAAGTGACGCTGCAGACTAAAGGCAATATGCTTTATTTTGATGTCAACAATAGTATCCATCTCAAGGCCGATGGTGATCCGGAAAAAATCAACAGCGGTATAGGGTTGCAGAATGTAAAACAACGTTTAAGTTTGTTGTATCCGAAAAAACATGAACTGATCATCAGAGAAAGTGCAAAAGAGTTTTTCGTACATTTAACGCTGAATCTAGATTAAAAAATGATTGCCATAGCGATAGATGACGAGCCCATAGCATTGGACATAGTAAAGTCCCATGCTTCCAAAGTTTCTTTTATTACCCTTGAGGCGGTATTTACCAATGCTTTTGATGCCATTACCTTTTTACAGCAAAATGAAGTAGACCTGATTTTTCTGGATATTAAAATGCCGGATATCAATGGGATCGATTTTCTAAACAGCCTGAGTAATCCTCCACTTGTTATTTTCACAACTGCTTATGCAGAACATGCAGTGAAAGGGTTTGAATTGAATGCGCTGGATTATTTGCTTAAACCTTTCTCCTTAGCACGTTTTTTAAAAGCTTGCAATAAGGCAGAAGAACTTTATAGTCTGCGCAAAAAGGCTGTTGCTGCCAGCCAGCATACCTATATATTTATTAAGGATGGTTATGAGCAGATTAAAGTGGCAATTGACGATATTCTGTATATTGAGGCTGCTGGTAATTACACACAGATTAACCTGGTCAACGATCAACCTTTGCTGAGTACCAGAATGCCAATCAGTGAAATGCAGGCACTGCTGCCTGCACAAAAATTTATCCGGACACACCGGGCATTTATCGTTGCTAAAAGTGCAGTGACCAAGTTTGACAGGAACCAGCTCTGGATTGGAGAGAAAATCATTCCTGTTGGCCCTACTTATGCGCAATGCCTGCTCGAACTCTAATAATTTGTGTAAATTTTTAACGCCAGCTTAAAATTACAACTCAATTTTCTTCCTTACTCCCAAGGGATGCGTATTTATCAGTATAATTGTCTTGCATTTTAATAGTGTCAGCTCTGGTTTATCTTTTCAGGTTAAATACAAAGCTCCGGCACTAAAGATTTTAATTATCTGATTTTTAACTACATATGTTCAAATTAACGTTTAAACAACAGGTATTAACAGGATTTGTTATTTCCCTGCTATTTGTTCTGCTTTCTGCGGTTACTTCTTATTACAGCATCGAGCTGATGAATGAAGATGCGAAATGGGAAAACCATACTTACGATGTAATAGATGTTGCCCAGGATGTTGAGCTTAAATTACTCAATTCTGAAACTTCTTTAAGAGGTTATATCATTACCCAACGCAGGGAGTATCTGGAGACTTACACTAAAAATATCCATCAGATCATTCCTAAAGTTAAGGAAATGCAGAAGCTGACAGTAGACAACCCGAGTCAGCAGCGAAGACTGGACTCTCTTGAATTCTACTCCGCACAAAAAGTGAAGGACATGGAAGATATCCTGATGACGAATGATACCAAAGGTAAAGATGATGCGGTAAAGATGGTCCTTACCGATAAAGGCCGGGCATTTAAAACTGATATGCTCAGAGTTAATAATGCAGCTATCCATGCAGAACAAGCACTTCTTGGAGTAAGGACACAAAAGAGGATAAAGAGTGCATTGCAGTCTACGATTATTGTAGTTGCCAGTTCGGTCATTATTTTCGGATTAATCCTATATCTGTTCAGCTTTATCAAAAGAACATTTGATGAACAGAAGTTAACAGAGATTACCATTCTGGAAAACAATGCTCAGCTGGAAACACTATCCGAAGAGAATCAACAGAAAAACTGGTTATTATCCGGTGCGTCCGCAATTAATGAATCTATGCGGGGAGAACAGGAAACAGATGAATTGTCCACACATATCATTACTGAACTATGCACTTATTTAGCCGCTTCGGTAGGTGCACTGTACCTGTTCAATCCTAACAAACAAACTTTACAGCTAAGTGGAGCGTATGCTTACCAGGAGAAAAAAGGAAAGATTAAGGAAATTGCGCTTGGCGAAGGTTTAGTTGGCCAGGTTGCGTTGGAAAAACGGATTAAACAGCTCAACGATATTCCCGCAGATTACCTGAAAATATCTTCAGGTCTGGGTGACACTGCACCAAAAACCATTATCATCATACCTGTTCTTTTTGAAGAAGAAACTATCGCTGTCATAGAATTGGGACTTTCTGCTGAACCAGATGAAATTGTAAATCGTTTCTTAAGTACAATTACAGAAAGTATAGGTGTTGGGATCAATAGCGCCGTAGCAAGGGCACAATTACGCGATCTGTTTCTACAGACACAGCAACAGGCAGAGGAATTGGAAAGCCAGCAAGAAGAGTTGCGCACAACCAATGAAGAGTTGATTCATAAATCTGAAGAACTGCAAGCTTCTGAAGAAGAACTTAGGGTACAACAGGAAGAGCTGCGTCAAACCAATGCTGAACTGGAAGAAAAAGCCAGTTTGCTGGAAGAACGCAATATCTCTGTAAATGAGGCCCGGGAAGCCATGAGTTTAAAAGCTGAAGAGCTCGAAGTATCCAGCAAATATAAATCAGAGTTCCTGGCCAATATGAGTCATGAATTAAGAACCCCGCTAAACAGTATCCTGATCCTGGCCAGGATCTTAAAGGAAAACAGGCCTGAGAACTTAAATGAAGAACAGCTTAAATATGCAGGGGTCATTCACAATGCAGGAAGTGATCTGCTAACCTTGATCAATGATATTCTTGACCTGTCTAAAATCGAATCCGGAAAAGTTGATCTGGACATTGAACCGGTAAGGCCGCAGGAGGTCAAACAAAATATGGAATCTCTCTTTACAGAGATTGCCAGAAGCAAAAAGATAGCTTACCAGATTACACTTGGTCAGGGACTGCCTGAGCGTTTCATGACTGATTTATCAAGAGCAGAGCAAATCATCAAGAACCTCTTATCAAATGCATTTAAGTTTACTCCTGAAAACGGAGAAATTAAACTGGAAATCGATCTGGCAGATGACCAGCTCAAATATTACTCAGAACATCTTAAGAACAGCAATCAGCAGATTATCTCCTTTAGTGTTAAAGACTCTGGAATAGGTATCCCCGAAGACAAACAGAAACTAATATTTGAAGCCTTTAAACAGGCAGATGGTACCACCAGCAGAAAATACGGAGGAACTGGCCTTGGACTTTCTATCAGTAAGGAACTTGCTAATATTCTAGGTGGGGAGATTCAGGTTAACAGTGGGCCGGGTATTGGAAGTTGTTTCACACTTTATCTGCCAGTAACCCATCAAAATCAATTTACTGAGCCTGAACCTGCACCAAATCCAGAACCAGTTGTCATGCCGTTTATTTCGGAAGAGCCAGTGCTGGCTCCTGTGAATAAAAACAGGAAACAGACCTTGTTAATTGTTGAAGATGACCTTGTCTTTGCAGATGTTCTGAAAGACTATGCTATTGAAAAAGGTTTTGAGCCTTTACTGGCACACAGTGGCAATGTAGGTCTGGAAATGGCTATAAAAGAGCTTCCGGACGCGATTATCCTGGACGTCATGTTACCAGTAATGGACGGATGGAGCATTCTGAAAAGATTAAAAGACAATCCGCAAACCAAACACATCCCCATCCATATGATGTCGGCTGGTGAAGTTAAAGGAGAAAGAGCTTTAAAAGAAGGTGCAATTGGCTTCCTGAAAAAACCGATTGAAAAGGATCAGTTAGATCATGCTTTCTCCGTATTGAACTCGGGCCATATTTTATACAACTTCCAGACAGTGCTGATTATTGAAGATCATGAACTGCAGAGCCTTGCTGTTAAAGAGCAGCTGGTAGAAAAAGGAATTGAGGTTGCACAAGCCTTTACAGGTCAGGAAGCATTGGATATGCTTGAGCATCAAACATTCGACTGTATTATCCTGGACTTAAATCTTCCTGACACCTCCGGTTTCGATTTACTTGATAAGATCAAAACACAAGACCGGTTTACTCATATCCCGGTTATTATCAATACAGCGATGGAGCTTGATCAGGATAAGATTGCACATATCATGAAATATTCTGAGGCAATGGTATTGAAGTCGAACAAGTCTAATGACAGGCTGATTGACGAAGTAAGCCTGTTTATGAATAAATTAAAGAAACAAGACAACTTCCAAACTACTGCCAAAGGTTCTTCAAAAAATAAAACTGTTTCCACAATAGAGAAAGTATTGAAAGACAAAACGATTTTGATTACGGATGATGATATGCGGAATATTTTCGCTTTATCAAGCGCTTTGCAGGTTTATGACATCAATATTGTGATTGCTAACAATGGCAGGGAAGCCATAGAAAAGCTAGAAGAAACAGCAAATATTGACCTGGTGCTGATGGATATTATGATGCCCGAAATGGATGGTTATGAAGCTATGCGGACCATCAGAGAAAAGCGGGAATATAAGAAACTGCCAATTATTGCGTTAACCGCTAAGGCGATGAAGAACGACCGGGAAAAATGTATTGAAGCCGGGGCAAATGATTATATAGCTAAACCTGTTGATATTGATCAACTATTGTCAATGTTAAGAGTGTGGTTGAGTTAAGATGAGTATGTCTGCAGAAAACCCAGAGGATGTAATTAGTTACGAAGAGCTGGAAAGCCTTACGCGTTTCATCTATAACATACATGGTTTCGACTTTAGTGACTATTCTGCTGCTTCACTCAAAAGAAGAGTGACAAGAATTATGCAATTACAACAACTAAGCTTGTTTGAATTACGTACCTTATTGACTAATGACCATGATTACTTTGAATATTTTCTGATTGAAGTTACAGTGAACGTAACCGAAATGTTCAGAGACCCGGTTTTTTATAAATCAGTTGCCGAACACGTTATTCCTTATTTAAGATCTTACCAAAGGATAAAGGTCTGGAATGCAGGGTGTTCAACTGGAGAGGAACTTTATTCGTTTGCGATTCTGTTTGCGGAACAGCATCTATATGAACGGAGTTTCTTTTATGGAACTGATATCAATGCTGATGTTTTAGAGTTTGCTAAAAATGGGATATACGATTTGCAGAAGATGAAACATTATTCAGAAAACTATCAGAAAACGGGGGCACTGCACACCCTCGCAGACTATTATACGGCACGTTATGGAGCTGCATCAATTAATCATTCTTTGAAAAAGAACATGTTATTCTCCGCACACAATCTGGCTTCTGACGGAGTCTTTAATGAGTTTCAATTGATTTCGTGCCGGAATGTGCTGATTTATTTTAATACTACCCTTCAAAAAAAGGTGATTGACCTTTTTTACAATAGTTTAGCTAACTTTGGCTTTCTTTGTTTAGGCTCCAAAGAGACCTTAAGAAGTTCAGAAATCGGCCGCTTTAAGATCGTGGATAAAAAAAATAATATTTACCAAAAAATAGCATAAGTCTTTTCAGAAAGATCCCCCCCTTAAAATTATGGAAAAGATTAATATTCTTATTGTTGATGACAGACCCGAGAACATAATTGCATTGGAAGCTTTGCTGGAAAGAGACGATGTAAATCTGGTGTCTACCACGCTGCCTAACGAAGCATTAAGATTAGCCTGGGAAATGGACATTGCCATTGCACTAGTGGATGTTCAGATGCCGGAAATGGATGGTTTTGAACTGGTAGAAATACTAAAAAGCAATCCCAGAACAAAAGATATCCTTGTCATTTTTGTAACTGCTATTTCAACAGACGCCAAATATGCAGTAAAAGGATTGAATACCGGAGCAGTTGATTACCTGTACAAGCCTTTAAACCCATATGTAACTTCTGCGAAAGTAGATTCTTTCTTACAATTTGTAAGAACGCAAAGGGATATTGTTAAAAAGAATAAAGAACTTGAAGCTTACCAAAAGGAACTGATTAAAGCGAAAGAACTCGCTGAGCAGGGAAAAAAAATAAAAGAGAATTTCCTGGCCAACATGAGTCATGAAATCCGCACGCCGATCAATGGTATTATTGGACTGGCTAATTTACTGGAGAAAACGACGCTTACTGCTGAACAGAACGAGATGATTTCTCTGCTGCAAATCTCCTCCAACTCTTTATTGGGTGTGATCAATGATATTTTGGATTTATCGAAGATTGATGCGGGTATGTTCAAAATTAACCGGACTGCAACCGACCTGGTGGAAGTATGCCACGCGGTAATCAATCTTTTAAGTATAAGGGCTAAAGAAAAAGATCTGGAATTAATCACATCTTTCGATCCGGATCTGCCTAAAAATGTATCCGCTGACTCCTTAAGGCTGAATCAAATTCTGATGAACCTGATTGGCAATGCGATTAAATTCACCAATAAAGGCAGTGTAACGCTGAAAGTCGAGATCATGGACCGCAAAGGAAATAACCTGCAAATCAGATTTTCCATTACCGATACAGGCATCGGCATCCCTACCGATAAAATTGAGAAAATCTTTGAAACCTTTGAACAGGCAGATGAGAGTACTACAATGAACTTTGGAGGTACCGGCCTGGGCCTTTCTATTGTTAAAAACCTGGCCCGTCTGAAAGGGGGTGTATTAACTGTGGACAGTTGTGAAGGACAAGGAAGCACCTTCTGCTTTGTTAACTGGTATGAAGTTTTACAGGATCTTCCTGAGCAAAAGGAGAAGCACTCCGATAAACTACTCCCCTTTAATAATGTAAAAATCCTGGTTGCTGAAGATAATCCTATCAATAAATTCCTGATCGTTAAGATTATGAAAGATTGGGAAGTGATTGCCGATTTCGCGGAGAACGGACAAGAAGCACTGGATAAACTCAGAGATAACAATTATGATCTGATCCTGATGGATACTTTTATGCCGGTAATGAATGGACTGGAGGCTACAAGATTGATCAGAACTGATTATATACCGGGCAAAAAAGATATCCCTATTATTACTTTCTCTGCAGCAGTGATGGAAAATGATAAAAAAGCAGCTATAGATGCCGGTGCAAATGATGTATTAAGCAAACCATTTGAACTCCGCTTATTGCATGAAAAAATAACGCACTTTACTGATAAGCAAGCAATGCTTTAAGCAAGCTGATAAATTATCCTGCTATTTATTAAAAGCAGTCATGGTATGCGCTGGTCCGACGGTTACAAAACTTTGGATCAGTGCTACACTTTTTTCGATCAGTGCAGGCAATTCAGGCAGTTCATCTTTATCAAATCCTTCCAGCACATAATCAGCCTGTCTGCCCCTGGCAAAGTTGTCACTCACCCCGAAACGTAATCTTGGATAATCCTGGCTCCCGCAACTGGCTTCTATACTTTTGAGTCCATTATGTCCAGCACTGCTTCCTTTCAATTTAAGTCTTAGTTTTCCCAGTGGAAGTGCAATATCATCTACGATAACCAATACATTCTCCAATGGGATATTTAATTCCTGCATCCAGTAATTTACTGCCCTCCCACTCAAATTCATATAAGTAGTTGGTTTGATGACATGAAGCTTTCTCCCTTTCCAGGATACTTCAGAATAATAAGCTAACCTTATATTGGAAAAGGAACCTCCCAGCTGTTTAACCAGTTCATCTGCTATTTCAAATCCTATATTATGCCTGGTACCCATGTACTCTGATCCTATATTTCCCAGACCAACTATCAAATATTTCATGTATCACTGTTTCTTTGCCGCAAAGATAACAGTTTCTATGAAACGTAAACGCAGATAGTCACAAACTTGCTAATGGCGGAAAATTAAGACATAAAAAAAGCAGTACTGAAAATTCAGTACTGCTTTCTATCAAGCTATAGATCAGCTTATTTTTTACCTGCTTGTTGTTCAGCTTGTTTAAGAGCTCTTGACATACCAACAGAAACGATTGTATCTTCTGGAGTGTTGGTAATAGTGTATGCTGCTTTTGCAAGGTCACGTACACGGAATAAATTACCTACTTCTAATTTAGCAATGCTAACGTCAACAACCTGTGGCATATCTTTCGGGAAAGATTTAACACGAAGTTTACGTAATTTCTGAACTAATTTACCACCCATTTTAACACCTGGAGAAGTTCCTTCTAATCTTACAGGAATTTCCATAACGATTTCTTTGTCATCAAATAACTGAAGAAAATCTACGTGTAATAATACGTCTGTTAATGGGTGAAATTGTAATTCTTTTATGATTGCTTTGGTTTTTGTACCATTGATATCAATTTCTAAAAAGTTTGCTTCAGGAGTGTAAATAGCATCTTTTAATTCTGTAATTACTACAGCAAAATGTGCTTGTTCTTTACCACCATACAATACTGCAGGAACTTTACCTTCATAGCGAAGCTCTTTAGCATCGCGTTTCCCTACGTTCTCTCTTGGAGAACCGCTAATTGCGATTATTTTCATCTTTATATATATTTATTTATTATTAATATTAAACTCTAAACAGATCACTGATTGACCCATGCTCATTTACATTGGCAATTGCCTTTGCAAATAAACTTGCTGTACTCAGTACTCTGATTTTTGGACTTTCCTGTTTTAAAGGGATAGTATCTGTCACAATCAATTCGGTAAGCATAGAATTTTCAACAGTTTCGTAAGCTTTACCAGATAATACAGGGTGTGTACAAACCGCTCTTACACTTTTCGCACCTTTCTCCATGATTAAAGCCGCAGCTTTAGCCAATGTACCTGCAGTATCGCAAATATCGTCAATTAAAACAATATCCATTCCCGTTACATCCCCAATGATTGACATTGATTCAATCTCATTGGCCCGTTTACGTCGTTTATCACAAATTACAACCTCTGCATTAAAGAACTTTGCAAAAGTACGTGCCCTGTATGATCCTCCCATATCCGGAGAAGCAATAGTCAGATTTTCCAGCCCCAGGCTTTTGATATAAGGAACGAAAATTACTGAACCATCTAAGTGATCTACAGGAATATCGAAGAAACCTTGTATCTGAGCTGCGTGCAAGTCCATCGTCATAATACGGTGGATACCAGCAGATTTCAACAAATTAGCAACTAACTTTGCTCCTATAGCAACTCTCGGTTTATCTTTTCTGTCTTGTCTGGCCAAACCATAATAAGGAACAACAGCAGTGATATAATGCGCAGAAGCTCTCTTTGCAGCATCAATCATCAATAGAAGTTCCATTAAATTATCAGAAGGCTGGTAGGTAGACTGGATAAGGAATACATCGCATCCTCTTACTGTTTCATCATAAGAAGGCTGAAACTCACCATCGCTAAACCTGCTTAAGGTTACATTACCGAGTGGTTTGCCGTAACTTTCGGCAATTTTGTGTGCTAATGCTTTTGTACCGGTTCCGGCGAAAAGTTTAACTGGATTAAATTGCAAGGGCATGATTAGACGGGTATCAATGCTGGGTTACGAAAAAATCGGATTGTGATTACTCACAATCCGATATATTGTTTAGTTGCCCGACCAGGATTCGAACCTAGACAAACGGTACCAAAAACCGTTGTACTACCTTTATACTATCGGGCAATCTTCCGTAGAAATAACCATGAGTTGTTTCGTTTGGGAATGCAAATATACGCACCTTTTTGATAAATGCAAATCTTCCGTAAAAAAAAATAAAATTTTTTCGAAAACAGCCTTTAAACACCCTTAACACATTAAAATTTGTTAATGTAGTTGTATATATGTACTATTATCAATCTATTTGATTATTTTCGGCTGCATTTTTAAAAGCCACATTTTATATTTAAGAAAGAAATGAATTATACAAAAATTAATAACCTTACAGGATGGATGTGCTTTATCCTGGCGGCCCTCACCTATATACTCACCTTAGAACCTTCCGTAAGTTTCTGGGACTGTGGCGAGTTTATAGCCTCTGCACTTAAAATGCAGGTTGTTCACCAACCAGGTGCGCCTTTGTTCTTAATGATTCAACGCTTCTTCTCGATCTTTGCATTTGGCGATATTCATAAAATAGCTTATTTCATGAATGTAGGTTCTGCCCTTGCAAGTGCGGCTACGATCTTATTTTTATTCTGGACAATTACTGCCCTGGCTAAAAAGATGGTTATTAAAACTGAAGCAGACCTGACTATCGGAAACCTGATCACTGTAATGGGCGCTGGTGTTGTAGGCGCAATGGCCTATACCTTCTCAGATAGTTTCTGGTTCTCTGCAGTAGAATCAGAAGTTTATGCGCTTTCTTCTCTGTTTACAGCAATTGTATTCTGGGGAATCCTGAAATGGGAAGCACATGCTGATGAGCCACGTGCAGACAGATGGTTATTGTTTATTGCTTATATCATGGGCTTATCCATCGGTATCCACTTATTGAACTTATTAACTATCCCGGCGATAGCTTTTGTATATTACTTTAAGAAAACACCAAAACCAACAAATTTCGGTATCATCAAAACCTTTTTCGTAGGTGTATTGATCCTTGCATTTGTTCAATATGGTATCATACAATACGTAGTTTCTTTCGGTGCTTACTTCGATTTATTCTTCGTCAACACTTTAGGGATGGGCTTTGGAACAGGTGTGGTATTTTTCGCTGCCATTTTAATCGGCGCACTGACCTGGGGAATTATGTATTCCATCAAACACCGTAACAAGTTCTTAAACCTGGCTTTACTTTCCACAGCACTGATTATTTTCGGTTACTGTTCTTTTGCAATGATCATTATCAGAGCTAAAGCCAGTCCCAACCTGAACAATAGTAATCCTGACAATGCCTTCTCATTTTTAAGTTACTTAAACAGAGAGCAATATGGAGACAGGCCTTTATTATTTGGTCCTAACTATAACTCTGAAAAAGTTAGCTTGAAAGAAGGTAAAAACATTTACAGAAAAGGAGACACTAAATACGAAGTTGCCGGTAAAAAAACGGACTATGAATATGACAGAACAACTCCTTTCCCAAGGATGTACAGTGATGATCCAAGACACGTACAGGAATATAAAAGCTTAATGGGCTTTGATGATTCACACTTCGCTGGTATTTTTGACAACGTTTCTTACTTGTTTAAATACCAGATCGGCAACATGTACATGCGTTATTTCATGTGGAACTTTGTTGGCCGTCAGAACGACGATCAGGGTGCTGGTATTTACCAAGGCCAGTTTTTAAGTGGTATTAAACCTATTGATGCGATGATGCTGGGCGACCAGAGCCACCTCCCTCCTTCTATCGTAGAAAGCAGTGCTTATACCCGCTTTTTCTTCCTTCCGTTAATCTTAGGCTTATTAGGAGCAGTATGGCATTTCAAACGCAATGAAAAGGATGCTGGTATTGTAGGTTTGTTATTTTTCTTTACAGGTCTTGCCATTGTATTATATCTGAACCAGAAACCACTAGAGCCAAGGGAGCGTGATTATGCTTATGCAGGATCTTTCTACGCCTTTGCCATCTGGATCGGTTTTGGGGTACTCGCCTTAAGGGAATGGGTATTCAGTAAAATCACGCCTAAAAACGGTGCTATCGCAGCAACAACGATCTCTCTATTTGCAGGCCCGGTAATTATGGGTGCGCAAGGATGGAAAGCACACAACCGTTCAGAGAAAATGGTCGCTCACGATATTGCTGTCGATTATCTGGAATCATGTGCCCCAAATGCGATCCTGTTTACCTACGGGGATAATGATACTTACCCGCTATGGTATATCCAGGAGGTTGAAAATGTAAGACCGGATGTAAGACTGGTTAACCTGAGTTTATTTGATACAGACTGGTACATTGACGGAATGAAACGCAAGCAAAATGAATCTGCGCCACTTCCAATCAGTATGAAACCTTCTCAATATGTACAAGGAGTCAGAGATGTGATGTACTACCAGGATTATAAACTTGCAGGTTCAGTAGAATTGAAAAACATTCTTGATGTCTTGTTATCTGACGATGATGATGATAAAATTCCATTGCAAAACGGAACTAAAGAGAATTTCATTCCTACTAAAAACTTCAAGCTGACCATTAATCCTGAAGATGTAATTAAAACAGGTACAGTTAAAGCAGCAGATGCTTCAAAAATCACTCCTGTAATGGAATGGAAATTCAATAAGAGTTATGTAACCAAAGGTACGCTGGCTATGCTGGACATCCTGGTACATAACAACTGGAAAAGACCTATCTATTTTGCAAGTACAGTTCCTTCAGACCAGTTTAATGGTTTAGACAACTATTTATATACTGAAGGGCTGGCGATGCGCTTATTACCACTTAAAACAGATTCAGCATCAAGCAGAGGAGATTTAGTGAATACAGATATTCTTTACCATAACATGTACACCAAATTCAAATGGGGTAATGTTAAAAATGCGAGCTACCTTGATCCGCAGTCATCGGATGATATCTCCATCTTTAACAATGTGTTTAATACTACAATTTCCGGATTGATTAAAGAAGGAAAAATTGCTGATGCTAAAAAAGTGGTTGCCCGTTATTTCGAGGTAATGCCTGAGCGTTTCTACGGTATGCGTTCTATGATGGGTGTTTATTTCCTTGCAGAAAACCTCTATACTTTAGGAGATACGAACAAGGCAAATATGCTGATTGAAAAATCTGCAGATTACATTCAAAAAGAACTGACTTACTTGGCTGATATATCAAAAAGCAAAAACAGGTTCGTTGGTGGACAGAATGTTCAGTTAGGTCTTCAGTTCCTGAATCAGATGGTTAAAACCACAGCAGAGAAAAAGCAAATGAAGCTTTCTCAGAAACTTGCGCAGCAGTTCCAGGGTCTTGAATCAAGGTTCTCGGTTTACTTTGCTCAGCAAGCTCAGGAAGAGCAACAGGCACCTGCACCACAGGCTCCGGAAGAATAATAGCAATAGCTTATCAATAAAAAAGGGTTGTATCAAGTGGTACAACCCTTTTTTATTTGCGTCAAAATTACTTAATTAAAATATTTATTCACAATAAAGATATTTATTACCTTTTAAATGTAAAACCTGGTTAGCTTGACCTAAATTATTTAGAATTATGTCAGCTAGTACAAATAAATACATTGATCCATTATCAGATTTTGGATTTAAACATCTTTTTGGCGGTGAACCTAACAAAGAGATCATGATTGCCTTTTTAAACGCTTTGTTTGAGGGAGAAAAACACATTACCGATATTGTTTATAACCCAACTGAACTTGCCGGAGATGACAGGGAGCATAAAAAGGTCAGTTTCGATTTGTTATGCACCGGGGAGAACGGCGAGCAGTTCATTGTAGAAATGCAGCGGGCAGATCATGATAATTTTGAGGACCGCTGCATTTTTTACCTGAGCCGGCTGATCCATCAGCAAAAGTTAAAAAGTAACCGGCACTGGGAAGTTAAAATGAAAGAAGTTTTCCTGATTGCGATCCTGGATTTTAACATGAAAAACTGCTTGAGCAGTAATTATTTGCAAAGCATTTCACTGGTCAATACCGGTACAGGTAAAATATTCCACAATGGACTGGGATTTAAGTTTTTGGAACTGCCTAAATTTGGAAAGAAAGAAGACGAATTGGAAAATGAGCTGGACAAATGGGTTTATCTGCTTAAGCACATGCACAGCCTGGATCAGATTCCCAAATATCTGGATAAACGTATTTTTGAAAAAATATTTAATATCGCCGAAATGAAGAAATTATCACCAGAACAACAATTTGTATATGACTCGATTTTACAGCGGGAAGAAGATGATTACAGCCGGATTAAATCAGCAGAACGGAGAGGAATGAGAGAAGGAATAGAAAAGGGAAAGGAAGAAGGGATAGAACGAGGAATGGAAAAAGGAAAGGAAGAAGGGAAACATGAAACTGCACTGGTCATCGCAAGGAAAATGAAAGAAGATAATTTTGACCTTATTAAAATTGTGAGGTTTACTGCACTTTCAATTGAAGAAATAGAAAGGCTTTAACATAAAGAAGGCTCAGCTACTTTATTTCATGTAGCTGAGCCTTCTTTATGTTAAAACAACAGGATTGAATTTATTCTACGACTACGCCCATTGCACAGAATTTATCAATTCTGTTAGCGATCATCTTTTCAGTTTTCTCTTTTCCTAGTGCTTTGATATCTTTTAGAATCTGTGTTTTCAGCGTTTCGCCCATTTCTGCAGGATTCTGATGTGCACCTCCCAGCGGTTCTTTAATTACACCGTCGATCAGTTTGTTCTTTAACATATCTTTTGAAGTCAACTTCAGGCATTCTGCTGCCTTCTCTTTGAAATCCCAGCTGCGCCACAAAATTGAAGAACAGGATTCCGGAGAAATTACCGAATACCATGTATGCTCCAGCATATATACTTTATCACCGATACCGATACCCAATGCACCACCTGATGCACCTTCACCAATAATCAAACAAATGATAGGTACTTTCAATACAGACATTTCCATCAGGTTTCTGGCAATAGCCTCTCCCTGTCCGCGCTCTTCAGCCTCAATACCCGGATAAGCACCCATGGTATCAATGAAAGAAATAACTGGTTTATTGAATTTTTCTGCAAGACGCATTAATCTTAAAGCTTTGCGGTATCCTTCCGGATTTGCCATCCCAAAATTGCGGTACTGACGTTCCTTAGTATTTTTACCTTTCTGATGACCGATTACCATGACTGTTTCACCACCAATAGTAGCAAAACCACCAATAATCGCTTTATCATCTTTTACTGTACGGTCACCGTGCAATTCGATAAAATCATCACAGATCATTCCAATATAGTCCAGCGTTTGCGGCCTTTCCGGATGACGTGACAATTGTACTTCCTGCCAGCCTGTTAGACTTGCATAAAGTGCATTCTGCGTTTTAGACAGCTTATCTTCAAGCTCAATCAGTGTAGCAGACATATCTACTTTTGTTTTATCAGCAACCTGTTTAACCTTTTCAATTTGCTGCATCAGTTCAGCAATAGGTTTTTCAAAATCAAATGACGTTTTTATCTGTTCCATAAGTGGGCGGTAAAAATAGGTATTTTATTTTGAGTCTGTTTAAATTTAGATGATAAAATTAAACAGGCTCAAAATAAAAGACTAAAATTTTGAAGCTACTCCGGCTTTAGGTAAAGATTTACTGATAAAATCTCTCAGATCCTGATTTCCTTTCTCCAGATCAGCACTTCTTAAATACATCATATGACCACTTTCATATCCTTTCCAGCTCATTCTATCTTTTAATTTACCTCCCGGATCCATCTGCCACATGTTATATTTTGCATTAAAATAATCACATGCCCCATCAAAATAACCAGACTGTACCATTAAATGAAGCGAAGGATTTTGCGCCATTGCATCCCGTAAATTCTCAGCAGTACGGTTTCCGGTATTATCCCAGGGATAAACCGAGCCAAACATATTATACTTCAAATCAGTTTTATAATTGAGTTCATTGCGGATATACATATTGATGGCGGGTGTGAAAGAATGTAACCAGGAACTCAGCTCTGCATTATAATCAGGATCATCACCTGCATCCTGCTTATCTATACCACGATATCTGGAATCCAGACGGCCAATCGTAAAACCCTGATCCCTGAGTAATTCTTTCCAGAAATAACCAGTTGGGACATCCAGATTGTGCTGCAGAATCGTTTTTTCACTCAAACCCGAAAAAGCGGCCATCTTTGCAGCGATTATCTTTTTCTGTTCCTCTCCAAGCTGACTTCCTTTTGCCAGTGCCGGAATGAGTTCGTTTATTGTAAATTGCTCCACCTCGGGTAACAAAGTACTTAAAGTCTTTCCTTGTAAGTCCGATTTTAAGGCTTTGTGATACCAGGCCGTAGCAGCGAAATATGGTAAACGTAGAGCAGCCGATAAAGCATCCCCCCTTTCTATTCCTAAAGTAGTTGGAGAAACCAGCACTACTCCATTCAGGTACATCCATTGTGAATTTTGAAGCTCCAATGCAAGACCCGAAACCCGGGTGGTACCATAACTCTCTCCGATCAGGAACTTAGGAGAGCCCCAGCGGTTATTGCGGGTTACAAAAGTATTGATCCATTCGGCGAGGTATTTAATATCTGCATTGACCCCAAAGAATTTGCTGCCCGGTATATCTTTATTAATTGCTCTGGAATATCCCGTATTCACCGGATCGATATAAACAATGTCGGCAACATCCAGGATAGAAGATTTGTTCTCCTTATAGCCGTAAGGTTGAACTGGATACCCTTCGTCATCAATATTCAGCAACACGGGGCCTGTATAAGCAATATGCATCCATACTGATGCAGAGCCCGGACCACCATTAAAAGAGATAACCAGTGGTCTGTTGCTTCTGTCCTTGACATCAGATCGCTCATAATAGGTATAAAACAAACCTGCGATAGCTTTGCCTGTTTCATCCCAGACCGGTAAAGTACCAGTCACTGCTTTGTAGGGGATGCGCTGACCTTTGATGGTCACTTGATGTTGGGTAACAACCGTACTTTCAGTGACGATTTTTCGTGAATTGACTTCAGTATTTACTGAGGTATCGCTTTTCTTAGTATCGGGAATTGATTTGACAGGCTGCATTTTTTGTGCGTTTGCCGTCTGACAAACACACCATCCAGCCAGGATTAACGTGTAGAATAGTTTCATTTTAAAGGGATGGTTTAGGTCCCTTAAATATCAAAATAAGATCAGAATAATCGGTAATAACTTAAAAATGTTACTCTTCCGACTTCAATCTATTATGCCTCCGCATTCAATAGTTTAGCTGCAAATTATTTATTTCTCTTTACTTCCGCGGATATATAACACCGAGATAGCCCCTAAAATCATAAATATGCCAGCAATTACAATCGCATAAATTGCTTCACCGTTGTAAAACCGCTTCACAATCAGTCCGCCGAAAATGCCATTCACAATTTGCGGCATCGTGATAAAGAAGTTAAAGATCCCCATGTAAACTCCCATTTTGCGTGGTGGGATTGCGCTCGACAAAATCGCATAAGGCATAGAAAGAATACTTCCCCAGGCCAGACCGATACCAATCATTGAATAGATCAGGTGATCTGGATTCGTGATAAAATAAATAGAAAGCAGCCCCGCGCCCCCTGCCAGTAAAGAAAAAGCATGTGCCATTTTACGGCTTGTTGCTCTGGCAATAGCGGGTAATATCAATGCGTAAATAGCCGAAACCCCATTATAAACGCCAAAAAGAAAACCAACCCAATTCCCTGCATCCGCGAATTTAACAGAAGATGTATCCCCCGGCAACACTTTATAAATATGCTGTGCAATGGCAGGCGTTGTAAACACCCACATGGAGAATAAAGCAAACCACGAGAAAAACTGAACCAGCCCTAGCTGTTTCATCGTTAATGGCATATTGGAGAAATCCGTCAAAATAGACAATAACCCTTTTTGCTCCTCTACTTCCGGCTCCCCAGTATGGTATAAAGCCATTTCTTCCGGTGGATATTCTTTAGTAGTTAATACCGTCCACAGGATGGTTAGTATTAAAATTGCTGCACCTGCATAAAAAGAGTAAATCACATTGTGAGGAACCTGTCCCGCAGCTGCAACTTTAGATGCCCCCAGATATTCAGAAAAGATATATGGCAACCACGAACCAGAGATCGCCCCTGCCCCAATTAAAAAGGTCTGCATAGAGAACCCAAAACTCCTTTGGCTCTCTGGTAATTTATCAGCGACCAATGCCCTGAAAGGTTCCATTGCCACATTAATAGAAGCATCCATTATCATCAGCATTCCTGCCCCGATGATAATGGGCGGAAGAAAACTAGCCATCGCCCCCGAATTAGGCATCAGTATCAATGCGATAGCCGTTAAAATAGCTCCGATCAGGAAATAAGGTCGTCTTCTGCCAAAACGATTCCAGGTCTTATCGCTGTAATAGCCGATAATTGGCTGTACAATCATTCCAGTTAAAGGTGCTGCCAGCCAGAAAAGTGAAAGATGTTCCACATCTGCACCAAAAGTTTGCAGGATTCTGGAAGCATTTCCATTTTGCAGGGCGAAACCAAACTGTATCCCGAAAAATCCAACACTCATATTAAATATCTGTGCATTGGATAATCTTGGTTTGGAGGCAGCGGCTCTATTTTGTTCCATAAGGATCTATTTGGTTTTGGAGGTTCAGGAATTGTTTAAAATTTCAATAATTAGAAGGCTATAATCTGTGCCTGCATTGGCAATACCCAAATTGGTATGGTGTTATCTTTAAGACCAGTTAATTTCAAATCCGATAATTGATCCGCAGCAGTCGTCAAAGGACGGTTTTGTAAAATCTCTGCCGGAATCTGTACCTGGCTTTCCATTCTGTAATGACGGTCAAAATTCACCAGGATCAGTAAACGCTGATTGGCCGTATAACGGACATAACCATACATCCTTTTATTCATATTACCACCAACCGGGATTTCCCACAACTGACCTTTGGCTACAGCTTCAGCTCCGCCTGCAAATTGAAGCAGTCTTTTATAATAATTGCGAAGCTCTTTTTGCTGAGCACCTAATTGTCCACCATCAAAAGCACCATTATTCATCCATTTCTGATGTTCCGGGATTCCCCAGTAATCAAAAATAGTAGTCCGGTTGTCTTCTCCGCCAAAGCCTTCAGCACCTCTTCCCGGCTCCCCTGTTTCCTGACCAAAATACGTCATTACAGGCCCACCAGATAGAGTCGCGGAAACGACCATCGCAGGAAGCGCCAATTCTGCCTGACCTGCAAAACCTGCAGAAGCAATCCGCTCCTCATCATGGTTTTCCAGGAAACGCAGCATCTGATCTCCAAAGCCAGCACTTTCCTGCTGCCATACCTTTCTGATATCATTCACATCTGCCTGGTCTTCACTTCTGATCAGTTTTTTCAATCCATCATACAAACCAACCTTATCATATAAGTAATCAAATTTGCCTGTAGTCAGGAATGATTTATAAGTAGCGGGATCATAAGCCTCCCCAATAAAAATAAGCTCAGGTTTTACTTTTTTCACTTCAGGGATCACCCAGTTCCAAAACGCAAGCGGAACCATCTCCGCCATATCACAGCGGAAACCATCTACCCCTTTGGAAGTCCAGAAAACCAGGATATCTCTCATCTTAGTCCAGACTGCAGGAGTTGGTGTAAAATGTTGCTTTGCCCCGTTTTGCTCATCTACCCCATAGTTCAATTTAATAGTTTCATACCAATCATCTACCGAAGGGCTTGCTGAAAAAACATTATTTCCTGTAGCTTTTGCAGGCGACTCTGCATAATGTACCTGCTGCAAAACAGAAAGCGGTGTCTGCTGACCGGATTTCGGAGCCGGCACAACAAAATCCTGTCCGGGCACATAATAGTAATCATTGGCCGGGCTGAAGGCCACATGCACATCATCACCCTCCCCAAAATCTTTAACTCCCGCAGGCTTCATCTTCGACTGATACTGACGGGCCACATGGTTAGGCACAAAGTCAATAATCACTTTTAGTCCTTTCTCATGTGTTCTTTTAATTAATGCTTCAAACTCTGCCATCCGATGGTTAACATCCACCGATAAATCAGGGTCTACATCATAATAATCCCTTACCGCATAAGGAGAACCAGCCCTGCCTTTCACTACCTGCGCATTGTTCGCCGGTAATCCAGCCTGACTGTAATCCGTTAATGTAGCATGGGAAATTACCCCGGTGTACCAAACATAAGTAGTCCCGAGTTCTTTAATCCCATCCAATGCCTGCGCGGTGATGTCATTAAATTTACCACTGCCATTTTGCGCAATAGTTCCATAAGGAATGTTGCTTTGCTGCTTATTGCCAAATAACCTTGGCAAAAGCTGATAGATCATTATTTTTTCCTGCTGTTGCGCCA
Source organism: Pedobacter sp. UYP1 (assembly GCF_040547305.1). NCBI lineage: Bacteria > Pseudomonadati > Bacteroidota > Sphingobacteriia > Sphingobacteriales > Sphingobacteriaceae > Pedobacter > Pedobacter sp. UYP1. The sequence goes on along the minus strand of NZ_JBEPPL010000002.1, from coordinate 719,965 downwards.
TACTTTTATTTATAAATCCTGAAAACAGTAAAACAACTACAGTTAAAGTCCGGTAATGGCTTTTCATACCAATAGTCCTCTGTAATTAATTACGGTTTCACCTGCCTGAACAGGTTGTAACTTATTAAATATATTGATGTGCAGCAACTCTTTGCTGGTGGTATTGATAATGATTTCGTCTTTAGTGACTTTCACATTGAATTGATTTCCGCGGAAACCAATCGTAAACGCGAATGAAGTCCATTGTTCAGGAAGGAAAGGATTGAAGCACAGTGTATCATTTTTCACGCGCATTCCGCCAAAACCTTCTACAATACTCATCCAGGTCCCTGCCATAGAAGTAATGTGCAGGCCATCTTCCGTATCGTTGTTATAATCATCCAGATCTAAACGCGAAGTACGCAGGTAAAACTCGTATGCCCGGTCACCATCATTCAGTTTCGCTGCTAATATACTATGTACACAAGGCGACAAAGAGCTCTCATGAACCGTACGAGACTCATAAAAATCAAAATTCCTTCTTAACGATTCCAGATCATAGTCATCTTCAAAGAAATACATCCCCTGCAAAACATCCGCTTGTTTAATATAACAAGAACGCAGAATCCTATCCCAGCTCCATTTCTGATTTAACGGACGTTCTGATGCCGGAAGATCTTTCACCAGAATCTGTTCTTTGTCCAGATATCCGTCCTGCTGAAGGAATACACCTTGTTCTTCATCATAAGGCAGATAAATGTTCGTTGAAATTTCTTTCCAGTCCGCAAATTCTTTCTCTTCTGCTAAGGATGTCTTAGCTACAATGCGCTGATATTGCTCCGGATCTTCTTCCTTCACGATTTCAGCAGCTTCCATAGCATATTTTAAACACCAGCCAGCTAATGTATTTGTATACCAGTTATTATTGATATTGTTTTCATACTCATTTGGGCCTGTTACACCCAACATCACATACTGCTTTTTATCTGCACTCCAGTTTACCCTTTGTTTCCAGAAACGCGCAATACCGATCAGTACTTCTAAGCCATATTCTTTTAAATAAGAAGCATCTCCCGTATACCTGATATAGTTGAAAATTGCAAAAGCAATTGCTCCATTTCTATGGATCTCTTCGAAGGTAATTTCCCACTCATTGTGGCATTCTTCTCCATTCATAGTCACCATTGGATACAAAGCTGCTCCTTTATTGAAGCCTAACTTCTCTGCATTTTCAATTGCTTTTTCCAAATGCTTGTAACGGTAAACCAGCAGGTTTTTAGAAACCTCTTGTGGTGCGGTCGACAAGTAGAAAGGAATACAATAGGCTTCCGTATCCCAATAAGTAGAGCCTCCGTATTTTTCACCAGTAAAGCCTTTCGGGCCAATATTTAAGCGTGCATCTTTCCCGGTGTACGTTTGGTTCAATTGGAAGATATTGAAGCGAATTGCCTGCTGTGCAGCCACATCTCCTTCGATAATAATATCACCTTCCTGCCATTTGTTTGCCCATGCTGCAGCTTGTTCCTTTAATAATTCGTCAAAGCCTTTCGCCACAGCAGCTTGAACTGTCTTTTTTGCCTGTGCTAATAAATCAGCAGTCGCATAATTTTGTGAAGACAGATTAGTTGCTATTTTATAAATATCAATTCCTTCATTTAAGGTCAGTTCCACTGATCCGCTTTCTGAAAGATATTTTTCACGAGGTAGTTTATTTATAGCAAGCCCAACCGTTTTACCGTTTTTTAGCACTACAGTTTTAACACCTGTAATTACATCAAAGGCCGTTTTTTTAGTTCTTAATGTTAAGTATGAACCACTTTCATCCTGTGCGCTGCTTACTTCATCCCAAAACTTCTCTTCATAATTAGAATCCTGATTTTTCACATCTCCATCAATGAAAGCTGTCAAATCCAGTTTCCCCGAAAAATTAAGTGGTATCAATTGATAGTGTAAAGCTGCAATTTCATCATTGGCGATGCTAAAAAAACGCTTAGCCTTTACCTGTACCTGTTTACCTGAAGCCAGTTCTGCAGTAAACTTACGTCCCAGATAGCCTTCCTTCATATTCAGCACTCTTTGAAATGCCGTTACCTTACATAAACTTAAATCCAGCACTTCTCCATCCAGCTTCAGCTCCAGTCCCATCCAATCTGCTGCATTCAATACTTTGGCAAAATATTCAGGATATCCGTTTTTCCACCACCCAACACGGGTCTTATCCGGATAATAAACGCCTGCAACATAATTTCCCTGTAAAGATTCGCCACTGTAAGTTTCTTCAAAATTTGCACGCTGACCCATCCGGCCATTACCAAGACTAAATATACTTTCCGATATCTTATTCAAATGAGGATCAAAACCACTCTCTATGATGTTCCACTCTTCTGCTTGTATGTAATTCTTCATGTTTACCCTTTTACGCTATGCTTTTCTTTAACCAGATTAATCAATTCTTCAACGGTAACCGTTGAAAGGTCTTTATGGAACTCGTCCGCTCCCGGTAAATTCTCTTCCGTTCCAATACCTATCACAGCCATTTTTGCTGCAATTGCTGCCTGCACACCTGCTGCTGCATCTTCAAAAACGATACAATCGGCCGCTGCTGCATTTAATAAATCCGCTCCTTTAATAAAAACTTCAGGATCAGGTTTAGAAGTTGTTACCGCATTTCCATCCACAATGGCATCAAAGAAATGTGCCAGTTCTGTTCTTTCCAGGATTAAGCCTGAGTTCTTACTTGCCGAACCCAATGCAATTTTAATACCCTGCGCCTTTAATGCTTTTAATAAATCCAATGAACCCGGCAAGACCTCTGAAACAGACATCTTACTGATCATCGCTACATACCAGCTATTTTTCAAAGTCGCCAGTTCTTCTTTTTCTGCAGTAGTTTTGGTTACTCCTCCCCAGTTTAAAATCATATCCAGAGAACGCATCCTATTCACGCCTTTCAGCTGTTCATTCTGTGCCTCTGTAAAATCAAAACCCAATGAGTTAGCCAGTTTCTTCCATGCCTGATAATGGTAAACTGCCGTATCTACCAACACGCCATCCAAATCAAAAATGCACACTATAGTTGTATCTTTCATATTAATTCAATTCTAGTACCAGTGTTGTTTTAGCAGGGACACTGATCGTCTTCGCTGTATTTATTTTTTCTCCGCTGATCACATTGACCGCTGAGCTTGTATTTTTCATTCTTTCTGCAAACCTTGAAACATCAAGCATTTTAGCTTTATCTTCACTATTTAAGATGACCATTACGTCTTTACCTTGCTTTCCTTCAGTAATATACCTGAAATAAACATACAGACCATCTTCAGGAACAAATTGCATCATTTTTCCAGTTTGCAGTGCTTCACTTTTGGTGCGGTAAATAGCTAGTTTACTTACATAATTCCATGCTTCATTTTCCTTAGCAGTACGACCCGCAGCCGTAAATTTATCTTCTTTATCACCTTTCCAACCACCAGGGAAATCAGAACGGACTAAACCATCAGGATCAGAAAAATTCTTCATCAGGATCTCTGTTCCATAATATAACTGGGGAATCCCGCGCATGGTCAGTAAAATCGCCATACCAGATTTATACTTGTGTATATCTTCTTTGATCACCGAATAAAAACGGCTCATATCATGATTATCCCAATAGATAACGTTGCGGGTTGGATCCTGATATAGGAAATCTTGCGAAACCACATTATACAATCTGAAGATACCGTCTGTCCAGCCAGTTTTTCCATTCAATGCCTCATAAACAGCACTTTTCATCATATTATCGGTTACCCCCGGTAAATTCGTGTCAAAACCTCTGTTTACTGTATTTCCTTGTGTAAAATAAGCTTGTGAGGCTACCGAATTTACTAAAGTCTCTCCAAAAATAGATAAAGAAGGAAATTCAGCTTTCAATTTTAAAGCCCAGTCGGCCATATATTCCGGATCATTATAAGCATAGGTATCTAACCTTAAGCCATCAATTCCAGCATACGCTATCCACCAGATATGATTTTGAGTCAGGTAATTTTGTACATAAGGATTTCTTTCATTCAAATCGGGCATAGAGGGTACAAACCAACCATCCAATTGTTTTTTCTTGTCCAAAGCTGAGGAATGCGGATCCATTACAGGTTCATCGCGGTAGCTTGTTTGTGTATAAACCGGCCATTGGTTCACCCAGTCTTTCATTGGCATATCTTTAAAGATCCAGTGCCCTGTACCTATATGATTATGCACGATATCTTTAATAACTTTCATGCCTTTTGCATGCACTTTGTCTACATAAGTTTTATACAAAGCGTTTGTTCCGTAACGTGGATCAATCTTGTAATGGTCAGTTACCGCATAACCATGATAAGACGCTGAGGCCATATCATTTTCTATTTCTGGTGTCATCCAGATGGTAGTTACTCCCATTGTTTTTAAATAATCCAGGTGATTGATTACGCCCTGAATATCTCCACCATGACGGTAATACATAGAATCACGGTTCATTTTAGTTTCTGCCAATCCTTTAACCACATCGTTTGATGGATCTCCATTCGAGAAACGGTCAGGCATCAGCAAATAAATAAAGTCTTTATTGCTTACACCCTGAATTCTTGAAGTAGATTGATCCTTATTTTTCAGCTCATAACTATACTCCGATACCTTTTTTCCTTTATCCATAAAGGAGATTGGAAATTTACCCGCCTTAGCTTCTGCAGTAATTTCCAGATCAACGAACAGATAATTCGGATTTTCTACTTGATGTACTTCTATTAATTTTACCCCCGGATAACTCAACTGTACTTTATAGTCAGTTATATTTTTTCCATGGACCAATAGCTGAAGCTTTGGGTTTTTCATTCCTGCCCACCAGAACATAGGTTCTACATGATCCAGCTTTACCTGTGCCCATGCATTTGCAGTAAACAGAACAAATAGTACAATTAATAGTTTCTTCATTTTTAAGGAGTTGAGGATCGAATTTGCAAATTGGGATTAACGAAGGAAATGCCCTGAATCATCATCAGGGCATTTCTTTTTTTATTGTTTAGTAATCGTATAAGTATAGCTACCCGGCACACTCAGGTTCAAAGTGATCTTGTAATTGCCCGCAGCAGTTACAGGAATATTATCACCTCCATATTCTAAATTGCCGTCGGCAGGTTTATTATCACCGAAATTAATCGTGTAGCTACCATTCGCTCTGAACTTAAGTTCACCAGCCGATAAAACTTTAGTAACTGTCCAGACTTTGCTGGCGGCATCGTAAGTCATTGGGGTTTCATTGTCCCATGATCCGGTTGCATCACCAATAACTGCCCAGACTGTTTTAGTAGCTGTCCAGGTTAATCCTTTAGTATCCGCTTTCAGCAAATAATAACCAGCACCTTGAACTTTAAGGTTATCACCCGACCCGGCGATAAACGTACCAGGACTTAGCGTACCGTAATTGATATGGTTAAAATCAGGAGCAGAAGTAAATTTAAACTCATTGCTGGCATCCGGCAAATTGATATAACCTTCATATTGCTCATCGTCTTTAACCGAAGCAATCGTTACTGCGGTTGCACCCGACCAGTTGGAATAAGCGCCGATCACATACAATACCGGGGTCAGCTTGATGACCTGGTATGGTGTAACTACAATTGGAGTGACATTAGAATAAGCAGGTGCATAAGCATCACCTATACTTGCTTTAACCCTGATTTCAAGTTTACCAGCAACATCAGGCTTAAAGCCTAATTGAACTAACATATTGTTCAATTCTAAAACTGTAAATGTTTTGGTCAAACCTTGCGCCAAAGCAACCTCTACAGGTTTAGCGAAATTTTTCCCTGCACTATCCAGTTGTACCGCATAAGACACGCCCGCACTGTAACCAAATGAGGAGGCGGTCCAGTTCAATACTGTTGCTGGTTGTGCAGAATTAGCCACAGCTAGAACAAGGTTATTTTGTGAAGACGTTAAAACCGGTGTAGTACCTGTACTGGCAACAGTTTTAGTTTCATCCTTTTTACATGACACAAATAATAGCAGAAACAAACTACAGGCCATGCTTTTTATGAATAATGATTTCATCTCTATAATAGATTTTAAATTAATAACCAGGATTTTGAGTCAGATTAGGATTGGAGATTAAATCTGCCGATGGCAATGGGAAAATACTGCGTGTAGCTTCTGTACCACGTCCTGCTTTAACACCACCTTTATAAGGCCATAGATAAGAAGCATCAGTAAATTTGCCAAAACGTACCAGATCTGTACGTCTGTAACCTTCCCAGAAGAATTCTTTGGCTCTTTCAGCCAAAACACCATCTAAAGTCAATGAAGTTACATTTCCTGAATCATTACCATAAGCACGTTGACGCAGCAAATTAACATAACTTACAGCCTGGCTTAAAGAACCACTGCCACCACGCAAAACAGCTTCGGCATAGTTCAGATAAGCTTCAGGCAAACGGAATAACGGAAAATCTATAGAACAAAAAGTTCCATTGTTTGAAGGTGCTGCAACACCTGCCTTACTAACATTTCTGAATTTTACTGCACGTAAACCATCTGTAAATACACCTACGTCGTCATTTGTAGCTTTATCTCCAAAGAACATTGCTCTGGAATCCGGATTAGAGGTGAAAGCACCATTAATGCCGAATATAGCAGGTAGCGTTGAACGTGTACGAATACCGCCCCAGCCACCGCTTGGAACACCAAAAAGAGCAGGGTTCATATCTCCATTGATAGAAGCATTAGTCAGGAAGGTTGTACCTCCAAAATTCTGAGTCAGATTACCATCATAGTTAATAGACAAGATTACCTCAGGATTATTCAGGTTATTATCAGCAAGGAATAGATTTTTATAAACAGAGTTTAATGAATAACCAGCTCCGATTACTTTACTGGCGTAAGCAGCTGCTTCTGTATTTTTAGCTGTACCTGTATAAACTGAAGCATTCAGATAAACGCGGGACAATAACATCTGGTCTGCTCCTTTTGTTACTCTTCCATAATCACTTGTACCTGGCAATTCTGATTCTATCGCTAACAATTCACTTTCCACATATTTAAATAAATCTGCACGTTTGATTTGCTGAGGAGCAACCTTACCAATCTCATTCGCTTCTGTAATAAATGGAGGATTACCATACAAATCCATTAATACCCAATATTGGTAAGCACGTAAAAATCTTGCCTCTGCTCTGTAAGCTGTAATATTTGTGGCATCTGTTCCTGTGATATTGCGGGAAGCCAGCTTCTCAGGTGTACTTTCACGTAAAAATTCATTAACCACAGTGATCTGGTATAGACTTCTTGTATATAAACCACGCAGAATTACGTTATCTGAAGTATAAGTCTGGAAATTTAAATCATAAACTCCAGGATCATTCCAAACACAGATTCCCTCATCAGAAGTTAGTTCCTGAGCATTCCAGTATAAACGAATAAAATCTGAAGCACCAGCATCAATACCACCAAGGTCGCTGCTTCCTGAACCACCACCACCTGTGGTAGCAAAACTACCATAGATCTTAGCCAGAACCTGTTTGTAACCATCCGGAGTAGAATAAGCTACATCCGAGATGATGTCATTAGTTGGCTTTAAGTTCAGGTCTTTTTTACAAGACGAGAAAGTGGCCAGTAATACGGCAGTTGCCGCAAATATTTTGAATAGATTTTTCATGCGTATGAAATTTTATTTTATCGGTGATGAACTATTAAAACCCTACGTTTAGACCTAAACTATAAGTTCTTGGTCTTGGATATAAATTATAATCTATACCAGTAGTGCTCTCCGGATCAATCCCTTTATACTTAGAGATTATAAATACATTCTGAACATTTGCTGTAATACGCAGATTTGCTTTTGAATTTGGCGACAAGCGGCCAAAATTATAAGCAAGACCAGCATTATCCATTTTCAGGAAAGAAGCATTGTGAATATAATAGTCGCTCAGGTATTGATTATTTGAAAAATTTGTATCGTAAAATGTGCTGCTTGCATTGTTAATTAATCCACTAGGACTCAATACATTTCTATTCACACCAAGATTAGAGGAAACATTATCATAGATATAGTTACCGATATTACCACGCAACACCGTACTCAATGTTAATTTTTTATAACTGAATGAAGTCGTGAAACCCAAAATAAATTTAGGTGCAGGAGATTTGTAAAAATATCTGTCCTGATCATTCACTATGCCGTCATTATTCAAGTCAGCATATACACCTTCAATAGGTTTTCCCTGGGCATTATAAACCTGTTTATAAACAAAGAAAGAACCAGGATTGTAATTAGCAGCATTCCATTTCAGCGTAGTACCAGTTGCACCTGTAATATCTCCGGCACCAACTTTAAAGTTAGGATCCGGGTTCAGGCTCAGGTTGGTTACTTTATTCTTATTGTAAGTAAAGTTAAAGCCCATATCCCACTTCACATCATCCGTTTTAATAATACCAACGTTAACACTCGCTTCAATACCTTTATTCTCCATGTTACCCACATTGGTTAACAACTGGTTGCTAAAGTTCGTTCCAACTGCAATAGGCACAAGACTTAACAAATCTTTAGTTTTTTTGTAGTACACATCTACACTACCATAAACTCTTCCACCAAAGAATCCATAATCAATCCCTGCGTTATAAGTCGTAGACGTTTCCCATTTCAGGTCTTTATCATACTGTATTGGGGTAAACATATGATAAAATTGATTTCCGATCTGGTACTGTGCTTCATTCACACTGGTATAATAATTAGGCAGATAAGTATAATTACCAAAACCATCCTGCTGACCAGTAACCCCGTAACTTAAACGCACTTTCAAATCAGAAAAAACTTTACTGTCTTTCAGGAATGATTCATCGATTGCTCTCCAGGTAAATCCTGCCGATGGAAAATAGCCCCATCTTCCAGCTTCACTAAATTTCGAAGAACCATCAGCACGCATTGTTCCTGACAAGATATACTTATCAGCAAAAGTGTATACTAAACGTCCATAATATGATAATAATCGATTTTGCTGTCTGTCAAAAGGGAACACAGGTACTTTTTGTACATTACCAACTGCATTATAGTCAGTAAAATTATAAGTCGTAGTTGAGTTCTCATAGAAGCCATATCCAGCAGTTGCATTAATATTACTTCTGATATCTTTCAGATCTTTAATGTAGCTAAAGAAAGCTTCAGCTACTTTGTTATGCTGAACTGCCTCATATTGTGTAGCCGTTCCTAAAGTTGCATTACTTTGCGCAGCATAGGCAGGAACTCTAACAGTTCCGTATCCTTTAGAGACATCATATCCACCATTTACATTGAAATGCAATTCAGGCAAGAAATGAAAAGAGTAGTCCAGTCTTAAATTACCAAAACTTCTGTCCGCTTTACCATTATTCTGTTTTTCTTCAATTAATCCCAGCGGATTTTTAGGTGCATTAGGATTTAATTGTCCAGTAGAACCTATCCATTCGTAATATCCACCATAGGCATTGTTTGCATACACTGGCTGTGTAGGATCAAACGAAATTGCATTAGATACGGCATCTGTATTTGCAAAACGCGTTTCGCTTAATGATCCTTTTAAATTTAAATCAACTTTCAGATGGTTATCAAAGAAAGTAGGATTCAACGTAATTCCGGCAGTAGCCCTGGTCATACGATCGGTACGCAATAAACCTTTCTGATCAAGATAGCCACCAGATATTCTATAAGGGATTTTTTTAAAGCTTCCGGAAATACTTAAATTATTATCTGTAGTGAATGCATTGTTATAAATTACATTCTGCCAGTCTGTATTGGCTGTTCCCAACAATGCTTTCTGAGCAGCAGTACCATTCGCGTTTACATAATCACGAATCTGATCTGCACTTAATACGCCGACCTTCTTAGCGACAGTTGCATAGGAATTCACGGTACTGAAATCAATTGAAAGTTCTCCTGACTTACCTTTTTTAGTAGTGATCAAAATAACCCCATTAGAAGCTCTTGATCCATATATTGCAGTTGCGTTTGCATCCTTCAATACAGTAAAAGTTTCAATGTCATTCGGGTTAATTAAACTTAATGGATTACCAACACCAGCAATTACATTACCACTTACCGCACCTACTGTCATGTTGTTACCGAAAGGAACACCATCAATAACAATCAAAGGATCATTACTTGCAGTCAGAGAAGCACCACCACGAATACGGATCACACTTCCTGATCCTGGCTGCCCGCCATTAGACACGATAGATACACCAGCAACTTTACCTGCAATCAGCTGTTCAGGAGAAGTAATGTTACCTGCCTGAAAGTCTTTGGAGCTTACCGTGGTAATTGATCCCGTCAGGTCTTTTTTCTGTGTAGTACCATAACCGATTACCACTACTTCATTTAAGTTCTGTGCATCTGGCTTCAGGGAGAAGTTTGCCACTGTATTTCCCTTTACTGTAACGTTAAGATCAAGGGAGCTGTAACCAATATAGCTCGCAGTTAAGGTAACCGGACCATTAGGTACACCAACGATTTTGAAGTTGCCGGCTGCGTCCGTACTAGCGCTTCTGCCCTGGCCTTTAACCAGTACCGAAGCTCCCGGAAGTCCAAGACCGGTTTCATCAATAATTTTACCAGTTATTGCACCGGTCTGTGCTTGTACTGCCAATGCCGAGATGGTTAAAACCAATAGCATACAATACCTCATCACGTAAAATACTTTCATATTTAATAACTTATTTAGGTTATATATTTGGATAATATAGACTGTGTATCACACACATCGTAAATTTACATTCGAGGATCACATTTCAAAATTTAATATCAAATAATTTTTTAACACAATATTTAATATCACAAAAAGGTCAAAATACCCTAATAAATTCTACGTGTTTTTCAGACATAACTCTACAAAACAAGCATTCAAAAAACTGTAAATCAACAATTTATATCAAATTTCAGCCCAATAAAAGTGTTTTTTTTACACTAAGTCTTTTTCAGACAGATTTCCGGGAACGATACCGGGAACGTTCCCGAAGAAAGAGAAGCTTATTAACAATGGCGACAGAAAAAAAAACTTAAATTCTGCGTATTTCCGGAGAACCCAGAAAATTTCTGCTCAAAAAGCCTCGATTTAGTAACTGGAATTTAACGTTTTTTTAACGTTATAACAGCGGTAGAATTCCGCTTCATTAACTTAGAGTCAAGTACAATTTTTTCATTGACGTTCACCGACTCCGGATGTTCCAGCATCTTGAATAAAAGCGAAGCTGCCTCCACCCCAATTGCCGTTGCCGGCTGAGTCACTGTCGTTAAAGATGGGTTTAAAAGTGGTGCAATTTCCAGGCTTGAAAAGCCTACAACCTTCACCTGATCTGGTATAGTAATTTCCAGATCATGACAAGCATAATAAGTGGCAAAGGCTAAACGTTCAACCGAAGTAAAGACCCCATCGGGCTTTAGCTTTTTGAACATATCCTTCAGAATTACGTTATTCCGTTTATAACTATTCGTACAATCCACAATGAGCCGGTCATCAAAAGGAATATTATATTTTTCCAGCGCATCAAGATAACCCTGCATCCTGGTTTTACCAATGGACAAATTCTTATTGATAACCAGGCATGCAATCCTTTTACACCCTTGCTTAATCAAATGCTGAACGGCCGAAAAGCTACTGTCATAATCATTGGTAATCACTCTTGGCGTAATAATATCCTCATAAACCCTATCAAAGAAAACAAGCGGTAACCTTTGCTGATTCAGCTCATTCAGGTAATTATGATCATTAGCCTCACCTGATACCGACATGATAATCCCATCCGCACGTCCATTGTGTAAATGCCTGATAAAAGAAACTTCTTTCTCATAATCATCATCCGTTGCATAAATGAGGATATGATATCCCCTGGCCCTGGCTACACCTTCTATCCCATGAATTACCTGTGAAAAGAAATGATTGGCCAGCTCGGGCACAATAACTGCAATAGTCTTACTGCGCTGTTCCCTTAAATTACTCGCATAATGATTCGGCTGATAATTCAGCTCTTTCGCCGCAGCCAGAATCTTATCCTTAGTGTCCTTGCTAATATCACTATTATCCCGAAAGGCTCTGGAAACAGTTGAAGTCGATAAATTAAGCGCTTTCGCCAGTTCTTTTATATTGATATTACGCATCTACGCCTCTGCAATTATTTTTTACAAGGTAAATATAACCGAAAATCGCTAACCTCTCCTAATTTAAATAGAGTTCCCTTTCCTGAGCTCTTTCTTTTTAGAGGACAGCGCTCCAGTCCGTTCCCTAACGATATAGCAACCAGAAATCAAGCGGAATAAGGTGAAAAAAGAACACAAATACGACCACCGTAACCAATTGACTATCAATGTAGTTATACTACCTTGTTCAGACGTCATTCGGAGATCTTTCCCAAGCTGTTCAAACGTCACCCAATCGCCATCGAACAACAACTAAACTAAAGGTGAATTATTTTTTAAAAAAATAATCACTATAATATTGCTTAATAATTACGTGTATTGTTGAAACTAACCACACAAGATCATCGCAATTTTACAGGAAGGCTCTTTATTAGCAGATATGAGTGATGGGGTTTCCAAAAGTATGTATTGCAGAAAATTTACGAATTAAAGAATAGCCTATTCAGCAGCATCCTTCGGTTCCCAAAGCTCAATCACGTTCCCTTCCGGATCGAGTACATGGACAAATTTGCCATAATCATACTCCGCAATTTCATCAACAATGGTGACGTTCTCCCTTTTGAGTTCCTCTACCAGCTCAACGAGATTTTCCACCCTATAATTAATCATAAAAGGCTTGGTTGACGGATTGAAATATTTTGTATCCTGCGGAAACGTACTCCAGGTCGTCGAACCCCCTTTTGACGGATTATCAGCCTCCCGCCACTCAAACGTTGTTCCATATTCACTCGTAGCCAATCCCAGATTTTTGGCATACCATTCGTTCATCCCTTTCGGATCGTCACATTTAAAAAATACCCCACCAAGGCCCGTAACTTTTTTCATAACTAAGAATGTTTGCAATTAAAGAAATGATATAAAAATCAAAAAAGCTGTCTATTAAACTCTTTACGAACAACTTTCTATTAATTTCCACCTATTTTAGGACATTACCAAATCTATTTTCACACCTGTCAGCCCTACAACAACTATCCTACCTAACCATCCTACAACAACCATCCCTACCTAACCATCCTACAACAACCATCCCTACCTAACCATCCCACAACAACCATCCCTACCTAACCATCCTACAACAACCATCCCTACCTAACCATCCTACAACAACTATCCCTACCTAACCATCCTGCCACCCCATACCAAATATGGAGATACTAGAAAAAAAACAATATACCAATGTGAGGACATTCGTTCCGAGCCCCCTTCGGGCGACGGCAATGTCGGCCGAACATGGTATATTGTTTTTTTTCGGAGGAACGACTTATTTATCCCACTTCCACTCCCCTGCAATCCTCAACGGCTCCTCCAACTTATTCTCTCTCAAAAACCCCTTCAAATCCTCATCAGACTGCTTCCCAACCGGAAGAACACTTGTATTAGCCAGCCCATAAGTTAACATTGCACTAAACCTTACCGTATTCTTTAAACCCTGCTCATCCACCAGTTTGAAACTATCCCCATCAGAATGATAAAACTGTCCCGAATGATTAGGCAGTTCCCCACCAGCACCACCACCAGTAGGAATTCCTTCTAACATAAACGGCTGATGATCACTATGCAACCACGCCCCAAAAACAAACACATTCTTGAACCCCGTATCAATCTTCACAATCTCTTCACCCCAGCTCGTAAACAAACCCTTCATCTCCGCTCTGCTCGTTGCAAAACCCTTCGGATCGTTTGTCATATCATAGTTCAGCATAAACTTTACCTTTCCTAAATCCCCCTTTTTCTCTGCCTGAGCGATATAAGCCTTAGAACCCAATAAACCCTGCTCTTCGCCCATAAACAAAATAAACTCTACCGTTCTCTTTGTCTTTAACTTTAAAGCCTTAAAAGACCTCGCCATATCCATCACTGCAAAAGAGCCAATCCCATTATCGATTGCACCTGTAGCCAGATCCCAGCTATCCAGATGCCCGCCAACTAAGATCTTTTCATCCGGTAAAGAATCACCCTTCAAAGTCGCAATTACATTTCTCGCTTTGATCATACCCGAGAAGTTCTTCATAGCTAAACTCGCAAACTGAGGCTTAGACTTCAACTCCTCCTTTAACCGCATTCCATCCTCCAGCCCAATACAAACCGCCGGGATAGAGATCAACTTGCCGGTTACCGAAGCTGTTCCGGTCAATAATACACCACCCTTAACCCCGTTGATAATAATAATTCCAACAGCACCATGACTAATTGCAAGCGCCGTCTTCTCAGAACGGTGTAAAGAAGCAGTTCCCGCTGGCGATCCTGGTAATACCCCTAGATAAACCAAGGCTATTTTTCCTTTTACTAAACCTGCATCTTTCGTATAATCACTCTCCAGACCATTGCCTAAATCAACCAAACCTGCCGAAACAGCAGACTTGACAGGAGAATGTGCCAAGGCTACAGAAGGAACAACCTTTAATGAACCAGCCGCATCACCTACTTTAGTTTCATTGCTGATCCTGCTCCAGCTCTCTACCTCGAAAGGCTGGTAACGCACATTATATCCATAAGATTTAAATAAATTAAAAGCATATGCTTCTGCTTTGGCTCCATTTGCGGAACCAGTTAAACGGTGACCAATTGTTTCTGTAGCAGATTTCAAAGTGCCATAAGCCTTTGAATGTTCCTGGACATCCGTATTAATCTGACTAAAAGCTTTACCGAAATTATCCTGAGCATGTGCAGAAACTGCCAGCCCGGCGAAAAAGAGAGAAAAAAGTATCTTCATGGAAATATATTTCGATTAAAATAAGCTTTTAATTAAAATATATAAGGACAAAAAGATACTGTATGGGAATTGTTACTTTTTACGTTCCGTGGTATAACGAACCAGTTGTTCAAGCCCTGTTCTGGCCTCACTCTCTTCAAAAGTATATAAGATATCAAACGCTTCCTGCTGATACTGCGCCATTTTTTCATTGGCATAATGCACTCCCTGCTTCTCATTCACAAAATCAATGATCTGCTGTATTTTAGCAGGTTCATCATTGTGATTTTTTACCAGGTTAATCATTTTCTTTTTTTCCGTCTTATCCGCACGATTTAAAGCATAAATTAAAGGAAGCGTAACTTTCTTTTCCTTAATATCTATCCCTAAAGGCTTACCTACATCGTCCGTTCCAAAGTCAAAAGTATCATCCTTGATCTGAAAAGCAATACCGACCTTCTCTCCGAATAAACGCATCTTTTCGATCGTTTCATCATCTGCACCAGCCGAAGCAGCACCACAAGCACAACAAGATGCAATCAGTGAAGCAGTCTTCTGACGGATAACATCAAAATAAAGCTCTTCCCCAATATCCATTCTCCGAACTTTCTCGATCTGTAATAACTCACCCTCACTCATCTGCTTAACCGCTTCAGAAACGATTTGCAACAGGCGAAACTCATTGTTATTCACAGAAAGCAAAAGTCCTTTGGCCAGCAAATAATCACCCACCAGCACAGCAATCTTATTTTTCCATAAAGCATTGATAGAAAAAAAGCCCCTGCGCTCATAAGCATTATCAACTACATCATCATGAACAAGCGTCGCCGTGTGTAATAATTCAACCAGCGCAGCACCACGATGTGTGGACTCAATAATCCCCCCGCAAAGTTTAGCGGCAAAAAAAACAAACATAGGTCTGATCTGCTTACCTTTTCTCTTGACGATATAGTGTGTGATCCTATCCAATAATGGAGCATCACTGTGCATTGAGGCCTTGAATTTTTCTTCAAAGACTGCTATATCTGCGGCTATGGGTTTCTTAATCTGATTTATTCCCGGCATTCAGGTTTGAAAATATTTGCAAACTTAACTAAATTCAGTTAATTCTGCTTGAATGAAATTTTAAAATTGAATTATTACGTTTAGTGCCTTAAAGCAATGTGCTGAAAGATTTGTTCTGCATGAACCCTGGAATTCTCAATAAACCATTTATGCGTGTCCATACCTCCGCAAACTACCCCTGCAAGGTATAAACCCGGCAAGTTTGTTTCCATCGTTTCAGGATTATAAGCTGGAGCAGTACCCGATTCACCATCCAGTTTTACGCCCAGTTTTTTCAGCATTCCAAAATCAGGCTGATAACCAGTCATGGCAATCACCCAGTCATTGGCTATTGTAATCGTTTCTTCAGGAGTTTTGATAGTCACGCTATCTTCAGTAACTGCAATCACTTCTGAATTGAAATAAGCTTTGATTTCTCCCTCTTTAATCCTGTTTTCAATATCCGGGCGTACCCAGTATTTCACATAAGAGCCGATTTCAGCACCACGGATAACCAAAGTAACCTTTGCACCTTTCCGGTAAGTTTCCAACGCGGCATCAATACCAGAATTATTTGCACCGATAACTACAACATTCTGAAAAGCATATAAATGGGGATCTTTATAATAATGTGCAACCTTAGGCAGATTTTCGCCTGGAATATCCATCAAAAGAGGCACATCATAAAAACCAGTCGAAATAATCACATTTTTAGCCCGGTAAGCTCTTTTAGAGGTCTGAACCTCAAACTCACCAGTTGCTATTTTACGCACTTCCTCTACCTTTTCAAAAAGATTGATTTGCAAATCAAATTTCTCCGCTACCCGGCGATAATATTCTACCGCTTCATTCCGGTTTGGCTTAGGGTTAATGCTTACAAACGGCACTTCTCCAATCTCCAGCTTTTGAGAAGTAGAGAAAAAGGTCATAAAAACAGGGTAGTTGTACAGGCTGTTCACCAACGCACCCTTTTCTACAATAATATATTTAAGTCCCGCCTTTTGGGCTGCTATCCCACAAGCCATCCCAATCGGGCCGGCACCAATGATCAGCACATCATATTCTTCCATCAACAAATCAGGATTTAAGTTCTTTAGCTGACGCAGAATTATCTGTGCGTTTCAGACCCGTTGAACGGATTGCAGCGTAACCGCCTTTGATATCGACTACATTCTCTACCCCTCTTGCTTTAAGGATAGAAGCAGCAATCATTGACCGGTAACCTCCAGCACAGTGGATATAATAAGTTTCCGAAGGATTGATCTCATTTGTCCAGTCATTGATATAATCAAGAGGACGGGTCAGGGTGCATTCCAGATGTCCGGCTTCATATTCTCCGGGCTTACGGACATCCAGTACTTTTAAATCCGGATGCGTATGTATCATCTCTTCAAATTCAGCAACAGATACTGAACCAATAGTTTCTACATCTTTACCCGCAGCGACCCAGGCAGCAATTCCGCCTTCCAGATAGCCAATAGTATGATCGTAACCAACTCTTGCCAAACGGGTAATAGCCTCTTCCGCTTTTCCTTCTTCTACGATGAGTAGTAAAGGTTGCTTCAAATCAGTAATCAATGCGCCTACCCAAGGGGCAAACTGTCCGTTCAGGCCGATATTAATTGAAGATGGGATGAAAGCACTGGCAAAATCCTGCGGATCTCTGGTATCCAGGATTAATGCCCCCATATGGTTTACCGTAGCTTCGAATTCTTCTGGCTCCATCGGGATTAATCCCTTTTCCTTAACCTGAGCAAAACTTTCGTAACCATTTTTATTGATGGCTGCGTTCTTCGCAAAATATTGTGGCGGAGGTAAAGTACCTTCCGTTACTTGTTGAATGAAATCATCGCGGTCAGCAGTTTTAAGCGCATAATTAACTTCTTTCTGATGTCCTAAAGTATCAAACGTTTCTTTACTCATATGTTTACCACAGGCAGAGCCTGCGCCATGCGCCGGATAAACCAATACGTCATCTGGTAAAGAAAGAATCTTCGCTTGTAGGGAATCATATAAGATGCCAGCCATTTCCTCAGCTGTCTGCGCACCTTTTTGTACCAGGTCCGGTCTGCCAACATCGCCGATAAAAAGCGTATCTCCTGTAAAAATACAGTAGGGCTTGCCATCTTTATCACTTAACAAATAAGTAGTAGATTCAGGAGTATGGCCTGGTGTATGTAAAGTCGTGATCGTTAAATCACCGATTTTAAATGTTTCTCCGTCCTTAGCGATATGGGAGTCAAAAGTTGTTTGTGCAGTAGGCCCGTAAATAATTTTCGCACCCGAATGCTGGGCAAGATCGACGTGCCCTGAAACGAAATCTGCATGAAAATGTGTTTCAAAGATATATTTGATGGTCGCACCAGCCAACTTAGCTTTTTTAAGATAGGGTTGAACTTCCCTTAAAGGATCAATAATTGCTGCCTCACCATTGCTCTCAATATAATAAGCTGCCTCGGCCAGACAGCCTGTATAAATTTGCTCTATTTTCATCTAGAATATGTTTTTTATATTACGCTGTTAACTCACCGCGCAAAGATTGCTCCATTAGGCTTGCAATTTCAGTATTTGTAAGATTTTGACCCATCAAGTACATTAGCTTGGTCACGGTCGCCTCAAATGTCATATCAAAACCGCTGATAATACCCATTTGCTGTAGTTTTTTACTTGTTTCATATTTGCCGAGCTCAACTGACCCACCCTGACATTGTGAAATATCAACAATCAGTTTACCCTGGTCTATGGCTGCTTGCAAACTGTCAATAAACCATTGTGCTGTTGTGGTATTACCTGATCCGAAAGTTTCCAATACGATCGCATCTACTGAAGATGTGGTGATCGCCTGAACAGCTTGCGGAGTAATACCCGGATATAATTTCAGCACGCCGATATTGGCATTGAAATTTGACTGCACTACTAATGGTTCTTGCGGAAGATCGTGAATATAATTCGTATAAAAAGAAAGGCTCACTCCTGCTTCTGCCAGAATGTGGTAATTCGGAGATTGAAAAGCTTCGAATTTCTCTGAATTATACTTGATAGAGCGATTTCCGCGGAACAACTGATAATCGAAATAAATACAAACTTCAGGTACCATTGCTACCCCGTTATTTTTAGTAGCGACAATTTCAAGCGCAGTAATCAGGTTTTCCTTAGCGTCCGTGCGGATTTCTCCAATAGGCAACTGTGAACCGGTCAGCACGACTGGTTTTGCCAGGTTCTTCAGCATAAAGCTCAATGCAGAGGCCGTGTAGGCCATCGTGTCAGAACCATGCAGTACAACAAATCCATCATAATCAGCATAGGTATCTTCAATAATCCTGGCCAGCTCCGCCCAGATAATGGGGTCCATATTGGAAGAATCCAGAATGGGGTCAAAAGAGTGTACCGACAAATGATAGTTCAAACGGGCCAGTTCAGGTACATTCTGCTGGATTTGTTCGAAGTCAAAAGGAATTAATGAACCCGTCAGCGGGTTGTTGACCATACCGATAGTTCCACCTGTATAGATAATGAGAATTTTTGTCATGTAAAGCTAGACGTTAAATATTTTGATAGAATTAGCTGTAGTTACTTCTGCTACTTTTTCCACAGGGATATGATAAATATCAGCAACTTTCTGTGCAATGTGCACCAGGTAACTGCTTTCGTTGGGTTTGCCTCTGTAAGGTACCGGCGCAAGGTATGGCGAATCAGTTTCCAGTACCAGGTTTTCCAGGTCAATATGCGAAAGCACCTCGTCCAGACCAGCCTTTTTATAGGTAACTACACCACCTATCCCCAGATAGAAGCCTAACTCAATTGTTCTTTGTGCTTGTTCCAGGTTACCGGTAAAGCAATGAAGAATCCCCCTCAGGTCTTCTCCTCTTTCTGCTTCCAGTACTTCAAAGACCTCATCGAAAGCTTCCCTGCAATGAATCACAATCGGGAGCTTTAATGCCTTAGCCCATCTGATTTGTTCATAGAAAGCATCTTGCTGTATACCTAAAGTAGTTTTATCCCAGTAAAGGTCAATACCAATCTCGCCAATCGCGTAAATCTTTCTGCCCGCTATACTTTGATGAATTTCTTTCAATACTTCCTGATATCCTTCTTTGACTTCGCAAGGATGCAGTCCAGCCATAGCAAAACAGTTATCAGGATACTTCCTCACCAGGTCATCGATCTTTGCGATGGAAGAGATATCAACATTAGGAAGGAATAAACGGTCTATATTATTTTCGAAACAGCGCTGAAAAAGCAGCGCCTGTTTTTCCTCCTCCGTTTCGTAATACAAATGTGTATGCGTATCGGTTAAAAACATAAAACAAAGTTAATAAAAAAACCCTGTCCGGATTACCGGACAGGGTTTATACGTTTGATTAAAATCAAAATTATTTTTTAGCAGCAGGAGCCATAACCGGCGCTGCAGCTGCAGGTGCACCTGTAGGTTTTTTGATGTCAGTTATTTCAACATCAAAAGCCAATGGAGAGAATGGAGTGATACCGCCTTGTGGCATTCCACCTTCACCGTAAGCTAATTTTGAAGGGATGATCAAAGTGATCTTTCCACCTTTACCAATTAACTTCAAGCCTTCGTCAAATCCTGGAATTGCTCTTCCGATAGTAAATGGACGTGGGCCATATTGTGCCATTGCATTGAATTTACCTGATTCTTTAGCTACTTTTTCGATACTTGTATCAAAAATGCTTTCTTTACCATCAGATTTTTTAGTTAGTAATTTACCAGTGTAATTTACCATTAAAGTATCTGTAGGTGTAGCTCTTTGTGCATCACCAGGAGCTGTAATTACGTATTGTAAACCAGAAGCAGTAGTTTGTACTTTTAATTTATTGTCTTCGATAAAGTTTTTGATTTTACCTGCTTCAGCAGCTTTATGTTTAGCAACTGTAGCCTGGAAATCTTTCTGGAAAAACTCAGTAGCTTTTTTCTGGAAAGTTGAATCAGCTTCACCTTTAGCTTTATGCATTACTTTTTCGATTTTCACAGTGAAAACCATGTATTTATCTTTTTGAGTAGCTGGTTTTGGCTGGTTTGAATATTTAGCCATTGAATCCAGGTCAATTTTGAAAGTAGCACTATCACCTTCTGCTAACAACATTAAAGCATCAGAGATATCTCCTGCCCATTGTTTTTTAGATACTGGGAATACAGCTGGTTGCTGAATATCATAAGTACTGCTGGTTACTGAATCTTTCTCAGTTTTCTGAATTGCATTGATTTTGATAATATCACCTTCAACGATTTTATCTTTTCCTTCAGTCTTGTGGATGGTGTACATCAGGCCTCCCGGACCTTTTTTGAAGTTGTTACAAGCTGCTAAACCAAGTGTAGCGGCAAAAAGAATTACTAATGTTTTTTTCATTTTAGATTTATTGTGTTTTATTTTAATTTCACGAGGTACGTTTCAACTATCCTGCAATTTATACAATCTCCGCCTGACGTTCCATTTTATTTGTTTGTTTTTTCTTTTAGAGTCCAAATTTAAACAGACGCTTACAAAAAGCAAGTTTAAGCAAACTTTAAATTAATTACTGCAATAATTGTGTTTTATACTCTGGTAAAATAGATTTAAAGTGTGCAATGGTGTCTTCCAGGTTCAAATCAGAGTACCCGCCGGCTGCATTTCTATGCCCGCCACCGTTGAAAAACTTCTTACAAATCTCATTCGCAGGAAAATCACCTGTTGAGCGCAACGATAATTTAACTTTATCCGTTCTTTCAATGATAAAAGCAGCTAATTTGATTCCATTGATAGAAAGTGCATAGTTTACGATACCTTCTGTATCACCAGTAACGATGCTGAAGCGTTTGAGTTCTTCGGCAGTAACTGAAATAATAGCGGTATTAAATTCTCTGATAATTTCCAGTTTATTAGTCAGACAGTTCCCCAGGAAACGCAAACGGTTTTCTGTTGCATTGTCATAAACTAATTGATGAATACGCCAGTGTTCTGCTCCTGCATCAATCAAATCAGCACCAATACGGTAAACTGTAGAAGTTGCAGAAGGGAAACGGAATGAACCTGAATCGGTCATAATACCGGTATATAAACAAGTAGCAATGTCTTTATTCATCAGCTCACCATCTTTCAGTTCATTGACAATAAAATCGTAAACCAATTGGGCCGCTGCACAAGCATTGATACTCCAATGTCTGTAATCGTCAAAATCTTCAGGATCAAGGTGATGATCAATCATGATTTTATAGGCAGATGAATTCCGGATTACTTCGCCAAGCTCGTTAATACGGCTCAGGGTATTGAAGTCCAGACAGAATACAAGCGCAGCATCAGCAACTAATTGCTCTGCTTCTTCTTTGGCTTCTGTATAAATCATTACATCAGAGTTATTTGGTAACCAGTGTAAGAAATACGGATAATCTGTTGGGGTAATTACGGTTACATGATGTCCTTTCTGGATCAGATATGCGTATAAGCCCAAAGAAGAGCCCATAGCATCGCCATCAGGTTTATGGTGTGTAGTAATTACAATTTTCTGCGGCGTTGCCAGCAATGTTTTGAGTTGGGAAAGGGATAGCATAGTTTTCGCTGCAAATCTAATAATTTAATAAATAGGAAGCTGTTTAATTTTAATCAGATGCGCCTGAACAATTTTCTAAAGTCTTCTTTTATTTAGCGCTTTAATATTAACTATAGAAAATGTAATTTTGCAAAATAAATAACACAAAGATGACTACAAACAGAACATTTACAATGATTAAGCCAGATGCAGTTGCAAATGGACATATCGGAGCAATTATCAATGACATTACTGCTGCTGGTTTCAAAATCATTGCTTTAAAATACACTCAATTAACAGCTGAAACTGCTGGTAAATTCTATGAAGTACACAAAGATCGTCCATTTTATGGTGATTTAGTTAGCTTCATGTCTTCAGGACCTATCGTAGCTGCTATTCTTGAAAAAGACAACGCTATTGAAGATTTCAGAAAATTAATCGGTGCTACTAACCCTGCTGATGCAGCAGAAGGTACTATCCGTCAAAAATATGCTAAATCTATCGATGCGAATGCTGTTCACGGATCTGATTCGGATGAGAATGCTGCAATCGAAGGAGATTTCTTCTTCACTGCTGCTGAACGTTTCTAGTTTTGGCTTGAATAAAATTATTAAAATAAGCACTCTTATGGGGTGCTTATTTTCGTTACGACAACATTGAACCAATTCTAAAGATGAAGAAATTAATTATTACCCTTTTGATTCCTTTTTGCGGTTATGCGGTAACTGCACAAACTAAACGTAAATCTGCAACCAAAAAAGCACCTGTAAAATCAGCCGTTGCTCCTGCAAGAATGACCAGCCTTGCAGATTCAGCAAGTTATGCTTTCGGTATTTCTATGGGTTCCGGCTTAAAGACCAATGGTCTTAAAACATTAAACTACGATTTACTGATTAAAGGCTTAAAAGATGCTTTTCAGGGACAAACACCGTTATTAAACGAGCAGGCTTCTCAAAAAGCAATCGGAGACCTTTTTAAAATAATTACTATGGAAAAATATGCACCACAGATCGCTAAGGAAAAAAACTTCCTGGAAGGCAACCTGAAACAAACCAATGTAAAACAAACAGCGAGCGGTTTACAATATATTGTGATTACACCGGGCGAAGGTCCAAAACCAACCGCTACAGATAATGTACTGGTCAACTATAAAGGTACTTTATTAGACGGTAAACAATTTGATAGTTCTTATGATAGAAAAGAACCGCTTTCGATTGCAGTCAACAGAGTAATTCCAGGATGGACAGAAGGTTTACAGTTGATGTCTCCAGGTTCGAAGTATAAATTCTTTATCCCTTATAATTTAGCTTACGGTGAGCGTGCCATGGGAAAAGACATTCCTGCCTACAGTATGCTGATTTTTGAAGTTGAATTACTGAAAATAAACGGTAAATAATATTTTTAAAAACCATTTCATAGACGATTTGTTGTGACTAAATAAATTAACACACTATGGAAATTAAAAGATATTTACCACTCGCATTTGTAGCTCTGATCATGACAACTTTAAGTAGCTGTCAACTTATAGAGGGGATATTCAAGGCCGGAGTCTGGTCCGGTATAATTGTAGTTGTAGTAGTGCTTGCCCTTATTATATGGGTAGTCAGCAAAATATTTGGTGGCGGAAGTAAAGGCTAATCACTATAAGAATACAATTTCATTGATGACCTCGGAACCGGCACGTTCATTCAGTTTCTGGATGATGCCGGTTCTAACCATTAAGAGCTCATTTTTTATAACTGAAGATTCTATCCGGACAAATAACTTCTTATGCGCAATATAAATTTGTGTAGTCCGGTTCCCAATTGCAGTTCCCATAATTTCGGGCCACATGGCCACTACTCCAGTTTCATCGAATTTCCCTTTTAACCTATAAACAGACAGCATTTTTGAAATGGCATCTTTCAAGGTCATATCATTAGGCTTACGCATGTTGTATCCCTCCATTTATTACTTCAAATAAAGTTACGGGAACTTTGATCTTATCGAAAATATTCAGCACTCTTTCTTTTCCCGTATCGGTAATAAAAATCTGTCCGAAGTCATGGTGGGAAACCATTTCCATCAGTTTGTGCATCCGGCGTTCGTCGAGCTTATCAAAAATATCATCTAATAACAATAAAGGTTTGAAGCCTTTATATTTTTCCACATAAGCATACTGTGCGAGTTTTAATGCGATCAAGAAAGATTTCTGTTGTCCTTGTGAGCCAAACTTCTTTAAGGGCATTTCCCGGATGGTGAAAATCAGATCATCTTTATGGATTCCGGTAGTCGTTCTTTCGAGTACTTTATCTTTTTCTATAGCTTGCAGCAGTAAAGTTTCAAATGGTGTATCATTTAACTGAGACTGATAAGTTAAACAAACCTGTTCTGCATCTTCTGTCAGATATTGATAGTATTTATTAAACAGTTCTATATAATCTACCATAAATTGCTTGCGCTTGGTAAAAATCTTCTCTCCGCAGCCAATCAGCTGTTCATTAAAGATTTCAAGCAAAGCCGGATCATAACGGCGTGTAGTTGCGATCTGCTTCAGTAAAGCATTTCTATTGAGCAGATGCCTGTTGTATAACATCAGTTCGTCAAGATATTGCGAATCGGTCTGAGAGATCACATTGTCCATAAACTTACGGCGCTCTTCACTCCCATCCATAATGATCGTGACATCATAAGGCGAAATCATGACCAATGGAAACAGGCCGATATGACTGGCCAGTTTATCGTATTCTTTTTTATTCCGCTTAAATTGTTTTTTCTGATTCTTCTTGACACCGCAGGTGATCTTCTCATTTTTTTCCTGGCGGTCGAAATCGCCCTGGATCATAAAAAGTTCTTCTGCAGTTTTGATCTGCTGACTGTCAATCGGATTGAAATAGCTCTTGCAAAGGCACAGGTAGTGGATCGCATCGAGCAAATTGGTCTTCCCGGCACCATTATTCCCAATAAATGCGTTCACCGTTTTTGAAAACCGTAAATCAGCATCAGAATAATTCTTGAAGTTGAGCAGAGTAATGTTTTTTAACCACATAGTATGAGCTTGCAAAGTTACCGTTTAGCTTTGTTAAAAGAAGCTGATCTATAGATTTGTTTCATGATTATCCTATTCACATCTAATTCAGGAGGTTCGAAAAACAGTAAGTATCAAAATTTTTATTTAAATACTGAAAAAGAGGTTGATACTTTAACCGAAAAATGTATTTTTGCAATCCTTAATTTTTTTAAATAAAATGTCCACAACAGAAAAAGAAGTAAATCATAACGTTAAAAAAGGTTCATTCTTAGAGGAAAACTCTAAAAGCCTTTTATTCATTGCCGCAGCGGTAATCGTATTAGTGATCATATACTTTTGGTATCAGAATGTATATTTAAAGGGCAGAGCTGAAGAGGCTTCTGCAAAAATGTACAAAGCAGAACAATATGTTGGGGTAGATTCTCTGGCTAATAAAGCGATCACCGGAGATGCAGGTTATCCTGGATTTGAAAAAATCGCTGAAGAATATAACAATACGAAGTCAGCGAACTTAGCAAACCTTTACCTTGGTGGAATTTATTTACGTAAAGGGGAGTACAAAAAAGCTACTGAAGTTTTAGGCAAATATTCAGAAACAGGAAGCCCTGTTGCAGATCCACTGGCATTAGGAATGTTAGGTGATGCTTACAGTGAGCTGAAAGATTACAGCCAGGCGATTACTTATTACAAGAAAGCAGCTGACAAATCAAGCAACAAGTTTACTTCTCCATTGTTCCTTAAAAAACTAGGATTAGTTTACGAATCACAAAAAGACTATAAAAACGCAGAAGACGCTTACAACAAAATCAAAAATGAGTTCCCTGCAAGCCAGGAAGCTACCATGATTGATGAGTACATTGCGCGTGTTACTGCTGCACAAGGAAAATAAAATTTAAAAATTTTTGACAAAGGCCTGCATTTTATGCGGGCCTTTTTTTTGTTTTAATACTTATCTTTGCACCATGGCATCACAATTAAAAAATCTATCTGACTTTTCTCATACTACTGTTCCTGATGGCACAGCTTATAAAATCGCTATTGCAGTTGCTGAATGGAATGCAGAAGTAACTGGCAGCCTGTACAAAGGCGCTTTAGAAACACTTCTAAAACATGGCGTTAAAGAAGAAAATATTATTTCTTTAGCTGTTCCCGGAAGTTTTGAATTGACTGGCGCAGCAGAGATCCTATTGAAGAAACATGCAGATCTTGATGCAGTAATCTGCCTTGGCTGTGTAATACAGGGAGAGACCAGACATTTTGATTTCATCTGTGATGCGATAGGCAATGGGATAACTCAAGTAGGAATTAAATATAGTAAACCAGTTATTTTTGGTGTATTGACAACCAATGACTTACAACAGGCTTTAGACAGATCTGGTGGCAAACACGGTAACAAAGGTGATGAGGCTGCTTTTACAGCAATAAAAATGGCTCATTTCTTGCATACAGCATAATAAGGAATTGCTTTTTTTTCTGGAATAGTGTAGATTAGCAGAAGAATAATCAAAATCTACGCTCATGAAGAAGTTAGCTATAGTGTTACTGGGAGTATTCTTTGCAATAACAGTTTTAGAGTCTTGCTCTAACCGTATCTGCCCGGCATACAGTTCGTATCCAAAAGGCAACCGGAGAAAGTAAGCCGGACAAATTAAAAATAGAAATTAGATGGAGTGGAAGAACATAACTGATCCAGATCAGATCAGTGGGATAAAAACGCAGGAAGGTTATAGTTTAATTTTTAAACACAGCACCCGTTGTTCAGTGAGTATGATGGCAAAAAAACGTTTTGAACTGGATTGGGAAATTATCCCTGAAGGTACTAAACTATATTTTCTTGACCTGATCAGCCATCGTGCAATTTCTGCACAGATAGCTGAAACATTTCAAGTTCACCATGAGTCTCCTCAGATCTTATTGATTAAGGATGGCGATTGTGTACTGGATGCCTCTCATAGTGACATCTCGGCTGATGAAGTAGCCGAACTGATTAATAATTAAAAGAAATAGTTTTCTTTAAGTCAGGATGAAGGCTGTAAAATACCGGACAGGTATTTGCAGACCTTTCAATAATCTTTTTGTCTTTATCAGAATAGTTATTTGCGGGGAACTGGAGGACAGCTATAATTTCAGCTACTCTTCTGGGGCCTTCTGCCATAATTTTCGTGATTTCGCAGGTAGCGCCATCAATATTAAAGCCATGTTCTGCTGCAGCAATCCCTACAATAGTAATCATACAGTTTCCCAGAGAAGTAGCCAGCAGATCTGTCGGTGAAAATGCTTCCCCTTTACCTTTATTGTCTACAGGTGCATCGGTAATGATTTCATTGCCCGAACGTAAATGAACAGAGGTAGTTCTCAATCCTCCGTTATAAGTTATTTTTGAAGTTGCCATATCAGGTTGTTTTTTAGGTCAGCTTAAATTCTGGTTAAGCCTGCTTTACAAGATTAACATAAATTATTTATGATATCAATAATCTTTGAACGTGTATTTCACCTGGTTTGTCATAATTTAATCGTTTTTAAGCATAACATTACACCTTACATACATTTCATGTTTATAACAATTCAAACCTATTGCTTAACTTTGTTGCATGATCGAACTTCCGGTTGTTTCAGCAAACCCAGTACAACGTAAACCAGATTGGCTTAGAGTTAAGCTTCCTGTAGGTAAAGAGTATGCGCAAGTGCGCAGTCTTGTAGATACCCATAAATTACATACCATTTGTGAAAGTGGCAATTGTCCGAACATGGGCGAATGCTGGGGTGCGGGCACGGCAACATTCATGATTCTTGGTAATATCTGTACCCGCTCCTGCTCTTTTTGTGCGGTGGCAACAGGCAGACCAAAAGCTGTGGATACCGACGAGCCTAACCGGGTTGCAAATTCAGTGAAATTAATGCAGGTTAAACATTGCGTAATTACCTCGGTAGACCGCGATGATTTAAAAGATGGTGGCTCTATTATCTGGGCAGAAACTTTACAGGCTATCCGCAGAGAAAGTCCTTCTACAACTTTAGAAACGCTTATTCCTGATTTCAGAGGTATTTGGGACAATTTGTACCGTGTATTGGAAGAACGTCCTGAAGTGATGTCTCATAACATCGAAACGGTACGCCGTTTAACTAAACAAGTGCGTGTTCAGGCAAAATATGACAGAAGTCTGGAGTGCCTGAAAAGAATCTCAGAATTCGGTTTGAGAACTAAGACAGGAATTATGCTTGGCTTAGGAGAAACTGAGGATGATGTACTGGAAGCAATGGATGATTTAGTGGCTAATGGTGTACATATCCTGACTTTAGGCCAGTACTTACAACCCACACGTAACCACCATCCGGTTGTAGACTGGATACATCCTGATCAATTTGCAAAATACAAGGAAATTGGAATGCAGAAAGGTTTGAGATATGTAGAAAGCGGTCCGTTGGTCCGTTCTTCTTACCATGCAGAAAAACACCTTTTTGATTTTTAATCCGTAGCAAACAAGTTCAAACAAAAACACCTTTGAACTTGTTAAACATTCTGTATATTAGCAAACATTGGCACCGAATAAAAAAATATCCCTTACAGAAGATGATCTGGTGCGTGCACTGAAAGGTCAGGAGACTATCGCTATTCAGGCTTTATATGATATGTATTCTGCAGCACTGCTGGGGGTAATTTTCAGAATTGTACAACATTCGGAAATAGCTGAAGATTTATTACAAGACACTTTCATTAAGATCTGGCATTCGGCAGAAAGCTACGACAGTAGCAAAGGCCGTTTATTTACCTGGATGATTAATATTGCCCGTAATCTGGCAATAGATAAAATCAGATCCAAGGACTTTAAAAATGCCAGTAAAAACCAAGACCTTGAAAATAACGTAGATTTCATTGACCTGCAAAGAAAGGTAACTTTCAACGCGGATACACTGGGAATCAAAGACATGGTTACTGCACTTAAACCAGAATTTAATAGTGTATTAGACATGGTTTATTTTAAAGGTTATACCCATGTAGAGGCAGCAGAAGAACTGAATTTACCATTAGGTACGGTTAAAACCCGGATCAGGATGGCTATTATGGAATTAAGAAAGCATTTTAATTAAAGTGGAAGAGGCAAAAGCATATATCGAAACAGGCATACTTGAACTTTACGTTTTAGGGCATCTCAATGCTCAGGAACAACGTGAAGTAGAGAAAATGGCGGCAAAGTATCCTGCGATAAAAGAGGAGATTACCGCTATTGAAATTGCTATGGAACAATATGCGGTCAAACATGCTATTGAACCAACCAAAGGACTGGATAAACAGATATTCGAAAAATTAGGTATACCTGCTGATACGGTACCTGTTCATGAAGTACCTGTTCCAAAGGAAACTATTCCAGTACCAAATCACGAAGCTAAAATTATTCCATTGGTGGCAGACCATGCAGCTTCGACAATCAGAACATTAAGATATTCATTAGTAGCCTGCGTTGGACTATTGGTCGTGAGTGTGGCCGCACTTTATGCAACGCACGATAAGTTAACTATTGCCAATCAGCAAATCATTGCGATGAATGTTGACAAAGAAAAGTTTGCCAGTACGGTAAGTTTCATGAAAGATGAAAACAAAGATTTACAGGAAATCGCAGCTATTTCTGCAGACCCAACCTGGACAGCTGTAAAGCTTGCAGGAACAAAAATCTCTCCGCAAGCGAATATGATGGTTTACTGGCACAAAAAGGGACAGCATGTAATGGTAGATAATACTAAAATGGCTCTTCCTCAAAATGATGCTGCACACCAATACCAGTTATGGGCTATCGTAGATGGCAAACCGGTAGATCTGGGTGTATTTGATGCCAAATCAGGACCTGGAAAATTATTGCTGACGATGAAAGAGGTTGGCCATGCACAGGCTTTTGCTGTTACACTTGAAAAACGTGGTGGCAGTCCAAGTCCGACTATGGAAAAGATGATTGCTATGGGCGGCGTATCTATCTAGTTAATCCTTTTACTACTTCAGGAAGATGTTCAGCAATCGCTGATGCTTTGACAGAAACCCTGGTCATAGCAAGCTGATCTCCAGACGTTCCATGTATAAAACAGGCCGCATAGGCTGCTTCAATAGCTTTATAGCCTTGTGCAGCGAGTGAGGCAACTAAACCCGTCAGTACATCTCCCATCCCCCCCTGCCCCATTGCAGGATTACCAGTTGGATTAATCATAACTTTTCCTTGCTGATCAATTATAAAAGTATACTGATTTTTAAGTACGATCACGCATTTTAACTCCACAGCTTTTTCTCTTGCAGTTTCTAAACGCGCCCACCAGGATTCATGCGCACCGAAAAGGTGATCAAATTCCTTCATATGAGGAGTTAAAACAGAATCTTCAGTCAATTGCTTCATTAAGCTTTCATCATTCCCTAAAAGATGCAGCGCATCTGCATCAATAACCAGGGGAACTTTTAGCTTTAACAAACTTTTTAACAATTCAATAATTGTAGCATCAGTACCCAAACCCGGCCCAATAGCGATGATTTTGAATTTATCCAATCCGGATGATGCAATGGTGAGTTCTTTCCGGTCGAGATACATCACTTCAGGAAGGGCCGTATTTAAAGCTGTCAAACCACTTTCAGGAATGGAAAGCGTTGTTAAGCCTGCTCCACCATATAAACACCCTTTAGCGGCAAGGATTGCTGCGCCCATAGTTTCCTTTTGACCAGCGATGATCAGGGCATGCCCGTAAGTCCCTTTATGGGTAAAAGGTTTACGAGGTTGAATCAGGTCTTTGATATCATGCTGTTCCAAAAGCTGATAAGGAGAAACTTGCTTTTCGATAAATTCTTCATCCAGACCAATTGACACTACACGGAAACGGTTTAATGCCGCTGCCGACTCAGGGAAAAAGAAGTTGATCTTTGGCCGCTGAAAACAGATGACCAGATCTGCTTTGATAAAGTGATCAGTTTTTGTGATTGCGCCTTCAGCAGGAAATCCAGTAGGGATATCCACTGCAATTACCTGGCGGTTTAAGCCGTTGATAAATGTAGCAAGTTCCACATAAGCACCACTCAAAGGCTTGTTTAAGCCTGATCCCAGAACGGCATCAATAATGACTCCGTCTTTTATATTTTTGAGGTCCCCTACAGTTTTAACCGCGGTTAAAGGAAACCACAAATCCTTTAACCGGTTGAGGTTCGTTTGATATTCTGCAGTCTCTTTCTCAGAAAAATCAATCAGATAAACTGCAGCTGCGGTATACCCTTTCTCCTGCAGTATTCTTGCAATAGCTAACCCATCTGCGCCATTATTACCCTTACCACATAAAATATTGATGGGAGTTTCTACAACCTTTATTTCTTGTACAAACTCACTTACAAATGCCATAGAGGCAGTTTCCATCAATTCTATGGAAGATATATCCAGGTTCTTAATTGTAAATACGTCTGCCGAACGCATCTGCTGCTGATTGATTAGCTTCTGCATGTGATGTATAAGTTAGTGTTTCATTTCTTTTTTCAGGAACTTTCCTGTCAGACTGATTGGATTTTGAATCAGGCCTTCGGGTGTACCTTCAAAAATGATTCTTCCACCACCAGCACCGCCTTCTTCTCCCAAATCAATTACCCAGTCGGCCACTTTGACTACGTCCAGGTTATGTTCAATGACTAATACGGTATTTCCTTTATCTACCAACTCATTTAATACGCCCAGCAATACATTGATATCTTCAAAGTGAAGGCCGGTTGTCGGCTCATCCAGGATATAGAAAGTTTTTCCAGTATCCTTTTTGGATAATTCAGTAGCCAGCTTAACCCGCTGTGCCTCTCCGCCAGATAAGGTAGTAGAAGATTGTCCTAAAGTGATATAGCCTAAACCAACGTCCTTTAAGGTCTTTATCTTACGGTAAATGACAGGCATGTTCTCAAAGAATGCACAAGCATCTTCAATACTCATATCCAGTACATCACTGATTGACTTACCACGGTAACGCACTTCCAGTGTTTCCCGGTTGTATCTTCTGCCACCACATTCTTCACAAGGTACGTGCACATCAGGAAGGAAATTCATTTCGATAACCTTCATTCCGGCACCCTGGCAAGTTTCACATCTTCCGCCTTTTACATTGAAAGAGAAACGACCAGGTTTATAACCTCGTATTTTGGCTTCCGGTAATTGCACATACAGATTCCTGATATCAGAGAAAACCCCGGTATAGGTAGATGGATTTGATCTTGGTGTTCTGCCAATCGGCGCCTGATCAATTTCGATAACCTTGTCTATTTCCTTAATCCCATTGATCTTCTCATAAGGTAAAGGATGTTTTTTCGCTCTGAAAAAGTGATGGTTTAATATTGGATATAAAGTCTCCGTGATCAAACTTGACTTACCACTTCCGGAAACTCCGGTCACTGCAATAAATTTACCTAACGGAAAGTCTACAGAAACTTCTTTCAGGTTATGACCGCTGGCTTTGATGATAGATAATTTATGTCCGTTCCCTTTTCTTCTTCTAGCAGGAACAGTAATTTCTTTCTTTCCATTCAGATAGGCTGCAGTGAGCGTTCCTGATTTCAGAATCTCTTTTGGTGTTCCCTGTGCAACAATCTGTCCTCCGCGTAAACCTGCCGCCGGACCAACGTCAATAACGTAATCAGCTTCCAGGATCATGTCTTTATCATGTTCCACAACCAATACTGTATTTCCAAGGTCACGCAGATTTTTCAATGCACCAATCAAACGTTCATTATCGCGCTGGTGAAGTCCGATACTTGGTTCATCCAGAATATACATGACGTTCATCAGTTGTGAGCCGATTTGTGTAGCCAGACGAATCCTTTGTGCTTCACCTCCCGACAGGGTTCTTGCTGTTCTGTCCAATGAAAGATAATTTAACCCCACATCGGTCAAAAAGCCCAGTCTGGTTCTGATTTCTTTCAGGATTTCTTTAGCGATTATATTTTGTCTTTCATTTAAACGGCTTTCTAAATCATTAAACCAGCCCTTAAGGCTATTAATGTCCATTTCTGCCAGTTCAAAGATATTCTTGCCGTCTACTTTAAAGTGAAGACTTTCTTTTTTCAGCCTTGCGCCATTACAAGAAGGACAGGTTTTAAGTTTACGGAAGGTTTCCATATCATCAACGGCACCCTCTCCTTTTTTCTCATTCTGTTCTTCCAGTAATTTAATAATCCCATCAAACGTAATCTGATAGTTCTGTACATTCCACTTGTTATATTCAACAGCTACCGACAGTAAGTCAGGGCTACCATTAAGCAGAATATTTATATTTTCTTCTCCTAATTTCTCAATTGGAGTGGAAAGAGAAAAGTTGTATTTTTTGGCCAGTGCTTTAATCACCTGGAACATCCAGATATCACGGTATTCACCCAATGGGGCTAATCCACCGCTCATGATACTTAATTTAGGATTAGGCATTACCGATTCTCTGTCTACCACGAAGATATAGCCTAAACCATCACATCTTTCACAAGCTCCATAAGGAGAGTTGAAAGAAAAGCTGTTTGGCTGTGGTTCATCATAAGAGATCCCTGTAGTAGGGCACATCAGAAACTTGCTGAAATGAGAAACATTATTCTCCTTATCGCTGATTTTAATAATTCCTTTACCCACACGCATAGCAGTCTGGACAGAATCGATTAACCGTTTATGATCTTTTCTGTCTACCAGTAAGCGGTCTACAACAATTTCTATATCATGTATTTTGTACCTGTCAACCTGCATTTTTGGAGTCATATCCTGTATTTCTCCGTCAATACGCACTTTAACATATCCTTGTTTACGGATTTGTTCGAATAATTCCCGGTAATGTCCTTTCCGGCCTTTAACTACAGGTGCCAGGATATTAACAGCAACGCCCTCATATTTATTGTAAATATTATTCAGAATCTGATCCTCGCTCATCCTTTCCATTTTCTCTCCTGTATTGTAAGAGAACGCATCGGCAGTACGGGCGTACAGCAGACGCATGAAATCATAGATTTCTGTGATGGTACCCACAGTTGATCTTGGATTTTTGCTGGTAGTTTTCTGTTCAATGGCAATTACAGGACTCAGTCCTGATACTTTATCTACATCAGGCCTTTCCATGCCTCCCATAAATTGACGGGAATAGGCGCTGAAAGTTTCCATGTAGCGACGTTGTCCTTCGGCATAAATTGTATCAAATGCCAGTGATGATTTACCACTGCCACTTAAACCAGTTATTACAACCAGTTGATTACGCGGAAAAGAAATATCTATGTTTTTAAGGTTGTGAACCCTTGCACCGTATACTTCAACATCTTTTTGTTCACCCAGATCGATGGTATTTTTGCTCATATATATCTAAAAAATGCGATTGAAATCTTTGAAATAAAGAAAGCAAATTTGCAGCCACAAAAGTACCCATTTTTCTTTGAATAGCCTATCGCGGTTTATTTATTGTAAACTTTGAAATCCCTGTTCTTTTCAAATTAAAAGGGTTCCTTGATAGCAAACAATTATTTGACGTTAATGTTACTTTAAATATGAATTACAAAAGCAAGATTTTGGCATTATTCCTCCTGATTGGAGGAATTTCCAGTAGTAAAGCTCAGGATATACATAAAAAAGATGTTCCGGACGCAGTGAAAACTGTTTTCATTAAGGCTTACCCAAAAGCAACTGATGTAGACTGGAAAATGAAAGGCTCAAACTATGAGGCGAAGTTTGATTTGGGGAAAGTGGATCACAAGGCAACTTATACTGCTTTGGGTAAAACAATATCTTTTGAAAAGGATATACCCAATTCACAACTTCCGGCTGCAATAGCCAAAAGCATCCGGACCAAATATCCAAAAGGGCGGATAGATGATGTAGACTGGATTAATACTGGCGGCAAAATCACTTACAAGATTGATATTGAAGGTACGCCAGATGTAAATGTCTGGTACAGCGTTGATGGTAAGTTTATCAAAGAGGTTGCTGACTAAGACCAGGAATAAAGAATTAAAGCCATTGAGAAATATTCAATGGCTTTTTTGTTCAGCAAAACGGGACTAAATATTCGCCACAAGATTTCCGGCTGCTTTCTGCTGAATATGTGACAGGTAAGCTGCCGACATCATTTTTACACTATTCAAATGACTGTCAATATTTGATTTCAAATCTTTTTTATCCAGATCCCCCTGAATGAAACCAAGAAACTCTGCAATCACAGCTGTTTTGGCTTGTTCTGTTAACAGCTTGGAGTCATCAAATTTATGCAGCGCTGACAAGTCTTTCATGGTAATCACTTCCAACGGATGTTTCCCGCCCAGCATTCCTATATTCCGGAAGATATAGATATCAAAATGATTATTCCCGCCAACTTTATAATCTCTCTTGTCATTATGCTGGTGCTTATCTTTTGCCTGATAAGAGTGAATCTGAATATTTTGAAAAGGACCTTGCTGAATATTATGATATTCATGTTTTACCCGTCCATTCCCTTTATACAGATCTGCCCCGGGAATTACCCAGTCTCTTCTGCTAAAGCTGTTGTGCAATAAATTAATAGTAATATTCGCCATGTTTACGCCATCTTTTAACAAGCGTACCAATACAGTGGCGTCAATTTCTCCATAATCTTCAAATATATTCACCAGTTCTGCATCATCGTATACTTTCACCTGTTTATAATCCCCTTTAAAATTCGCCTCATAATCCTGCTCATTAAGTTGTTTGATAAATCCTTCAGGCAGAACCAAAGAACTGATGACTTCCATCTCATCCGGGGTTTTCGCCGCTATTGCAGGAGCATCATAGAACTGGCTGACAATATCAAATATATGATATCCACTATGCGACATCTTTCCATGGCCTTTATTATAGGAATGATAATCCTGTAAGACTATTTCTGAGGGCAAACGCCATTGCCCATCGCTATGACTGGAATGAATTGCTGTGACCGGGCAATTGGTAGCTGCACTCACCTCCTTGATTCTTTCCATGACATACTGGAAACCCGGATGATATCTACGCTGCACATTGATAGAAAAAATAGTAGATTTTTCTTGTTGAAAGTCATTATAAAGCTGTAGCAACTGCTGATAATCATCGAGGATTCCATTTGCTTGTAGCGGATCTGAGACTGCATTTTCCCTGGTGCTGACAGGTTTGTCCATCAGGATATGCAATTTCAAGCTCAATGCCCATTCTGCATAGGCATGATGAACTGATGGTTCCGTAGCAATAATTACTGCATTTATATTATTCTCTTTCACAAATTCATTTAAATCATCCCTTAAAGCACCTGGCAATTGTCCTGTAAATGGGTCAATAAATAGTGTCTTAATCTGATAATCATTTTTTTCAAAATGATGTGCAATCTTTGAAGCTTCCGGCTTAATATCAATTGCGAGTGAAATTTCGACTTCGAATTTTTGCTTCAGCTGAGTGAGTGCAGGGAGATATACGCGTTTTGAATGGGGACCGATACCCACTAAAATTATTCGTGTAACAAATTTCATCAGGAGCACATTTTTTAAACTCACTAAATATATAAGTTTTCAATTACACTAAAAGCCTTTCTAAATTAAAATAAAGTAAACGAATCGTAACCTGTAAGAATAAATTTTCAAGGTAGACAAAGGCCATTCAGGGAAGAAACTGCATAAAAAAAGCCGGCTATTGCCGGCTTTTAATTTCATATCAGTACTATTGTTACTCCCTGTTTGTATTGGTGTCGCTATGCATAGCCAATACGCCTTTGGACTCGCGGTAACCATACCGGGAAGGATCCCTGATGATTTCTTTCATCGAGATCAGTTTGTAAACATAACCGGCTGTTTCACGATTCAGTTTCATTTTGAAATAATTATCCTGATTTTGTCTGTTGATCTGCTTTCTCATGTGGTTGTCACCAACATTATAGGCTGCAGCGACTAATGTCCAGCTATCAAAAACACCATACAATTCTTTGATGTATTTGCAGGCTGCTATAGTAGATTTACGTAAGTTCTTACGTTCGTCAACTTCTGAGTTTACTGTCAGTCCGTAAGTACGGGCTGTACCCGGCATAAATTGCCAGAATCCATTAGCTCCTTTTGGAGACATTCCACCTTGTAAACCAGACTCTACAAGAGGCATGTATTTAAAATCGTTTGGAATCCCATAAGCAGCAAGAATAGGCTCGATAATCGGAAACCATTCTGCAGCCATTCGGTGCAGGCGATTTGTCTGGAGGTTACTGTAATTATACCCCGCAAGAGTTTTCTTCATTTTTTTCTGCACCCTGATGTCACCCAGAGGTAAAGTTTCTTCTGCGAAATTTAGCTGAGCTATTTGATTTACAGGCTCTTCTGTGATAATAGTGGTAGTCGTTGTAATGCTTTTTGTCGTGTTGTTAAGTCCTTTTTTTGAACTTTTAAATGCTTGGGGCATGTTGTAAGCAAACACTTTTGCCATAACCAATAATCCTAAAATTATTGAACATGTTATTATGTGTTTCTTTATCATTTTCCTCCTTTTTTTGGTGAACAATTATAAAACGCCTGCAAATGTACCTTATATTTATCTAATAATCAACATTTTACAGAAATAAGCAATAAAATCAAGGTTTAAACACCAATAGGCCGCGATTTTATTTTTAATAGACATCCTGAAAATATAAATGACTAATTGCGCGATTTTTATTAAATTTGCACCCCGCATTAATTATGTGGTTAACAGCGTATCATGACAAATAACAACAACAGGAACAGTCGGGATGACAAGTCCAAACCGGGAAACCGAAGCACAACAGGTAAAGGCCGTAGTGGAGCAGATAGTGCTTACAAGGGTAAAAGCAAGTTTGGGGATAAAGAGGGGAACGACAAGAGTAAATTTGGTGCTGGTAAAGATAACTACAGACCAAGAGCCAGTAAAGATGGTGATGATTTTAAAGCAAGACCTCCA
Source organism: Pedobacter sp. UYP1 (assembly GCF_040547305.1). Classification (NCBI taxonomy): domain Bacteria; kingdom Pseudomonadati; phylum Bacteroidota; class Sphingobacteriia; order Sphingobacteriales; family Sphingobacteriaceae; genus Pedobacter; species Pedobacter sp. UYP1. The sequence goes on along the minus strand of NZ_JBEPPL010000002.1, from coordinate 681,653 downwards.
AGAGACGGTGATAGTAGTTTCAGACCAAGACCAGGTAGAGATGGCGAGGCAAAAAGCTTCTCATCAAGACCTCCAAGAGACGGTGAAAGACCAAGAGCAGGCAGAGACGGCGATGCAAAAAGCTTCTCATCAAGACCTCCAAGAGATGGTGACAGACCAAGAGCAGGCAGAGACGGCGATGCAAAAAGCTTCTCATCGAGACCTCCAAGAGATGGTGACAGACCAAGAGCAGGCAGAGACGGCGATGCAAAAAGCTTCTCGTCAAGAGGTGGTGCTGGCGGCAAAACATTCAAACCACGTGCATTTAAAGAAGGCAGTTCTAAAGAGATGCCAAGAAATGAAGGCCGTAGTTATATAAAGAAAGACAATTTCAGTACTGATGGAGAAAGACCATTCAGAACTTTTGAAGATAAAAAAAGCACTTCCAGAAGTACAGATAGCAGACCATTCAGAAAAAGAGAAGAAGGTGCCCCCGCAAAACCATATTCTGGTGCGCCAAGGCCTTTTGCTGAAAAAGCGCCTGTTATGCGCAGCAGAAAGGAAAGCAGCTTTAATACTGTAGACGACGGAAAAATCCGTTTGAACCGTTACATTGCCAACTCTGGTATCTGTTCACGCCGTAAGGCAGATGAGCTGATTGCTGCAGGTGTGGTTTCTGTAAATGGGGTACCGGTTTCTGAACTGGGACATAAAGTAGATCCGGGTAAAGACGAAGTACGTTACAATGGCGAATTGCTGAAACGTGAAAAGAAAGTTTACGTGATCTTAAATAAACCTAAAGACTACATTACTACAACCGATGATCCTCAGGAACGTCGTACGGTAATGTCCTTGGTAGAAAAAGCAAGCAGAGAACGTATTTATCCCGTTGGTCGTTTAGACCGCAATACAACAGGTCTTTTATTAATGACAAATGATGGTGATTTAGCAGATAAGTTATCTCATCCAAAAAATGGAATTACTAAAATCTACCATGTTGAGTTAAGTAAAAGTTTAAGTCAGGGTGACCTGAACAAAATTCAGTTCGGATTAGAATTAGAAGATGGTATTATTAAACCAGATTCTGTATCTTACGTAGCCGGAGGTTCTAAACGTGAAGTAGGCATCCAGATCCACAGTGGAAAAAACAGGATTGTCCGCAGAATATTTGAACACCTGGGTTATGAGGTTGTTAAATTAGACCGTGTGGTTTATGGTAACCTGACCAAAAAAGACCTTCCTCGTGGAAGATGGCGCTTTTTAGAAGAACATGAACTGATTCAGATCAAACATCTGATCCAGTAATTATAAATGATTTATGAGAAAAATATTTTGTCTGTTAACCGCTACCGTTTCTTTTTTTTCTGCTAAAGCACAACAGGCAGATTATCACCTGGTGATCGGAACTTATACAGCTCCGGGTAAAAGTGAAGGAATTTATGTTTATGATTTTAACACGCCTGATGCTGCTGCTAAGTTTAAGTATGTAGAGAAGAACGTGATTAATCCAAGCTTCCTTACCGTTACACCCGATCGCAAATTTGTATATGCAGTGAACGAGGATGGTGAAAAAAGTATGGTAAGCGCCTTTAGCTTTGATGCGGTTGCAGGAAAATTAGGTTTTCTAAATAAACAACCTTCAAAAGGTGCGGATCCTTGTTATTTGATCGCAGATGACAAAAATGTATTGATTGCTAACTATAGCGGAGGCACCATCGGTGTTTTTGGCAGAACAGCAAACGGTTCACTGACTCCGGCCAAACAGGTTGTTAAACATGTAGGATCAAGCGTTAACAAAGACAGACAAAGCAGTGCTCATGTTCACATGGTACGTTTTACTCCTGACCACCGTTATGTGATCGCGAATGATTTAGGAAAAGATAAAGTATATACTTACGCTTACGCTAAAGATTCAGAACATAACGTGCTTGTTTTAAAAGATAGTATTGCTATCAAACCTGGCAGCGGACCAAGACATATCACCTTTAGCAGCAATGGCAAGTTTGCCTATCTGATCCAGGAAATGATTGCTCAGGTAACCGTTTTCAGTTATGCTGATGGCGTGTTCAAAAAGATCCAGGAAGTATCTATTGTAGCTAAAGATTTTAAAGGCGAAAATGGAGGTTCTGATATCCAGCTTACTGCTGATGGAAAGTTCTTATATGCAAGTAACAGAGGTACTGCCAATACGATCACCACTTTCGCTGTTGAAAGTAACGGTCAACTGACTAATAAAGGCCAGACCAGTACTTTAGGCAATGGTCCAAGAGCTTTTGTGATTGACCCAAGTGGTAACTGGTTATTAGTTGGACATCAATATACCAATAACGTTGTAATTTTTAAACGTGATAAGGTTACTGGCGCATTAAAAGACAGCGGAAAAAGAATTGAAATAGGTGCTCCTGTTTGTTTTGAGTTCGTCGCTAAACAAACAACACTGGACAGCAAGATGTAATCAGAATTATATATAAAAAAAGAGGCTTCAAAATGAAGCCTCTTTTTTTTTGGAATAAGAATTAAACGTAGCTATTAAGCAGGCTGTAAAGCAAGATTTTTAGCGATAATGTCATTGTAATAGTCTACATACAATGGTAATATCTTTTTCAGATCAAAGTCCTGTGCTCTTTTGAATGCATTTTCTTTAAACGTGTTCAGCACTTCATCATTTTCCAGGATCATGATGGCTTTCTTTGCCATATCATCCACATCACCTACATTGCTCATATAGCCGCAGAAACCATCTACATTCAATTCCGGTAAACCACCAGCATTAGAAGTAATGATAGGCACCTTGCAAGCCATAGCCTCTAACGCAGCCAATCCAAAACTTTCCGTTTCAGAAGGCATCAGAAATAAGTCAGCCACAGAAAGGATTTCCTCTACTGCATCTTGTTTCCCTAAAAAGCGTACATGATCACAAATACCAAGATCCCGGCATAACTGTTCGTTATTCGCACGGTCAGGCCCATCTCCTACCATCAGTAACTTAGATGGGATTTTATTCAGGATCAATCTGAACATCTTAATCACATCTGCCGTTCTTTTCACTTTTCGGAAATTCGAAGTATGAATGAGAATCCGTTCATTGTTAGGCGCAATAGCCTTTTTGAAATGATCTTTTGGTTTCAAGCTGAATCTGCTGAAATCTATAAAGTTAGGAATCACCCTGATCTCATTTGTGATATCAAAGTGGTTGTTCGTATCTTCTTTCAGGTCATTTGAAACCGTAGTAACTCCGTCAGATTTATTAATCGAGAAGGTAACTACAGGTTTATAAGTCGGGTCTTTTCCAACTAAAGTAATATCAGTTCCATGGAGCGTAGTTACAAACGGAATGTAAATACCGTAGGTTTCCAGGATTTGTTTCGCCATAAAGGCAGCAGAAGCATGTGGAATTGCATAATGTACATGCAGGATATCCAGCTTCTCAAATCTCACCACGTCTACCAGTTTACTGGCCAATGCAGACTCATAAGGCGCATAGTCAAACAATGGATAATCCCGGACTGATACTTCATGATAATAAAGGTTAGCAGAGAAAAAGTCTAACCTTGCAGGCTGGCTATAGGTGATGAAATGGACCTGATGTCCTTCATCGGCCAATGCCTTTCCCAATTCTGTAGCGACAACACCACTACCGCCAAATGTAGGGTAACAAACAATACCTATTTTCATCAATTATAGATTATCTATAACAGTTTTAACTAAACTGTTTCACCCGCAAATTACAGTACTAAAACTGAGCTTTGTGTTAAACAATTGCAATTATTTGATTTGTGACAGAATAACTTCTTCTGCACAACAGGATTATTTCTTCATTTCGGCCTGAATGACCAAAAGCATCTCATTTGGTCTTTGTGTACCAATGAAATATTCCAGACCATCGCGGTCTGTCAACACGACTGCATCTTTACCGGAAGAGTAAAAACGAATACTTCCTTTACGGTGCAGATTGTATACCGGGTTATTGAAAAGATAGCTACTATAAGTATCCTTTCTGACATCAGTGATACTATTTAAATCAATCTTCACCTTTTTTGCGGTCCACAAGCCATCAATGATCATACTTTTATTGTGGATGATCGTTTTATACTGAATCAGAAATAATAAGGCAATAGAGATACCAATGATCCCAAAACCCACCACAAGAAATAAGTCTTGTGTATTGTCGCGATCTCTTTCATATACATATGCACCAAAACAGAAAGCGGCCATTAACAAACGGATACATATCCTGATGTAATCACGACCTATATATTGTTTCTCCAGAAAAGCGTACTTATTGCTCATTTAATTTAATTTCTGCTCGAATATAGCGACTTTTTTTGTTGTAGCTGTTACTTTATATCTATTGTCCTGCCTTAAGCCTGCTACCCATACTACATCCCCGTTCCCATTAACGAGGATTGGAATACTATCTTTTTGGGGCAGAGGTATTTTCTGATCAATAAAGAAATCACTTAGTTTTTTATAGTTTCTCATTCCGATCGGCATAAAACGATCCCCCTCCTGCCATGTTCTGACCACTATAGGGAATATCAGCCGGTCTGCATCGACAAATGCTTTCTGTGGATTATTCTCAAAAGCCAACTGCTCAGTGTAAGAAATCTCAATAACCTGGTTGCCAAAGGCTATTGCTATATCCGAAGGATGAATGATCTTGTTCGTATAAACCTCTTCGGCTGTAATGGTTGTCACAATCAGTTCATCCCGGTTCAGTGTAATGCGATGACCAGCACTGTAAAAGGAAGTCCCGCTTTGCTTATTTAAAGAACCAAGCAGCTCTTCCACGACTGTTTCCGTAAAATTATAAACCTTTAACAGTTCAAACAAAAGAAGTCTTTTAGGGTTCAGTGCTTTAATTTTGTCCAGCGAAAGATAAACACCCTCTTTTCTCTCCTCCAGCAATGTCGTCCTGAGCCCGGCAACAGTTTGCTGCAAAACCAACTCCGTTTCTGCGAAACGAAGAATATTATGTTCAAAAGTCTGCTCCAGATTAGGATTGATCTCCTTAAGTAACGGGATTACGCCTAGTCTTAGTTTATTCCTCGCATAGGCCGTACTTGCATTAGAACTGTCTTCCACGAAATCATAACCTTTTTCTTGAATCACCCCATCTATTCCTGCACGGGATAAGAAGAGTAGTGGCCTGATTAAGTTATCCCGCTTAGGCAGTATGCCGTGTAAGCCTGCAATACCTGTCCCTCTCACTAAATTCAGCAATACTGTTTCTATCGCATCATCCTGGTGGTGTGCAACAGCGATATAACTATAATTTTCCTGTATTCTTAATTCTTCAAACCAGCGGTACCTTAAATCTCTGGCTGCCATCTGAGTAGATATTTTATGTTCAGCAGCATACGCTTTAGTAGCGAAATGTGTAACATATAACGGTACTTCCAGCCGTGAAGCCAGCGCACTCACAAAACGCTCATCTCTTTGTGACTCTTCCCCCCTCAGGCCAAAATTACAATGAGCAATTCCAAACTTAAATCCTCCCTCTTTAAAAAGATGGGCCATGAGTACAGAATCTTTTCCTCCGCTAACCGCTAAAAGAATCCGCTGGTCTGGATGGAATAAGGAATTCAGCCTGATGTAATCCAGAAAATTGTGCAAGAGTAACATCCGTCAAAAATAACGATTTGAGGCCAAAAGAAGCAGGAAGAGGTTTTTAAATTCACCGGACAAACAAAATATCAGATAAATTTTAAACAGGCGCCTAGAATGGTCATCAAAAAACTAACTTTGTAAGGTGCGAAAAATTCACATTTCAAGTAAAATAAATACGCTTTTTAACGTTTATGATACAATCATGAACTTCATCTATAGTAATCCCACCTTAAGGATTGCAGGGATCCTCCTGTTTTTCTTGTTACCCTTAACTCTTTCGGCACAGCAGAATGCAGTTCAAACGGCACAACAAAAAACTAAAATCATCCTTCAAAGTTCAGAAAGAAGTAAAATTATTACAAAAACTGATATCACTTATTTAAGAAAACCGGTTTTTAAACAGGATAACGCTATTCTTACCTGCGATAGTGCCGTCTTTTATACGTCCAAGAATTATTTCGAAGCATTTAATAATGTACACATCAATCAGGCAGATACCATCAATATTTATTCAGATTACCTGACTTATGATGGAAATGCGAAACTCGCCCACTTAACGAGCAATGTCCGTTTGCTGGACAGAACTTCCGTATTAACAACCAATGTACTGGATTATGCTATGGCTCCTAAAGTAGGTACTTATGTGAGTGGTGGTAAAATTGTGAACAAGGATGCGACCATCACCAGTAAGAATGGTTATTATTTTGCCAATAGCAGGGATGCTTATTTTCGTTATAATGTGCTGGTGGTTACCGAACAAAGTACAATTAAATCTGATACACTAAGGTATAATACACTGACCAACTGGGCCTATTTTTATGGCCCCACCAACATCAGGGAGAAAGATGGCGGAAATCTTTATACAGAAAACGGTGCATACAATACGAAAACTACTTATGCTTATTTTGGAAAAAACAACCTGTATACCTCCGGCAGTAAGTCTCTCAAAGGGGATAGTTTATACTATGACGGACGTGCTGGTTATGGTAAGGCAGTAAGAAATATTGTATTTAAAGATACTATTGATAAAATGCTGATGCATGGTCAGCTAGGCTATTATTACAAAAAGGACCAGCGGACATTGGTTACTAAAAATGCCTATGCAGGTATGGGTACCAGTGATTCTATTCTAGTCAAAGAAGTGAAGCGTCCCGATAGTTTATGGCTGGGGGCCGATACATTGGAAACACAAATGGTTTTGCAAAAAACATTAAAACTGATTAAAGGCCCTGTCATCAAAAAGGACAATGAATTAGGGGAAGAAAGCAGAGAAGGCAGCAAGGTAGGCAGTAAAAAGGCTAAACCCGGAGATCCGAAAAAACCTGTTGTTCCTGCTGCTGGAAATGGTAAAAATCCTAAAGCCCCGCCTTTAAAAGTCATTTTAACCGCAAAAGATAGTGTAAAACGGGACAGTATGCTGAAGGCGAAAGTCCCTGTTCAGAAAATTGATTCTATCTTCAGGAAAGCGGCGGAACTGAAGGCACAGGATACGTTGCACAAAAAGGCAGCGATTGCAAAAATTGATGCGGTAATTAAAAAGGGTATTCCGGTTTTAAGTAAAGAAACCTTAAAGGCAGATAGTTTAAAATCAGGTTTAAAAGCTGATCCAACTGTAAAAAAGGCTGCTCCGCCGAAGACCGCGCCTGATGTAAAAACAACTGACCCAGCATTAAAAACTGATACCGCAAAGATTAAAACAGCCATTGCAAAAGACAAAACTGACACCTCAAAAGTGAAATCGGATGCTATAAAGGTTAAAACTGATACCGCTAAAATCAAAACCGGGATTAAACCAGTGATTAAAAAAACAACTAAGGATAGTTTGCCATTTAATCCGGCAGATACTGTGCTTACCCGTATTATCAAAGCTTACCACCATGTGAATGTCTTCAAGTCCAACATGCAGGCCAAAGCAGATTCCCTGTTTTATACGAGTGCGGATTCGACCTTACGCTGGTACAAAAACCCAATTATCTGGTCACAAAATTCTCAGCAGACCGGGGATACTATTTATCTGCAACTGAGAAATAAAAAGATAAACTCCGTACAGGTAATCAGCAGTGCATTTGCTGTTAACGTTGATCCGGTAGATTCTGCCAAATTCAACCAGATTAAAGGTAAAATGATTACAGGCTTCTTTAAAGACGGAACATTAAACAGCATGTACGTGGATGGTAACGCAGAAAGTGTTTATTTCACAAAGACTGATGATGGTAAAAAATATGATAAAATGAATCAGACGATCAGCAGCCGGATTAAGGTTAATTTCCGGAAAAGTGAGATCTCGGATGTCGTGCCTATTAAGGATGTCGAAGGGGCAACTACACCCGTTGCCGACATCAAACAGGATGTAATTTTAACAGGTTTTATCTGGAAGCCAGAGTTAAGGCCACGTTCAAAAAGAGATATCACCAACCCAAAACCAGTCGCCAAACCGAAAGCAGCGGCAAAAGCAACAGGAAAACCGGTGGTTAAAACAGGCGCTAAACCGGGGGTAAAAACACCAGGGAAACCAGCGGCAAAAGACTTGAAGGATGCAGCTATTGATGCCATTTCTGAGCAGTTACCTGGCGGGGCTGGCAGCATCCTTAAAAAGGCTGCTAAAGACATTGATCCTCAAATGCTGAAAAAAGCAGCTGACTCTGTGAACCTGAAAAAGAATACGGATATCCCAGGATTGAAAAAGAGTGCTGACTCTTTGAAGAATAAAGTAGATTCACTAAAAAAGAAGATTAATCCCTTAGAAGTTATTCAAAAAGTACCACCAAAAATTGCCGATACGATTCAGAAAATAGTGCCTCCCTTACTAAAGAAAGTGGATTCTTTAACTAAACAGCCTGTTCCTTTAAAAAAGCAATAAGCTTGCGCATAGCAATTGCGCGATGACTGATCTTATTCTTCTCTGCCATTTCCATTTCAGCAAAAGTTACCTGATAACCATCTGGCTGAAAAATCGGATCGTAGCCGAAGCCATGCTCACCAGTGCGGCTTTCCCGGAGTGTACCCTGGATTGATCCCTCGAAGAGAAATTCTTCGCCATTTTGAATTAAAGAGACTACTGTTTTGAACCGCGCTGCGCGGTTCTGCTGTCCTTCCATCTTCTTTAAAACCAATTCAAGATTTGCAGCATCCCCTCTTTCACCGGCATAACGGGCAGAATAGATTCCAGGTTCATTGTTTAAAGCCTCAACTTCCAGACCACTATCATCTGCAAAGCAATCTAACTGATAATTTTCAACTACAAACCGGCTCTTTAAACCTGCATTGCCTGCAAAGCTATCTGCTGTCTCTGGAATATCGGTCATACAACCAATATCTTGCAGGTTCAGGACTTCGTACTGGCCAGCCAATAAAGAGCTGACTTCTTTTGTTTTATTTATATTATTGGTAGCAAAGACTAATTGTCTGATCATATAGAAAGTTTCTTAAGGCTGCCCCACAATGCTTTCTTTCCCGCCTGATCATCAGCAAGCTGATCCAGATTTCCGGAAAAAATAAGTTGTGCAGCACCTTGCATAATAATTTCGTTTACAGGTTGTTCTCCCAAACCAAGATGTAAAGGCGTGACGCCGAAAGCAAAGACCAGGTTACTTTTAAAGAAGTTACTGAATTCTTCAAAACCCGTATTCGCGTAAGCGGCATAATTGAGTAAAGCAAAGTCATTGGCTGTTAGCTGAAGAGCTTTCACGATATTCCGCAATAGCTCTTTTCCTTTGTCAGTACTTACCTCATTCCCGGCATCATTGACCAGGATTAAAATATTCTTCTGATTTTTACCCAGATACTTGAATACTATAGCTTCTGCAGCAGGGATTTTAACTTCAGCAACGGCAATCTTAATTTCAGGAACTTGCGGCGCGATCACCGGCACCACCACTTCAACAATGGGATCAGCAGTTACATGAACAGCATTGGCAGCCACATGAACAGGATTTTCAAGCACAGGAACAGGAGCTGGTTTTAGCTCAGGTTGTGCCGCAGCAAGTATTTTATCATCACTATTGACCAGGTAAATATCCTCTGTAAAAAATAAACGGAGAGCTTCTGTACTGGTAGTTAACTGTTCACCCATGAATTGTGCCTTTTTTGGGAAATATTTTTTGTGTTAAAATTAGTTAAATATCTTATTATAGTGCCTTAATTTATTACTTTTATACCTTAAAAATACCATTTAGACCTTTTGTGAGAAAAATCTGTTTTATTCTTGTTCTCTGTTTTTTCTATTTCAGTACTGTCGCACAAAGCGTAGCTGTAATCAACGGCAGCCCTGTAAGTCAGAAAGAATTTGTATGGGTATATCAGAAGCATCGTCCGGGGAATACCAAACCAACATTAACTGATCTGATTTCTTTTTTAAACATATACATTGATTTTAAGCTGAAAGTTCAGGATGCCCTGGAAGCCGGATTAGATAAAGACAGTACTTATATCGCTGAAACCAGGAATTACGAGCAGGCATTATTAGCTTCAGCACCACCAGAAGCTAAAGGTGCAGACTTTTCGCTGGTCGTTAACGAATTTAAAGAAGCACTTTTACTTTTCAATATTTCCGAGAAGAAAATCTGGGATGGCCTGGAGAATAACGATAAGCAGATACACGAGTATTACAATGCACATGCCGGGTCCTATCCGTCCCTATCTTATGAAGACAGTAAAAGTGAGGTAGCAGAAGACTATCAGAAACAACTGGACTGTAAATGGATCACTGCGCTACGCAACAAATATAAAATAACCATCGATCAGCATACCTTAAGCAAACTGATCAGAGAATAGCACAGACAAATCATTGAATAATAGTAAATTTGCAAATAGAATATAATTGAAAATAGTATAATGAAGAAAATTTTATTGATGGCAAGCGGATTGCTCTTCTTGTTTTTAAACGTACAATCCCAGACAAAAAGCGTAGATAAGGTGATTGCGGTACTGGGAAGCGATGTAATCCTATTGTCGGAATTAAACCAGCAATACGTAATGTACCTGAATTCAGGGAACCCGGTGGATGAGAAAGTAAAGTGTTACATCCTTCAACAAATGCTGGTTCAACATTTATTAAAACAACAAGCAAATATTGACTCCGTAATGGTGGACGATAAACAGGTGGATGATGAACTGGACAAAAGAATGCGTTACCAGATCCAGCGTGCAGGCGGCCAGGATAAACTGGAAGAATTCCTGAACCGTTCGGTACTACAATATAAAGATGAGCTGAGACCTGACGTTAAAGATCAGCTTCAGGCGAATAAAATGCAGGGGACTATCACTGAGAAAGTGAGTATTACTCCTGTAGAAGTAAGAAAATATTACGATTCTTACAAAAAAGACAGTTTACCAGATATCCCTGCTGAATATGAAGTTGGAGAGATCGTAATCAACCCGGAACTGACTAAATCAGAAAAACAGCGTTTCTTTGATAAACTTGATGCGATAAGATTACGCGTTAAAAGTGGAGAAGACTTCGGATTTTTAGCGAAGACATATTCTGAAGATCCGGGTTCAGCGCCAGAAGGCGGTGATTTAGGATTCTTTGACCGTACAATGATGGCTAAAGAATTTACAGCATATGCCTTTAAATTAAAACCAGGAGAACTTTCACCAGTATTTGAAACAGACTTTGGATTTCACGTGCTGCAGGTTGTAGAACGAAGAGGAGAGCAGGTTCACGCCCGTCACATTCTGATTCGTCCGCAAACTACCCCACAAAGTTTAGACCGTGCGAAACTGCATGCAGACAGTGTTTACAACAACGTAATTGCGAACAAACTGAGCTTCTCAGCAGCGGCATCCCTTTACTCTTCAAACAAAGAATCAAAATATAACGGAGGTATGCTCTTATTTGCAGATAACGTTACAGCAAGAACTACATTCATTCCAGCTGACAAACTAGATCCAAAAGTATTCCTTGTTGTAGATACGATGAAAGTAGGCGAAATATCAAGACCAGTACCATTTACAGGAGCAGACGGAAAAGAAGGCTATAAAATTATCCTTTTAAAATCTAAGATTGCACCACACAAAGGTAACCTCGAACAAGATTACGCTAAGTTCAAAGAAAAGGCTCAGCAACAAAAAATGGATCGTGTAATGAGCGAATGGTTTGAAAAAAGAAGAAAAAGCACTTATATTAGAATCGATCCTGACTACTCTACCTGTGATGAGTTAAAGATCTGGACTAAACCATTACCAGAAGAAACAAAATAATTATGCAGTACACTAACGACAAAGCGGCAGTTGATGCCCTTCACCAATTTTACAAGGATATAAAGAATGAAATTGGTAAAGTCGTTATTGGACAGGATGAAGCTGTTAAATCGGTACTCATCTCCATCCTGAGCAATGGACATTGCTTATTGGTAGGTGTTCCGGGACTTGCAAAGACACTACTGGTACAAACCGTAGCAGATGTCCTTGACCTTAACTTTAACAGGATACAATTTACCCCCGATCTGATGCCAGGGGATATCATTGGCTCAGAAATCTTAGGAGAAGACAGGAACTTTAAGTTCATTAAAGGCCCTGTCTTCTCTAATATTGTTCTCGCTGACGAAATTAACAGAACCCCTCCAAAAACCCAGGCAGCCCTTCTGGAAGCCATGCAGGAGAAATCAGTTACCGCAGCAGGCCACAAACACATTTTACCCAAACCCTTTTTCGTTCTTGCTACCCAGAACCCCATCGAACAAGAAGGTACCTACCCACTTCCCGAAGCACAGCTCGACCGTTTCATGTTCAACGTACTGCTTACCTACCCAAGCTTTCAGGAAGAACTCATTATCGTTAAAAACTCTACCGGCAATAACCCCGTTACCCTTAAAAAACTAATCAACGCCGAGCAGATTCAATACTTTCAGCAATTGATCCGTACCATTCCCGTAACCGACAACGTACTGGAATACGCCGTAAAACTAACTGGAAAAACCCGTCCCGGAAACCCATTGGCAACCCCGGAAATCAACCAGTACGTAAACTGGGGAGCAGGCCCAAGAGCCTCCCAATTCCTTATCCTCGGTGCAAAATGCCACGCCGCCATCTCTGGAAAGTACTCACCAGACATCGAAGACGTACAAGCCGTTGCAGAAGCCATTCTCCGCCACCGTATCGTAAGAAACTACCGTGCCGAAGCCGAAGGCCTGTCCGTAGAGAAAATCATCAGGAACCTGCTATAACAAGCTTTCCCATTACATCCTCCAACCAGTCTTTCCTTTTATTTCTCCAACCAGTCTTTCCCTTCATTCCCCCAACCAGTCTTTCCTTTTATTTCTTCAACCAGTCTTTCCCTTCATTTCCCAACCAGTCTTTCCTTTTATTTCTTCAACCAGTCTTTCCCTTCATTTCCCAACCAGTCTTTCCTTCATTTCCCAACCAGTCTTTCCCTTCATTCCCCCAACCAGTCTTTCCTTTTATTTCTCCAACCAGTCTTTCCTTTTATTTCTCCAACCAGTCTTTCCCTTCATTTCTCCAACCAGTCTTTCCCTTCATTCCCCCAACCAGTCTTTCCTTTTATTTCTTCAACCAGTCTTTCCCTTCATTCCCCCAACCAGTCTTTCCTTTTATTTCTTCAACCAGTCTTTCCCTTCATTTCCCAACCAGTCTTTCCCTTCATTCCCCCAACCAGTCTTTCCTTTTATTTCTCCAACCAGTCTTTCCTTTTATTTCTTCAACTATTTCACCTCCCTGCCCAACTGAAGAACTGTTATCCATATTTTTCATTGATTGTGGATTTCCGGCGAGCTAGTCTTTCCGGTTTACAATGGGTTACCCACCCAGGCGGCAAAAAAACAGGGTGTGCTGTTTTCCTGACCTTCGGCTCCTCTTCAGGAGGCGACCAGTCTGAAAATAGCACACCCTGTTTTTTTGATCTCCTCTGGAAATCCCCCCCGGAAAACCTACTTGACAGGCAATTCCAATCGCTGGAATAAATTGGGATAATCAGTGATGATACCATCGACCCCCAACCCCACCATATACTCCATATCCTTCAAACTATTCACCGTCCACGGTACAATCCTGATTCCCGCCTCATGGCACCTGTCCACTAACCCTTTCCCGACCAATACCGCATACGGACTATAAAATGTCGGGCTGAACCCTAAATCCTTAATATTATTCTCGAAATCCTCCTTCTCATCAATCATCAAAGCAGTTCTCACCTTTGGATAATGCTCATGTACATACTGCAAACACCTGATATCAAAAGCTTGTATAATTGCCCTTTTGACCATCTTTTTCTTCACAACCACATCCATCACCAACTGTGAAAACTCTGCTGGTTCAGGATGAAACTCCAAATCACCCTTACGGATCGTTTTGATCTCAATCGCATAATTAGGCTTAGGCAACTTATGCAACTTTACATAAGCCTCTACCGAATCAATCACCTCACTCAACAGCGGCTTATAAGCCCTATACTTCTGCTGACCAGGATACCGCTTATGAACCTTGCTCCCCACATCATACTTACGGATCTGGTCATAATCCATCTCATACATATTATACTTCTTCTCATCCTTCAGCGGAATATCCTTACCATCCGGTGTAAGACTGATCTCATTATTAAAATAAGGTTCATGAGAAAGCACCACCTGCTTATCTTTTGATATCACTACATTCATTCCTAAAGTCGTAACCCCAAGATCCAAAGCCCGCAACATGCCACCAATAGTATTCTCAGGCATTAAACCCCTGGCTCCCCTTTGCCCCTGCTTATCAAAACTCTGACTATAACCCTGTATAAAACATAACACTGCAACTCCAAATAGTAAGTATTTTTTCATCATTCTTTTATTTAATCATTTAACGGCTAAATAGCTTTTATGATACATAAAAGCTTATTTAACCAAAATCCCCTTTAAACACAAAAGGGCCTCTTAACACCAGTTTAAATTAAACTGATACTAAGAAACCCTTTTTATTTGAGAACAAGAAACTTAACGTTCCGCAGGAACGTAAATCTGTTGAATAAGATTCCAGTTAAAATCAGGCTGACGCTCATAAATGAACACATAATTAAAACTCTCTCTTAAATCAGTTCTGTAGTCAATAGTTGCAACTCCATACGTATAAGCTAAATCCCCGCCAGCCGCCTTATCAGCACCAACAGTTCTTAAGCTCATTTTATCAACCATGCTATTATAAAAAGCGATGATCTTATCTTTCCCGATTACAGGCTCATAACCTGGGAATACAACTCTTGCATCCGGATTAAGGAAACCACCATAAGCAGCAATCCCATAAGATTTCAAAGTCATGTTCAACGTTTTTTCAGTTGTTAAAATGATATCTTTCCCAGCAGCAGCCTGTTTTGGCCCACCGAACTTTGGTTTAAAATAATCCTTAGGCTCTACAAAATGAGTAGTTACCGGCTGTAAAGGTTTGTGGTGTTCCGCTCCTAAATCCAGTGCCAATTCCCATTTGCCATTGATTGCTTTCCAAACAGAAAGATACTCACCATAAGCCTTAGTCTCGCCATCTACCGTATAACCACCAGAAGTGAAACCCCAGTCACCGCTGCGGGAAACCCTCGCATAATCAGGTGCCCAGCTCAGATTTTTATCATTAGGCTGGTTTGCATAGAAAGTTTTTGCATCTACCGGATTAGGTCTGAAAACCAATGCACCTTTCGCACTGTAAGCATTAAAGGCAGATTTAATACCATCCTTTGCTGCAGTTGCTGCAAATTCCTCTTCCGCCTTTACTAATGATTTAGTAGTGCCATCAGTATGCTGAGCAGATGCCCCTAAAGTAAAAGTTGCAGCCATTAGGGTGCAGATAATTTTATTGATCATGGTTTAGTTTATAGTATAATAATATAAGGTGTTTTGATTAACGTAAGGAACTTCCGGTTATAATTTATTCCAGGTAGTCCCCTCTTTACTATCTTTTAATTGGATGCCAATATCCTGAAGACCAATACGTATCTTATCAGAAGTAGCATAATCCTTGTTTTCTTTTGCGCTCTTTCTGATATCAATCACCATATCCAACACATCATTAAGCTCCGTATTTGAACTTTCCTCATCCTTTAGCCCGAAGATATCATATACAAAATCCTGCATCAGCTGTTTCAACTTCTCCAGTTCAGCAGCAGAAATACTACCCTTACCATCATAAACAGTATTGATAATTCTTGCTGCCTCAAACAATTCTGCAATAACTACAGGACTATTAAAATCATCATTCATTGCCTTTACACAATTCAACCTGATCGGCTCGATTTCAAAATCTCCCGTTGCAGCAGGTGTCAGTTTTTCAAGCAGACTCAGAGAATTCATCAGTCTTCTGAATCCTTTTTCTGAAGCATCCAATGCATCATTCGAGAAATCCAGCGTACTGCGGTAATGCGCCTGAAGCATAAAGAACTTAACTGTCATTGGGCTATATCCCTTAGATAACAAAGGATGATCACCAGAAAATAACTGTAACGGCATAAAACCATTTCCAGCAGTTTTAGACATTCTCGCTCCATTAACCGTTAACATATTGGTATGCATCCAGTACTTTGCAGGATGTTTATGATAACAAGCCTCCGACTGTGCAATTTCATTGGTATGGTGCGTAGCCGCTAAATCCATACCACCACCATGAATATCGAACTCCTCACCCAGATATTTTGCACTCATCGCAGAGCACTCAATATGCCAGCCCGGAAATCCGACACCCCATGGAGACTGCCAGCGCATTAATGTTTCAGGTTTAGCCTTAATCCATAAAGCAAAATCCAGTCTGCCACGTTTCTCATCCTGTCCACCTAATTCTCTTGTATTAGCCATCATATCATCCAGATTACGATTAGTTAATACGGTATAATTATAAATCTGGCTATATTTCTCTACATCAAAATATACAGTTCCATTAGTTTCATAAGCATAACCATTGGCGATGATATCTTTGATCATTTCAATCTGCTCGATAATGTGACCAGTCGCTGTTGGTTCGATGCTTGGTGGAAGCGTATTGAACATACGCAGTACATCATGGAAACCCAATGTATATTTCTGTACAATTTCCATGGGCTCCAATTGCTCCAGCTTTGCTCTTTTTGCAAACTTATCATCACCCTCATCGCGATCACCTTCCAAATGGCCGGCATCCGTTATATTACGAACATAACGAACCTTGAACCCCATATACTTCAGATATCTGAAGATTAAATCAAAAGAAATGAAAGTACGGCAATTACCCAAATGCACATCACTGTAAACAGTAGGCCCGCAAACGTACATTCCAACATGATGGCCGTTTAAGGGTTCAAAATTCTCTTTTTTGCGCGTAAGGGTATTGTATAGCTGTAAACCGTTCTCCATTAGTATATATATTTATTTTAGTCCGGGAATATGCAGGACTGAAGATAACAAAGATAAAAATTTGTAAGTATATTAATTGATTCTTAAGTCACTTCTTACAGGGAAATGATCAGATAATCTCGCTTGTATAATCCGGTGATTAATTACCTTGATAGTCCTGGTAGCTGAGATATAGTCTATCTGGAAATTTGGAAATTTTCCATTATAAGTACGGCCAAGGCCCGTTCCCTGTTCTACAAAGGTATTATGAAGCGATTTTGTCAACTGTGTTACCGCATAAGAAGCAGGTGTATCATTAAAATCACCCGCAATCAGGAAAGGCGTTTTACAGGATTTCATATGATCTTTCATAATATCAACCTGTCCGCTTCGTTTCAGAAAAGCCGTTTTCAACATACTTACGATCCTTTTTGCCGGTAAAATCTCCGTATCCATTTTCTGCGTTACTTTATCCAGGTAATTATAATCCTGCTTATCAAAAGAGATCGACTGTAAATGAACATTATATACTCTTACCTTCTCTTTATTGATCATCACATCTACGTAGATGCTTGCATTGCCTCCATGATTTGTGCTAAACAAGATACTGCCCTTATTCACGATCGGATATCTTGAAAAGATAGCCAGCCCGGCAGATTCATAATCATTACCAGAAGAAGGTATAAAATAATAGTTGGAAGTTTTCAGGATACGCTTTAGACTATCAGTGATTGCAAACGTTCCTTTGCGGCGGGTGTAATACTCCTGGAAACAGATAATATCAGGATTTTCGTCTTTCACGACAGCCAGCATCTGCTGTTTAACAGATTCATTGCTCGCTTCTCCATAAGGCTTAAAGCTATGCACATTATAAGTCATCATTCTCACCAGTTCAGGAGTCGATTTTGGACCATCACCAGATTCCCCGACAAAACCAACTGTAGCAATTAAAGGATGCCAGCCTATGGCGATGATTGCTACAGTACCTAAAGCAAATACAATTCTGCCCCGTAATATCCACCAAATGATAAACAACACATTTAAAAGCAGTACAAACGGATAAGCCAGCCCAAAAAAAGCAATGAGCTCATGTTCACGCGGATCAAGATTACCAGCCAATATCCCTAACAAAAGAGCAAAAGCCGTAACCATCCCAACCAGCAATGTGATCTTCCCTAAAAACGTAAGCTTTTTTTTCTTCATTAATCCTTACTCGCCTTGAATAAAATCTCCTTTTCTTCTCTGCTTAACTTATCATAACCTGACTTGGAAACTTTATCCAGCACAGCATCAACCTCTTTTTGGTTGACCTTATTACTTTTATTTCTTGCACCAGCACCAGGTTTATCGTTCTTAACCACCTTTAAGGTCGGTTTACGCTCAAACCAGGCGCTTAAATCGTTTCCACCCTGCAAAAGCTTAATATAAACAAAACCAAACAATGCACCACCAAGATGTGCAAAACTGCCACCCGGATTTTGAGAAGCAATGCTGATCAGATCGATCACAATATAAGCCATCAGCAAATATTTTAGTTTCACATTTCCGATAAACATCAGGCTCATTGAATAATCCGGAACTAAAGTAGCCGTAGCCACTGCAATAGCCATTACAGAAGCTGATGAACCAATGATTATTGCTGCAGGAATATAAGGAGCAAAAACAGGGAAAATATTATAAGCAAGCGCATAAACGACTGCCCCCATCACGCCACCAGCAAGATATACCAAATGGAACTGGCGGGGTTTCAGGAAGTCCAGAAAGATCCTGCCCATCCAGAACAGCCATAGCATATTAAACAGGATGTGAAAAATATCATTGTGAAAAAACTGATAAGTCAGTATTGTATAAAAGCGAAAAGGCAGTTTAGGTAATGCTGCAGGAAAAGCAACATACTCACTCACATAATCCAAAAACCGGACATTCGTATTCCCGGCAAGAAAATACGTAACCCCAAAAAGGGCTACAGCAACATATACAATCGTATTGATCCCAATGTAAAAAAATACCGGGTTCCCAGACTGGAAAACTTTATATTTCAGTTCCTCAAACAGATTTTTCTTAGTCATAATAATCGTAAAATGTATTTTTCTCTTTCCATAACTTCACGAGTATAAACCCGAGCAATGCACCACCAAGGTGTGCATAATGCGCAACCGAGTCTCCCTGGACACTTGCTACTCCCAAACTCAGTTCTATCAAAATATAAACAGGGATGATATACTTAGCCTTAACAGGTACAGGAATAAACATGATATAGAGTTCGGCATTCGGATAAAGCATTCCAAAAGCAACCAGCAAACCAAATATAGCACCCGAAGCCCCAACCATAGGGCCGGAATAAATGCTTAACAACGTTTGCCCCTGATCAGGACTTAAACCCCTTAAATTCAAAGAAGCCATGCCCTTTACAATATCAATAGTTACAGCGCCGGGATTAACCGCAGACCCCGTCATTTGATAAACTTCAAAAGCCTGAACGCCCCATTGTAAGGCCAGTGCACCCAGACCAGTGATCAGGTAAAAATTAATAAACCGTTTAGTGCCCCACCTGGTTTCCAGGACAGAACCAAAAGAGAACAGCGCAAACATATTGAATAAAATATGGGTAAAGTTCCCATGCATAAACATATACGTAATTGGCTGCCAGATTTTAAATAGCGGAGAATCAAAGTAAAAAGCACCCAGATAATAGCCCAGGTCAATCCCTTTAGATTCAAAAACATATTTCGCCGCAAAAAACAACACATTGATGATCAACAGGTTCTTAACAACTGGAGGTATATGAATATTATTCATCATTACTTATCAAATTTTCTATCAATTTCTGTCAGTGACATCGTCTGGATGACAGGTCTGCCACTAATACTAAAGTTTGGTGCCTTACAAGCAAACAGCTGCTCAATCAGCATATTCATCTCTTGCTGACCTAAAACAACACCACTTTTAATCGCACTATTTTTAGCCATACTCCTTGCCAGCGCATCCCTTTTATCCAGCTTTAACTCTTGCTGAGAATTCTTAAATCCTTCTATTAAATGTTCAAAAAGCTGAGTTTCATTAATCTGGTTACTTCCCAGATCAACAGGAATTCCCTCAATGACTAAAGTATTTTTCCCAAACTCTCTGACCTCAAAGCCCAGACTCTTGATATCATCCAGTAAACTTTTCGCTAATTCATAATCATTCGGACTTAAGGTGACCGTTTGCGGAAATAAACTTTGCTGAGAAGCCCCCTTACGGTCTTCCAGGTTAATGCTAAAACGCTCGTACAATATTCTTTCGTGTGCCGCCTGCTGATCAATCAGCATTAAACCAGACTTGATCTGCGAAATAATATATTTATTATGCAGCTGCATCAGTTGTTTTTGTATCGGCGCATATTTGTCATCAGGCCCATTTCCAGGCAATTCCATTTTAACCTGCTCTGCCGGCTTCTCCTTAGAAATTTCATACAATGAACCCCAATTCTTAGCTACAGGCTGATGACCGCTGCCATTAGAACTCCTGAATCCTGTTTCTATACCGCTAAAACCAGTCTCCTTACCACCAAAACCAGTCTCCGTACCTCTGAAGCCAGAAGAACCAGAGCCTTTATCACTCTTTTCGTCCGCAAAAGGATTAAAATCAGGATTAAAACTAATACTCGGAGGAATAATTTCATCCAGGTTCTTAGGACTGATCATTCCGCTGAAAGCAGTTTCCTGATCAAAATCAATTGTCGGGCTGATATTAAACCTTCCCAGAGAACGTTTAACCGCAGAATGGATAATCGCATAAATAGATTTCTCATCCAGATATTTAATCTCTGTTTTGGTAGGATGTACATTGACATCAATCTTAGCCGGGTCAATATCTATAAAAAGCACATAGAACGGGAAGTTATCATCTGATAACAAATCTTCATAAGCTTTATTGATCGCATGGTTCAGGTAATTATCCCTGATGAAACGATTGTTCACAAAAAAGAACTGCTCCCCTCTTGTTTTCTTTGCAAACTGAGGCTTGCCTATAAACCCTTTCAGGTTAATAATCGTGGTATCTTCCTCTACAGGAATCAGCCTTTCGTTATAATTATTTCCAAATAGATGGACTATCCGTTGTTTTAAAGCAGAAGAAGGGAGTCTGAAAATCTCCATTCCATCATGATGCAAACTGAAAGAGATTGCAGGATTAGCCAATGAAACCCTTTGGAATTCATCGATAATATGTCTCATTTCAGCAGGATTGCTCTTCAGAAAATTACGTCTGGCTGGTGTATTAAAGAATAGATTTTTGATACATATACTGGTTCCCTGCGGTGTAGCTACAGGCTCCTGTTTAGTTATCGTTGCGCCTTCAATCTCGATCAGCGTACCCAGTTCATCTTCATAACGGCGGGTTTTCATTTCAACCTGTGCGATTGCAGCAATAGATGCCATAGCCTCCCCACGGAAACCCATGGTACGGATAGCAAATAAATCTTCTGCTTTGCGCACTTTTGAAGTTGCATGACGCTCAAAACACATACGTGCATCAGAAACGCTCATCCCACATCCATTATCGATCACCTGAATAAGTACCTTTCCGGCATCTTTCAAGATCAATTGTATCTTATTCGCCCCCGCATCAATGGCATTTTCCATCAACTCTTTCACTGCCGATGCAGGTCGCTGAACTACCTCTCCGGCAGCAATTTGATTCGCAACACTCTCGGGTAAAAGTTGTATTATATCTGACATTTAGTTCCTTGGTAAAGGTCGCTAATTTAACGAAAATAAGCCTTATACATAAATCTTTTGATTATAAATACCATTTAATGACGAACCCGGTACAAGCTTTTTATATCTTTAGCGTTCTGAATGAACTATAAGCTTTTTATGTACAAAAACAATCTTGTTCAAACTATCACCGTTTGTCTTCTTGCGATATCAACCTTCAGTGCTTGTGCACAAGATCATCAAAGAAATGAAGACTTGCTGAAAGTCAACACTAACATCCTTCAGCATACCGTTTTGCTGAATAATCAGCAGAACATTATCCCGCTAACAGCCTTAGAAAAGAAAAACATAGCCTCAGTTAGCCTGGGTTTCGCTTTTCAGAATACTTCGGACAGTTTGCTGAATAAATATGCGAAAGTCACCCCTTTCAGCTCCGCAAAATATGAAAACTCACCCGAACTCCTAAAGCTCGAGGACGACCTGAAATTCTTCAACACCATTATCATTTCCATCCAGGATCTCGAAACAACGAAGCCGAAATATATCAATTTTATCAACTCACTGGCCAAAACCAAATCAGTTATTGTTGCCCTGTACGGCCAGCAAACCAACCTGGTTCCCTTTGACTCCCTAAACGCCCCTATAGTCTGGACTCAGGACAAAAGCATACAATCAGCTTCACTCATCCCACAAATAATTTTTGGAGGAATAGCTGCAAGCAACAAACTACCCCGTAACATCTCAGGAAAATACCTTGCCGGATCAGGTTTTACCACTACCGTTACCCGTTTACGTTACACCGTTCCCGAAGATGCCGGTGTCAACAGTGATAACCTGCGGGATATTGATAGAATTACTGCCGAAGCAATTGCCGCGAGAGCCGCACCAGGCATGGTCGTATTAGTCGCAAAAGACGGCAAAGTGATCTTTAATAAAGCTTACGGAACCCACACCTACGGTGGCCCTGCAGATAAAGTCACCGATATATTTGACCTCGCTTCCATCACCAAAATAACAGCGACCACACCTATGGTCATGCGTTTAGTAGAGCAAAATAAACTAAAACTAGATACCAATATTGGCGCATACATTGCCCTGGCAAGACCAACTGCGATGAACGAAATTCCGGTACGCGAAGTCATGCTGCACCAGGCAGGCTTCATTCCTTACATCGCCTTCCACGACGGCGTTAAAGCAACCGACCATAGTCCGGATTCATCCGCAGCTTACCCTACAAAAGTTGCTGACGGATATTTCATCAGAAAAGATTATTTCAAAGACGTCATGTGGCCTCAAATGCTGAACGCCCCAATCAGAACCAGAGGTAAATACGTATATAGCGACATCAGTATGTATGTCATGAAAGATATCGTGGAGCAAATCAGCGGAGAGCCTCTGAACATCTATACAGCTGAGAACTTTTATGCACCCTTAGGCATGCAAACTGCCGGTTTTCTGCCAAGAAACAGATTCAGCAGAGATCAGATCATTCCAACAGAGGACGACACCTATTTCAGAAAAACATTACTGGTAGGTTACGTTCATGACCAGGGAGCAGCGTTAGTCGGTGGTGTTTCAGGACATGCAGGTCTGTTTGCCAGCACCAATGACATGGCCATTATGTACCAGATGTTTCTGAATAAAGGAACCTACGGTGGCCAGACCTATTTCAAACCGGGCACAGTAGAGACCTTTACCGCACAACAATCCAACGTGAGCAGAAGAGGACTGGGATTCGACCGCTGGGATCCGAACCTCTCTAAGAAATACCCTTCTTCAACAGCTTCCTCACAAACCTATGGCCACACCGGTTATACTGGTACAGCAGTCTGGGTAGACCCATCAAGAGGCCTGGTTTACGTGTTTTTATCCAACCGTGTTAATCCATCAGTCACCAATAAGCTAGTCAGCATGGGTATCCGTTCCCGTATTCAGGACGTCATTAATCAGGCAATCGACAAAGGAATGGACAAATAAACCAAAAGGCTGCAAAAAATAAAATCCCTATAAAACAGGGAGATATAAAAATAAACCGTTTTTTTTAAAGAAGAGATTTTGTATTCAGGATCAATTTTTCTATAATTGCACCCGGTTAGCGAATAACCGGACATTAAAGCCTTCTTAGCTCAGCTGGTAGAGCAACTGACTTGTAATCAGTAGGTCATTGGTTCGATCCCGATAGAAGGCTCGGAATAACAAAAAAGGGTTCATTTTCATGAACCCTTTTTTTATGCTTAAGATTTCTTACTTCTTCAAGCCTATTTCTCTTAGACGTTCGTCCAGATACTCACCAGCCGTCATATCAGTATATTGTTTTGGATGCGCCTCATCCACACAAGAATCAAGACTAGTTAAGTCCATATCAGAACGTGGGTGCAGGAAGAAAGGTACTGAAAAGCGTGAAGTCTTCATCAGCTCTCTTGGTGGATTAACCACCCTGTGCGTAGTAGAACGAAGCTTATTGTTCGTTAAACGCTGCAACATATCACCAACATTCACAACGATATCAGAATGATGCGCCTTAATCGGCAACCACTCATTGCTGCGAGTCAGCACTTCTAAACCATCAGCACTAGCACCGATCAGTAAAGTAATCAAGTTAATATCCTCATGCGCACCAGCACGTACAGCATCATCAGGTAATGCTTCAGGATTCTCGATCGGGAAGTAATGAATACCTCTCAAAATAGAATTTCCGTTATGCACATGCTGATCAAAATAATCAATAGGTAAGCCTAAATAAGTAGCAATCGCTCTCAACAAATGTTTACCATTACTCTCCAGCTTTTGATAAACCTCATTCGTTACCTCGTTGAATCCTGGAATCTCTTCCAAATACTCATTATCAGGATACTCATATTTAATCGGATCACCATCAACTACCGTCTGACCAATTTGCCAGAATTCTTTAAGATCTGCAGTTTTAGCACCCTTAGCAGTTTCTTTACCCGGGCTCGTATAACCACGTTGTCCCGCAAGCTCAGGTTTTTCGTATTTTGCTTTCTGATCAGCCGGCAAACGGAAAACCCCTTGAATATTCTGATATAATTTATCAATCAACTCCTGGCTTAAGCCATGATTAGTAATCGTTACAAAGCCCGAATCATTGAAAGCTCTGCCCAGTTCGTCAGAAAATTTTTTACGATCGTGTTCCGTTCCGTCAATATAAGAACCAAGATCTAAGGTTGGAATATAAGGTGTAGACATAATATTTCTTTAATGTTTGATTCAAAACTATAAAACAATTGTTAATAAACTCGCTTAATATGAATTACACCACAGCATCACACTAATTTACAACATTTTAAGTTATTAACATTTACCAACAAACCCCCAATATAACCGATAATATCAGTTGACCACTATACTTACCAACACCTGGCGATCGACTAATGTTTTTATTAACAGAATTACCGCACACCCAATCAACAACCACATTTTATCAGCACACTGTCAATTTAGGACACCAACAAAACCACAACCCCTTTACCCACGTATTTCTAATCATAAATCCATTAAATTTATATCCTAAACACACACAAAATGAAATACCTGGTAATCATAATGCTTCTGTTTGTATCCATAAACGGAGCAAACGCACAGCAGAAAAAACTACAGAAAGCCACCTTCGGTATGGGCTGCTTCTGGTGCTCAGAAGCCCTCTTCCAGAAACTAGATGGAGTAACCGCAGTCAGATCAGGCTTTGAAGGAGGCTCTTACCCAAATCCAACCTACGAAGAAGTTTGCTCAGGCACAACCGGACACGCAGAAGTTATTGAATTCAACTACGACCCAGCAAAAATCTCCTACGATGATCTGCTCGAAGTATTCTGGAAAAGCCATGACCCAACAACCCTAAACCGTCAGGGAGCAGACGTCGGCACCCAATACCGCTCAGTAGTCTTTTATAGCACTCCTGAGCAAAAAGCAGCAGCAGAACACTACAAAGCACAACTCAATAAAACAAACGCTTACGGCAAACCAGTAGTCACTGAAATCACAAAAGCAGAAACTTTTTATAAAGCCGAAGGATACCACCAGGATTACTTTAATAAAAATTCAGATCAGCCCTACTGCAGACTGGTTATTTTACCAAAATTGGAGAAACTGGAAAAAGTATTCAAAGCAAAGCTGAAACACTAATCAATAAAACTGGTAATCAAAAAAGGCTAATCATCCTGCCAAATTGGAAAAACCAGTTGAACCGCTAAAAAAATAAATGACCTGTTTTCAGTACCTAATTCATTCTTCATGAATTCCAGTATGAAAACAGGTCATTTATTTTTTAGCGGTCCAGTGCAGTAAACATAGCTTTCTCATACATAAATTATGGTCATGTTATTTCTTACCTTAAAGAAAAACAAAAACCATGAAAAAAAATTATTTCATTCCGCTATTAACCCTGGCTACCCTACTCGTCCAATGTAAAAAATCTGACCAGCAGGAAACCAGCAGTAAAACCTCAAAAACAGGAATCAGTGCAACCCAAGCCACCTTCTGCGCGAGTTGTCAGGAAAGCCCAACCAAAGTAAACACCAGCGAAGCTGTCAACTGGGCAATAAAATTTGCACCCCTCATCAAATTTGACCGTGCAGCCCCCGAATACCCTTCTCCCGTAGAAGACATTTGGGCAAATACTCTTCAATCCAGTATCACCTGCAACGGCAAACTAGTCTTTCAAAAAGACCCAGAATCCAAAAGCATGGACTTCCCCACCTATTACGATGTACAAACACACCCTACAGACCCCAACCGCATCTTTATAGAGTATTGGTGGGCATACAAACGCCAAAGACCATGTATTGGAAATGTTGGCGGTCATGATTATGACCTGGAACATATGGTCCTTCAAGTGGATAAACAAGCCCAGCGCATCATCACCACCACCTACTTTCAACACTCAGGATGGTTCACCAGAAACGGAAGAAATCTGGCTGAAGGAAAAAGAGTGGAAGCCTACGTAGGGAAATTAGCTCACGGTATGTACCATGATTCCAGAGACAAGACTATCATAGGATTTGAATGTTCTTATTACGGTGATTACAGAAACCCTGGTGGCACTAAAGACGAAGTCCTGACTGCCAACAACCTCGTAAGAATGGGCTGTGACAAAGATGAATTCAGTTTCAATGGAGACTGGGGAATTGGCCCGGGGCCGCTTTACAGAGACCGTAACTACTGGAACTACAATGCTTGTATTGGCAAAGATACTTTCGGAACAAATGGCTGTGCAGCCAGTGAATTTGGAGACAACAAGAAAATAGGAGATTTATAATTAATAAAAAAAAGCGGCCTTCCCAATTGGGGAGGCCGCTTTTTAACAGATTTCTACCAGGGAATTAAGGAAATTTAACCCCTCTGTATTTCGTCACATCTACAGTTGGAACACTAGATCCATACTGTGAATTGATAGATTTAATAAACTCATTCGCTACAATCGCGTAACCAAATGGAGTCAGGTGAATCCCATCTAAAGAGAAAAGATTTCCAGTAATATATGCTGCGCTAACTGCCGCACCGTTCACTACCTTACCAGCCCCGTAAGCTTTAAGCAAAGCATTGGCGTCTACTAAAGCAAGGCCATTTGCCGCTGCCACACTTTTGATCGTTGCATTATAAGAATTTGTATAATCAGCAACCACAGCAGCTTCTGTTTTATCCAATACATATTTACTTTCAACTGGATTTCCAGGATGTAAACCATAAGGCAAACCTGCCCCGTTAGGTTTTCCGATCAAGTTTGCAGCTTTTAAAGGAAGTAAGAAATAATCCTCTGCTGTAGCAGGTCTCGGAGCTCCCGTACCAGGCTGAATAAAGATAGCCTGCACAGTTGGCGCAGAAGCCTGAACCGCTGTTAACAATGCTTTTAAAGTAACTGTTGTAAAATAAGGCGTACTCAAAACATCAGGAATAGTAGCGACTACACCTTTAGCACCAGTACCACCAGCTCCACCTTTGATCATTGTACTTGCAGCAAGATTATACAATTGCGTAAATAATGCTTTATCAGTAGGGAAATCTGCTGCAACAGCAGCCCCACCAGTTGCATAACCCAAAACGTCATTATTACCTAACCACATACTAAAGAAAGTAAAAGGTTTAGCATTGACAAAACTCAGGTAAGACGTTGTATTCGCTGGTGAAGTATTTGGCAGCAAACGTTCAAAATAAGGATTTAAATTCCCGTAATAAGTAAGCGTAATATTGTTCAATCTGATTCCCGGTACACCGTAATTGTTCAGATCACCTGCATATTTTGTAAAAAGAGGAACCGTTCCGAAACCCGGAACATTCGCCGAACCGATCACTGCCTGCGCAGGTACATCAGTAATGACAGGATCTCCTGTAGCCGTGAAGCTTGATAGTTTTTTATAACCTGATCCATCAGCCTGGTTTGCATTGAAAAAAGGCATGCTGAAAGTACCACCACCAACAGTTTGCATTTGCGTACCAATCATCAGTGGAAATGCATTCTGCTGACCTTCCAGATATAATCCGCCATCAGCGAAACCTGAAGTTAAAGAGTTTCCGACCGCAATATATCTTGTAAAATCTGCACTCCCTTTACTGGGGGTTATTGTTTTTAGTTCTGGCTTGCAGGACGCAGCTGTAACAACAGCTACTGCAAGAATACTTCTGAATATAAATTTCGAGTTCATAATGTTTTGCTGAAAGGTGATTACCATTTATAAGATAAAGCAATGCCAGGGATATAAGCAACGGTTTTGAAATCCCCGCTTAAATTGGTTTCTATATTGGTTTCATTTCTTGATTTAACATTTTCATACAAGAAAGATAAATCAATGCTGAAACGCTCAGATGCTTTGTAACCTAAACCTGCACTTAGCAGAATACGGTTAGCATCCGGAACCTCTGGTGTTACGTACCCTTTTCCAACAGGTGTAAATGCGTAGGCAGCACCTAGTCTTAAAGCTAAACGCTCGGTCGCCATATTCTGAATACCTACACGTAAAGCACCTCCATCATGGTAATTTCTCGGAGAACTCGTGTTTGGAATTCTTGAATTGTTATTGTAGTCAAAAGCAAGTACTTTGTATTTACTCCAGTGAACCCAGTTTGCATCCACCGCAATGATCGTTTTTGAAGATGGATAAAATCCTAAACCAATAGAAGATGTTGCCGGTAAAGGCAAGTTAGCACTAAACTTAGTCGGGAAACCATCTTGCAATGCCGGTGGAACCCTGAAGATAGCATCTCCTTCTTTTACCTGTGCAGTTACCTGCGAACGGTGTGTTACACCGATGGTTACCCCAGATACAGTTTCTACATAGATACCCGCATTCCAGCCGAAATCATTAGAATGACCTTTAAGCTGAGCAGTAGCCGATGTACCATCGTTTAAAGTAAGCGGCACACCTCTCTTTAAATCAACCTTTCCATTGGTATAGACAAAGCCCGCACCGATACCAATATGATCAGTAATCTTGTAACTTAAAGTAGGCTGTACATAAATAGCCTGAAGATCTAATGAAGTCACTGTATATTTACCAGTCCAGTTTGGATCCCAGTGTACAGCACCACCAAATGGCACATAAACACCCAAACCAAAACGAAGCCTGTTATTCGGATTACCAAACACCGCGTAAACAGATGGATCTACTGTTAATTTTTCTTTGGTATATTCTGTAATGTTCGAACCATTCTCTCTGAAAGCAGCTTTCAGGAAAATTGCGCTTCCGCCGGCCTGTACACCATTCTTTTTAAGGAAAGACACCGCACCAGGGTTAAAAAACACAGCTGCTTCATCTAAAGCAACCCCTGTACCTGCACCGCCCATTGCGGTTTGCTTTTGTCCCTGAAGGTTAACCTGGTAGGATTGGGAGTAGCCCAGAATAGGCACTGCCAGTAAAAAACTTAGTAAAATCTTTTTCATATTTGGTTGGTATTAAATTGACGTTTTGCTTGTTGCTGTAAAAATCGGATCGCTCATTTATTTTATGCAAGCATAACAATTAACGATTTTACTAAAAAAACAAAACTTATCCAAATCTTAAGGGAGATTTCTTTTCGTTCATTTAATTCAATATCATCCAAAAGTAAAATCAATCTTGGTTTTGATCAAACCTAAATAACATACTTACATTTGTTAACACTGTTATTAATTAGATGTTACAACAGACATACAACCCTTAAAATAAAAAAATATGAGTTTAATAGATGCGCTTAAATGGCGGTACGCAACAAAAAAAATGAACGGAGAAAAGGTCCCACAAGCCCAGGTTGACCAAATTATTGAAGCTGCACGTCTTGCGCCAACTTCATCTGGCCTTCAGCCATTTAAAGTAATCGTAGTCACAAACCAGGAATTAAAAGCAAAAATCCAGAGCGTTGCTTTTGGACAATCTCAAGTAGTTGATTCTTCACACTTGCTTATTTTTGCAGCATGGGATAACTATACGGAACAAAACATCAGAGCTTCTTTTGCCCGTACCAACGCTGAGCGCGGCCTTCCTGATGAAACTCCATCAGATTATGAAATCCAGTTAAGTTCAAACTACACGACAAGAACTGAAGAAGTAAACTTTAACCATGCCGCAAGACAAGCATATATTGGTTTTGGCGTAGCACTTGCAGAAGCTGCCTTGTTAAAAGTAGATGCAACTCCAATGGAAGGATTTAATCCTGCTGAGCTGGACGAATTATTAGGTTTAAGACAAAGAGGTCTTCGCAGTGTTACCCTGTTACCATTAGGTTACAGGAGCGAAAGCGAAGACTGGTTGGTAAACTTGAAAAAAGTACGTACCCCAAAAAATGAATTCGTTATCGAATATAACTAAAATAATACCTGTTTAAATTCAAGCAGTAAATAAAAAGGAGTCCGGGAAACCAGGCTCCTTTTTTTGGGATAAAAAAAGCAGGGTTTCCAGCACAATGACTTCGGTAAGCGTAGGGGTTAACTCTGATATGAGGCCACCTTTTCCTGTAAATACGTAGACTTGATATAGACTAGATGTAGATTCACAGGTAACTTAACCGGAACACGCTATAACCGGCCTGTTAACCATCCATAAATGTCAAAATATGTTAAAGGTTCCCGAAGGTTATGGAAGCTCCTGCATAATTCAATATATTAGCAAGATTAATCTTGTATCACCCGCCATTCATGAACTACTTTAAAATATCATTTGCATTATTTATACTTTGCTTTTCTTTAGGATTCCAGGCATCAGCACAACAGGATACCGTTATGCTCAGCAATATTCTTAACAAATCAAAGATCATTGCAGAACAGCATCCTGTAGAAAAAGTCTATCTCCATTTTGATAAACCATATTACAGCGTTGCGGATACCATGTTCTTCAAAGCTTACCTGACCTCTGAACAGAATATTCCTTCGCCATTGAGCAAAGTAGTTTATGTAGATGTGATCAACAGCCAGGATTCCCTGGTCAAATCGATGAAACTGCCAGTGACCAACAGTGTAGCTTACGGAAGCCTGGAGCTTGATATGGTTAACTTTAAACAGGGCAATTATTATGTCAGAGCCTATACCGTCTGGATGTTCAATTCCAGCCCGGATTATTTCTTCACTAAAACTATTCCGATTGGAGAAGCTATTGACAAGAAATTGATTACCCATTTAACTTATAACAACGTACAAACCGATAAAAGTCAGGTCATCAATGCACAGATTCAGTTTAAAAATCTCGACAAGGCCATTCTTGCCAATAAACCAGTCAAC
Organism: Pedobacter sp. UYP1; assembly: GCF_040547305.1. Classification (NCBI taxonomy): domain Bacteria; kingdom Pseudomonadati; phylum Bacteroidota; class Sphingobacteriia; order Sphingobacteriales; family Sphingobacteriaceae; genus Pedobacter; species Pedobacter sp. UYP1. The sequence continues at coordinate 650,379 of NZ_JBEPPL010000002.1, read as the reverse complement.
TGGAGCGTCATGTCAAATTATGAAGTGGTAAGTAAAGGCAGGGGCGTTACAGACCAGAATGGGATTTTAAAAATAAGTATCACCCCAAAGAAAAATGAAATCATCACCAAAGGAGACCTGACCACAGAACTTAACATGGGTAACCAGGAAGTCCTGAATTCTTCTTTTGTGCTTAAACCAAAAGCTGGAAGTACTGATATTCAATTCTTCCCTGAAGGCGGAGAACTCGTGAAGGGTATCCCGACACAAATCGCCTTTAAAGCTATTAAACAAGATGGGCTTGGTATTGAAGTTAAAGGAACTATTGCTGATAGCGATGGCAACCAGATTACTGCATTTAGTTCTACCCATCTGGGCATGGGCGCCTTCTATCTGAATGCAGAAGGTGGTAAAACTTACAAAGCAACTGTCACTTTCAGTGATGGTTCTAAAAAAATAGTAGACTTGCCAAAGCCTGTTGAATCAGGAATTTCCGTACAGGCGAATACCACGAATCCGGAGGTGATCAATTTCAAGATCGTAGCCAGTGATACCTACTTCCAGCAAAACCAGGGTAAAAGTGTTTATTTGATTGCACAAAATGCCGGCCAGGTATATTATGCTGCACAAACTAAATTACAGACACAAGTTACCGCAGCAAAAATACCAACAGATAAATTTCCTTCAGGAATTGTTCAGCTTACACTTTTCTCTGCAACCGGAGAACCAATCAGTGAGCGTTTGGCCTTTGTACTACACAAAAATGCGATGAACCTGACTTTAAAATCAGACCTTCCTGCTTATAAAGTCAGACAAAAAGTAAGAATGACTATTTCTGCTAAAGATTCTACACAGCGTTTAGTAGGGAATTTCTCTCTTAGCGTAACCGATCAGCAGAAAGTTCCGGTAGATGAGACTACAGAAACAACGATATTGAGTTCTTTGTTACTGACCTCAGACCTGCAGGGATTTGTAGAACGTCCAAACTATTACTTCGTGAAAAACGATGAAAAAAAGCGTGCAGAACTTGATATTTTAATGCTGACTCAGGGTTACCGCCGCTTCTCTTACAAAGAAATTATGACTGGCAGGTTCCCTGCAAATACTTACCTTCCAGAGCAGGGAATGAGTATCACAGGTATTTTAAGAGACAGAACAGGAATGCCGGTCAGAAAAGGAGCTTTACGTTTAACCAGCCCAGGAAGAACACTTTCTTCGGAAACACTGACTACAAACTCTGGCCTTTTCGCTTTCCCTAACCTGGTTTTCGAAGATGGTGCAGAATTACTGATCAATGCAAAATATAATGCAACAGGAAGCAATATGATGATTGTCCTGGATAGTCCTCCTTTCCCTGAGGTAACCAGCAATCCTTATCCGGCTACTGAAATTGCCAATATTGACAGCACACTTTCATCTTACCTGGATAACAGTAAAAAACAATACAGCAATCTGCGTACACTTAAAGAGGTGAAAATTACCGGAGCGACGGTCAAAAAACCAAGCCACACGGATTATACAGCTTTAACAGGATTAAGTATGATGCCAGACCATATGATTGATGGAGAAAGATTAAGTGGTTGTAATGACCTTTTAACCTGCCTTAAATCTATGGCGATGGGACTTACCTTCGATACAGACAGGTTCTTCATTACCCGCGATTATATGCAGGGAAATAAAAGTACGCCGGTACAGGTATTCATTAATGGAAATGCAGTAGATGCGGTCAACCTGGGCAGTATTCAGCCTGCGGATGTAGAGTCCATTGAAATTTTCTTAAAGGATCAGCTGGGCCTTGTTTTCAAGAATTACAACTGTAATGGCGTATTGGTGGTGAATACGAAAAAGATTCCTAAGTCAAATATGAGCCTGGCAGACTTAAAGAAAATGATGCCACAGAGCAACATGCTTAAGTTTACCCCTAAAGGATATACAAAAACAAGAGATTTTTATGCACCTAAATATCTGACGCAAACCAGCTCTTATACAGGGAACGATTTAAGGACCACGATTTACTGGAACCCTAAAATCGTCACCAATGCAACTGGAGATACCGTGCTTGAGTTTTATAATGCAGACGGTAAAGGAACCTACAGAGCAGTGATTGAGGGCGTAGATGCAAATGGTAATGTTGGCCGTTATGTATACCGTTATACTGTTAAATAAGCAGCTGGAATACTAGCTGTTGATATAACCTTCCAATTGGGAAATGGTCTGCTTTTGATCCTCGATGATGAATTTAACCACATCGCCAATTGAGACCATCCCAATAATCTGGTGGTCAGCCAATACGGGTAAGTGCCTGATGTGCTTATCCGTCATAATCTCCATGCAGTGATCCAGACTGTCGTTTGGAGAAACTGTAATTGGACTGGCGGTCATGACTTCACTTAAAGGTGTATCTGCAGAAGTTTTTCCCCGAAGGACGATTTTCCTGGCATAGTCTCTTTCAGTAAATATTCCTGATAACTGACTGCCTTCCAGGATGAGCAGCGCACTGATGTTTTTCTCCATCATTACGCTAAGGGCATCCAGAACAGATGTTTCTGCCGTAACCGAAAAGATCTGTGCTGATTTAGTGCTGAGTAGTTGTTTTACGGTTTTCATAACATATTAAGAGTTAGCTAATTAAATTTACTAAAAAATATTCAGAAGCTAACTCTTTATTATTTACCTATTTTTTCTCCAGCTGGCACTTTAACCCTTCTTCAGTCATTACCCCTTCGTACCTGTCCTCTACAAAATTTTCATCGTCACAGTCCCAAAGAGAATAGCCATTCAGGTAACGGTCCAGGTTTTTACCAATCCGCAGTTTAGTTCCTACAGGTAGTTTAATCAGTAATTCAACCCGCTGGTCTCTCCAGTATTCCTGTTTTTTCAAATGTACTTCAGAACCAAATTTCAATAAGGAATCCTGCTGTGCAAAATCATAGCGGATATTCTTTGCATGGTTCAGTGCCATAGCGAAATCCCTTCCTTGTGAACTGTAACTTTGGATCAGTACAGGCACGTTACCTTCACTTTTTTCTATTCTGATCGATACATTTCTAGGGGCAGCGGATGATCTTTCAGGATCTTTCTGAATAATCTTTCCGATAAAATCGGATGAATTTAAGCGATATTGTAAGCTATCTTCTTTACTGAAGAACATAGTTTTATCCATTTCCAATGTGTAAACCGGGTAAGTCTTTAAAGATAAGGTCTGCGTAAAGCTAGCTTGTTCTTTAAATTCAGTACCCGTTTTTGCAATAAAGAAAATCCCAACCGAAAGTGCACATAACCAGATTAAAAGCAGAGCATAAGATAACATCTGGTGAATAGGACGACTATTAAAAGCAACTCTTATAGAAAGCAGAATCATACCCAGTAAAGGGATCGCTATGGTGAAGAAAGCCGCCACACTAAAAATGGTCAGGTAAGATCCGTTTACAATGTTAAAAGGGAATACCTGCGCAGCGCCAGAATACCAGACACCAAGAATGGAAGCCAGTGCCACAAAATCACTCAATAAAAACACGGAACCAACCAGCAGTAAGACAATGGCGATGAACTTAAAAATAATCTTCCCGGAACCTTGTAAAAACGTTCCCAGAACAGTGATGAATTCTGTGATGAAGTTACCAGAATGTTTCACAAAAGGACGCAAATGCTCATTCGCATTTTTCAGGTTATCTTTTAGATTGGATAGTTCTTCTTCAAAACTTCTTTTAAATCCCTGCAGGTTTGCCGCTTCTCCTTTCATGGCCATGCGTTCTGCCCGGGTAGAAGCTTTAGGGATCGCTATCCATAAAACCAGGTAAGCAATCAAACCTGAACCACCTAACATCACCGATAAAGCGGCAACGATCCGGATAATGCTTACATCCATTTTAAGGTAATGGCTCAAACCAGCACAAACACCTGCAACCATGGCCTCGTCGGTGTCTCTGTAGATTTTACGTTCCGCAAATGCAGAAGAATATGTGTTATTGTAATCAGCTGCAGGATCTTCTTCAGACTGTTCTTCAAAATCTTTGACCGAGCCCATTAAGCCGATTACAACCTGTACATCTGCCAGTTCAATCACTTGTTTCTGCTGTGTGTGCAAAATCTCAGTAAACATTTCTGCAATCCGGTTCTCAATGTCAGAAACAATTTCAAAGTCATCCGCACTTTTCCCGAAGTGTTGTTTAACCTCAATCAGGTAAGTGGTCAATAGTTCATAGGCGTCTTCCTCAATGTGAATGATGGAATTGCCAATATTTATGTTTAGTGTCTTCTTCATGAGTTTAAGGGTTAGTTTGGTTCTTTGATTTTGCAATAGCGAATGATAACTCTTGCCAGGTTCCGTCCAGTTGGGCCAGCATTGCAGTCCCTAAAGGTGTCAGTGTGTAATATTTACGAGGCGGCCCTGAGGTTGATTCTACCCAGTTATAACTCAGTAGTCCGTTATTTTTCAACCTGGTCAATAACGGATAAAGCGTCCCCTCTACAACCAGTAATTTGGCTGACTTTAATTCAGCGATGATATCAGAGGCATAAATCTCTCCTCTTGATATAATCAGGAGCACACAATATTCCAGTATGCCCTTCCGCATTTGCGTTTGTGTATTTTCTGCTATCATAATTCAAAGTTATGTGTTTTATATAGTAATATGCAATACATAGTACTATAGGCAACATAAAAAACAGTATAACTAGCTGATTTAAAGCTGAATAATTTTAAATAAAAAAATGAAGAGAAGAATTTTAGGGGATTAAACGCGTCCGCCAGCCAGATTACTGATAAAAAACCACCAGGTAATGAGCCCGGGAATCAGTCCGATTACCCCACCGACTAACCAGATCCATCTTCGGGAAGCGATAGCAATCAGCACGCAGGCAACGAAGTAAAGGCCCGCTACAATAATTTCTGCGCCCACACTATACCACAAGGTAGCAACCGTGCCTACAACAATCAGGATCGCATTAAGTTTAAGCACATCAAAGGTTGACATTGCTGGCTGATCTTCACCTTTAAACACGTAGGGGTAAGCAATGGCACAGCCAATTAAAAAGACAATAAAGAAGATAATAACCGGTAGCGAGATCATAAAAAGGCAGATTGATATTTCAAATATACGGCTAAATCCAGGCCAAAGATTTCAAGACAAATAATGTTTGCTAATTAGTACAGACACAAATGATTGCATCAGTAACTCTCCCACAAAAACACCTGCTAGCTATAAAATAAAAAAGCCTTGTCAACAGAAAGAAATAATTATCAACATTTTAACAGTATTCTCTTTTTTGGCGCAGGGTTTGTTTTAGGTTAAACATCATTGTATCATTAAATACCTCTGCTTATGCTAATTAAATTGAATCTGATTACTCATGCCTTTGCCAGGTCAGAGCGCGAGAAACAAGAAAAAGCACTTACCCAAAAACAGTGGGTTACATTGGATAGAATAGTGATGTTGATTTTGTTCCTTGGCGTGATCGCCGGAGCTATTATATTTTCGTAAATAAGAATCTAAATAATATATTAATTTTTTAGCGTTCATGGAGATGAACGCTTTTTTTATGCCTATAACAATAGCGTATCAATGCGGTGTGCCATTACTCTTTCCTGTATTGGTGACCAGGAATAAATAGTAAAATGCCCATCCTGAGAAGCTACCAACGCAATTGCATCATTCTGATCCTGTATAAACTGTGCAGCAGAAAGGTGACGTGTCCCTCCTACTTTAGCTGGATGCATCACCACTGCCCCGCCACCAGCAATGGGTTCTATAAAGGATAATTCTTCAATCAGCTCTTTACCTTTTGCGCGTCCTATTTTAGCGCCAAAAGCCAGGAGTTCATAATCATCACTGATTACTGTTGCTCCGTCTATAGCCGTTAAACCAGCCAGATGCTCTACCTCTCTTTTCAACACCGTTTGCCAAAAGATCTGGCTCGCCTGTTTCCGGTCTTGCTTTAATAGATTTGACAACCCACAAAATGCAGGTTGTATTCCATATTGAATTGGCTTGATAATCGATTGCAGCCAGTTCTTTGTTCCGTTAGGAACGACCAGCAGCGTTCCTCCACGCTGATGAGAGCGCATAGATACAGCCAGTTGAATCAGCACATTCACCGTGTCATTCCAGTAAGAAGGTGCCGTAAGATCCAGCAATGACAACAACATTGGCGGACAATCCGGGTGCCTGGCACTGTTCACATCCACAATCTTAATCTGATCACCTTTAAGGACAGCTATATTGGTAAATTTTCCAAATCCATAGATCCTGCGGTGTTTAATCACCAGCAGTGCAGGTTCAGAGACGTCTAATACAAAACAAAAATTAGGGATACTGGTTGTGGTTCCCCAAATATAGAGTTCACCATCTTCCTGCCACACACCGATATGAATACCGGGACGTTCAACACCGGGTGCAATCTTGGTTAAGATAGTCGGGTTAAGCGGTAAACGATTTTTAAAAAGCAAGGGGCTGCCTCCTTGTGCAGGTGGTAAAAAAGCCAGTGATATTTTTGGTGAATGACCTTCTTCCTTTCGGATACTCGCCCAAAAGGTGGCATCAATAATCGCCTCTACAATCTCTGCCGAAGGCAATGGAGCAAGATCTTCCTCTCCACTTTCTCTTGCCGCAGCAAGATGCTGAGCAAAAATGGCTTCAACTTTAGGAGCGATAATTTGAGCTGCCTGATAAGTGGGTTTATAGATCATGGCTTAAAGTTAAGATATTAAATTATTTTTTCCATCGCTTTTTACTCCATTCCGCCTGCTCATCTGCTGATAAAAAAGTCCAGGCCACAAAACGACTTTGCTTCTGTCCCTGAGCCATTTCTACAGTTCTCACGCCTTTAACACCTACCTTATCCAGGGCATAATAAACCGTTGATAAATGAGCACTTTTTGACACTAATGTAGTAAACCAGACGCATTGCTTAGCAATCTGCGCGCTTTCTTCAATCATCCTCCTGATAAACTCTACTTCGCCGCCTTTACACCATAATTCAGAGCTCTGTCCACCGAAATTAAGTACGGCTTCTCTTCCCTTCTGTTTGCCCAGGTTACGCACTTTACGCTGACTGCCCATTTGCGCTTCTTCTGCAGAAGCATGAAAAGGTGGATTACATAAAGTCAGGTCAAATAGCTCGCCCGGTTTTACTACTCCTTTGAATATACTGGAAGCGGAATTCTGCATTCTGAAAGTTAAATCACTGGCTAACGGAGGATTAATTGCAGCAATATTTTCTGCTGAACTAATTGCGCGTTTATCTACGTCTGAACCAACAAATGACCAGCCGTATTCCTGATGTCCGATAATCGGGTAAACACAGTTTGCACCCACCCCGATATCCAGCACTTTGACCGAATTCCCTTTAGGGATTTCGTTTCCATTAGCCGAGGCCAGTAAATCTGCCAGGTAATGAATATAATCGGCTCTGCCCGGAATTGGCGGACATAAGTAGTTTTCAGGAATATCCCAATCGGACAATCCGTAAAAATAGATCAATAAGGCTTTATTTAAAGTTTTTACCGCTTCAGGATTTGAAAAATCGACAGATTGATCACCATAAGGGTTGATAAATACAAATTGCTCTAGTTGCGGGCAACTGTTAATTAATTGTGGAAAATCATACCTTGAACGGTGTAGATTTCGGGGATGCAGTACTAGTTTTTCAACGGACATAATTTAACGCTTACCTCAAAGGTAAGCGTTAATTGATACATATAGGGGATTTCCCTTGGTAAAAGCTTAAATAACTGCTAAGATTTAACTACCGGGGCTAAGAATTCTGAAGAAAGTGCAGCTGCATTTAACATGAAATTATGCAGCTCATAGTTTTTTATGAATGGCTTTAACAATTCACTTCCAGGGCCAAACATAGTCAGTTCTACATAGTCTGCGGTATGGTTCATTCCTGCCCATTGTACCAATGTATATTTTGCCTGAATCTTTGCCAGCTCGTTAAAAGGCAGGTTAGCGGCATTGTATAACTGCCCGGGAATGATGTCAGAAAAGTGTGCGAGTAATTGCTTTGCTTCGGCAGCTGTAACTCCAATACCCGTTCCTGCTTCAATTAATTCAGCTACGTTTTTCTCGCTTGATGAATTGTTCAGCTGATTTAAAATCCATTCATTGCTATGTTTGAAATGTTGAATGCGGTCAAAGTCTTTGTTGCTGTCTCCATAGAATAAACCAGGGTTTGCATTGCCATGGTCTGTAGTGATAATGACAAGTGTCTCGCCGTCTTGCTCTGCAAATTCAATAGCCTGACCTACGGCTTCATCAAAAGCCAGCTGATCAAATATCAAACCTCCGGTATCATTACCATGCGCAGCCCAGTCTACTTTTCCTCCTTCTACTTGTAAGGCGAACCCCTTAGGATTGTCTTTCATCAGCGCAATGGCTTTGTTCATCATTTCGGCCAGAGAAGGTGTACTTTTCAGCAATTCAGGAGAGTTTTTCCGGTCTAGCTCATAAGGTAAACCATCTGGTGCAAAAATACCGAGTACCGGGCCAGCGTTTGTAAGGCGCATAAGCTCGTCTCTGTTCTGAGCAACTTTAAAGCCTTGAGCCTGAAATTGAGGGATAATACTCCCGCTTTTTCTTTTGGTATCAAAGTGCTCTGAGCCACCGCCCAGCATCACATCGAACTTTAATTTCAGATACATTTCTGCGATTTCATCTTGTCCGTCACGGCTATCTATATTGACACAGAATCCTGCTGGTGTAGCATGGGTAATTGGGACTGTAGTTACACAGCCTACCTTTTTACCACTCTGTTTAAATTTCTGTAAAATTGGCTGCGGTGTTTCCCCTTTCGGGCCCACGTTCAAAGATCCGTTCTTAACACGCATCCCTCCACCCCATGAGGAACTCGCAGCTGCAGAATCCGTAACCAGAGAACTTGCTGAGGCCGTATCCATCAGTGCACGGGTAACTTTTGAGTCTTTATAAAGTTGTATCCAGTTTGTGCTTTTACCAAAGGTTCGGTTTGCATAAAGGTCTGCCATGTTTAAAGTGCCAATACTCATTCCATCGCTAACCAGCATAATAATGTTCTTCGCTTTTTTAGCCAATGGTTTGGATTGAGCCAGCAAGTCTGACGGTGATAAAAAAGGTAAACCAATTCCGGCTAATAAACCTCCTTTTAATAATGATCTTCTGTTCATGTGTGTGCAATTAGTAACCGCAAAAATATCCTTCGGCTATGCGCTTAACCTGAACCTGACATTACCATATTGTTAATAAAAGCAGAAACCGCCTGTTTCTTGATAAAAAACAGGCGGTTTCTGATAAAAATGGGCTATTTAATGATTGGTCCTGACAGCACCACCTTCTGCGCCATGACCACGTTTGGCACAGTACAATCCGAAAATCAGGATATATAAATAACATAATGCAGGCAGGATAAATGAAGTTTGAATGCCTGATGAATCAGCAATACTGCCTTGAACCAATGGTAATAAAGCACCTCCTAAAATCGCCATAACCAGTAAAGATGAACCCTGACTTACGTATTTTCCTAATCCCGAAATCGATAGGGTATAAATATTGGAAAACATAATCGAGTTAAACAATCCGATTCCCAAAATAGGATATAAGGCCATGCTGCCTTTGCTGAAAATAGAAACCAGCAATAAAACAATATTCACTGCTGCAAAAATTACCAGTGTACGTGCCGGAGCAGATTTACCGATTACAAAAGCCACAATATTCAACACGATAAACACGATAAAGAAGCTCGTTTGTGCAAAGGTCAGGTCAACGATACTAAAGACCAGTAAATAGACAGCCGCAGCGGCAAGAACCATATAAATAAACTTCTTGGTTTGTGGCAATTCACTTAATGAGATCGCGCCTAAGAATCTTCCAATCATTGCTCCACCCCAGTACAGGGCAAGATAATTTTTACTGACCACTTCTGTCAGGTTAGTTACATCTGGTTGTTCCATAAAGGCAATCAGTAAGCTTCCGATACCTACTTCGGCACCTACGTAACAGAAGATACCAAAGATTCCTAGTTTTAATTGTGGAAATTTCAAGGCACCTAAACCTCTTTCTGAAGATTCTTCACTGCTGAAAGATGGAAGCTTAACCCGGCTGATGATTAGCGCAAGCACGACAAGGATACCTGCAAAAATCAGGTAAGGGATACGGGTAGAGTCTGCTGAAGCGGTACCGTTTTTTTCCAGGAACAGGGTAAATATTAAATGACCTCCAAGAATTGGGGCAATGGTTGTTCCGAAAGAGTTAAAAGCCTGAGTCAGGTTTAAACGACTCGAAGCGCTTTCTTCTGGCCCTAATAAGGTTACATAGGCATTCGCAGTAATCTGCAGAATTGTAAATCCTAAACCCAGTACAAATAAGGCAGCCAGAAACACACCGTAAATTGACAGGGTTGCTGCAGGATAGAATAAGCAGCAACCGACAGCCGAAAGCAATACCCCTGCAATAATTCCTTTTTTATAACCGACTTTGTTAACTGGGTCTCCGTTAAAATATGAAATCAGGAAGTAGATTAATGATCCGATAAAATAAGCACCAAAAAAGGCGAACTGTACCAGCATTGACTGTTGAAAGTTTAAGTTAAACTGCACTTTTAAGTGCGGAATTAAAATATCGTTCATACAGGTAATAAATCCCCACATAAAGAAAAGGAGCGTCATTGTAACAAGCGGGATAATAGAACTATTTTTTTTAACGGGAGTAGTGGTTTCCATGTTTGATTAAAATATCTGAATTGTTAAAGCGAAAAGGTCTTGTTTAAATAGCCCCTAAATCGAATCAGCAAATAAAGGAAAATAAACTGTTTCTTGAATAAGAAATTGTGTTGATTAGGTAAAAATAACGATGTAAGTGGGTATTAAAGTCAAATATTAGTTTTTCTTTATAAGTTTGATGATAAGCTGATGCTATGCGAAGATTAATCAAGAGTTTTGGATATGCGTTATCCGGGATCGCTTATACGGTAAAAACGCAAATGAACTTTCAAATCCACCTGGTCGCAACTATATTGGTTGGAATTGCAGGCTGGTATTTTCAATTATCTGGCAATGAGTGGCTATGGATTGTTCTGGCTATTGGCCTGGTCCTGGTTGCTGAACTTTTAAATACGGCAATTGAGTTATTGGTCGACCTGGTTTCGCCAGAGTTCAATGTGAAGGCAGGAAAAGTTAAGGACGTAGCTGCGGGCGCTGTCATTGTTGCGGCTTTCATTTCTGTAATTATAGCGGCTATTATTTTTATCCCAAAATTGATCTGATATGCTCCACAAAACCCGTGGAATAGTTTTAAAAACGACTTTATACAGCGAAAGCAGTGTAGTGGTGCAAATCTTTACCGCGAAATTCGGCATTCAGTCTTATATGGTGAATGGGGTCAAGAAGCCAAAAGCTAAGATCCGGATGAATATGCTGCAGGCACTTCACCTGGTCGATATGGTTGTTTACCATAAGACGAATTCCAGTATCCAGCGGATTTCTGAACTCAGGCCTTCTCCGGTATTCCGGACTATCCCTTATGATATTATCAAAAGTACGATAATTATGTTCCTGAATGAAGTGCTTTATAAAAGTATCCGTCAGCAGAATGCGGATGAAAATATTTTTGATTACATTTTTAATGCGGTTTCCTGGTTTGATGAGACGGATCAGGGAGGTGCGAATTTTCACCTTGCTTTTTTGCTGAAGTTATCCCGGTTTTTAGGTTTTGCACCAAGTACAGAGACTAAAAGCGATCAGAGTTATTTCGATTTACAGGAGGGTGAATTCAAGTCTCTACCTCCCGTTCATCCATATTTTATAGAAAAAACAGCAGCAGAATTATTTATTTCTTTGTTTACGACTCCTTTTGAAAAATTAAATGAAATAAAAATAGACAATGCGACAAGAAGGCTCATTCTTGATAAAATACTGATATACTACACCTTACACACGGCTTCTTTTGGAGAAATAAAATCTCACCAGGTATTGGAAGAGATCTTATCTTAAAAATATTAAAAAAGTTTTGGAGTTTTAGTTTAGAGGTGTATATTTGCACTCCCAACAACGAAGAAGGTTATTCAAATAGCAGAAACGACGAGGGAAGAACCAAGGGGAGATTAGCTCAGCTGGTTCAGAGCACCTGCCTTACAAGCAGGGGGTCACTGGTTCGAACCCAGTATCTCCCACCAACAAAAAAGCCCGCCAGGCTGTCACATGGCAAGAACCAAAGGGAGATTAGCTCAGCTGGTTCAGAGCACCTGCCTTACAAGCAGGGGGTCACTGGTTCGAACCCAGTATCTCCCACCACTAATAGCTTAAAAAATCCGTTCTTTCTTTAAGAACGGATTTTTTTTTGATCTATTTTCTTACAGTCTCTGCCTTTACCCCGATCAAGTTATAAACTTGTGGAGGAGGCTCTTTTTTAAGCATAAATTTTGGCATGCTCAACAGAAAGTCTTTGCGATCACGGATGTGCTTATGCCTCTGGAAGTTGCGCTGAAAGCTTTCAATTTGCATGGGAATGACTCAGGCGAAACAAGGCCGGGCTGTTAGTAAATAAATTCAAAATAGCTAAATAACAGATCTATACCGGCCGGGTACTGCCTGAGTACTGTCCGAGTACTCGTTAGGGTAAGAGCAATGCTAAAGTAACGCGAGAGCATGGCAAGTCCAGGTCAAAACAACTAGTTGAAATGACTTAGAGTTGCTATGCTTAAAGCCTGTTTACAACCCGCTGTCACCCCGACCACCACTCAGGCACAACCAGATCATAACCGGATGAAGATTAATGGAATTATAATTTCCCCTTTAACTAACGCACGGACAACACTGCGGATAACCGCGGACAATTGCAGACAGCCGCGGACAATTACGGACAATTACGGACAATTACGGACATTTTTTACGCATCAGGATAATCTTTAACGCTAATAGCCTACATTGGTGGAAAGGCATTTATTTATTATGGGATGTTTAACGGGTAAATTTTCAAAGGGAATCCTTGACGATTTCATTTTTAAAGCAGCAGTTTGGAGTACAGGTTGTTTCAAAAGTTCTGTAAGGGGCACAAGGAAACAATCAATGGAAACCGAAAGGCATCAGAGAACTTTCGTCAAAGTAGCAAGCCTGGAAAATCAGGAAGTAATTAGCTTATTAAAGAATCGTAACCAGCTGCTTTGAACTCAAAAGATATCAACCCAAAACTTGAAATCTAATCCCTGATCCACAAGTTGATGACTTGATTCCTTTACTCCGCATTCTTTTTAATTCCCCAGCGCACCAATCTCACAATCAGCCACAACACAAAAACAGTCAATAAAAAACTGATAACATCAGCAATCAAAAGAGGATAGGAATTAACAATGATGTCCATGGTGCTGGCTTAAATAAGCTGCGAATGTATCATTAAATTTAGTTTTCCACAAACACAATAATTAATACTAAGCTAACATTAGAGCCTTTTAATCCGTATATTTTTGTCCGCTAAACAAAAATTTTACCTATGAAAAAAAAGCTACTCTTAATCTTACTGTTTTCAGGTCTTTTTCTCCCGGCGCAACTGTTTGCTCAGCTAGCGAGCTGGAACTTTACCGGACCTGGTCTTTTAAGCACTGCTACAGCAACAAATGCTGACCCCGGACTTTCCTTTACCCCGATATTGACACGTTCTGCAACAGCGGTTGCCAGTGCAGGTGCTAACTCTTTCCGAACGGTTAAATTCGGAAATACAGGTATTTCAACAACCAACCCCAATTATTTTGAATTCACCCTTACGGCGGCCGCTGGCAAAAAGATGTCTTTATCAACAATCGACGCGGCATACCAGGGTACTGCAAGTTATTTCTTAAATGCAGGTGCATCCAATCAATTTGCCTATAGTCTGGATAACAGCACATTTACCCTGATTGGTTCACCGACTATGATTACCAAAACAGGAGCAGCTCCTGTAGTTTATCCAACTATCGATTTGTCGGGCATTGCTGCACTACAAAACGTAGCTGCAGGAACTGTGGTTACTTTCCGTTATTTTGCCAGTGGACAAACTTCTACAGGCGGATGGGGGTTCTTCTCCCCTGATCCCAACCAGGGACTAAAAATTGGAGGTACAATTACAGATTTGGGCGGGGGCGCTGATATTACCCCTCCGGTTAATGCTTCAGGTTTTCCTAAAGCCAGTGCGATTACTTCGGCTTCTGTTGACCTGTCGAGCAACATCGATGAAACAGGAACAACCTATTATGTTTTAATTCCTGCTACAGGAACTGCCCCATCAACCACCACACAAATTAAGGCTGGTACAGATGGAAACGGAAACCCTGCGTTTAAATCAGGTTCTTTAAGCAACACACCAAATTCAGATGCGGTCACTACACTAAATGGTTTAACCCCTGCTACGGCTTATAATCTTTTTGTGGTATCGGCCGATGCAGCTGCAATACCGAACATTCAAACGGCTTTCACCACACTTCATTTCACCACAATAGGTGCTGCCGATTTAACGCCTCCTGTTCATACAGCAACTTACCCAAAGCTGAGCAATATCGCAGCCAATTCAATCACGCTGCTCAGTAATATTAACGAAGCAGGAACAACCTATTATATTTTAATTCCTGCTACAGGAACTGCACCTTTAACACCGGTACAGGTTAAAAACGGATTGGATGGAAGTGGGAATCCTGCTTTTAAAGCCGGATCTTTTGCCAATACGCCAGCTACTGAAGCTTCGGTAAGCCTGACAGGGTTAAGTTCCTCTACTGCTTATCAGATTTACGTAGTCGCAGCAGACGCAGCGCCTGCCCCTAATCTTCAAACTACATTTACGAAACTTACTGCAACAACCATTGGAACACCACTGGTCAGCGCTCCGGTTATCATCAGCCAATATTATGAAGGTACATCTGTCAACAAATGGATCGAATTAACCAACCTGAGCAATACACCTGTAAATACGGCTGTTCCGCAATTAAAATTGGCTTTATATAACATTTCCGGCGATGCCGGGACAATTAATATCACCCCCACCCCCTCTCAGACTATGGAGCTGAATGTAATTATTCCGGCTCAGGGTTCTGTATTAATCGGAAATACGGGTAACGGAAATGAAGTCCCTTATTTAACAGCAGCCAGTGCAGCACAAACCAGTAATTCCGTTATTAATTTCAATGGAAATGACGGGGTAGCTTTACTGGATGCTTCGAACAATATTATAGATGCTTTTGGACAGGGCGTAAATGCAAAAGACGTTTCTTATGTAAGAAATATCACGGTTACTGCACCTGGCCCGACTTTTATAGCCGATGATTGGACAAGACTGCCTCTGGCCACTGTTCAGAATGCGATTGACGATGATGATCTCAACGGCTTAGGAGTACATTTCCCGCCGAACTTGTCTCCATGTGTTGCACCTTCAGTTCCTGCTAAAACTTTAACTTTCAGCAAGGTTAATACAAGCAGTATAACTTTATCATTCACAGCTTCTACGGATGCAAATGAATACCTGATTATCCGCAGCACAAGCAGCACTTTAACAGCAATGCCCCAAGATGGAACTGTTTATAATACTGGCACTGCACTAGGTGGCGGAACGGTTGCAGGCCGTCTGATCAATACGACTTTAACTGATATTAATTTAACCAGTTCAACCCCATACTATTATTTCATTTTTCCATCAAACAATGTTTCCTGTACAGGAGGGCCAAAATACCTGACCACAAATTATCTGACAGGAAATCAGACAACACAAACCTTATCAGTCTGTGCAACGCCGGTTAATCAGCCAGCGAACTTTACGGTAACTTCTTCCAATTATAATTTCATCCAGGGCAGTTATCAACCAGCAAACGGAGTGGATGAATACCTGGTCGTGATGAGTACCAGCAGTTCTTTGACGGCTAATCCACTCAATCAAACCGTTTACAATGTTGGTGATCAGCTTGGCGGTGGTACAGTCATTAAAAGAGGTACTGGAAATAGCTTTATCAAAAGTGGCCTGGCTCAAAACACAGCTTACTACTTCTACATTTTTGCCTTGAACAGCAGCTGCAGTGGTGGCCCTTTGTATTTAACAACCGCTCCATTGACTGGTCTGCAAAAGACAGGGATTTTAGATGCAGACAATTTAAATTTCTATTATGGGAACCTGCACAGTCATAGCAGTTATTCTGATGGAAATAAGGACGATAAAACTAAAAAACCTGAAGATGATTATGCATTTGCCAAGAATGCTATGAAAATGGACTTCTTAGGGATATCTGAGCATAACCATACACAAGCAGGCATGTCGCTGGCTTATTGGAAGCCTGGTATGGAAGCCGCAAAAAACGCAACCACTTCTACTTTCCTTGCGCTGCATGGGATGGAATGGGGTGTAATTAGCGGTGGCGGTCACGTTATTGTTTATGGGATTGATTCCTTAATTGGATGGGAAGCTGGCGAGAACCAGATCTTTGTCCCTAAAAGTACCTATACTGGTAATAATGGATTATTTAAGGTGGTTAATCGGCATGGCCTGAATGCCATTGCAACGCTGGCTCACCCGAATACAACTGATTACAATAATATCGCAGCTACTTATGATCTGAGTGCGGACAGTGCAATTGTAGGTGCGGCTTTAGAAAGCGGGCCTGCATTTTCAACTAACCTTACTTATTCTGATCCGGCCAGTTCGATGAGCTACCTGGGTTATTATAATAAGATGCTTTCCAGAGGATATCACTTAGGTGCAACTATAGATCATGATAACCACAATATGACCTTTGGGCGCCATACACGCGCCAGATTGGTCGTATTAGCGCCAGCGTTAACAGAAAATGATCTGTTTGACGCGATGAAGAAAATGCGTTTTTATGCTTCCGAAGATTCAGCAGCAAAGGTCACTTTCTTATTGAATAAAGAGCAGGTAGGTAGTGTATTTACAGGGGCAGGGGCACCGGAAATCTCTGTGAGTACCGCAACTACAAGTCCTGTTTCCAGTATTAAATTACTTTATGGTACACCAGGCAGTGGAATTAATCCTGTTCAGGTAACCAGCAGCAGTTCGGGAACTTTAAGTTTCAAGCATGATACTTTAGCTAATTTGACCACGGGTTATTATTATGCGGATATTGTAGAGGCGGATGGCAGCAGAATCATTACTTCTCCTATTTGGTATAGCCGTGATGACAGTTATGTTAAAAAAGCACAGACCATCACTTTTGCTCCCCAAAGAAGTGCAACTTATGGAGATCCTGATCTGGAGATTGGTGCAAGCAGTGATCATCCAGCTATGAAGCTAACTTATACAACAAGTGATGCTAAAAAAGCGACAATCACTGATGGAAAAATACATATTCTCAATGCGGGCAAAGTTATACTGACTGCGAATCAAAAAGGTGATGCTTACTTTAGCGCCGGTACCGCACAGCAAGTACTGACTATCCTTCCAAAACCTATTCTTGTTAAAGCAGACCCTAAACAAAAATTAACTGGTACTGCAGATCCGGTATTCACTTATACTACAACTTCAACTTTATTGGATTCAGTTGCTTTTACCGGAAGTCTGACCAGAGAACCGGGAGAAACTCCAGGAAATTATGCGGTCCAACAAGGTACACTTGCTTTAGATTCTAATTATCTGATCAATTATACACCAGCAGCTTTAAAAATCCTGGAAAGACCGTCAGGTCACATCAGTGGTGATCTCAATACCAGTGTCAACGCACCATCCCCTATGGTTATTTTCACGGCAGCAAAGGGTACCGCGCCATTTACATTTACTTACCATATCAATAGTGGAGCGGATTTGACAGTGACGACCACTGGAAATACAGCGACGATCCCTGTTCCGACTGCAATCGCAGGAAGTTATATTTATACGCTGACCAAAATTGCAGATGCAAATAGTGCCGAAACACAAAATATGTCGTCAACAGTCATTGTGCACACTTTACCAACCGCTCAGATTTCTGGTACTGGTAATGTATGTATCAATGGTAAAGCGCCAATAATCACTTTTACAGGAAATAGCGGAATTGCTCCTTATACATTTAATTATACTTTGAACGGTAGCAGTAAAACGATTACAACCAGTTCAGCTGTTGCGACTTTAGAAGCGCCGGCAAACTATTCTGGTGTTTTTACCTATGCGCTGTTAAGTGTTTCGGATGTATATGGAACACAGGCTCAAACTGGAAATGCAGTAGTTACAATCAATGATTTACCACTGATTCAAATTGGCAGTAACAAGGGAGAAAGTATTTCTAAAGGAGATGTTTTACAACTTACAGCAACCGGAGGTACAAGGTATAGCTGGACGGGCAGTGAAATCTTAAGTGGACAGCTTAATGCAACTTTAACCATCAGACCAAAACAAAGCGGCACCTATAAAGTAACGGTCACTAATGCTAGTGGTTGTACGGCAGATCAGGCTATCAATATCACTGTTATAGATGATTATAAACTGGAAGCCGGAACTTTAGTTACCCCGAATGGTGATGGTATCAACGATAAATTCGTGATTAAGAATATTGACTATTATCCAAACAACACGCTTAAATTATTTGATAAAGCGGGCCGCGTATTTTACACTAAAAAGTCTTACGCAAATGACTGGGATGGTACGGTGAACGGTAGTCCGTTAACGGAAGGTACCTATTACTATATCCTGGACCTCGGCCCTGGTTTAGGGACATTGAAAGGTTACATCAATATTTTAAGAGACTAATTACGCCACAAACATGAGATTAATTATATATATAAAGCAAATCAGCCGTATAACTATCTGCTTATTTGCCGGAACGACAGTTCTATTTCTAAACACTGCCAAGGGTCAGATATTGCCGCTTAATGCGCAGTATTTCCAAAATAAATATTTCGCGAATCCATCCATGGCAGGGATTAACAGCGGGCTGAACATCAATGCCAGTTTACGCAAACAATGGTCTGATATTCCGGGTGCGCCTTTAACCCAGGGTATTACTTTAGACCAGCAATTAGACAAAGTTGGCTTGGGTGTTAATGTATACAATGAAAAAGCCGGAGGGATACAAATCACCAAAGCAGTGGCTACTTTCGCTTATCATTTACCGATCAATGGTGAAGATCAGCAATTGAATTTCGGGGTTTCATTCGGAACCAGCCGTGAGCGGTTCGACAGGGGCAGCATACAAAATAGTGATAGTAATGATCCCGCTATAGCCCGCTTCAATGACCGGGGATATTATCTGGACGGTGATTTTGGTGCTTCTTACACTTCTAACGGGCTTAATGTAGAGGCAACCTTACCTAACATGCGGTCTGTTCTGAGAAAGGACGACTCGAATTATGCTGATAAACCGACTTTCTATACGGCCATTAGTTATAAAATGGCTTTTGGTAGTGGTATGGATGGTGTCAATCTGGAACCTAAAGCAGTATACAGAGGAATAAAGAACTATAAAAACTTATGGGATGCAGGGTTAAATGCCAATTTCGCTGACGATAAGTTAACTGTAATGGGCATGTACCACAGTACTGAAAATGCAACGGTAGGCTTTGGTATCAATTACCTGAAAAGCTTATACATTATGGCCTATTACAATACAGCAACTTCTGCCTTGAAAGGTTACACAGGTGGGGATTTTGAGATTAACCTTCGTTTTAATATCGGAAAGAAGTAAAAAATCCAATAAAAAACCGGCTGGACAGTGATCCGGCCGGTTTTTTCATGAAACAGATTTATTGTGCGCTAGTTTTACTGCGCAACAGAAGTTACATGATTATAATCTTTGATAATTGTATTTAAGAAATCCAGTTCATGCATCCCTGCAGGTAAACTCACTCCCAGACGTGCCTTGATTTTATCGGCCATTGCATAAACCAGTTCGTAATGTGCGGTCTTATAATAAGTAGTCAGCACTTCATGGACCAGCTCAACTTCCTGATCATTGAGCAGATGAACATTGGTAAAAACAGGTATATATTCCTCTGCTTCAGGCACGAAGGCAATTTGATCGAGTGTGGTGCGTCCAACAGTTTTGATTACTGTAGTTCCTGCAACCAGGTCTCCGATCCTTTGTTTATGTTCAGATAAGGTTACACAAAGTAAGCCCCCTATTTGTCCGGTGAGCCAAAAATCGACCAATCTGAATAGCCAGCGAATAAAGTACTGGCCTATACCAGCCTGTCCGCCATCCAGGTTGATGACTTTAATTTTCATTAATTTTTTTCCGGGACTCTGGCCATTGAAGAAGATCTCAAAGATCAGATGGTAAAACACAAAGACGATACCATAAAGAACAAACAACCCGATAAATACCACATTCCACTTGGGAATAGAAATAACGCCAATAAAAAAGACAATCAATAAAAGTACTGCGATCAGCATACCAAAATCTATCATTCTTGCCGCTATACGTTCGCCTAAACCAGCTACAGGATAGTCAATATCCACATGCTGAGTAGTGTTCACCTTTATTGTTTCCATAAAAAACAAATATAATATTGATATTTAATTAATTATTGCAAAATCACTTTTTGTCAGTATTTTAACCGAAAATTAGATTCGCTATGAGGGAGGCCTTGTTCGTTAAACAGAATTCCGAAAAATGGAGGGCCTATGAGCATTCACCTGCTACTCATCCGGATGAAATCGCGGACCGTTTTATAGAGATCACCAATGATCTTTCTTATGCGAGGACCTTTTACCCTAAATCTAAAACGACCAGTTACCTGAATGGGTTAGCTTCAACACTGCATCAATCCATTTACAAGAATAAGAAAGAAGACAAAAACAGGTTTGTTGATTTCTGGAAATATGAACTGCCTGTACTTTTCTATACTTACCGGATGCAGTTGTTATATGCCTTCTTTTTTTTTGCAATTTCAGCTGCTATAGGGGTGCTCTCTGCAAAATATGATGATCAGTTCATCAGACTGATCCTGGGTGACAGTTATGTTAACATGACCAATGAGAACATTACTAAAGGTGATCCTTTTGGGGTATACAAACAGACTTCCGAATTCCCGATGTTCTTTTCTATCGCAGCAAATAATATTTATGTATCTCTGTTGATGTTTGTAAGTGGTATATTTTTATCCATCGGCCCGATTTTCTACCTGTTGCAAAACGGGGTCATGCTGGGTTCTTTTGAATATTATTTCTTTAGCAGAGGTCTGGGTATAGAATCTATCCTGGTCATCTGGATTCATGGAACTCTGGAAATTTCGGCCATCATTATTGCAGGAGCTGCAGGACTGGTACTTGGACATGGCTTGCTTTTTCCAAAAACATATACACGCTTTCAAGCTTTTAAACAAAGTGCTAAAGATGGAACCAAGATCGCATTGGGCATTGTCCCGATCCTGTTGGTGGCTGCCTTTTTTGAAGGTTTTATTACACGGCACACGGAAATGCCGGTATGGCTCAGTACTGGTATTTTGGCCTTGTCGCTTATTTTTATTATCTGGTACGTCATTCTATATCCATTAATCCTCTCCAAACGTAATTACGCCCACAAAAATGTCTGAAAAAGTAGAATTCAAAAAGCTCCGTGAATTCGGAGAGATTATTAACGATACCATCCGGTTCTTCAAAGAGAATTTCAAACCCTTGTTAAAAGTGTTCGTCTATTTTTGCGGGGTGTTTATTATAGCTGGAATGATTGCAGCAATTCTCCAGCAGATGGGCATGCAGCGTGCAATCAGAAATTTTGGTTCGGTAAGCACGTATGCCAGATTAACCGGCCTGCTCTCTGTCACTTACTTTTTTGTCGTGCTGATCGGAATGTTTGGCTATACAGCTTTAAATGTTTCTATCTTCAGCTTCATTGCTTTATACATAGAGAAAGGAAATGTCGCTCCTACAGTAGAAGAGGTCTGGGGTTATTTCAAGTATTATTTTCTTCGGGTATTTGGCAGTAACTTTTTGCTTGGTTTACTGTTGATAGCCGGGTTTTGCTTATGTGTGGTTCCTGGTTTCTATTTATTCCCGATTATATCACTGATGATTCCAATCATGATTTTTGAGAATGCAAGTCTGGGCTATTCATTCAGCCATGCCTTCAAGTTATTGAGAGAACAATGGTGGAATACCGCAGCAACGTTATTTGTGCTTTGGATCATTACTTATGCAAGTTCCTCTTTTGCTTCTTTACCAGCAATCATTTTAACTATGGTTAGTGCAATGACTAA
Source organism: Pedobacter sp. UYP1 (assembly GCF_040547305.1). NCBI lineage: Bacteria > Pseudomonadati > Bacteroidota > Sphingobacteriia > Sphingobacteriales > Sphingobacteriaceae > Pedobacter > Pedobacter sp. UYP1. The sequence goes on along the minus strand of NZ_JBEPPL010000002.1, from coordinate 628,295 downwards.
TGGGCCAAAAGGATTAGGTACGAGTGTAATTATTATTTCTACAGTCGTTCAGTATCTCTGCCAGGTTTTTATGATCATTCCGATTATTGGTCTCTCTCTTTGTTATTTTAATCTTTCTGAACGCCAGAACAGTACTGGCTTGATGGACCGTATTCAAAAAATGGGACAAGAACAAAACCCCTTCCCTAACCAAGAAGAATATTAAAATGCCGAAATACCTGGTTTCTTTTCTTTTGCTGTTATTCATTGTACAGTCTTTTTCTGTTCAGGCGGCTCAGCCCGTCCGGAGCGCTAAAGCTCCCGGGGCGGCTCCGCTTATCCGGAAAGATCAGGTTGTTCTGGTGAAAACTAATCAAACTGTTCCGGCAAAAGTCAAATTGCTCCGGAGTGATAGTAGTCAAATACAACTCAGAAATTTTGATGCGCAAAAACTAAAGTCGTATAGCCAGCAAACAGTTTTTAAATATGATCAGACACCAACGGTTGATAACAGCTTATGGAATCAGTTCTGGTCATGGTTCTGGAGAAAGCTTACCGGAGTTGCAAGAATCAATTATTCCGGAAATTTTTTCAGGTATCTGATCATCTCAGCTTTCATTGTATTCATTGTCTTTGTGGTCATTAAATTTACTGGCGTCGATTTTAAACTCTTTATGGGAAAATCGAAAGCGGTAGTTATTCCTTATACAGAGTCCACAGATAATATCCATGAGATAGATTTTAACACGGAAATAGATCAGGCAATTCAAAGTGCCAATTACAGGCTTGCGGTAAGATTGATGTATTTGCTTTCGCTGAAAAAGCTGGATAGCCGGAACCTTATTAACTGGCAGCCGGAAAAGACCAATCAGACTTATATCAGAGAAATTGCTGATTCACAGCAAAGAGAACAGTTCAGCTTGCTGACTACGCAGTTTGAGTATATCTGGTATGGTGAATTCTTCATTGATCAGGAGAATTTTAAGCAAGTACGAAATAGTTATGACCAGTTTAATACCGCGCTCTGATGAAAGAGATGAGATTATATCTTATTGGTAGTGCCATGGTATTAATTTTATACCTGGTTGCACAGTATTATAAACCAAAACCAACCGATTGGAGCCCTACCTATCTCAAAGAAGATAAGATTCCTTATGGACTTTATATTTTAAATCAGGAAAAGGAAACTATTTTCCCGGGAGTCCAGCTTAAAACAAGCCGGCTACCTGTATACAATACTTTGAAGGATCAGCATTATCAAAAGACAAATTATCTTTTCATAGCAGGGAGTCTTAAATTTGATAAGCTCGATTATCAGGAGCTGGTGAAATTTATGAACGCAGGAAATCAGGTATTCATTGCGGCTTTTAATCTCGGAAAAGTATTGAGCGACACCCTTAAACTGGAAACAAGCACAAATTTTTCTACCCGGATAAAGCCCTATTCTATCAACTTCGTGAACCCTGCACTGAAAGCAAAAAATGGTTATGTTTTTGACAAAGGATTAGGGGATCAGTTTTTTATCACTGTTGATACTTCCCGCTGTACAGTTTTGGGAAAAAACAACAATGGGGATGTGAATTTTGTAAAATATACTTTTGGCAAGGGAGCACTCTATGTATTACCTGATCCACAGTTATTAACTAATTATAGCTTATTAAATCCTGCGGGTGCAGCCTATGCTTCCAAAGCACTCTCTTATCTGCAACCTGCTAAAACACTGCTCTGGGATGAAAACAGCACCAGAGGTACGGAAGAAAGCGGATCTATCTTAAGGGTCTTTTTCAAACATGATCAGCTACGCTGGGCTTATTGTCTGGCACTGGCCGGCCTGTTGGCCTTTGTCTTATTTGAGATGAAACGCAGACAACGGATTATCCCTGTTTTATTACCTTTAAAAAATTCCTCTGCTGAGTTTGTGACGGTTGTTGGAAAAGTATATTATCAGCAGCGTGACAATAGTGACATCGCACAAAAGAAGATCAATTATTTTTTAGAATATATCCGGTTAACATACCGGCTTAAAACTTTAAAAACAGACGAAGAGTTCGTTTCCTCTTTAGTACTGATATCTGGTGCACAAGAAGAAACGACCAGACAGTTATTTACAGTTATCAATACCGTTCATCATGGGAGTAAAGTTACCGACGGCCTGCTGATTGAACTGAATAAATTAATAGAGAAATTTTATAATCAAGCGAAATAATAATGGAAGCGGAAACAGCTAATCAAAGAACCGACCTTACACAGCTTAATTCGGCAGTTGAACAGATCAGAGAATCAATTGGACAGCTCATTGTGGGTCAAAAAGATACGATCGATTTCCTGATTGCCGGTATCCTGGCCGATGGGCACCTTTTGCTGGAGGGCGTTCCGGGAGTCGCTAAAACACTTAGTGCCAAACTCATAGCAAAAAGCATTGATGCTGTCTTTTCAAGAATTCAGTTTACACCCGATCTGATGCCTTCAGATGTTTTGGGAACTTCTGTTTTCGACCCGAGAACAGCATCTTTTGAGTATAGAAAGGGGCCGGTTTTCGGAAACATCATTCTGATTGACGAAATTAACCGTGCTCCCGCAAAAACACAATCTGCGCTGTTTGAGGTGATGGAAGAGCGGCAGATCACTGTAGATGGCCAGACTTATCAGATGGATGAACCTTTTATGGTACTGGCTACACAAAATCCAGTGGAACATGAGGGGACATACAGACTGCCGGAAGCACAGTTAGACCGGTTTTTATTTAAGATAGAGATTAAATATCCTACGCTTGAAGAAGAGATCATCATCTTGTCCAGACAACATCAGCATAGGCTGGAGGATGACCTGAAAGAAGTTAAAGCCGTTTTAAGTATAGATCAGATCAAGACTTGCCGCGCACTGGTTAAAGCCTTACATGTAGAGCCTGAATTAATTGACTATGCGGCAAAGATTGTCCACGAAACCAGGAATAATAAGTCGCTGTACCTGGGGGCTTCGCCGCGTGCTTCTTTAGCATTGATTAATGGAGCAAAAGCCATAGCTGCAATGCAGGGCCGTGACTTTGTGACTCCTGAAGATATCATTAAAGTAGCAGTTCCTGTACTCGCGCACCGCATCATGCTCAGTCCTGATAAAGAAATGGAGGGCTTGACACCCAGTGATATCGTTGCTCAGATTATTCAAAAAATAGAGATCCCAAGGTAAACTGCAAAAGATTGAAACACTTATTCATCAAATATTATAAAGACCTTTTTCTGGGTAAAAGATTGTTTGCCGGTTTAGGCTTATGTATTAGCTTATTCCTGTTTGCTTTTTTTTTGCCATGGTTAGGTGACTTGCCTTATATCTGCTTCTGGGCATTACTGCTGCTGGTCTTTATTGACCTGGTTTTATTATTTAGAGGTAAGGGCGTGTTTTCACGCCGTGATCTTCCCGAAAGACTAAGTAATGGAGATGACAATGAGCTTCATATTTATGTAGAGAGTTTTTTCAACTTCCCTATTGCAATTGGGATTATAGATGAGATTCCTTTTCAATTTCAAAAAAGAGATTTATGGTTCAAAAGCAGGTTAAAACCCGGGGAACATAAAACAATCACTTATACCTTAAGGCCAGTCAAAAGAGGCGAATATGTATTTGGGCAAACCCGCTTGTATGTAAAGTCACCATTAGGCCTGGTTTCCCGCAGATTTAATTTCGGAACTACTTATGCTATTCCCGTTTACCCTTCATTTTTGCAGTTGCGCAAATATGAACTGATGGCGATCTCAAACAGGCTGACTGAGATTGGAATTAAGAAAATAAGACGTGTTGGACATAGTATGGAATTCGACCAGGTAAAAAATTATGTTCAGGGTGATGATTACCGCACGGTAAACTGGAAAGCAACTGCCAGAAAAGGTGAACTGATGGTAAATTCTTTTGTAGAGGAAAAAGCACAGCATATTTACTGTATCATTGACAAGTCGAGAGTGATGAAAATGCCTTTTGATGGATTGAGTTTAATGGATTACGCAATTAATGCAAGTTTAGTGCTGTCTAATGTGGCCTTATTGAAAGATGATAAAGCAGGGTTGATCACACTTTCGGAAAAGGTAGGGAGTATAGTGCCTGCAGACCGCAGACCTGGACAGCTGGGCAAAATAATGGAAGTTTTGTATAAGGAAAAGACCCAATACCTGGAAAGCAATATTGAAGCGCTGCACCTGGCTATCCGCAGTGTCATTAAGCAGCGGAGCCTGATTCTGTTTTTCACAAATTATGAAAGCATGTCTGCTCTACACAGACAGCTTCCTTTTTTAAAACATATCGCTAAATTTCATTTACTGATGATCGTCTTTTTTGAAAATACAGCTGTCAAATCCATGCATGACTTACCCGCCCGCGATGTGGAAGGAATCTACATTAAAACCATCGCAGAGAAGTTTGTCTACGAAAAGCGGCTCATGGTCAAAGAATTGGCAAAACATGGCATTCTCAGTATCCTGACTTCACCAGAAAATTTAACGGTCAATGTCGTGAACCGTTATCTGGCTATTAAAGCACAACAGAAAATCTAACTTAACACCAGTTCCATTTGTATATTACAACGTTCGTATGGAGTAATCCGGCCAGCTACTTTCACAAAACCTAATTTATGATATAAATTGATAGCTGGTTTAAGAACGGTATTACTTTCCAGGTATATTTTCTGAGCGCCCAATTCTTTTGCCTTCTGAGCGATCGCACTTCCCAATAACCAGCCAATACTTTTCCCCTGTACAGCCGGTGACACAGCCATTTTAGCCAGCTCATAATCATAATCCGGATCATTCATTTTGATCAGCGCGCATACGCCTGCAGGCTCACCTTCGTAAAGCGCAACTAATATATAACCTCCCTTATCCAGAATATAACCCTGAGGGTCATCAAGTGCGTTATAGTCTGCCTGCTCCATTTTAAACCAGGTGGAAATCCATTGCTCATTTAAGGCTCTGAATGCCTGCTGATATTCTGGTGTGTAATTCACGATAGTCACTTCTTTACTTTCGCGCTCTTTTTTAATTTCCTGCATACGACGTGAAATTGTTTTTTGTGCTAGTAAAAACTCCCATTCTTCCATAGCTTTCCATAAATCATTTCTGCATTGTGCCGCAATATCTTCTACTGCTTTATCCAGATCAACGTACAGACCTTGTATTTTTACATTGATTTTATCTCCTTCTGGAGAAAGACTGACCATATTTTTCCTGCCATCGGCTTCGTCTTTTTTCTCATCAACTAAACCTTTTTTTGCCATCTCTCCGATAATCTTACTCACCGAAGGATGAGAATGACCAATTTCTTTAGCGATCGCAGTAATGGTCATTGCTTCTCCCTGTGAAAGCACATAGAAAACCGGAAACCACTTTGGCTGGATATCGATATCATAAAATTGATAAATCTGAGCTGCATCTTCTGTAATCTTCTCTGTCAACATCCGCAACCTGCTTCCTATTGCCTTTTTACCTACCTGATTGAAAAACTCCATTGTATATACCTATTTACGTAACTGATTACGTAAATGTAGTAAGTATTTTTATAATTCAAAATATTCAGGTGAATTTTTTTGATCCTGATGACGAATGTCATTAGATAATATGACGGGCGTCACAGCTAAACAGCCTGTTTATCACCACTTTTACTCTGGTAAAATAAACATCCTTTGCTATGAACACGATAACCGTACTGACCGATTTTTCCGCCAATGCAGAAAATGCCGCACGCTATGCTTTACGCCTTGCACAACATCTTCATGCAAATCTTACACTTTATAATTCCTTTTTAGTACCAATGGCCGAACCTTTAGGAGGGCAGGTTTACTGGTCAATGGAAGATTACAATATTTTACAAAAGGATAGTGAAGAACAATTACGTGCGCTGGGCATAAGACTAGAAGAAGAACTCTCCACTTTACCGATTAATGCTTTCAGGCCCGTTATTGATTACAAGTGTCAGGAAGGACCTTTATACCGGTACATCAACAAACTATCAGCAAACAGAGATCTGATGCTATTGGTGATGGGCACCCACCGGAAGGGGCTGGGCTCCTTAATTATGGGTAATCATATGCGGGAAATTATAGGCGCTGTGCCCCTGCCTGTGCTGATTGTACCAGAAAACCAAAGTTTTAAGAAGCTGGATAAATTTGTTTTTGCAACAGATATGGATGATAGTGATCTGGATATTATTCAGGCGCTTACCGAATTTGCAAAACCATCTCATGCAGAGATTACGCTGGCGCATATACAACATCCGGAGATGCCAGAAGCTGATACTAAAAAATTAGTCACTGGCTTTCTGGAAGATGTAGCTAATAAAATAAATTATCCTAAAATCTATTACCGCGCAGTAGAACATGCTCCTGTTAAAGCAGGCTTAAAATGGCTTGCAGAAAACGTGACTTGTAATGTTTTTGTAATGGTACATCGCCATAAAACTTTTCTGGAGCAGCTTTTCAATTTAAGCAATACGCAAAAGATGGCGGCAAATACCAATTTACCGCTGCTGATCTTCCCTTGTGCAGAAAATGTTGCGCTGGGATTGAACGCAAATCTGGAATCTGGTTATCAGGAGAATATAATCGCTTCGGCGATCAGCTAGCTATAGCGCATGCTATACGTTAAGCCAATTTCTTAAGTCAATCCAAAGGCCATTCTCTAAAACAGAGAAATGGCCTTTTTTATGCCTCCAATCTGAACAAAATAATAGACGAATTGTCTGCCAAATCTCAGAATATCCTACTAATGAAATATATACTATAGATTTAGTAGTTTATTTATATATTTGCCCGACAATTAGCTGTTCATTGATTTCTACTTATCAAGAAAGACCGAGGGAAAGGCCCTATGAAGTCTTAGCAACCTATACACCCAAATTGTAAAAGGTGCTAACTCCTATCCACTTTAAGCGGAAAAGATAAGTGACAGATATACCTATAAAGTAAATTGGTCGCTGTCATCTCTTCCCTTAATATTCCTGATAAATAGAGCTGTTCAAAGAACGTTATGCGTAATAAATTGAATTAAACACACCAATTATATAACTAGACCATTAATATGTATAAAACTTACAAATACTTATTTGGGATCCTGCTATCCTTTATCATCGTACAGACTGCTGCGGCACAAACCGCTAAAATTACCGGGGTGGTCACCGAGAAATCTAACGGGCAACCCGTTCCTGGCGTAAGCGTTTCTGTTAAAGGAACAAATGCTGGTACACAAACTGATGGAAATGGTAAATTCTCTATCATCGCCAAACCAAATGATATTTTAAAAATTGTATCCATTGGCTATGCGACTCAAGAACTCAAAGTAACTTCAGCAAGTACGATAGCTATACAATTAGATGAATCTTCTAATGAACTGAGTGAAGTTGTGGTTACAGCTTTGAACATTCCTAAAGAGAAAAAATCATTAGGTTATTCAGTACAGGAGTTAAAATCAAAAGATATCTCTGAAGCGAAAGAGACCAATCTGCTGAATTCCATATCTGGTAAGGTAGCAGGTGTACAGATCACCAATAGCCAGGGAGATATGGGTTCTTCCAGGATCATTATCCGTGGGGAGACTTCTATATCAGGAAATAATCAGCCACTATTTGTAATCGATGGAGTACCGGTAGATAATTCACAAAATTTAGGTTCAGGCGGCTCACGAGATTTTGCTAATACGATTTCTGACATCAATTCGGAGGATATTGAATCTATGAGTGTCTTGAAAGGCCCCAATGCCGCTGCGCTTTACGGTTCCCGTGCTGCGGCAGGTGTGGTACTGATTACCACTAAGAAAGGTAAAAACTCTCCTGGCTTAGGAATCAGCGTGAACTCCAATGCAACCTTCTCTACTTTGTTAACTATTCCATCTTATCAGAATTCATTCGGACAAGGTGCTAATGGCCAATTCAGCTATGTAGATGGTAAAGGTGGGGGGCTGAATGATGGAGTAGATGAAAGCTGGGGCCCAAGATTAGACGGCCGTTTAATCCCTCAATTTAATTCTAACGGAGTAGCTGTTCCTTTTGTCGCACATCCAAATAATGTACGTGACTTCTTTAATACGGGTTATACTTTGAATAATGGACTTGCGATTTCAGGTTCAGGAGATAAATATGACTTACGTTTCTCTTATAACAACCTGGATCAGAAAGGTGTGATTCCGAACTCTTCTCAATCAAAAAACTCATTCTTACTGAACACAACTTATAAAATAACACCAAAGCTGACTTTCAATGCCTCAGCTAATTATGTAAACACAAGTGCAAACTTACCTGGTTCAGGAGGAAAAAGAGCAAGCAGCACTATGTTGCAGTTTACCTGGTTTGGCCGTCAGGTTGATGTAGACCAATTAAAAACCTATAAAGATGCGAATGGAAAAGATATCAACTGGAACAATAGCTATTATAGTAACCCATATTTTGTTGCCTACGAAAACACAGTGGGTCAGGTTCGTAACCGGTTGATTGGAAGTGCAGAATTGAACTACAAAATAATAGATGGTTTATCAGCGAACTTCAGAACGGGTAATGATTACTACAATGACCGCAGAAAGATAAAAATCGCTTATGGAACAAATGGTACACCTTTTGGTTCGTATGAAGAAGATGCTTATACTTTCAATGAGAACAATACGGAAGGAAGACTGGATTTCACTAAAAAGTTAAATGCTGATTTCAACCTTGATCTCTTATTAGGTGGGAATATCAGAACGACTACTTTTGAGAGCAATGATCAGAAAGCTCCTAAATTGGCTGTTAATAATCTTTACACGCTGAGTAATTCACGCGATCCGTTGATCTCTTCCAATATTTACAGCAAACAAAGGGTATACAGTACATTTGGTTCTGCTCAACTTGGTTTTAGAAATTATGCGTATTTGAATCTTACAGCCAGAAATGACTGGTCCTCGACGCTGCCTGCTCAAAACCGTTCTTATTTCTATCCTTCGGTCAATGCAAGTTTAATCCTTACCGAAGCATTTGACATCAAAAGTGATGTGCTGAACTTTGCCAAGCTTCGTGGCGGATGGTCTCAGGTTGGTAAAGATGCTTCCCCTTATCAATTGATTAATAATTATTCTTTCACTGCTCCATTTGATAGTAATCCGCAACAAAATCTAAGCGATACAGACTTGAATCCGAATCTGAAACCAGAAACGACCAAATCTACGGAAGCAGGTTTTGAAGTTGGCTTGTTCAAAAACAGAGTTCGTCTTGATTTCAGTGTATACAATACTAACAGTATCAACCAGATCTTAAGTCTGGATGTAAGCCCGACTACTGGTTTCCTTAAGAAATTGGTTAATGGAGGTACAATTAACAACAAAGGACTTGAAGCGCAATTAGGGGTAACACCTATTAAAACGAAAGACTTCACCTGGGATATCACTGTGAATTATTCAAAGAACCGCAGTAAAGTAAAAGATCTTTATCAAGGTGTACAAAGTTACCAACTGGGATCGGATGGATCAGTTCAGATTCTGGCTGCTGTTGGACAACCTTATGGTACAATTTTCGGAACTGCATATGATAGAAATGCTGCCGGAGATATTATTGTGGGCGCAGACGGAACACCACAAGCAAGTCCTTCTAAAAGGACGCTTGGAAAATACACGCCAGACTGGTTAGGCGGAATCACCAATAGTTTCACTTACAAAAGAATTAACTTAAGTGTATTGGTTGATGCACATATTGGCGGCAAAATTTACTCTGGAACCAATGCGACCGGTACTTATACAGGGGTATTAGCTTCTACCCTTCCAGGTCGTGGTGCTGAAAATGGCGGACTGACTTATTACAAGAATGCTGCTGGTAAAGCCGTACAAATTACTCCTGGTGCTGGAGCTCCTGCAGGTGCAACAATCTATGACGATGGTATGATTTTCAAAGGCTCTTTAGCAGATGGCTCACAAAACAATACGATCATCTCTGCCAGTCAATACTATAAATCGTTGAATAATATTGATGAAGCATCTGTTTACAGTGCAACTTATATCAAACTGAGAGAAATCAAATTAGGCTATACTTTACCTGATCAATGGATTAAATCTATTGGCTTGCAAAGCGCAACGATCTCGGCAGTTGGCAGAAACTTATTTATCCTGCATAAAAATGTACCTAACATAGATCCTGAGTCTGCGTTCAACACAGGTAATGGACAAGGTCTTGAAGATCTTGGACTGCCAACTGTACGTACTATCGGTTTCAATCTTAATTTCAAATTCTAATTCCCATGAAGACAAAATATATACCCCTTTTACTATCCGGTTTATTATTGATCACCGCGGCTTCTTGCAAGAAAGATCTGACAGACACCAATGTAGACCCTAATGCCTCAAAGAACGCACAACCTGAATTCCTGTTAACGGCTGCAATTAAAAACACAGCTGACACTTATTGGGGCACTACCAATAATATGAATTCAAGTTTGTTGTTTGTACAACATTGGGCTAAAATTCAGTACACAGATCCGGACAGGTATATTTTCAGTAATACAGCTTTTCAGGAGTTATGGACAACTGGTTACCGCCAGGGAATTGTGAACCTGAACCAGCTGATTAAACTGGCAGATGCGCAAGGGAATACCAACTACAAAGGTGTTGGTCTTGTATTGAGATCATGGATATTCGCTTTGGAAACTGATGCTTATGGCGATGTTCCTTATTCACAAGCTGGTGATATCACTGAATTCCTGACACCAAAATATGATGCACAAAGAGACGTATATCTGGGTATATTAAGCGATTTGAAAGCTGCACAAGCAAGTTTAGATCCTGCTGGAAAAGCAATTTTGGGCGATGTTATTTATGCGAATTCGATTGCTAACTGGAAAAAATTCGCCAACTCTCTGCGTTTAAGAATTGCTTTGCGTATTGCTGACCGCGAACCAGCATTAGCTAAACAGGTTATTGCAGATATACAGACAGAAGGTGGAACTTATATCAGTTCCAATGCTGAAAATGCACAATTGAACTATAAGACATCTCCAAATCAAAATCCAATCAGCAACCTTTTTGACACGCGTGATGACTATAGAGTCAGTAAGACCATAGTGGACCAGTTAACTGCTTTAAACGACCCTCGCCTGCCTGTATATGCAAGCAAAGCAGTAAAGACACAACTTTATACTGGTGTACCTAATGGCTTGCTTACTGGTGACGCTGCCGCGCTTGGTTTAACAAGTACTTCAAAACCGGGTGCTTATTTTATTGCGCCTACTGCCCCTGCTGTAATCATCAGTTATGCAGAAATATTATTTGACCGTGCAGAAGCTGCTGCCAGAGGATTTACAGGAGAGAATGCAGCTGCACTTTATAATCAGGCAGTAGAGGCTTCTTTATTGCAGTATGGTATCTCTACGACTGATATTGCGACTTATAAAGCAAGAGCAGATGTTCAATATGATGCCTCAAATTATAAAAAATCAATTGGAAACCAGAAGTGGATCGCCTTGTTTGGTCAGGGTTTAGAAGCTTTCGCAGAATGGAGAAGATTGGATTACCCTGTACTTACCCCGCCTGTTGCAGGTGCATTGAACGGCAAGATACCGGTAAGGTTTATCTACCCGGGGAACGAGCAGTCTTTAAATCCTGATGGATACAAAGCTGCGGTAGCACACCAGGGAACAGATGCTTTAACCACAAAACTTTGGTTTGATGTAAATTAGGGATCACTTTATAGATGTTTTATTGGGATTATCATTTTATTAAATCTTCAGAATCTTATAAATTTATCACATAAATCACTGATATTTAAGGAGACCGTTTAAATTATGAGAATTATATTTGCTTTAATTACCTGCTGTCTCCTGCTTTTTTCCTGCAAAGGATCTCATGCTGTAACAGACCAGGCTGCAACCCAACAGGAAAAAATAACTGCTGATAGTCCGTCTTCAACAGACGCAGATACTGAGGATAATGTGAAGGTAGCGGGTGTTCCGCAAAAGGCTTATACCGTTGCTGCTTATGTAGCTAAAAACAGCAAAGCTCCACAGGGTTATGTTGGCGGAACAGTCTTTAAGAACCGGGAAGGGCTATTACCGCAGGGAGTAGCTTATAAAGAGTATGATGTGAATCCCAAAGTCAAAGGACAGAACAGAGGGGTTGAACGAATTATAATTGGAGCAGATGCTACCCGGTATTATACTGGAGATCATTATAAAACATTTACAAAATTTTAAAGACATGAACGGATTTTGCCTCTTTGAAGCTGGAAAAGAAAAGGACTTGATTAAAGACAATGCACGTATCGTCAATATTAATGGACGTGAAATTGTTACTGTAGATGAATTTATTCACGAATTAGCCAGACAGCTTGACTTTCCTGATTATTATAGCAGCAGCCTGGATTCACTGGAAGAATTACTGAATGATTTAAGCTGGCTGAAAGAAACCCGGTTTGCTATTGTAGTCCGTAATTATTCCTTTTTCTTATGTGAGGAAAAGAACCCGGCCAGAAAAACAAATTTACTGGGTTTATTGAATGATGTAGCTGAACAGTGGGATAATGTGCCTAACTATCCCGGAGAAGAAGACTTCAGAAATAAAGCGGTCTTTAACATCTATATAGAAAAAGGGGCTGTTGCGGCGGCTGAACTGGAGAAACTAAATATCAGCTATAACGAGGTGAAATAAATTGTATTTAAAATAACATCTGATAAAAAAACCGGCCTTTTAAAAAGGCCGGTTTTTTTATGTGTGTAACTTATTCAGCTCCGGCAGATTCAGGCCGGTCTTCTAAATTCACTCCCCATGTAGCAGAAGGCTGATCGCCCATGTATAGGGTAAGCTCTCCTCCTGCAACAATAGCTGCATGTCTGAGATAATTCTTAGTATAAGGTTTGCCATTTAAAACAGCCTTCTGAATGTACTTGTTTTTCGGACTGTTGCCAATCACTTTAAGTTCAAATTTCTTTGCTCCCGGCAGGTTAATTACGGCATGATCGACCAGTGGAGAACCAAATACATATTCTCCGTTAGCTGGATTCACCGGATAAAATCCTAAAGCCGAAAACACATACCACGATGACATTTGTCCTAAATCTTCATTACCGCAAAGGCCATCAGGTTTAGAGGTATACAATGAATCCGTGATTTGACGTACTACTTGCGCTGTTTTCCATGGTTTTCCAGCATAAGCATATAGGTATGGTGTGTGGTGATTAGGTTCGTTTCCTTGTGCATACTGACCGATCAAACCACTGATATCAGGAGAACCACCTGCTTCTACAACAGAACTGATGCTGAATAAAGAATCCAGTTTCCTGGTAAAACCTGCTTCGCCACCAAATAAGTGTATTAAACCTTCAGGATCTTGTGGAACCAACCAGGTATACTGCCAGGCATTTCCTTCTGTATAATCATCTTCGCGGTGTTTAGAAGCTACCGGATCAAAAGGTTTGCGCCAGCTGCCATCTGCCAGTTTACCACGCATAAATTCTACCTGCGGATCAAAATATTCTGCATATAACTTAGCTCTTTTGCTGAAATAAACATAATCTTCTTCTTTATGCATTGCTTTTGCCATACGGGCGATACACCAGTCATCAATTGCATACTCCAGCCCTTTTGCAACAGCTTCATTTACTTTATCAGCAGGGATATATTTCAATTTTTGCGCATATTCTATTCCGTCTTCTTTTTGCATTGCAGAATGCTTGATCGCTTCGTAAGCAAGCTCCACATCATATTTTCTGTAGCCTTTTAAATAAGCATCTACAATAATTGGTACGGCATGGTAGCCTATCATTGTATTTGTTTCATTACCCATTAAGTGCCATACAGGTAATTTGCCCTGTTGTTTATAAATAGCCAGGAATGAACTGATAATGTCTGATACTTTATCTGGATGAACAATCGTAAACAAAGGATGAAAAGCACGGTAGGTATCCCAAAGTGAAAAGGTGGTATAGTTATCAAATCCGGGCTTATGATAAACTTTTTTATCTGTTCCGCGGTAATCTCCATTTGCGTCATTAAATAGCGTAGGCGCAATCATGGTATGGTACAGGGCAGTATAAAAAACTTTTTTGGTCTCTTTACTTCCCTCGATTTGAATTTTCGCCAGTTCTTTATTCCATTTAGCATCGGCCGATGCCGCAACTTTAGCAAAATCCCATGCCGGAATTTCGGCAGTTATATTGGCCAGTGCATTTTCATAACTAACCGGAGAAATACCCACTTTCATTTGCAGGACATTTTTCTCAATCGCTTTGAAATTCAACACAGCTTTCATCTTTCTGCCTTTTCCTTCGATACCTTTAGCAACCTGCGTGCTGTCATAAAGTGACATACTGTTTAAAGGTTGTGATAGTTTAACGGCAAAGTACAAGCGCTGATCTTTGGCCCATCCAGTTGATAAACGGTAACCAACCAAAGTCGTACTGTTTATTTGTTTGATATAAGTTTCCACTGGTTTATCCCAGCCTATTCCATCACTTAAATCCAGCATGACATGCGGATTATCTTGTTTTGCAGGAAATGTGTAACGGTGAAAGCCAACTCTTTCGGAAGCGGTAAGCTCCGCTTTGATTTTATATTTATCCAGAACAACGCTATAATATCCTGGTTTAGTAACTTCATTGGCATGAGAGAATGTAGAGACATAGCCGTTCTTCTGGTCAGTTTTAGTCCCTTTGTCTAATTCCACTTTACCAGTAGCCGGCATAATCAGCACATCGTTCAGATCACCAATTCCGGTACCGCTTAAATGTGTATGGGTAAACCCTACAATTGTATTGCTGGAATAGTGATAACCACTGCACCAGTCCCAACCATCAAAAATGTTTGTGGGGCCTAATTGAACTGCTCCGAAAGGAACATTCGCACCCACAAATACGTGTCCATGTGCATCCGAACCAATGATCGGATCTACGTACTGACTCAATTTATTCTGCGCGTTCAGATGAAGACTAAAAATGAAACTGCAAATAAAGATCAGACCTGTTTTTTTTCTACTCATTTTACTCATATAATTTGTAAAAATAAAAAAACACCGGCCTTTCTATGTCTGAAACAGACGATAAAAAGACCGGTGTGTGTAATTTTATTGTGTTAGAAATTACCTTTGGCTAAATCCCACCATACTCTCACACCACCATTATCTTGTCCACCAATTGATTGTATTGCCTTTGCAAGCTCCACACCATTGGAGGTCTTCTCATTCGAAGGATAAGGTAAACGGCGGATCTGAATTTGTGTATCGATCAACCCATTACTTGTATTGTTAACTACAGGGAATAACTTTGGATAGCCTGTACGACGGAATTCTGTCCATGCTTCTTGTCCTTCAGGAAAAACAGCCAGCCATTTCTGAGTCATGATACGTTCTAATTTCACTTCATTAGAAGCAGCATCATCCCATTTAATGGTCATCGTTGAAACAGCCTTAATATTATTTACAGTATTTTTCGGATCTACATAATCAGCCTGTTTGCTAGTTGCATCATTGATATATGCAGTTGCATCAGTAACTCCCCATTGTGACATAGATACTGTAATACCCTTTTCATAATTTGCTTTTGGATCACCTGCATTAGCCCAGCCTCTTAAACCTGCTTCTGCTTTTAAGAACCAGATCTCAGCAGCTGTCATTATTTGCTGAGGAGCCATAATTTTAAACGTTTTATCTACATTTAAACTTGCATAAGTGATATAGGCACTTTTAGAAGGAATATTAGAACCTATTCTGATTCCAATATATTGACCAGCAAAAGCGGGATCTGTCGCAGGGCTTGCAAACGATGTTAATCTCGGATCCTTATAACCCAAAAGATACGTTGCAAGTGTCGCACCTAAACGGCTGTCACTATAATCGTTAGTCAATTGAAAAAGATCATTAACTGAACCTGGAGCAACTGCAATAGCTGCATTGTCAGTAACATCTGTTAATAAACCACCCGCCGCACTCATTGCTTTCTCTGCTTGTAACTTCGCAGTTGCAGGATCTGCTTTAACAATATGCATCGCTAAACGCAATCTTAAAGAGTTTGCAAACTTGATCCACTTCGAGTAATCTCCATTATAAATCCTGTCATAAGCGGTGAATGGCTTTGCCCCAGGGTTTGCAGTCTGAAAAGTTTGCAGGTTGTTAACCGCAGTATCAAGCTCATTGAAGAATTGATTATATACACTTTGCTGACTGTCATAAGGTGTATTGGTTAATGTTTTACCAACAGCGCTATATGGAATCGGGCCAAATTTATCAGTAACCCTGTGCATCGCTTCTACTTTTACGATTAAAGCAATAGCCCATAAATCAGGATTAGCAGTTCTTAATCCTAATCTTGCCATTTTATTAACAGGAGCCATTACATAAGTGTACTGGTCATTAAAACCCGCCTTATCCCAATCATCAACCGGAGAATAATTCAGGTCATAATTAGCCTTAAAAGGATTTGGAGACATCATATATCCAGAGAAACCATCTGCACTTAAATTCTGTGCGATCTGATAATTCCTAAAGATAGCAGATTGTAATGGCGGAAGTAAAGTAGGTAATTTAATTTCACTGTCAGGGATACCTGTCCCATCAGTTGCATTTTTTTCAAAATTCTTTTTACAGCCTACCGCAGTAAGCATTAATAACCCAGATAAAATGACCGCACCAGAACGGGCAACTTTAGTCAGGCTGCTGTTATTTATTAATTTATGACTCGTGTTCATTTTTTTAATTTTAATAAAGGTTCTTAGAAAGTAACATTAAGGTTGAAACCAAGACTGCGGATAGCAGGCTGGTTAAATACATCAACACCTGAAAGTCCGTTTCCAGTAGAAAGTGTAAGTTCAGGATCATACGGAGCTTTCTTATAGAAATACAGTAGATTTCTTCCTGTTACTGCCAGTCTTAAGTTTTTAACAAACTTATCTTTAATCGGGAAGGTATAACCTAAAGACGCCTCGCGCAAACGTACTACCGTAGCACTGTACATATATTCACCTGTTACACCACTTCTGCCACCAATGGTTTTATACCATACCTGAGGATCAATCTGAGTAACTGCTTTTCCATTTGGATCAACACCATTTATAGCTACAAAACCACGGTCACGTGCTTCGCCGCTTACTTTTGAAACACCGTATTCGTCCAGCATTGCCTGAGTGATTGACATCACATGGCCACCAAATTTTCCATCTACAAGAAGACTCAGGCTGAAATTTTTGTAATTAAAATTGTTACTCCATCCCAATTGGAATTTAGGATTAGAATTACCTACATAACTAAAATCACTATTAGTAACAGGCGTGCCGTTTGAACCAATCAAAATACGGCCCTGATCATCACGTTTTAACGTTTTTCCAAAAATATCACCATAAGACCCACCAGTAGTAATGTGAGACTCATAACCATTGTTATAATTTCCGGTCATTATAAATTCATTGATTCCATCTTTAGAATCCACATCTATAATCACGTTTTTGTTCCTCGAACCATTGAAAGATGTATTCCATTCAAAATCAGAGGTTTTAATCGCATTATAGCCTAGCATAAATTCAAAACCTGTATTCTGTACGTTACCCGCATTTACATAACCAATAGAATAACCCGTAGCTACTGAAGGTGCGATCTGGATAAATTGGTTGTAGGTGTTTGACTTGTAATAACTGAAGCTCAAGCTTAATTTATTCTCTAAAAATCTCATATCAGCACCAAATTCCCACGATTTAGTCTTTTCAGGTTTTAATTTTGGAAATGGAGCTACTGTACTCACCACGATTGAACCACTATCATCAGTGTAGTTAACCGGGTTGGTCACATATTGAGGAACACTGTTACCAACCTCTGCATAACTACCTCTTACTTTAGCATAAGAGATTACATCTGGCAGATGAAACATCTGGTTCAGAATAAAAGTAAGACCAACAGATGGGTAGAAATAAGATCCGTTTGGTGTAAATGCAAGGTTAGAAGACCAGTCATTTCTACCTGTTACCGTTAAAAATGCCCAATCTTTATAAGAAAGGTTGGCATTACCGAAGATTGATTGCAACTGATTATCATTTGCAGGCAAAGTTTTTGCATTACTCACTGTTGAATTCAACACCGTATTTTGAGTAATAAATAGATTCGGTGTATTTAAACCTTGTCCAGCTCCGATATTAACTCCGGTTGTACGGATGTCTTTAATACTCGTACCCAAAATTCCGTCAAGCTTAAAATCACCCATTTTAGGCGCTGTGAAAGTAGCCAGGAAATCACCATATTTTTGTTCTACCGTCTGGTTATTCAAGATCATTTGTCCGTTCTCTTTAGAAAGAACCCCAGTTGTACCTGAGTAAAGATCTTGTTCGTAACTATCAGCAGTTCTGTCTAAGTTTCCTCTTACTTGCAAACTTAACCAGTTGTTCACATCATATTTAACGCTACCGTTTAATAAAATACGGTTTCTGTTACTGAAGTTTAAGTTACGATTAGTGATCCACCATGGATTTTGCTGCACATCATTCTTTGATATAAACCAATTCTGTCTGTTGTAACCTTGCTGGTCACCAAGTTCATATTGATTTTTATAAGGAGTGATATCATTTCCTCTAGGGAACAGGTATAAACCTGTAAGCGGATTGAAATATAGTCCAAGCCCTGGAGTGTTATCAATTTTTTGCGCGATATAATTGATATTTCCATCAACAGTCAGTTTATTATCCAGGAAACGAGCTGTTTCGCGCATATTAAAATTATGTCTGCTTAATTTATTTCCAGGTTGAATGCCTCTGGCAGCTGTATTTGCATAAGATACATATGTCTGCGCATTTTCAGTTCCTCCTGATAAGTTGATCGAATTCGTGAAGTTTGTTCCCGTCTGAAAAAACTGTTTCAGGTTATCCTGACCTCCATTAGAAATCTTCGGGCCATAACTATCAGTTGATCCTGCTGAGGTCTGTCCATAGTTATTTTGAAACTCTGGCTTGAAGGCAGCATTGTCTACTTGTAAAGAGCTGGAGTAATTGATAATTGCTTTTCCAGCTTTCCCTTTTTTAGTCGTGATCACAATTACACCATTTGCTGCATCACTTCCGTATAAAGCAGAAGCAGAAGCACCTTTTAGTACACTCATGCTCTCAATATCGTCAGGATTCAGATTGGAGATTCCGTCACCACCGTCTACGTTGGTATTTCCACCCATGGTATTTGTTGGCTGACTGTTACTGTTAGCACCATTAGACATTGGTACACCATCAATCACATATAAAGGTTGATTGTTTCCAGCGATTGATCTGTTTCCACGCAAAATTACTTTTGCAGAACCACCCACACCAGAAGCGCTTGGCGAAATTGCCACACCAGCAATTTTTCCGTTTAGTGAATTCATTAAGTTATCACTTTTCACCGTTGTCAAATCTTTATTAGAGATTTGCTGGGTAGCATAAGTAAGTGACTTTTCTGATTTCTTAACCCCCAAAGCTGTTACTACTACCGTATTCAATTCTTGTGCACTAGATTTCAACACAATGTCAACAGTAGCCTGAGTACCAACTGTGACTTCTTGTTTATCATAGCCTATATAAGAGAAAACGATGATATCGCCCGCTTTAGCAGTTATACCATATTGTCCGGACGCATTGGTTTGCGTAACCAGCTTAGTTCCTTTGACCTGCACTGATACTCCTGGTAAAGTTGTTCCGGTTGCATCACGCACTGTTCCCTTCACCTCATCGGCAGCAGAGAAACCTGGAATGTTCATTAAAGGAGTTAATAGTTTAGGATGATCTGACTTTACCGTTGCAAAAGCATGCGACGAAGCGTAAAGTAGTAAACACGTCAATTGTAATGTTTTTTTCATTTTTGCTGATTACAGTTAAATATTTTGGTTAGCTCTTTTGTCTTCAATAATCCGTGAGGACAAACCCGGTATTTTGATAAAAAAAAATACGCGTTAAGGTAGAGACCCCTTTTTAACAGGAATTGCCTACAAGAAAATTGTTTTTATTATTTAACTTGCCCCTTCTTATTACTATTCTATTAATCAATTAACTACTAAAGGCTTTGAAACCTGATTTATCTCCTTTATGGACAAAGGTTTGCGTGGAGGATGATGTTAAAGCTTTTGAAGTTTTATATTATCTTTTATTTAACAAGCTGATCAAATTCTGCATCTATTATGTAGGCAGAAAGGAAGTAGCCGAAGAGATTATCTCCGACATCCTTGTGAGATGCTGGGAAAACAGAAAAGCAGAAACTGTTATTCTGAACCTTGAAACTTATCTTTTTACAGCTGTCAGGAACCAGTCCCTGAAGTATATTAAGAAAAACGCCAATGTTCATTTAGTAGAAATTGAACCTGCCAATGAATTCAGGCTGATGGACAATACTGATCCTGAAAAACAGTTGGAAAATAAAGAATTGCATCATAAATTAGATCAGGCAATTGACAAGCTTCCGCAACAGGCCCGGATCATCTTTAAGCTCATTAAAGAAAACGGGATGAAATATAAAGAGGTCGCGGAAATTCTGGAGATTTCACCAAGGACAGTACAAACACAATTATTCAGGGCAATAGATAAATTAAGAATAAGTCTTAAGGCTTATCACCATATTTATACAAAATATAAGCCTGACGATAATACAATCGATTTAACAGTTTTAATATTTTTTTTACATATTTTTCATTTCTTGTAAGCAATTTTAACAAAAAAGGGTACTACTATATATAAAGCAATAAATAACGTCCAATGACTGATCAAAAATTCACTGAATTACTTAGCGAAAAATTATCGGGTGAAATCTCCGCCGATGATGATCAGGGTTTTATGGCGATGCTTGCAGCAAATGAAGATTACAGGCGTGAATATGAATCTTTAAGCGCCTATTTTCAAAGGAAAGAACAACCTTACGAGAACATAGATATCTTATTTCAACAGATCAAAGAGCGGATCAATGTGGTTGGCTCAAACCCTAAACCGATTTTCAAACCAGCATCAGAAAAACGCTCATTTAAGCAATGGTATCGTATTGCCGCTATTTTCATTTTTGGCCTTTGCACTTTTTTCGCTTACCAGTTTTTCAAGGCAACAAATGTAGCCGGGCCTCCTGCAACTATGGCCTGGAAGAAATCAGCTACCCCGGGCAGGCAAACCTCTACTATTTTACTTGCCGACGGCAGCAAGGTTACTTTAAACGCCGCGAGTGAGGTTAAATATCCCGCATCATTTAAAGGCAAAACCAGAGAAGTCTATTTAACCGGTGAAGCATTTTTTGATGTCGCCAAAGATCACCAGCATCCATTCATTGTACATACCAAAAACATTAGCGTCAAAGTGCTTGGTACTGCCTTTGATGTAAAGTCTTATCCTGATGAAAGTGCAACAGAGACTACATTGCTTAGAGGAAAAGTAGAAATCACACTGAACAAAAGACCTGAAAAGCATATTCTGTTAAATCCTGCAGAGAAATTCACGTTAAAGCAAGCCGCTGACCCCAGCATTGAGCATTTGAACGGAGACATTTACAGCATTACACCGATGACTTATTACAAAGATGATAAGAATGCAATTCTGGAGACGTCATGGATGAACAACAAACTCCTTTTCAGAAATGAAACGTTCGCTGAGCTAAGCCTGCGTTTATCGCGATGGTACGGGGTAGACTTCGTCTTTAAATCCGATAAACTGAAGGATTATAAGTTTACCGGAGAATTTGAGAAAGAGAGTTTATCAGAGGCCTTAAAAGCGTTACAGTTCATTACTCCTTTCGAATATAAAATACAAGGAAAAACTATCTATCTTTACCCTGTGAAGTAATATCGCTAAAGCGATATAGCTAACAGAAGCGTAAATGTTATAGATGAAGACCGTAGTAAAACTGCTGATTTTTTTTGCGCTGCAGGTTACCCTGAATGCCTATTCACAGATTAAGGTAACACTGAAATTAAAATCTGCTGGTTTTGAACAGGTCATTGATGCCATACAAAATCAAACTCCCTATCATTTTATCTATAGCGAAGCGAAGATTCCGACGAAAAAAGTCACGCTGAAAGTTCGCGACAAGGAAGTCTTTTCGGTACTTGATCACTTGTTAAAAGGAACTGACTTCACCTACAAATTACTGGAAAATAATCTGATTGCAATCCGGCCGTTAGCAGAAGCGAGGATCTATACGCTGGTTAAAGGTAGAGTAACTGATGAAAATTCGGCTCCTATTACCCTAACTTCCGTTAAAGTTAAAGGTACAAGACTCAGTACTAAAACAGATCAGAATGGTGAATTTTCCGTCCTTACTGCTCCAAACTCAGTATTGGTATTCAGCCAGGTCGGTTATCAGTACCGGGAGTTCCCCCTCAAAGACCTGACCTCAGTGCAGGTCTCTATGCATCCGTTGCAGAATGATCTTGATGAAGTGATGATTACTGCTTTGAATATTCCGAAAGAAGAACGGAAAATCGGCTATGCCATTTCTGCCATTAGTGGCTATTCTTTAACAAAAGCAAGAGAATCGAATATCGTCAATGCGCTGGAAGGACAAGTTGCCGGTCTGAATATCAGCGGTGTAAACGGGGGGCCAAGTTCATCTGCAAGAATATTACTCCGTGGAGCAGCAAGTATGACTGCCGGATCTCCTTTATTTGTTGTAAACGGGGTTCCGATTGACAATACTCAAAGGGGGAGTGCCAATGAATATGGAGGGCCGGATTATGGAGATGGGATCAGCAATATCAATCCGGACGATGTAGAAACGATCACCGTTTTAAAAGGTTCAGCAGCCTCAGCACTTTATGGAGCGCGTGCAGCAAATGGTGTGATCCTGATTACGATTAAAAGTGCCCGGAAAAACTCCGGTATGGCCATAGAGTACAATACCAATCTATCTTTTGATAAAGTGATTAACAATACTGATTTTCAATATGTATATGGGCAGGGTACACAAAATAAGCGGCCTGAAACTGTTGCTGCTGCCGTAGCTTCTGGTCTGTACAGCTGGGGGGAGAAACTGGATGGCCAGCCAACGATTCAGTTTGACGGTAATATGCATCCTTATTCCGCAGTAAAAAATAATATTCAAAACTTCTACCGGATAGCACCGGCTTTTACCAATACCATTTCAATAAGTAATGGCAGCCAGAATGGTTCTGTTCACTTGTCAGCCTCCAATCTTAACCAGCAATCCACGATCAGAAATAGCAGTCTAGACCGGAAAACAGTTAATCTTTATACTACGCACGACCTGACTAAAAATTTAAGTATAACTTTTAACGGAAATTATATCCGCGAGTATAATAAAAACAGATCTTATCTAAGTGACGGTCCTTTGAATGCAAATTATGGTATTGCTGCACTGGCAACAAACATAAATCAGGCAACGCTGTCTCCCGGATATAATCTGAAAACGGGTGCTGAAACTCCATGGAATGACGATGAATATAAAACCAATCCTTATTTTATCCTTAACAGACAGGCAGATTATTCAAGCCGTAACCGCTTTATCTCCTCTGCTTCTGCAAAATATAAATTCAACGATTGGATTTACCTGCAGGCCAGGCTGGGTTATGATAAAAGTGATGATGATATTCTGAGTGTTATCCCAACAGGAGCCGCCTTTTCTGTAAATGGCGAAGGAGGAATCAATTCTTCGAAGAAATCCAGTATTTCTGAATTAAACAGCGACTTTTTACTGGCAGCGAACAGAAGTCTGAGTCATGATCTTAATCTGGATGTTTCTATAGGAACCAATTTCAGGAAAAGGGAAGTCGAATCGGCAGGCTTAATGGGTTCCAGATTCATTATTCCTTATCTGTATACTGCTTCTAATCTGATTACCGTCATTAACAATAATACCTATGCTAAAATAGTCACAGAATCGGCCTACTATACAGCAGATTTAAATTATAAAAACTACATGAATTTATCTGCAACAGGCAGATATGATGTCTATTCTACCCTTCCACGTAATAACAGAGGCATATTCGTTCCAGGTGTTTCGGCAAGTTTCGTTTTTTCTGACCTGCTGAAATTAAAGGGGCTGAATTATGGTAAATTAAGGGCAAGTTTTGCAAAAACCAGTGGAGAACCCATACAACCTTATACCACACAAACTTATTATTCAACTACCAGTGATGTCAATGGAGTTCCATTAGGTAATTTTTCCAGAGATCTGCCTAATTATAATCTCCGTCCGTTCACCTTGAATGAATTTGAAACCGGGATTAATTTAAAAATGTTGAATAATCGCCTGTTCTTTGATTTCAATTATTTTCACCGGATTACGAACAATGAGATTATCAATGCCAAACAATCTGTAACATCGGGCTTCACTTCTGCCTATGTCAATTTAGGGACGACCCGTAACACCGGAGTTGAAATACTTTTACAGGGGATTATAATTGACCACAAAGATTTCAAATGGAGAACAGGCTTTAATGTGAGCCATATTGATAACCGTTTACTATCAATTGATGGTTCAAGTAAGTATGCTTTAGCTGGTACTTACAGACCTTTAAATGCGTATACAGCTATGGTTGTTGGAAAGCCGATTACACAGATTATGGCTTATGACTATCTGCGTGATGCAAAAGGAAATATGATCATTGGTTCTGACGGTATACCCATGCGTGGGGATCTAAAAGCGATGGGCAGCACACTACCCAACGTTTATGGCGGTTTCAGCAATAATATTTACTATAAGAATTTCAACTTCTCCATGCTGATTGATTTTAAATACGGGAATAAGATTTTGTCAGCAACAGAAAATTATTCTTACGTGTTTGGATTGAATAAAGCAACGCTCGAAGGAAGAGAAACAGGTATTGTAGCGCCCGGTGTACATCCTGATGGTACAGTGAATACAACGAATGTTCCTGCCTATAATTATTATCCGCAGCTGGCAACTAATATCTCTGCATTGTCTGTACTGAATGGTAGTTTCATCAAGGTCAGACAAGTTACGCTGGGTTATACAATTCCTTCGAATAGTTTAAAAAGAACACCTTTCAGCGCTATCTCTATTGACCTGGTTGCCAGAAACTTATTTACATTGGTCAAATACACGAAAAATATCGACCCTGAGTCTGAGTTCTCTTCCAGTTTGAATTATGCTGGTATTGAAGGGGCTTCTTTTCCCGCTACCCGGACTTTCGGTATCAATGTCAATTTCAAATTTCAACAAGGAAAAAAACCATGAAGAAATACGCTAGCCTCCTGTTAAGTTTTTTAATCGTTACCCAGTTTGGTTGCAGCAAGGCACAGCTGGATAAAATCAATACTGACCCAACAAAATTACCAGGAGAATTGTATAATCCTGATGCATTGCTTTCGACAGCACAATTCAAATCTTCTAATAAAGGATATTATCAATTGCTTTATCAAAGTACAATGATGCAGCTATTGGCCTCTACTTATGTTTATTATAACAATGGGGATAAATATGTGAATGCGGGTAGCTTTACAGATTATCAAGGTAGAATATTTGAAGAAGGTTATGCAGATGCTTCTACCATCAGAGAGATGCAGCGTCTTGCTAAAGAAAAAGATCCTGTTGCCTATTCAAATCTGATTAACATCGGTGATATTATGTTTGTCCTGATCTTACAACGGATCACTGATAC
Source organism: Pedobacter sp. UYP1 (assembly GCF_040547305.1). NCBI lineage: Bacteria > Pseudomonadati > Bacteroidota > Sphingobacteriia > Sphingobacteriales > Sphingobacteriaceae > Pedobacter > Pedobacter sp. UYP1. The sequence goes on along the minus strand of NZ_JBEPPL010000002.1, from coordinate 602,785 downwards.
TTATGGTGATGTGCCTTATTCACAGGCTTCAAAAGCAAGAGAAGGAATTAAATACCCGGTATATGATCGGCAAGAGGATGTTTATAAAGCTATGTTAGCCGACCTTGATAAAGCGATCAATGGTTTAGATCCGGCAAAACCGAAGCCAACAGCAGATCTGTTTTATCAGGGAGATATTAGCAAGTGGAAGAAATTTGGTTATTCGCTGATGCTAAGAGTGGCCATGCGTTTGACAAAGGTTGCACCTGATCTGGCAAGGCCCTGGGTGGAGAAAGCGGCAGCAGGAACATTTTCTGATAGTCATGATAATGCGATAGTCATCACTGATGAGTCAAATCTCGACGGTCAGAATGGAACGTCTCTGGCTTTACGAACGGTCTCTGATTATAGAGAGGTACGCTGGAGTAAAACACTGATTGAGGAGCTGAGAAAAAATAATGATCCCAGATTGGGAGTCATTGCTGAAGTTCCGCAAAATGGTCTGGCGAATAATATCAACGAAAATCTTGCGGGGAATACTGATGTAGCGGCACAAATTGGCTTACCTAATGGCTATGATTTGTCTGGTGGCGCGTTTGACATCAGCAAATATGCAGGATATCCGGGTGGAACTGGAACGGGTGCTGATTTTGCTCCGCTTGGAAAGTATTCAAGACCCCGGACTGCAGTCTACTTAAAGTTGGGAGGGCCGAATTTTGTCATGACCTATGCGGAGGTTGAATTATTGAAGGCCGAAGCAAAGGTAAGGGGCTGGAATATTTCAGGGACTGCAGCCGGACATTACGCAAATGGTCTAAGAGGTAGTTTAGAGGCGATGGCACAGCTGGATCAGGTTGCTGCAATACCGGATGGGGTAATTAGTGCGTATGTAGCAAAGCACCCACTGGATGAATCAAGTCAGGAAAAGTCTTTTGAAATGATCAATACGCAGTATTGGGTGAGTACAGGTACTTGTTTTAATTTTATAGAGAGTTGGCTGAACTGGAAAAGGTCAGGTTACCCTGTACTTCTTCCAGTTAATTATCCGGGCAATGTGACGAATGCAACGATTCCAAGAAGATTGATTTATTTATCTACAGAAATATTGAATAATACAGATAATTATCAGGAAGCCGTGAGCAGATTACCGGGAGGAGATTTACTGACTTCAAGAGTTTGGTGGGACAGATAATCACTTGATTAATTGCTACAGATATATTGATCCTGAATATAGGGAATGATTATGTTTCTCTCTATTACGCCGCCCCGGACTAACATCTTTTTTCTGCCCATTATTTGAATTATTTCGCAAGACAAACCTTTGAGTGGCCCCTGTTGAATGTTTATTTTCTGGCCTGGTTTAAAATACATATCCGACACTTCTATATCAGTTTCATTTTTCAAGACTAATTTTAAATCCATAATCACATTTTCACAAACTTTTACCGGTTCCTTTCCCATTCTTACATAGGATAAAACACCCGTTATATTTTGTCCACGGAATAAGTCCATTTTATCGTTCAGATATATAAATACATAGGAAGGAAAAAGTGGTGTATCAACATACTTTTTCCGGTCGCTCCATATTTTAAGTTTTTTAGTTACCGGGAGAAAGAATTGAATGTTCAGACTTTCAAGAGAATCGCACACCTTTTTTTCATAGCGAGGTTGCGTATAAATCACATACCAACCATTGGTAAAATTTTTCATAAGGTTGTTCTTTTAAGAAATAGGAGATCAATAAAATTTTAATTTATTTTGCCTGCCGCTCTACTGTCTTTTGATGGTTGGAATAAAAAGACGAAATAAAGCATTTTTTCGAGCAGTAACTTTTGAGATTTTACTTTCATAATCAGGAAAGACAGGGGTAATGTATCATTCAATTTATCACGCTCAGTCAGGGTCGTTTTTCTTTTCTGGTTTTCTGATAATTGTTCATAATACATATCAATCTTTAGCATTTATGATAAAAAGATAAAAAAATAATGCTTTAAACTAATTTATTACACAAAAAGCAATATTAGTTACACCAAATGACTTTTTGTAAGGATAAATCATGTTGAAATAGTAATCACTGATACAGAAAGAATATTTATGTCCTTAAATTGAATCCAAGCAACATTACTTTAATCGCTCCATAATCTTTAACACTTAATTAACAACAGGAATAGTTGCTACTGACAGATCATCCCATAAAAAAAGCCCCTCAATTATCATTGAGGGGCTTTTTTACAGTTTTTAAACGCTGTTTTTATTTACCTAGCAGCGCTTTTGCTTTAGTCACTACATTATCAATCGTAAAACCGAATACTTTGTAAAGTTCTTCTGCAGGAGCAGATTCTCCGAAAGTATGCATAGCGATGATATCTCCTTCGTCGGTTACATATTTATGCCAGCCTAATGGCGAACCAGTTTCTACTGCCAAACGCTTACGAATAGCTTTTGGGAACACTTTTTCCTGATAAGCGGCATCTTGTTTTTCAAAGAGCTCCCACGACGGCATACTGACTACACGCGCAGCAATTCCTTCTTCTTTCAGTTTTGCCTGTGCGTCCAGGATTAAAGCGACTTCCGAACCGGTTGCGATCAAGATAAGCTCTGCTATACCTTCAGCCTCAGAAAGAATGTAAGCTCCTTTTTCAAGGTTTTCTGCTTTACCATATTTCTCCTGGTCCAACACAGGTAAACCTTGTCTGGTAAAAACTAAAGCAACTGGCCCATCTTTATGTTCAAGTGCTACCCTCCACGCCTGAGCCGTTTCATTGGCATCTGCCGGACGGATTAAAGTTATGTTTGGTATAGATCTTAAGGAAATGAGTTGTTCCACAGGCTGATGCGTAGTCCCATCTTCTCCCAAACCGATGCTGTCATGAGTATATACAAAGATAGGTCTGATTTTCATGATGGCAGCTAAACGGATCGGCGGACGCATATACTCCGAGAACATCAGGAAAGTTGCCCCAAAAGGAATCACCCCTCTGGTTAAAGCCATTCCTACTAAAGCTGAACCCATCGCATGCTCACGGATGCCAAAATGGAAGTTACGTCCTGTACGGTCTTCCGGTGTAAAGGAAGTATATTCTTTAAGATTTGTATCCGTAGACGGGGCTAAATCTGCCGAACCTCCTATTAATCCAGGTAAACTGGCAGCGATTGCATTCAGCACTTTTCCTGAAGCCTGACGAGTTGCCATTTTATCTTTAGAAGGAGCAAATACAGGCAAGGATTTTTTCCAGTCTTTTGGCAATTCGCCTTTAAACGCTTGTTCGTAAGCTTCCGCAAGCTCAGGATGCGCCACTTTATACTGGGCAAATAACTCATCCCATTTTTCGTTAGCCTCAGTTCCTTTTTTTCCGGCAGCCTGATAGAACTCCTCAACTTCTGGTGGCACGAAGAATGATTTTGCAGGATCAAAGCCAAAAAACTCTTTAACCAGCTTAATTTCATCTGCCCCTAGTGGAGATCCATGGGACCCTGAAGTATTTGCTTTATTAGGGCTGCCATAAGCAATTTGTGTACGGACTTTAATTAATGACGGACGATGAACTTCCGCTTTGGCATTCCTTACCGCATTGATAATTGCTGTAATATCATTTCCATCACTTATTTCCTGTACATGCCAGTTATAAGCTTCAAAACGTTTGGTCACATCTTCTGTAAAGGCAATATCAGTATCTCCTTCGATAGAAATATGATTGTCGTCATATAGATAGATCAGATTACCTAATTCCAGATGGCCAGCTAAAGAAGCAGCCTCAGAAGTTACCCCTTCCATCATATCACCATCACTACAGATGGCGTAAATTTTATAATCAAATAAATCAAATCCCGGTCTGTTGAATCTTGCTGCAAGGTGTCTTTGGGCGATTGCGAAACCTACACCATTTGCAAACCCTTGTCCCAATGGCCCGGTAGTGACATCAACACCGTCAATTAAACCATATTCAGGGTGACCAGCAGTTTTACTGTTCAGCTGCCTGAAATTCTTAAGGTCATCAATAGTTACATTAAAACCAGTAAGGTGCAATAAACTGTACTGTAACATACAACCATGCCCTGCTGAGAGAATAAACCTGTCCCTGTTAGCCCAATCCGGGTTTTTAGGATTATACTTCATATAATGCGCATACAATACATGTCCCATTGGCGCAGCACCCATAGGCATACCCGGGTGTCCGGAGTTCGCTTTCTGTACAGCATCAATTGATAAGGTACGTACAGTATTAATTGCTAATTCTTCAATGTTAAGATTCGAATCCATTTTTAAGTATTTATTGTGATACTTTTACTACGATCGCTATGCCCGATTTGTTTTAAACAAATGCATTTTTTACAGAATACCGATAAACAAAACAGGGTACTGATTTTTAATCAGTAATACTCAAAACCTTAAACAAAAAAAGGAGCGCTATCAGCGCCCCCTCTTTCATTCTTGGTGTGTGTGTTACAGAAATACTATGGAGTATAGGTTGTAGCCTGACCACCGTATAATGCTTTTGATATACTTGATAAATAAGTGCTTTTATTAGTACCTGTCAGATTATAGTACAGATAAACACCATAGCCCTCGTTTACAGTTCTGGTTGCATTCGTAGTTGCAGTATTTACGCTGGTGGCCTGGATATCAGTTGCCGCAGGGCCTAACTGGCTTTTAGTCAAACCTGGAATATTAGGAACAGAATAAGTACTGTAATATGGGTTCCATGCATAGTTCACTTTAGAACCAACCGTTACGCCATTGTAAGATAAGTTAGAAGCTGAAGGTCCGATATTATAGAATGATATAATTTTATTTGGCATTAACTGACGAAGCGCAGTAACCAGGTATACAAAAGAACTTGAATTTGGTTGTCCCGTTCCATTGTTACCATATTCTGAATATTCATCATCAAAGTCAATCCCGTCTAAACCATAAGTAGTCACCGCATTACTCAATTGTTGTGCAAATGCCTGTGCAGCTGCCTGATTAGGGAAGTTAGCAAAACCAGCTCCCTGGTGATTACCTAAAACAGAAAGCATTACTTTAATGCCTTTATCTTGCAACGGTTTAATTTTAGTGGCTTTGTTATTTAATACACTGGTAACTTGTGGGTTAAAAAACAACTCTGCTTTTTGTGTAGTCGTGTTATAATTAATGTTGGCAGCGAAAATTATTCCGATATCAAATAACTGTTTGCCATTTGCCAGTTTGTATTTACCAACCTCTAACATATCATTGCTGTTTACTTCTACATAACAAACCCCAACAGGGCCGGCCTGGCCTATGGCATTAGTTTGATTGGAAGAAAGGTTCTGATCAGGAGTTTGATTTACTGGTTGATCCTTTTTACATGCTGAAGCCATTAAAAGGACAAGACTTACCGAAGTAATTGCAGTCTTCTTTAAGATTGCATTGATTTTTTTGTTCATACGAATTAATTTGGTAGATGATTAATTGTTGTTTAAATATTTGGTTATTGTTGAATAAAATCTGCCGGAACGTTCGAGTAGATAAAACGTTTAAGCATAGCTAAGTTAGGAGATTGATTTGAACAAACCAATAGCCTGATTTTCTTTTACCACAGGTACTGAATGAGCAGTAAAAGAGACCGTTGAACAGTTGCTTTTAAACATTTCTGACCTTCGAATAAATAATTATATTTATCTAATAATCAACACAATAAGCTAATATGTTTTAGTGACATCTAACTATTTACGCATCTCAACAACCAACTCCGCTATGTTAAAAACAATTCAATTATTATGCTTTGCGCTGTTCTTTCAGACAGCGGCATTTTCCAAAAACTACGTTTTAAGGTCGCCTGATAAAAAAATCACTATCAATATTTCGGTTGGCAAAAACATTACCTGGTCAGTGCTCAAAGATCAGGAGATACTGATTAAACCCAGCGCAATGAGTATAATTTTAAAAGATGGCAGAAACCCTGGCATTATACCTGTGGTGTCTAAAACTATCAGTAAAGCTGTGAATCAAACTATTGTCTCTATTATACCGGTCCGCAACAAGCTCATCCCCGAAGTATATAATGAACTGAGGCTTCAGATGAAGGGCAATTATGCTATCGAATTCAGAGCTTATAACGATGGTGTTGCCTATCGTTTTGTAACTGAATTGGGCCCGAAGCCTATTGAGGTCAATTACGAAGAAGTAGCTTTCAACTTCCAGGAGAACTGCCAAGTCTATCTTCCTAAGGATGATAATCCCGAATTGCAATCCCATTATGAAGGGGATTTTAAGCCTGCAAAACTTCAGGAAATTCCCGCTGAGCAATACGGTTATCTGCCTTTGTATGCCGCTACCCCGGCAGGGACAAAAATGGTCATTACAGAGGCCGATCTTCATGATTATCCCAACCTCTTTTTGTATGGAACTGGTACAAAAACCTTAACTGGCCGTTTTCCTAAAGTTATTCTGGAGGCCAGTCCAAAGCCAAACTCAGATCGTGCAGAGGTTATTGTCAGAAAAGCGGCCTACCATGCAAAAACGACCGGAAACAGGACTTTCCCCTGGAGAACAATCATCATCACTTCTTCTGATAAGGAATTACTGGAAAATGAAATGGTTTACAAACTTGCCTGACCGAACGTGCTGGCCAATACAGCCTGGATCAAACCGGGTAAAGTAGCCTGGGACTGGTGGAATGACAACAATATTTACGGTGTAAACTTTAAATCAGGTATGAATACTGAAACCTATAAATATTATGCAGACTTTGCTTCAGCTTACGGCCTGGAATATATTATTCTTGATGAAGGCTGGTCAAAAGCTACTACCGACCTGCTTGCACCAAACCCGCAGCTGGATATTGAAGGGCTGGTTAAATATGCTGCCACCAAAAATGTAGGGGTAATTTTATGGGCACTATGGAAACCACTCGATCAGAATATGGAGGCCATTCTGGATCAGTATCTGAAATGGGGTGTTAAGGGCGTAAAAGTAGATTTCATGGCAAGAGCAGATCAGTATATGGTCAATTTTTACGAGAGAGCAGCTCAGGAAACTGCTAAACGAAAACTTTTGCTGGATTTGCATGGAGCTTATAAACCAGTAGGGCTCAACCGGGAATACCCCAATGTTATTAATTATGAAGGGGTCAAAGGCATGGAAAACAACAAGTGGGAAGAAACCATCACTCCTGTTCATAATACAACCCTGCCCTTTACAAGAATGGTCGCCGGGCCGATGGATTATACACCAGGGGCCATGCTAAACTCGAATAAAGATGAATTTCATGTCAGCATGACTTCTCCGATGAGCAGAGGAACCAGAGCGCACCAAACTTCGATGTATGTTTTGTATGACAGCCCATTGCAGATGTTATGTGACAATCCTTCCAATTATTTAAGAGAGCCTGTTTATACCCATTACATTGCCCGTTTCCCTACAGTTTGGGATAAAACAATTGCATTGGAAGGTAAAATATCGGAGTATGCAGTTGTCGCCCGCAAAAATGGAAACAACTGGTATATTGGCGGGATGACCAACTGGGATGCAAGGGGTTTTGATATCCCCCTGACTTTTCTGGATGGTAAAAAGTATAAAATTGAAATCCTTCAGGATGGAATTAATGTCGGCAAACATGCTGCCGACTATCAAATCATCAGTAAAGAAGTAGCTGCCGGAGAAATCCTGCACATCGATATGGCAGCAGGTGGCGGATATGCCGCTATTCTGACTCCTATCGGTTAGCGTGCAACTCTTCTACAGTTTTGATCAGCGGGGGGCCTAAAAGACGGCTTCCCGTTGCTGTAATCAGGAAATCATCTTCAATCCTTATTCCACCAAAATCTCTGAACTGCTTCACTTTATCATAATTAATAAATTGAGCATGCTTGTTTTCTGCAGCCCATAAATCTATTAATACGGGTATAAAATATAACCCTGGTTCAACAGTAACGACAAAACCCGGTTCAAGCGCTTTACCTAAACGCAGCGACTTTAACCCAAAGTCTTTACTCTTTTTCAGTTCAGCTGTATAGCCTATATATTCTTCTCCCAGATTCTCCATATCATGCACATCAAGCCCCATCATATGCCCCAGACCACATTGAAAGAATAAAGTATGTGCTCCTTCTGCAACTGCCAGTTTAGGATCACCTTTCATCAGGCCTAAATCAGTTAGTCCACGGACTAAATGCTCACTTGCCAGCAAATGCACGTCTTTATAAAGTACACCGGGTTGAAGTGCTTCTATTGCTTTTAACTGTGCATTCAGAACAATATTATAAACATCTTGCTGCAATGGGGTGAAAGTTTTACCTACCGGAAAAGTACGTGTTAAATCTCCCGCATAAAACAGATCATTCTCTGCTCCACAATCACATAAGACCATTTGTCCATCCTTCAAAATAGTATTACCCGCATGGTTATGCAGAATTTCACCATTTACGGTAAGAATGCTTGGGAAAGAAAGCTGACCGCCATTCGCAATAGCTACTGCTTGTAACTGCGCTGCAACTGCATTTTCAGTAACCCCCGGACGCGCGATCTCCTGTGCTTTCAACTGCATCAGGGTACTGATATGAATCGCCTTTTCTATTTCTTGTATCTCCTGCTCACTCTTGATCGAACGTTGTGCTACAATTGCTTTAATTAACGGTACCGAAGCTTCACCGGTTAATCCCCAATCCATCAATTTCAGAGAAGTTTCCGCTCTGTAAACTGGAAGAAAATGAACTTTCCTGTTACCAGCCAAAGCATTAATAACTTCAATTTTCTTTCTTGTAAAAGCAATACCCGCCTTTTCCGCCTGAGCTTCTATAGTTTCCAGTGCACCCGTCCATACGATATCGTCTACCGTAAGTTCATCCCCGAATAAAATCTCCTGGTCGTTATCAATGTCAATGATCAGGCACAAATCCGGCCTGCTGATCCCTGTAAAATAAAGAAAACAACTATCCTGACGAAAATGATAAGTATTATCCCTGAAATTCATCCCGCTTTCCCCATTCCCAGGCAGAAGGATAATTCCTTCCCCTATCTCTGATTTAAGCTTATTTCTTCTTTCCTCGTAGACTTCTTTAGCGAACATATCTGATTGTTTATAAGGTCAAATTTATCAAATAAAAGTTAATCTTTTGCTATCCGACTATTACATCGGCCGTTTGATAGATTTCTGAAAGCTATTAGAGTTGCTCTCTGATTCCTTCAATAATAGGTACCTTAAGTACTCTCCGTATATAACAGGCATCTTCCGTGCTGTTGTGGCTGAGTTTGACACGGGTTTCAAACCCGCTTCAAACTCAGCCACAACCTGGCCAGAACCCTATCAGAATAAAAGGTAGTCATGAAGCTAAAATTGTCTGTTATAGGATTCGTCAAAACTCTTCTTTATCTGACAATAACAATCCTCTTTCTCCTTTAACAAGTCACAATCTCTGTCTCCTCCACGCACAACCACGCACTTTTTACGCACGTTAAAAACAAGCATAGTATATTTTTGAACTTGTTACTGTTTCTGGGAACGCCGGCAAAAATATATTATGCTTGTTTTTAAAGTAACATTAAGACAACACCCCCAGAATATCTTTGCGAAAAAATCACAACCAATGGATCTGATGACTTCCTTAAAACAAGGCGATCAAACCGCAATGGACACCATTTATAAGACACACTGGGAGCAAGTATTTGACGCTGCCTACAAACGTGTTGGTACAGAAGACATTGCACAAGACATCACCCAGGATATCTTCATCTCCTTGTGGGAAAAACGTGAAACCCTGGAAATCAGGGAAACCCTTTCCGCATACCTGTTAACCTCCGTAAAATACCGTGTCATTAACTACTTCAAAGCGAACCTGACCAAAGAAAAATACACAGAAGACCTTTACGCCCTGATTGGCAACACCTCTCCCCTTCACCCCACTAACGAACTGGCAGTCAAAGAAATTCACAAAGAACTTGATCAAGCAATAGCTGAACTACCTGAGCGCATGCGCCAGATCTTTTCCATGAGCAGGAAACAGGAAAAATCAAACAATGAGATCTCCGCAGAACTTAACCTTTCCATACAGACCGTTAAAAACCAACTCACCGCAGCATTAAAAATTATCAGAAAAAGACTGGCCTATCTGACTCTGTTCTTCTTTTAACAAAACCGTAACCTAACCTTAACACCATCACCCGGTACCACTGCTCACTTTAGCTGACTTGTTGGTAGATGGAAGACAAAAAGCTTGCAGAGCAGCTGCTCAAAAAATATTTAGATGCTAAAGCGACCCCTAAAGAAATTAAACAGGTTGAAAACTGGTACAATTCCTATGAGGAAAAAAACAAAACACTAAGTCAAAACCAGAAAGCCATTATAGAACGCCGGATGCGTATTACCCTGCAACAGCACATGCAGCAAAAGCCTGAAACTAAAACAGCCTTCATCCGCAGCAACACTTTCCTTCAAATTGCCGCATCCCTCCTGCTGGTTTGCAGCATTGGGTTGGCCTGGTGGAAAACCGTACCCCATCCACAGCAAAAAACACAACTAATCCTGCGCATTGCCAGTACAAAAGCAAATGAGAAAAAGACGATCACCTTAGCAGACGGTTCAGAGATTACGCTGAGTCCATCCAGCAGGTTATCTTACCCGGCAAAGTTTGCCGCTTCTTTCAGAGAGATCGTTTTAGAAGAAGGAGAAGCATTTTTTAATATCACTCATGATGAAAAACGTCCATTCAACGTACAGTTACCAGGAAAACTTTATACAAAAGTGCTTGGTACATCCTTTACTATCCGCGCATTTAAAGCTTCCAATGCCCTGAATGTTTCAGTAAGCACCGGTAAAGTAGCTGTAGGAAATAAAAGCCAAATATTTGGTACACTGACCAAAGGTCAGCAAATCACTTACGACAAAAACAAAGAAACAGCGATCATCAGCCAGACACCAGTTCCAGATAACAGGATCGAATTTGAAGGCATAAACCTGCGTCAGGCGCTGCAAAAACTGGAGTACATTTATTCCATAAAAATAGAACTGAATCCAGCTTCCCTGGGGGATCTCGGCTGTACAGCAACTTTCCACAGCAAACAAAAACCAGAAGAAATTCTGAACATCATTTGCAGCCTATACAATCTTAAATATGAAAGCAATCCTGCTCATCAATTATTTAAAATCTATAAACAATGAAACACTGATACAAACCTATTAAACGGCAATGTTCAATACAGCCCCCTCAAAATCAATCATTCAATTAACGCGCTAACAATCAATTAACAACATGAAAACACCCTCCTGTAAGAGGTTAACAGCCCTTTATAAAGCCATGAAGTATTCTCTATTAATTTTCACGGTCATTTGCACATTTTGCGGAACACTCTTCGCTTCTGTCACTATGGCTCAGAAATTAGACCGTGCCCTGGTATCGCTAACGATCACCAAAGACAAATCGCAACAAGCTATCCTGAAAGAAATAGAAGCGAAAACAGGTCTTCATTTTGTTTACAATCAGGATCAGTTGTCGATCAACAAACCAGCACTGAATGAAACCTTTAAGCAAGAGAAGGTAGAGAAAGTCTTACATAAACTAGGATTTGAATGCCTGGAAAAAGGAGACTATGTGATTCTCAAAAAAATACCAGCACCTGTAAAAAAAGCAGACCGTACAGTTTCCGGTACCGTAAAAGATTCCACCGGTTTAGCGATGCCGGGCGTATCGGTAAAAGTATCAGGCACAACTTTAGGAACGACAACTAATGCGGATGGAAAATACAGCATTTCAGCACCAGAAGAAGCTGCGCTGATTTTCTCGATGATTGGTTATAAAACTCAACAAGTAAAAATTGAAGGAAAAGGTACCATCAACATTATCTTAACAGAAGATAATTCACAGTTAAACGAAGTTGTAGTAGTCGGTTATGGTACACAAAAGAAAATCACCGTTTCCGGAGCAGTAGCAGAGGTATCACTTGATAAATTAAATTCAAGATCTGTAAATGATATCGGTAGTATTTTACAAGGAAAGGCTCCGGGTGTAGTTGTAGTGAGCGAAAGTGGAGATCCTACTGCCACCGCTAAAGTAAATATCCGTGGACAAGGTGGTATCAATGGAGAGAATCCTTTATATGTAATTGACGGTTCATTATTTTATGGCACGCCAGTGCTGAATCCAAATGATATTGAATCTATTTCCGTACTGAAAGATGGAGCAGCGGCAATTTATGGTGCAAGAGCTTCTGGAGGAGTTATCCTGATCACGACTAAAAAAGGAGCTAACCAGAATTTGAATATCACTTTTGATGCTAAAGTAGGCACGCAAACTGCCTGGAAAAAGTTAAAATCACTAAACGCAAAAGAATTTGCTGATGTTTCAAATCTGGCTGCCGATAACGCGGGCATACCAAGAAAAGATGCTTTCGATGCGGTAAAATATCCTGATGGACAAATTACCCGTGCAGACTGGGTAGATGAAATTTTCAGAACGGGATTGATCCAGGACTATAACATGGGCATCACTGGTGGAAATGACAAATCAAGCTTTTACCTGAGTTTCAATTACCGTAAAGCAGAAGGGACTTTATTGAACACTTATGGAAACCGTTATAATTTCAGGATTAACTCTGAACACCGCATCAATTCATGGATGAAAGTAGGAGAAAACTTATTCTATGATTATACCAATGGAAACGGGTCGAACTCAAATGCACCTAACATCAATGGAGCAAACACAAAAAGCGCCTATACTGGAACAATTATTTCAGCGATATTCTATCCTTCGAATGTTGCCCCATACACTGCAACAGGCGGATTTTCAGGTTTACCATTAGCTTATGCAGGTGCTTACGGAGATATTATCAATCCTGTAGCATATCTGAAAAGATTAGATGTAAACAACCCTGTTAATACAATTGTAGCAAATCCTTATGCAGAACTTGATTTAGCAAAAGGACTTAAGTTCCGTTCCAATTTGTCTTTCACTAAAAGGATTAATGACTCTAAAACTTTCCAGACCAAGGTTCCTGAGATTGGTAAAATTTTCGACTTTAATCAGCTGACACAGACTTCCAATACCAGCAATGACCTGCTAGCAGAACAGGTATTGACTTACGACAAGTATTTCGGTTCACATCACCTGAACGTAATTGGTGGTTTCTCTTACCAAAATACACATGCTGAGTACCTGTCTGTTTTTGCACAAGGCTTTGATGATGAATCTCCAAAGTACCGCTACATGGTGAATGCGACTAAACCTTTTTTACCTGAAAGTAATGTATCCAGTGAAACATTAACCTCATTCTTTGCCCGTGCAAATTATGATTACAAAAGCAAATACCTGCTTTCGCTAATTGGAAGACGAGATGGAACTTCTTTGGTCGCACCACAAAATCGTTTTGCTAATTATTACTCTGCATCAGCAGGATGGGTAATTAACAGAGAAGATTTTCTGAACAAAGTGGACTGGATCAGTAATTTAAAAATCAGAGGTAGTTATGGTCTTTTGGGTAACCTGGCCAGTGTAACCAGCCAGGCAGTGAACCCTACCCTTTCTAAAACTACAATCTACATGGGTCAGAACCCGGCGCAGCTTTTAGGTTATTATGAAAATGTATTGTCTAATCCTGACTTAACCTGGGCAAAATCTAAACAAACCAATATCGGTCTTGACCTCGGTATCTTTAAAAACAGGTTAAACCTGGTTGCTGATTATTTCATTAAGGATACGAAAGATATGTTGATCTATCAGCCCTTATCAGGAACTACCGGTGTAGATGGACAATGGAAAAATGGTGGTTTATCCAGAGATAAAGGAATTGAGGTTGGATTGAACTACAATAACAAGCCAGAAGCTGCATTCCAGTACAGCATTAATGCAACCTTCACTAAAATGAATAATAAACTGGTTTCTTTGCCAGCAGGTTTAACAAGTCAGGCGGTAAATTTTAATGTACGCGGTACATTGACTCCTGTTCTTTTACAAGTTGGAGAGCCTTTATATTCTTACTATGTGGTACAGACGGCAGGAATTTTCCAGTCGGATGCAGAAGCTAAAAACTATAAAAACGCGAGTGGAAATATGATTCAGCCGAATGCCAAAGCTGGAGATTTCCGTTTCGTTGATAGTAACAACGATGGTAAAATTGACAACAATGACAGGGTATTCAGAGGTAGCGCTTATCCTGATTTCTCTTATGGATTCAGCTTTAATGCGAGTTACAAAGGGTTTGATCTGAATTTATTTGCACAAGGTGTAAAAGGCAACAAGTTATTTAATGCTTTAAAATATACAGGACTGAATGCAGGAAGTGGTCAGAACTATAACTTACTAAAAGGGGTATTAGATGCATGGAGCCCAACCAATACAGGAAGCAGCCTTCCGCGTATATCGGCAAGTGATGCAAATGGAAACTTCTCTACCACATCAGATTTCTATCTGGAAAGTGGTTCTTATTTAAGATTAAAGAGTGCAACCATAGGTTACACCTTCCCTAAAACCCTTTTAAAAGCAGCTAAAATAAGTAATCTGCGTCTTTACGTGACTTCTAATAACCTGTTTACGATTACTAAATATTCTGGTTTCGATCCTGAAGTAGGCATGGATCAGTATGGTGTAGATGTAGGCCGTTACCCACAAGCAAGAACATTCCTGTTTGGTGCAAGTCTGAATTTTTAACACGTATTAATCAACAAAAATGAAAAAGAATTTACTCCACATATTAATAGCTGGCTTAACCATCGTTACGATCAGCTCTTGTAAAAAGCAATTAGATATTACCCCTGAAGGTGCTCCTTCGAAAGGAAATTTCTGGAAAACCAGTACGGATGCGGTGAAAGGTGCCAATGCGATGTACGACCTTTATGACGATGAAAATTTTTATGGCCGTGGTTTCTTCTGGTTTATCAACGCAAGTGATGACATGATTACCGGACGTGTAAAAGCGCAAGGTGATAACGTAAGAGACTTCAACTCTGCTTATATTGGTGGAGATTATACCGAAGGACAATGGAAAATGAGATATGCAACAATTAAAAGAGCAAATGATGTGATTCGTTATGTGCCTTCAATTGATATGGATGCTGCTTTGAAAAAGAGATTGATCGGCGAAGCGTATTTCACAAGTGGTTATATGTATTTCCAGTTAGCTTCCAATTATGGTAATGCTAAAGCCGGAGTACCTATTGTAACCAGGGCAAATATGGATGATCCGAATCCGACGCCCAGAGCAGCCAACGTAAATTTGAACTATGATTACCTGATTAGTGAATTACAACAGGCAGCAAATTATCTTCCTTATTTTGATCAGTTGGGTGCTGCAGATTACGGTCGTCCGCATAAAGTGGCTGCATGGGCTGTATTATCTAAAGCCTTCTTGTATAAAAAAGATTATCCTAACGCAGAAAAATATGCTGACTCTGTCATCAACTTCGGTAAACGTGACCTGATGCCAAATTTTGCTGATGTATTTAAAGCACCAAATAACTGGGGGCCTGAATATATCTGGTCGGCGGTCTCTACTCCTTCTGGTGCTGCTGGCTGGGGAAGTATTCTGCCGGGCGTGATGCTTGAAAATAAAGGCTGGGGAAAATACAATGGATGGGGATATTACGTTCCAACCAAAGAATTATATGATTCTTATCAGCCAGGTGATATCCGCCGTGAGGCAACGATCTTAAAACCGGGAGATCATTTTATGTTCTTTGGAGCAGACAATGTTTATGCTTCTGTGAATAGTTTATCTGGTTTCCAGTTCAGAAAATATATGGATCCGTTCAGTTTTGCAGATCCGGTAGGGAAACACATCAGTCCAAATGGTGACCACCCGACAACAGATTTAAACCTTCCGTTATTACGTTTTGCAGAAGTGTTATTGATTAAAGCTGAAGCGGCAATTATGCAGCGTGGTGCGGGTGCGGGTGATACAGAGTTAAATAGAATCAGGGTAAGGGCAAAACTTGCAGCTGCAAGCGGAATGACACTGGCAGACCTGAAAAGAGAACGTCGTAGTGAACTGGCTGGCGAATGGGCAGATAGGCACCGCGATATGGTGCGCTGGGGTGATGCAGCAGCAGCTTATGCGCAACCGGCCCACGGATTCAGTGGAGCAACAGTATGGCCTGCCAGAAAATTTAATCCTCAGGTACATGATGTATGGGCAGTTCCACAAAAAGAAATTGATAATAGTGGCGGTGTTATTAAACAAAACGCTGGCTGGTAAATAAATTTAAACTCATGAAGAAACTATTTTGCGCTACTGCATTTACCTTGTTTTCATTGGCGGCTCTTGCACAGTCACCGCAAACACTGTCATTTAATTCAGGGCATAGCCACAATGATTACAAACAAAACATCCCTTTACTGCGTGCTTATTATGCAGGAATGGGCTCTATTGAAGCTGACGTTTTCCTGAAGGATGGCCAGCTGTTCGTAGCTCATGAATTAAGGGAGATTAAGCCGGGAGCGACACTATTGAAACAATATCTGGAGCCTTTATATCAATTGTATAAAGAAAACGGAAATCATCCTTACGCCAATCACCAGTTAAAGTTGCAATTGGTGATTGATATTAAAGAAGATTATCAGCATGTTTTACCGCAGCTGCTGAAAGAGCTTAAACCTTTCCAGGATATGGTAAACAAGCCGGTTAATCCGGATGCGGTAAGTATCGTAATCAGCGGAGATGTACCAGCACCTGAAAACTTTAAAAACTATCCTGCTATAATTTCTTTTGATGGCCGCCCGGCTAAGGTTTACACAGAAGAGCAATTGAAGCGTGTGGCTATGATCAGTGATGATATTAAGAATTACACGGTTTGGAATGGTAAAGGAACGCCGACAAAAATTGATGAGGATAAGCTTCTAAGGGTAATTAATGCGGCACATCAGCAAAATAAACCTTTCCGTTTCTGGGCCACGCAAGACAGTCCGAATACCTGGCTGGAGCTGGAGAAATTCGGAGTGGACTGGATCAATACAGATGCCCCTGAGAAGCTGCGTGATTTCTATTTAAGGAAAGATAAACTGACTTATACCAATCCTGTTCCTTATCCTGTTTATCAGCCAACTTATAAATCTGATGGCTCAGTTAAAAAAGTGAAAAACGTGATTCTGCTGATTGGCGATGGAATGGGTTTAGCTCAGATTCACGCGGGCTGGATTGCGAATCATGGAAACCTGAATATCACAATGATCCGCAATAGTGGTTTCTCTCAGACTGCTGCCTCTAATTCCGGAAATACGGATTCCGCAGCTGGTGGATCTGCAATTGCCATGGGCGAAAAAACAAATAACCGCTATATTGGTATGGGAACTGATGATAAAAAACGCACAAACCTGGCGGATACTTTAGCTGGTTATGGTTTAAAAAGCGGGATTATCAGTGTAGGCGATATTACGGATGCTACTCCTGCTGTGTTTTATGCGCATCAGTTAGACCGTTCGTACAGCGAGGCGATAGCGAAAGATTTCCTGGACAGCCATGCAGATATTTTAGTAGGTTCTAATCAAAAGAGCTTCCTTCAAAATCCAGATACTGATTTAATGAAAAAACTGGAAGCTAAAGGTTATACTTTGAGTAAATCGGTAGCAGACTTCAAGCAGAAAAGCAGTGGTAAGCAATTGGTTTTATTACCAGATTCTGCCACCCGTCCAGTAAAGGATGGCAGAGGAGACATGCTTGCACAGTCTTTAAAACAAACGATCAAATTGTTATCAGCTAACAAAAAGGGTTTTTTTATTATGACTGAAGGTGCTCAGATTGATTATGGAGGTCATGTCAATGATTTAAAGTACGTAGTTACTGAATTGCATGATTTTGATAAAACTGTAGCTGAGGCTTTACGTTTTGCTGATCAGGATGGAGAAACTTTGGTTTTAATTACCGCAGATCATGAAACTGGAGGATTGACTTTACTGGATGCTTCGGCAGCGGAAGGCAGAATTCAGGGAGAGTTTAGTACGAATGACCATACGAATATCATGGTGCCTGTTTATGCTTATGGCCCGCATTCGGGAGATTTTACAGGAACTTATCCGAACAATGAGATTTTTAAAAAGATAATGAAATTGTTTACAGGTAAATAGTAAGTTCAATATTTATAAATGATCCCGTAGGCGTCTTTTCAGAAGCTTTCGGGATCGTTTATTTTAAAGTGTTTTTATTTGAAACCTAAATTCTGGCTCTTCGTATTTCAAACTAGAATCTTCCAAATTTAACTTCCCTGATTTTATCATTTCAAAGTCTAACATCCATTTATATAATAAATTAAGCCTGATTGGCGAATCCATGTTAGTATCAGGAGAGGCCGTAAGAGAACCTGGATGGCTTCTTCTGATATAAAGAAATTCATCAATATTCCGTATGGTATCCAATATGAAATAACTGTGTAATAGAAATTTGGTATCGTTACCGAAAACCCGCTCTTCTAACAATTTTCCACATAAATTAAATGCATTTCTTGTGATAGCAGAAGTTGGATGAAGTAACGAATGTCTTGGTCCTTCATCTAATGCAGTCATTACATTCTTTGGGTATCTGATTGCACGTACCGTTTGATCATTTAAGAAATCAATTATATGATAACAAATATTTTTAACAATGAAACAAGTAATATTGCGGGAGTAACTCATCAATTACTTAACTCTTTAAAAGTTAAAGTAAATAGAAGTACACTTTTGGCGAGTCTAGAATCTCATCCAGATTATCCAAGTTTATTGACGATTAGTGATAGCCTGAGAGAATTTAAAGTTGACAGCCATGCTTATCAAATTGATAAAAAAACATATAACCCATCCAATTTTTCATTTCCCTTCATCGCGTACGTTTCTACTCGTGGTGGTATTTTTATATTGGTTCACAATATCATTAATGGACACGTTATTGTTTCTGATGAGAAAAATAAGAATCAGCTTATACTGGAGTCTGAATTCTCAAAATTATGGGGAGGCGTATTATTATCTGCAACGCTCCGTAAAGAGAGTTGAGAGGTGAATTTTCTTCAGAACAGAACAAGATCTCTTATTCAAAAAGCGGCTTTACCAATCTGCCTGCTCACTTTTTTCAGTGTGTTAGTTTCGATCTTCAGCTTACATGCCTTCAACTGGTCCGTTTTCCTCTTGTGTACAATTAAATTAACTGGAACAAAGCAACTACTAATAACCCTTTAAATGGTTACAAGGTAGTTTTAACCAATGTTTTACCAGACACTGATCTTATATTATTTAGAGATACAACAAATATTATTAATAATAAATTTGAATTCAAGGGTAAAATTAAAGGTGCTTGTCAATTAGGCTTACTCATATTCGTCAGTCCGAAAAATGAAAAGTATTTGTATAATTTCGCCCTTGATAGTGGAACAAACAATATGAAACTAGAGTTGATAACTGCAAAAAAGAGAGTTAATCAGACAGCAAAAAAATCGAGATCTAATATGATCCATGAAACTCTTGATAGCATCATGAGAGAAGAATACATTAGCCACAAGAAAAATAAAGACGATATAAATGAGCTTCATCAACTTATCTGGGAGCAAGCAATCAACGTAAAGAAGAAATATTTTGATGTGTTATCAACTTATCCTAATGATTATTATAGTTTAATGAGATTGATAGATTTAAGCAAATTTGCTGAAATGGTTAATCAGGAGGAAATGATCTTAAACTGCTATAATACGCTAAGTGATAGTTTAAAATCATCTGAAACGGGAAGAAAATTCTTTCAAATAATGCTAAATCGAGTCGAAGGAAAGAAGAATGCCAACCCCGGCTCAAGGATTATTGACTTTACAGTCAAAAATTTTGATGGATCAACCTTTACCAATAAATCATTATCAGGTCAGCCTTATATCATTGTCTTTTCTGCAACATGGTGTACTCCTTGTCAGCAGCAACTCTCTAAAACAATAGAGTTATTCAACAAATACAAAGGCATCGGGCTAAAATTAGTTTATTTCAACATGGATGATAACAAGAAGACATGGGCAGCGCATATCGCTAAACATCAAACAACGTGGATTAATGTATCAGAAGGTACAAAATTCAGCAATAGTCCAATTGCTAAACAACTCCACGTTACTCATGTTCCGACATATTTTCTAATAGATCGTGACGGAAAAATTGTTTTCAACTCTGATGCCATGAAAGGCGACCAGGATGACCTGGAGCTATATATTCCAAAAGTTTTAAAAACATCAAAATAAAATCGCATTATTTCATATTCTTATAAAAAGCGGCTGTATCTTAAATGATACGGCCGCTTTTATGCTTAAGATTTTTCATATTTTAGCATCCACAAAAAGATTAATCAAAAACCTATAATTGATATGTTGAAAAGAATTCTCTTTCTTACTATTGGAATTGGCGCTGGCTTATGCGTACAAGCTCAACAAAGCCCTTTAAAAACTATTAAGGATAATGCTGCAACAGCTGTTAAAAGCCAGGGGAAAACAGGAACCTGCTGGAATTACTCTGCAACCTCACTGGTAGAATCAGAAAGTCTGCGCAAAGGACTGGGTGAATTTAACCTCTCAGAAATGTACATTGCGCGCAACATCTATGTAGAAAAGGCAAAGAACTACATTTTGCGTCAGGGTAAAGCACAATTCAGTGAAGGTGGCCTGGGTCATGACCTGATCCGTGGTATTTCACTCTATGGCGCTATGCCACAAGAAGCTTTTCAAGGCGTTACTGGTGAAATCCCTAACCACACCGGCTTAATGGATACACTGAAAACATACCTTGATGACGTCCTTAAAAAACGTCCGATTGCTGCAGACTGGCAACAAGGTTTTGAGAAAATCCTGAATGAGAAATTAGGTAATCCACCAGCTAATTTCGACTATAAAGGAAAAAACTATACCGCGAAGACTTTCGCTAAAGATGTACTGAAATTTGATGCCAATGATTATGTAAGCGTGACTTCATTTACCCACCACCCTTATTATTCACAGTTTATTTTAGAAGCTCCCGATAATTTTGCAAACGGTTCTTTTTATAACCTGCCTTTAGAAGAAATGGTTGGACTAACCAAAACAGCTTTGAAAGATGGTTATACAGTGATGTGGGATGCCGATGTAAGCAGTAGAAACTTTCAGCAGAAAAAAGGGTATGCGATTTTATTCGCTGATACCGCTGATGCAAAAGCAGCTGTTATTAATCCAACGGTCAAGGAACAAGCTTATACGCCAGAATTGCGTCAGCAATTATATGAGAACTTAACGACAGAAGATGACCATTTGATGCACCTGATTGGTTTAGAACAGGCAGCGGATGGAAAGTCCTTCTTTAAAGTTAAAAATTCATGGGGTGAAGTAGGTCCTTTTAAAGGATATATAGAAGTCTCAGAACCTTATTTCGCGATTAATACAGTGAGTTTAGTTCTGCCAAAAGCAGCATTGACTAAAGAATTGAAGAAAAAACTAGGTTTATAAGCTGATCTTATACGAAAAAGCGGCTGTATCTTTTACGATACAGCCGCTTTTTTATGTGGAATAAAATTTAAATTCCTAATCTTTCACAGGTTCTGCCGTTTCCACTGGTGCTTCCGGATCTAACTCTACACACCCTTCTTTATCTTTTCTTGCAAAAAGTATAGGGTAAAGAAAAAGAAGAGCACTCAGCATCAGGAACAATCCCGAAGCTTCCAATATATATTTGCTCCATTCTACCTCTTTGGAACCTAGAATCAGGTAAGCGACAAGGGCAATTATAGCTAAGATCAAGGCAATTACTGCCTTCTGAAGTTTCATTACTTTTATCATGACCGTTGAGATTGTTGTTGTTAATTTATGCGATTTAATACGCCAAAAATCCGTCTGATATATTTTTATCCTCCGAATTAAAATCGTTTTAAAATATCAGCATCAAAAACCAAACCAATTTAAGTTTTTGAAGATCAATGTATTTCCTTAATACCTACCTTTTTTTAATTCTTAATCCTTAACTTTGCATCCTCATTTTTTTAAGATACTGGATTGATGTATAGGGAATTTAAACAATTAGAACTACCTAAGATAGGCGAAGAGATATTACAGTTTTGGAAGGAAGAAAATATATTTGAAAAAAGTATTTCTACCCGTTCAAAAGCTAATCCATTTACATTTTATGAAGGCCCGCCTTCAGCTAACGGCATGCCTGGTATTCACCACGTCATGGCTCGTGCCATTAAAGATATTTTCTGTCGTTATAAAACTCTTAAAGGTTTCCAGGTGAAACGTAAAGGTGGCTGGGATACGCATGGTTTGCCTATTGAGCTTGCTGTAGAGAAGAAACTGGGTATCACGAAAGTTGATATTGGTATTAAAATTACAGTAGAAGAATACAATGCAGCCTGCCGTGAAGAAGTAATGCGTTATACCGATATCTGGAATGACCTTACCGAGAAAATGGGTTATTGGGTAGATCTGGAGAAACCTTATATCACTTACGAAAATGAATATATTGAGTCTCTGTGGTGGATTCTGAAAACCTTTTATGACAAAGGACTTTTATACAAAGGATATACCGTACAGCCCTACTCTCCTGCTGCAGGAACAGGTTTAAGTTCTCATGAACTCAACCAGCCGGGTACGTACAAAATGTTAAAAGACACTTCGATCACTGCACAGTTCGCTGTCAAAAGGGAGCAGCAGCATCCGGCAATGTCTTCCATATTTGAAAACGATACAGAAGATACTTCTTTTATCGCCTGGACAACTACGCCCTGGACTTTACCGTCTAACGGCGCACTGGCAGTTGGCGCAAAGATCAATTATGTAAAAGTTAAAACTTTCAATCAATATACTTTCTTACCGGTCAGTGTAATATTGGCGAAGGATTTAGTCGGAAAACACTTCAAAGCTGAAGCAAAAGACATTTCTTTTGAAGACTATAAAGGTGGTGACAAACTGATCCCGTGGACTATCACGGCTGAGTTTACAGGTAAAGACCTGGTTGGTGTAGTTTATCATCAGCTGATGCCTTACGTAACCAATACCGAATTAGAAGCCAAAGCTTTCCGCGTTATCCCTGCTGACTATGTAACTACCGAAGATGGTACGGGTATCGTACATCTTGCAGCTGTATTTGGAGCTGACGATTTTCGTGTTGTCAAAGAGAACGACATGCCTTACGTGATGGTGAAGGATGAACAGGGCAACGAGCTTCCTTTAGTGAACAAGCAAGGTAAATTCGTTGATGAGGTTACTGATTTCGCTGGTTATTATGTGAAAGAAGAGTATTATAGTGATGAAGAGCGTAAAGCGCCCGATTTCAAGCCAACGGACGTTCTGATCGCTATTAAACTGAAAGAAGACAATAAAGCGTTTGACGTTAAGAAATATGAACACAGTTATCCGCATTGCTGGAGAACTGACAAACCTATTTTATACTACCCTCTGGATAGCTGGTTTATTAAAACTACTGCTGTAAAAGATAAAATGGTAGCGCTGAACAAGACCATCAACTGGAAACCAGAGGCTACCGGAACAGGCCGCTTTGGTAACTGGCTGGAAAACCTGGTGGACTGGAATTTATCACGCTCGCGCTATTGGGGAACTCCTTTACCGATCTGGAGAACTCAGGATGGTACAGAAGAAAAATGTATCGGTTCTATTGCAGAGCTGAATGCAGAGATCAAAAAGTCTGTGGAAGCTGGTTTTATGGAAGCTGCTTTTGAATTGAAAGATATGCACCGTCCTTTTGTGGATGATGTGATCCTGACTTCTTCAAAAGGCGAAAAAATGACCCGCGAACTGGATCTGATCGATGTATGGTTTGATAGTGGTGCAATGCCTTATGCACAATGGCATTACCCTTTTGAAAATCAGGAAGAGTTTGAGAATGCTTATCCTGCAGATTTTATTGCTGAAGGTGTGGATCAGACCCGTGGATGGTTCTTTACTTTACATGCGATTGCTGTGATGCTGAGTGAAACCAGCGAAGAGATCAAAGCAGTAAATGAGCGTATCGGCAATAAAGGTATTGCTTATAAAAATGTTGTTTCCAATGGATTGGTACTGGATAAAAACGGTAACAAAATGTCTAAACGTTTAGGCAATGGGGTTGATCCTTTCCATACGATTGATACTTACAGTGCTGATGCAACCAGATGGTATATGATCAGCAATGCTTCTCCATGGGATAACCTGAAGTTCAGTACTGAAGGTCTGGATGAGGTAAGACGTAAGTTCTTTGGAACACTATACAATACTTATGCTTTCTTCGCTTTATATGCGAACATTGATAAGTTTGAGATTGATGAAGAAAATGAAACGCCTGTAAAGGATCGTTCTGAGCTTGACAGATGGATTTTATCGCTGTTACAAAACCTGATCAACGAGGTGGATGATAGTTATAATACTTATGAGCCTACTAAAGCGGCGAGAGCTATTCAGATTTTTGTAGATGAGCATTTAAGTAACTGGTATATCCGTTTATCACGCCGCCGCTTCTGGAAGGGTGAAATGACTGCGGATAAAAAGGCTGCTTATGAGACTTTGTATACTTGTTTGATGAGTGTATCTCAGTTAATGTCTCCGGTTGCGCCTTTCTTCGCGGATTGGTTATACCAGAACTTATCAGTTAATAAAAAAACTGCTGAACAGTCGGTGCATTTGAGCTTGTGGAAAGAAGGTGATACTTCACTGATCGACACAGAATTGAATGAGCGTATGGAGCTTGCACAAAATATTTCTTCTATGGCGCTTTCGTTAAGGAAGAAATCAAGCATCAATGTGCGTCAGCCATTGGCCAAGATCTTATTACCTGTACTGGACAAAACGTTCCAGGAAAGAGTGGAACTCGTGAAGGAAATCATCTTATCTGAGACTAATATCAAGGATATTGAATACATCACTGATACTGCTGGTTTCATCAAGAAAAAGATCAAACCGAATTTCAAGGCGCTCGGACCAAAAGTTGGTAAGGACATGAAATCGGTAGCGGAAACAATTAGTAACATGAGTGCTGAAGATTTAAGCAAATTTGAAACAGAAGGTTCTTATCTTGTACCGGGTACCAGCTATGTAATTTTGCTGGAGGATGTGGAAATCATTGCTGAGGATATCCCTGGATGGCAGGTAACAAATATCGGAAACCTTACAGTTGCTTTGGATGTTACGGTCACCGAAGTATTGAAAGAGGAAGGTTTATCACGTGAATTGATCAACAGAATCCAGAATTTAAGAAAAGAGCTTAATTTCGAAGTGACCGATCGCATTACCGTGAGTTTACAAAACGATAATTTGATCGCCGCAGCGGTAGCACAGAATAAAACATACATTTGCGCTGAAATATTAGCGGATGATATTAATTTGATAACTAATTTAGATAAAGGAAACACAATCGTAATTGATGAGGTTGAATTACTGATTTCAATTGCAAAACAATAATTAATATGGAAAAACCTACAAAAACCCGTTACTCAGATAACGAGCTACAAGAATTTAAAGAACTAATCCAGGATAAACTGCGTATGGCGAGAGAGGAATTTCTCAACTTAACGAATTCTTTGAGCAGCCCGAATTCTAATGGTACAGAAGATACTTCTGGTACTTACAAGACTTTGGAAGATGGTTCGGCCACATTGGAGAAAGAGCAATTAAATCAATTAGCTGCACGTCAGAAAAAATTCATTGAGAATTTAGAAGCTGCTTTGGTACGTATTGAAAACAAAACTTATGGTATTTGCCGCGAAACTGGTAAATTGATCCAAAAAGAACGTTTACGTGCTGTACCTCATGCAACTTTAAGCATGGAAGCCAAATTGAAGCAAGCATAATGAAAGGCTATTCTAAACCTTTGCTGGTTATCTTCCTGGTCCTTTTAGTGGATCAGGTGTTGAAGACCTGGATTAAAACTAATATGTATGTGGGTCAGGAGTTCAAAATTATTGGCAACTGGTTCATTATACATTTTACGGAGAACAATGGAATGGCCTTCGGAATGGAGTTTGGTGGTGAATTCGGAAAACTGGCTTTATCGTTATTCAGAATTGCTGCGGTAGCGGCAATTGGCTATGGTTTACATTACCTGATCAAGCATAAGTACCACAGAGGGCTTGTCCTGAATGTGGCTTTGATTTTTGCTGGTGCATTGGGTAACATCATTGACTCTGTAGCTTATGGCAAGATATACGGCTATTCTACGTTGTTTCATGGCCGTGTAGTGGATATGTTTTACTTTCCGATACTGGAAGGCATCTTCCCTAAATGGGTGCCTATATGGGGCGGAGAAGACTATATTTTCTTCAGACCGGTGTTCAATGTTGCAGATGCTGCCATATCTGTTGGGGTAATCGCTATTCTGATCTTCCAGAAAAAGTATTTTAAGGAAGAGGTGAAGGAAGAGATTGGACCGAATAATGAGGTCGTTGAAGATTAAAGTATTTAAACTAATGGAATGGCTTTCTCTAAGGGGAAAGCCTTTTTTTTTGAGGGGTTGTGGAGGGGAAATCACACATTGCTGGGAGATTAAAAGGCATTGCCCTTGTGAAAGATGGAATCAGGTTAATAGCTGGATGCTTTAGAGATATTATTGAGCCGTTTATGGATTTCTTCCAGGTCTTCGGGGTTTGAGGCGTTTGGATGTTGTTTCCAATAGTCAAGGCCTTTTTGCAATGCCTGAAGGGATTTTTCGGAGTTATCGGCAAGCTGAAAGAAATCACTGGCTTTGTGGTGGTCGCTGTTTTTTGAGAGGAAGTTATTGGCCGCATTTTCCCAGTCAGAGAAATGGTTCAGGGTAGGTATTCCAATGGTAAGGATGTTGTTCTTTAGCATGGTCAATACTTCTGGTCTTTGCGTTTCTTCTATGATTTGGGAATAATATTCTTGTTTGTTATTGATGAACGGGAATTCCCAGTTTTCGATATTCCAATCCGGTTCGGTAAATAAGTGGTCATTCAGGGGTTTTGTTCCGTACTTGGCTTTATACCATTTTGAGTATGCTTTTGAAGTTATGCTCCATATTGTCCGGAATTCTGCTGATATACCAGTTTCGTTATAGCGGTTAAGCTGGAAGGTAATGGTCTGGGTGAAGTCACCTGAGTTTTTTTTGAAGGTTAGGGAACTTTTGGAAAATATAAATCCTGATTGGGTTAAGGGTTCCAGCAGAGTTTCTGTGATGCTTGTTGTGATTAATTCTCTGGGGGTCGGTTGTCTGGTATTTTCCAATGTTATTCTTGTGTTTATTGATTCAAGGTAAAGAATAATAATTAATTGTGAATCTCTTACCGGAGTATGGGATCATCAAAAGCAGCTTTGTGATGATATAAAGCGCCTGATTTACAGCTGTTTTTTATGAACAAAATAAATAAAGGCGGGATGGGGGAATATTCTTAATTTGCAGGAAATTAAAATTCTTCCATTATTGTTATGGAATCGGCATGGTTTTTACATCTAATCTGTAAATACACACAAATTGAATATTATTATGAGAAAGTTATTAGTTTTTGCCTTTGTTACTTTAATCAGTGTTAGCGCTATGGCCCAACAAGTAGATTTACGCAAAAAGATCACCGTTAGCGGAACAGCTGAAACGGAAGTTACCCCGGATATTATTTATTTGAGCATTTCGCTGAAAGAGTATCTGAAAGATGGTAACAGCAAGAAAAAAGTGGAGATTACTGATTTAGAGAATCAGTTGTATAAAGCTATTCAGGCTGCTGGTATTCCTAAGGAGAATCTAATGATCAATAGTTTATCAAGTTTCAATACTGCTCCGGAGAAAAAGAAAAATCCTGATTTCTTAGTAAGCAAACAATATCGTTTAAAGGTTACTGACCTGAACAAGTGGAATGAGATCATTGGTTCGGTTGATCCTAAGGGAGTAGCTTATACGAATGTGGATAGTTATGATTATTCTAAGATTGAGGCTTTAAAGAAAGATTTAAAAATTAAAGCTTTACAGGCTGCTAAAGTTAAGGCTACTTACCTGGTTGAAGCTTTAGGTGAGCAATTGGGTAGTGTAATTGACATTCAGGAGCAAGGGAATGAGAATTATCCTGTTTACCGTGCAAGTGGAATGATGATGAAGTCTGCTATGGCTGATGACAATGGAGGTTCGGCTCCGGAGATCGACTTCAAGAAAATTAAATTAAGCTATGTAATGAATACTGTTTTCCAAATTAGATAGTGACCATTACTGTATACAGTATCTTTAAATTTGACTACCTATTTATTGTTTTTTGATGGTTATCGATTTAGATAATGCATTAATAATCATCCATTCAGGGATACACGGAAAACCTGCCAACATTTTGGTAGGTTTTTTGTTATTAGCTAAGTCTGTCAATAACCACACAATTTAAATTATAACCATGAAAAAATTAATCTACTCATTCTTGTTAATCTTCGTTGTAGGATTAAGTGTTAACACGGTATCTGCTGCCACAGTTAAGGACAAAGTTGAAATGACTACTGAGCAAAAAGTTCAGTTAGAAAGAATCACTAACCGTGTGGAAGAAATCAAAGCTATGGACAAATCTAATTTGTCGAGAGCTGAGAAAAAAGAGTTGCGCAAAGAGTTAAGAACAATGAAAAAAGAAGCCCGTGCTATGGGTGGAGGTGTTTATCTTTCTGTTGGTGCAATTATCATCATTATCTTATTATTGATCCTGATTTTATAATCAAACCAAAGTTAACTTAAATAAAAGCGGTTATTTCTTTATTGAAATAACCGCTTTTTTATTTAGTTTTTATATTCCACACCATTTTTTATAATAGTCTTTGTGGCATTGAAGTTTGCAGAATCTTCGAAAGGATTTTTATCCCAGATAATTAAATCTGCTTGTTTGCCTTTTTCAATAGCTCCTACCTGGTTTGCAATTCCGATAGCCTCTGCCCCATTGTAAGTTGCTATCTTAAAAACATCAGCTACTGAAAACCCATATTGCGTCATGATCATCAGTTCAGAGATCAGCGATTGTCCTCCCTTAACCCCATCTGTACCAATACGCAGTTGAATGCCTTTATCACGCATCAGCTTTGCATATTTCATCAATATTGCAAAGTTATCTTTACAACGCTTGAGCTGTGCAGCGGTCAGCAGCTTATCGGCAGGCTGCGTGAAGTAAGTAGGCTGAAACTGCGCATAAATTCTATGTATTGTAGTGGAAAAAGTAGCATGCCTGCTTGCAAGACTATCTATTAATGCTTCCATTTTGTGTTTTTCATGCTGATCAATATAGCTGAATGCTTCTATAAACATTTCAAGTACCCTGGACTCTGTGTCGGCTGTGCCATAGTTTGCGGCAAATTCCGTCTCAAACTGCCTGTATTCCTTTTCTGTCAAAATCCCGGTGCCTAGTGTAACCAGGTGCTCATAGTTGGTCAAACCCATTTTTAAAGCGTCCTCAATATGGAGGTGACGTGTACCGAAATCTCCAATATGGCCATAGGCTATCATTCCAAGACTATCAGCAGTCTTTAAAACAGCTTCGGCCTCGGGTCTGCGGATCCGGTAGTATAATTTGATATGTTTAATTCCTAAACGGTAATATTCAAGTATTTTTACTTTTGCTTTCTCCGGATTCTCCAGCTCTGCATGGCCGATATAGGGAGTTCGCTCTTCATCTGAGATTAAAGCAGCACCACTGGTATAAAAGTCAGTATACTGAGGATCAGGATGTTTTTGCCAGTCAAGGATTGGAGTTAACCATTTTTCAGGTTGTCCTAATATTAAAGCCGTTGTAGTACCATAAGGCAGGTATGCATTTGATAGTTTATGACGAAGATATTCCAAGGAGTCCTGCGCCAGATATTCAGGGGCTTTTTCGTAATCACCAAACACATCTGTTGGATGTATATGTGTATCGATGAAGCCAGGAGTAATTAACCGGCCATGGGCATCAATATTCTTTTTCCCGGTGATTTTCTTCGAAGAGTTCATCATATTCACAATTTTCCCGTCTTTAATCAACAGCGTCTGATCATTTAATATCTCCCCCGATTTAACGTCTAATATTTCTGCATGGCTGATCACCAGGTCGTATTTACCGGATTGGCCGCGGGCTAATAAAGCAAAGCTTAGCAATAGCATCGAAAACGTGAACTTCATACCCAAATATAGATTAACGAAAGCAAAAAGCCGCTTTATCTTAAATGATAAAGCGGCTTTTTATAAGCGGGTTAATCTTTTAAAAAGGATTAATCTATACGGTCGAATCCAGTATATTTCACTAAAACTTCTGGAATGATAATACCATCTTCTGTTTGATAGTTTTCCAGGATAGCAGCTACAATACGTGGTAAAGCTAAGGCGCTACCATTTAAAGTGTGCGCTAATTGAGTTTTTCCGCCGTTTCCTTTAAACCTTAATTTCAAACGGTTAGTCTGGAAAGATTCGAAGTTAGAAACAGAAGAAACTTCCAACCAGCGTTGTTGTGCTGCACTCCATACTTCCATATCGTAAGTCATGGCTGAAGTAAAGCCCATGTCGCCACCGCATAAACGCAATACGCGGAAGTGTAAGCCTAAATCTTTCAGTAAAGATTGTACATAAGCACTCATTTCTTCCAGTACTTCGTAAGATTTATCCGGGTGTACCACTTGTACTAATTCTACTTTATCAAACTGATGTAATCTGTTTAAGCCACGTACATGTGCTCCATACGATCCTGCCTCACGACGGAAACAAGGAGTATATGCGGTATTTTTAACGGGCAATTCTTCTTCTTTTAAAATTACGTCACGGTAAAGGTTAGTGACAGGGACTTCAGCAGTAGGGATCAGGAAAAGATTATCTACTGTAGAATGATACATCTGTCCTTCTTTATCAGGTAGCTGACCTGTTCCAAAACCAGAGGCTTCGTTGATCATCAAAGGCACCTGCATCTCTCTGTACCCCTGCTCTGTAGCGCGGTCCAGGAAGAAATTAATCAATGCACGCTGTAAACGGGCCCCTTTACCTTTGTAAACAGGAAAACCTGCACCAGTAATTTTAGTACCCAGTTCAAAGTCTATAATATCGTATTTAGTGGTCAGTTCCCAATGTGGCAGCGCTTTTCCATGCAATTCTGCCGGAACACCATGCGTAAGTACTACCTCATTTTCTTCTGGTGTAGCGCCCGCAGGAACTAGTTCACCAGGTAGGTTCGGTAATTGTACCAATGCATTGTATAAATGCTGTTCTATCACGTTCAATTGATCTGAAAGGGTCTTGATATGTTCTTTATTAGAAGTCGTCTCAGCTTTAATTGCTTCAGCTTCCTCTTTTTTACCACTGCGCATCAATTCACCAACCTGTTTAGCATTGGCATTTGCAATAGCGGATAAGTTATCCAGCGAAGTTTGAGTCTGTCTGCGTTCTTCATCTAATTTGATAATTTCATCAACCAGTTCAGGTTGTTTGAAATTACGGACGCCTAAGCGTTCTAAAACTTTCTCTCTATTTTCGCGGATATAGTTAACTTGCAGCATTATTTAATTTTTTTAACAAATATAACAAGAGTTTGGAGAATACTATGGGCGGTAAACTATTTCTGGTTCCTACACCAATCGGTAATCTGGAAGATATGACTTTCAGGGCTGTCCGCGTTTTAAAGGAAGCAGATGTTATCCTGGCTGAGGATACCCGTACAAGTGCGCCTTTATTGAAGCATTTCGGCATTGATAAAAAAGCTTATTCGCATCACCAGCATAATGAGCACAAGGCAACTTCAGAAATTATTAAGTTTCTGAAGGAAGGTAAAAATGTAGCCCTGATTTCGGATGCCGGAACACCTGCGATCTCTGATCCGGGCTTCTTTCTGGTCAGAGAAGTGTTAAAAAATGATTTACCTGTAGAATGTTTACCAGGTGCCACTGCTTTTGTA
Organism: Pedobacter sp. UYP1; assembly: GCF_040547305.1. Lineage (NCBI taxonomy): Bacteria > Pseudomonadati > Bacteroidota > Sphingobacteriia > Sphingobacteriales > Sphingobacteriaceae > Pedobacter > Pedobacter sp. UYP1. Next base: position 571,092 of record NZ_JBEPPL010000002.1, on the reverse strand, counting down.
CCTGCGCTGGTCAACTCTGGTTTACCTACGGATTCATTTGTCTTTGAAGGATTCCTGCCCGTAAAAAAAGGCAGACAAACCCGTTTAAAGAAGCTCGCTGACGAAGAAAGAACAATCATCCTTTATGAAAGCCCGCACCGTTTATTGAAGACACTGGAAGAATTCGCACAGTTTTTTGGCGAAGAAAGACAAGCCTCAGTAAGCAGGGAACTGACTAAAATGTATGAAGAAACCGTTAGAGGTACACTGGTCGAAATAAAATCTCACTTCGAAAACAATATTTTAAAAGGTGAGTTCGTAATTTGTGTTGCTGGTAAAGAAGAAACTAAAAAGGAAAAACGCTCTTACGAAAAGGATTAACCCCTAAAAGAGCCCGTTTAATTATAAACTTAAAACAGGCTCCTGAGAGCTTAAAATAAAACAATATGATTTTAATAGATAGATTTTTGAGCGATGAGCAAGATCCTAAAGCTGTTGAAAAAGTTTTAGGTAAGCTGAACGATATGCTGACTACCAATGAGGAATTGATTTACCTTGCGGTACAAAAAAGACCTGCAGTAAATCTTCTTCCTGATTGTATTGTAGTGAGCAATAAACGCATTTTTTATTGTGAGCCAGCCAACTTCGGCATCACGATGAACTTCAAGGATATCTCCTGGAAAAGCATTAAAGAGATCTCTTTCAAAGAGGAAATTTTCGGTTCTAAATTCATCTGTGTTCCACAACATGGAGAAAACATCATTACAGAATATATCCCTAAAGTACAGGCCAGAAAACTATATCAGGCTGCTTACGAACAACTGGAAGCTTTTAAAGAGCAACAAAGACAAACTGAACTGGAAGAGAAAAGAGCACAGCAGCCAGCAACGGCAGCCCCTATTGCTCCAATTGCAGACCACCCTGTTCAGGAAAACATTCCTGCCGAAGAGCCTGTGGAAGTTTATACAGCTCCTGTAATTGTGGAAGAACCAGAAGATGAAACGACCTTAAAATTAAGGAAACTAAAGACCTTATACGATAAACAATTAATTACCCAGGCTGAATACGAGGCTAAGAAAGCTGATATATTAGATACTTTTTAAAGCGCATATCCCAATCCATGAAAGCGATACAAACCTACCTGCTTGCCCTATTAAGTGCATTTTTATTATGGCTGGCATGGCCGCCGCATACTTTTGCAGCTCCCCTTTTATTAGTCGGTCTTGTGCCACTTTTTATTGCACTCGATCAGTTAATAGCCAAAAGAGAGCCAAAAACAGGCAAAAAGGTTTTCCTGACTGCGGGCCTGACTTTCCTGGTTTGGAATACCGCTTGCATTTATTGGGTATACAACGCGATCAGTGCCTATAACAATCCGGCTGTCGCCTTAGTGATCTCGCTGATCCCTTATGGACTTGGTGCTTTACTGATGACTTTTGCCTTCTGGCTTTATTACCGGTTCAAAACCGTGGTGAGCAACCAGCGGATCGCCTACCTTGCTTTGGTCAGCTTTTGGGTGGGTATGGAATATTTACATGCCACCTGGGATCTAGCCTTCCCGTGGATGACTTTGGGTAATGGCCTTGCCGGGATGCATCAGCTTGCGCAATGGTACGAGACTACCGGCGTATATGGTGGATCAATCTGGATACTGGTCAGTAATATCCTTGCTTTTGAGGCCTATAAAGCTTTTAAAGCAAATACAGGCTATCTTAAAATCAGGCCCGCCCTTGGCTGGCTGATCTTTCTGATCGTACCTGCCGGGATTTCCCTGATTAAATACTACGGCTATAAAGAAAAGACTTTGCCTATCAACGTAGTGGTGGTACAACCAAACATCGATCCTTATGAGAAAATGGGCGGCATCACTCCTGCAGAACAACTCAAAACCCTTGTTCATCTTTCGGATTCTGTAGCGCAGGTCAATACCGAATATTTTATCTGGCCTGAAACTGCCATTCCGAGTTACGCGAACGAAGACCGTATCCGCAGCACTACAGAGTACATGGCTGCACAATCTTTCCTGAACAAATACAAAAACGGGACGCTGATCACCGGAATTGAGAGTCTTAAATTCTACAACGATAAAAATACGCTCTCTGCTAAATTCGATCCGAACAACAATCAATACTACGACAACTTTAATTCTGCGATGCAGGTGGAGAACTCCGCAAACGTTCAGTTCTACCATAAATCCAAACTCGTACCCGGCGTAGAAAAAATGCCTTTCCCAAAAACCCTATCCTTCCTTGCTCCGGTATTCGCTGGTCTTGGAGGTACAGTTTCCGGCTGGGGATGGCAGGAAAACCCTGGTGTATTTTACTCTCAGAATGGTGTAGGCGTAGCTCCGGTAATCTGCTATGAATCCCTATGGGGAGGCTGGATTGGGGAATCTGTTAAAAACGGTGCACAGCTAATCGCGATCATCACCAACGATGGCTGGTGGGGAAATACTTCGGGTAAAGACCAGCACTTCCTTTACGCTAAACTTCGTGCTATAGAAACCCGCAGATGGGTAGTACGCTCAGCCAATACCGGAATTTCAGGCTTCATTAATCAACGCGGAGACATTGTCAAACAATCTAAATGGTGGACACGTGATGCACTGAAAATGGATGTAAACTTAAACGATCAACTTACATTTTATGTAAAAAGCGGAGATATCATTCCGCAAATCCTGAGCCTGATTGGCATTGTACTGGCCTTATTCATTCCTTATAAAACTTACTTTAAAAAGAAAAAAGCATAAGCAAAGCAGTCACACAAAGAGCCCTGCCCGATTTTCCTGCTATAAAGATGGAACAGATTTAATGCCGATGGTGTGACTGGTATAATTCAACATAAACGAATTCTCCAAAAAGAAGCTTATCCCTATAATAGACACCGATTTACTTTTACGTGAATCGAGTGTCGTTTTATAATTGCTATTGTTAGCGGCATAATCATAAATAGTACCTTCATCACTCACAAACCGGATAGCAATACCAGCATTCATTTTTCCTTTTTTAGCCGCATCCGGCTCATAAATTACCCCTCCGGCAGGATTCCCGGAATCAAATAAAACATAAGACGGCGAAATAACCAGCCCACTATAACTAATAATCCCTTTTACGTAAGGATAAAAACGGCCATTCAGCGTCTGCTGCCGATGTAAAACAAACCCTTCCTTTTCCTGTTCAGTTATCCCTACAGTCAATAAAGGCACTGCCGATGTTCCATCCATAGAAGAAACCCGCTCCCATTTCACCCGGTCAAGCGGCGCAAGAATAAACCCTGCTTCTACACGATTCCCAAAATTCAGATAATTGAAAGGACTAACTACATTCTCTCTTTTCATTACCTGCCCTGCTTTCAGCTCCCCACCAGAACTCACTCCAGCGATCCCATCACAATGCTGATCCACCTGAGCAGGCTTTCCGGTAAGGTCATAAACCCCATTATAAACTAAAATAAAAGGCATTCTTTTTGTCCTCACCTGCCCCATCTTATCGCCAATCACAATCGAAGCATAAGCGATATTACCAGCATAAGAGCGTGTACCACCATATCGGGATTTTGTTTTAGTCCGGGTCACCGTGATTCCATTCAAAACCAAAGAATCCCTATCCCCAATCACAATTCCAGTATCCGCCACCAGTGAAGCCGGTAGTAATCGCTTAGCATCCATAATAAGCCCCTGAGAGCCCGTATCAAATACAACCTTAAGCTTCACCTTATTCGTGCCAATATAGCGTATCGGAAGATATAACCTGCGCCCAAGCGTCTTGATATTTTGCCCCGGCATTAAATTAATCCTCACCGGACTAACAATACTCTCTACAGAATCTGTAGGCTCAAAAGCCATAGATTTTGTGCACAAGAAAGACAAAACAATAATGACACCAGATAATTTATTCATCACAAAATATTAAAACAACCCACAAAGCAATTCAGTAAATTCAACCACAAATCAAGCCAAAAGCTTCGCCAACAAGCAACCCCTAACCAAATGTCAACAAACCGGGTATACTATTTAGCTTGCGCCCTATCATGGTGGAAAAACCTGTGAAATTAAAAAAACACCCTGTAGTGTATTACTGGCATTAGGATCCTCGAAGAGGGAACGCGCGCCAGTAATACACTACAGGGTGTTTTTTTAATCCAGATGGAAAGCCCCCCCTCTTACAGCTAAGCTAAATACTTCCCAACAATCGGCATTCTCCTCCCACTACCAAAAGCCTTCGGAGAAACCCTTAAAATAGGCGGCGTCTGATACCTTTTAAACTCCGCCCCATTGACCATTTTAATAATCCTTCTCACCAACGCATCCTCATAACCCATCGCAATAATATCCTTCGAACTCTTCTTCAACTCAATAAACTGAAAAAGGATCGTATCCAGCGTATCATAATCAGGCAGCGAATCAGAATCCTTCTGACCCGGCCTTAACTCCGCCGAAGGTGGCTTAACAATCGTATTCACAGGAATAACTACCCCATTCTTATTTATATACGCTGCCAGCTCATAAATCTGAGTCTTATAAACATCACCAATCACCCCAATCGCACCGCACATATCACCATATAAAGTACCATACCCTACCGCACACTCACTCTTATTCGAAGTATTCAGTAAAATATAGCCAAACTTATTAGACATCGCCATCACCACAATCCCCCTGCTTCTCGCCTGAATATTCTCTTCTGTCAAATTAAAAGGCAAGCCCTTAAAAGCACCCGCCATCATACTATCAAAAGCATCTGCAGCTTCCGCAATAGAAATAACCTCATGCATACAGCCAAAATTCTCTACTAAATCCATCGCGTCTTTAATAGAATGATCCGAAGAATACTTGCTCGGCATTAAAACTGCCATCACGTTCTCCGCACCCAATGCCCGGCAAGCCAGCGCACATACAATCGCAGAATCAATTCCACCAGACAAACCTAACACCGCTTTAGAAAACCCGGATTTCACAAAATAATCCTTGATCCCCAATACCAGCGCATCATGGATCTGGGCAATATCAGACATCGGCTGATGCGCCTTAACACGACCTTCAATCTTTCCGTCAGCAAAAGCATAAACCTTTAGCTGCTCCTTAAAATAATCCATTTCATCCAGCATATTCCCATCCTGATCAAAGACCATAGAACCACCATCAAAAATTAGCTCTGTCTGTGCCCCAACCTGGTTCACATATAATAAAGGCAAATTATACTTCTTCGCATTATCTGCTAATACAACCCTGCGCTCATCATCATGTTGATAAGAAAACGGAGAAGCGGCAATATTAATCATCACATCCGGATTTTCTTTGATCAGTTCATCCATTGGATTCGAAACATACAGTGGATTATTATTAATATTCCAAAGATCCTCACAAATCGTCAATGCAATTTTAACTCCTTTAAAATCAATACATTCAAAAGAAGTCGCAGGCTCAAAATAACGATACTCATCAAAAACATCATAATTAGGCAACAACGCTTTACGCGCAATTGACTTAATCTGTTTTTCTTCTATAAAATAAGCCGCATTGTATAAATCTTTACCCGCTGCCTGTTCGTTTCTGACCGGCAACCCGACAATACAGGCAATCCCCGTACAATGTTCAGCAATCTCTTTTCCCGCTTCCTCACAAAGAGAAATAAACTCTTCAAACTCCAGGAAATCACGCGGAGGATAACCACAAACAGCGAGTTCTGCGAATACAACCAGATCAGCTCCATCCGCTTTCGCCAATTGGATATGCTCTATTATTTTTTTTGTGTTAAGCTCAAAATTACCAATATGGTAATTCAGCTGCGCCAATGCTATCTTCATAATCTGCTAAAAGAATACCCCGAAATTTAAACCCACATAATGATTACGAACACTTCGGCCAGGAGCAGAAGAAATATCAGTAAATCCATTATTAAATGTTAATCCTGTAGTTACACTTGTATTTTTTGCAACATCATATTCCAGTCCGGCACCAATGATCAGTCCGGCACGGTAAAAGTTTGTATTCTTCTTGATATGATCATCTTCCACAATGCTTTTCCCGGCAATTGATACATCCTGTCTCGCTCCGATATTAAAACCATTAGAAAGACCGAACTGTCCATACCAGCGTACATCTCCTATCTTTTCAGTTTTCAACTTTAAAGTCAAAGGAACCTCTATATATTGCATTTTATACTTCAGATCGTAAGGTGTTGGATTCGGATAAGCCACAGCATCATAATAAGGGCTAGGATTAATCTCTGTGGTTTTACCATTGATAGTCGTAATTGTCAGTCCTGTAGAAAGACTATAGTTCTCCGCGAAGTTCAGGTCAGCTAGTAAACCATAAGAAAACCCCATACTGAAACCATTGCCTTTACCATTTTCAGGTTTAGCCCAGCCAAAAGTAGGATGCGCAGTTAAGCCTAGTCTGAAGCCATAATAAGGGTCAGCTCCTTGTTGTGCAAAAGCAGCAGTGGTTAAAAATGTCAGTAAAAGTCCGGTTAGTATTTGTTTCATTTGTATCATATTTGTTTATAATGAGTATTGGAGCAGCACAAAGGTAGTTTCAGTCTTTTTTTGAAGCTGGCCTATGCTGGTTTCCTCCCTGATCTGTTTATATTTGTTACCAATGAACTATAACGTTAAACATCTCCAAATCTATCTAATTTTTCTGTGTGTAGTCACATTTTTTTCCTGTAAACAGGCAGGGAAGCCCAATGTAGATGATATAAAGCTCGATATTAAGGTCGAAAGGTTCGATCAGAATTTGTATGCGGGAAAGAACAAAAAATTAGCAGAGGCAGATTTAATGCTGCGTAAAAAGTACAATTACTTTTACGATGACTATATCCACAGAATGGTCGGTGACAGAAGTTATAGCGATGCCGAAATCTTAACAACATTATATAAAGATCAGGCTTATACCGATCTGAATCAGGAAGCAGACAGTGTATTCCGGGATATGAAACCTATAGAAAAGGACTTAACCCAGACCTTCAAATACATTAAATATTACTATCCTAAAACCAGGATCCCCCGTTTCATCTCTTTTGTCTCAGGCTTTGCCGTTCAAACCCCTATTGGAGATGGTTACATGGGAATTGGCCTGGATATGTTTTTAGGCAAAGATAGCAAATTTTACAGGGCGATTGTAAAAAGCGTTCCGTTATATTTATCACGACGGTTCACGCCCGATTATGTGGTACCCCGGATCACGGAGACTTTTGCCAGAGAAGAACTCTTCCCTCAAAAAGATGAAGACCATTCTCTTTTAGCCAAAATGGTAGAGAACGGAAAGATTTTGTATTTCATGGACAAAGTACTGGATGATAAAACTCCGGACACGCTTAAAATAGGGTATACAGCAAAACAACTGGAATGGTGTAAAACCTTTGAAGGGAATATCTGGGCATACCTGATTGAAAACAAACTATTGTTTGAAACTGACAACCAGAAAATACAGATGTACGTGAGTGAGGCCCCTTTTACTCCGGGTTTAGGGGTGAAAAATGAATCCGCTCCCAAATTAGGTGTATGGATAGGCTGGCAGATGGTCAGAAAATATATGGCCGAAAATCCAAAGGTTACTTTGCAGGAACTGATGAAAGAGCCAGATCCGCAAAAGATATTAAATGGGGCAAAATATAAACCCAAAATGTAAGATTATGAGGAAGAAAGTAGGACTTGTTTTATCGGGAGGCGGAATCAGAGGCATTGCTCACCTTGGTGTTTTAAAAGCATTAAAAAATGCAGGAGTGACCTTTAGCCATATCAGCGGAACAAGTGCGGGTGCGATAGTAGGAGCGTTTTATGCTGCCGGAATTGATCCGGAGCATGCATTGGATCTCTTTATTAAAACCAGGCTGCTGCGATTTGTAAGGCCGTCTTTAGGCGCATTGGGATTGGTGAGTATTGAACACACGGAACAATTACTGATGGAATATTTCCCGGACAATAAGATAGAAAACCTGAATATCCCGCTCACCATTGCAGCAACGAATTTTAGTGAGGGCAAACTGGTTTATTTTACAGAAGGACATTTAATTAAAGCGGTACAAGCTTCCTCTTGTATTCCAGGGATTTTTAAACCTATTATGATTGACGGAAAGATGTATGTAGACGGTGGAATTCTGAATAACTTCCCAATTGAACCTTTACTGAATAACTGTGATTTTATTATCGGATCTTCTTGTAATCATCTGAAGCCCGTAGACGTGATGACCAATATCACCGCTTTAATGTCCAGAGCAGGATTAATGTCTGTCAATAAGGATATGGAACAAAAATCAGCCTTCTGTAACCTCTTAATTGAGCCTAAAGGAATGGGTGAAATCGGTACATTCGACATGAAGAAAGCTGAAACCATTTATTGGCTGGCTTATGAAGAAACACTGAAAACTATTCAGCACAATGAAGCTTTTAAAGAGTTAATCAAGGAGATTAACACGCCCGACGAAGACTTATAAACCTGTTTTTAAAGCAACCAGCTGGTCACCTTCCAGTACCGGAATCGTCTGGCAGATATTGATCTGTAAACAGAACTTCACATCCTCCTCGATATTCAGTGCAACCATACGGTGGCTGTGAGATGATTTGTGGATATAGGCTCTTAAATCGTCTTTAGCCAGTAAATAAAGATCTTCTGCGGCTACACTTGCATCATCGTAATGCGTAAATCCGCTGCGAAGCTGGTTTACTACTGCGCCTGCAAAGATGGTGTCTTCCAGGTTAAACTGGTCTTTCCATCCTGCACAAAGCAGTAAAACATCTTTTTCCTGAGTTTTAAGCCATTCACATAAAGCTTCTAAGTTCAGAAAAGAACCGATAACTACCTGGCTGGCACGTTTTCTTGCTAAATGAAGCGCTTTTGTTCCGTTCGTGGTTGTGAGCACAATTGTTTTTCCTGCCACTTTTTCGGCGGTATAAGAAAACGGGGAATTACCGAAGTCATAGCCTTCAACTACTTCCCCGTTTCGCTCTGCTGCCAGCAAATAACCTTTACCTGCATAGTTCATGCATTCTTCAACCTGCGCTACCGGGATAATTGCCTGTGCACCATTGTCAATTCCATAAACCATGGAAGAGGTTGCTCTTAAAATATCAATCACTACGACAATACTATTTTCAATAGCGTATAAATCAATAAGGGCAGGTGTCAAACAGACTTCTATCTTTCTTTGCATGGTCAGGGAGGGCGGCAGATTATTTATAAAATGGGAACTTTACTACTTTTGCTTTAATGGAAGTATTACGGATGCTGATATAGATCTCATTACCTTCTTTAGCATGCTCTTTCGTTACATAACCAATTCCGATTGCTTTTTGTAACGATGGAGATTGTGTACCTGAAGTTACTTTTCCGATCACGTTTCCTGCTGTATCAACGATTTCATAATCATGACGGGGAATACCACGGTCAATCATTTCAAAACCAATCAGACGACGTTTAACACCAGCTTCTTTCTCTGCAAGTAAAGCTTCAGAGTTGGTGAAGGCTTTAGTGAATTTAGTTACCCATCCTAAACCAGCTTCAATTGGAGAAGTCGTATCGTCAATGTCGTTTCCATATAAACAGAAACCCATTTCTAAACGTAAAGTATCACGCGCACCTAAACCAATTGGTTTAATGTTAAATGCTGCACCAGCTTCAAAAACAGCATTCCATACCGTTTCTGCATGCTCATTATCGCAATACAACTCAAAACCACCAGCACCAGTATAACCAGTTGCAGATACGATTACGTTAGCTACACCAGCAAACATACCTTTAGTAAAAGTATAGTATTCCATAGAAGCCAGGTCAATATCAGTTAAGCTTTGTAAAGCTTCTGCTGCTTTAGGCCCCTGAACTGCTAATAAAGAAGTTTTATCAGAGATATTGTGCATTTCTACACCCTGTGTGTTGAATTTCTGAATCCAGTTCCAGTCTTTTTCTATGTTCGAAGCGTTAACCACCAACATATAAGTTTTTTCGTCAATTCTGTAGATCAATAAATCGTCTACAATACCACCATCTTCATTTGGAAGATAAGCATACTGAACTTTACCATCATATAATTTTGAAGCATCGTTGCTGCTTACACGTTGAATCAGGTCCAATGCATTTTCACCCTTCAGGATGAATTCACCCATGTGGCTTACGTCAAAAACGCCTACGGCTTTTCTAACTGTAGCATGTTCTGCATTAATGCCTTCGTATTGAACGGGCATATTGTATCCTGCAAATGGAACCATTTTGGCTCCTAATGAAATATGTTTTTCTGTTAATGCGGTATTATTCATGCGATATTGCTCTTAAAATTGAGGGCAAAAGTACATAAAAATTATCCATTTACTAACCGCTGATAGACATTCAGCATCCTTTGTGAAATAGTGGCCAGGTTATGATCTCTTTCGGCTGTTCTGCGGGCATTCTCGCCGATTTCACGCCACCGGTTAGGATGGGTGATACATTGCAGAATGCAACGGTAAAACTCATCAGCAGTGTCCGCAATCAGGATATCCTTCCCATTTTCACAGTTCAGTCCTTCTGCTGCGTAGGTGGTGGCAATAATACATTTCTTCATCGCCATCCCTTCGATAATCTTTACCCGCATCCCACTTCCTGAAAGTAAAGGCACAATCATAATCGCCTTGGAATTCATAAAATCAATCGCATCGAACACCTCTCCTTCTACCACCAGGTTATCGGAGTCATATTCATAAAAATGCTGCGGCATACTTTTACCTGCTACATAAAACCGGAGTTCAGAACTGAGTTTTTCTATATCGGGCCAGATCTCTTCTATAAACCATTCCAGTCCTTCTTTATTGGGCCGCCAATCCATTGCCCCCAGGTGAAATAAAGTTGGAAAACTTGTTTTGGAAAGGTCAATAATATATTTCTCAAAATCCAGCGCCACAGGAAATACTTCTATTCCTATTTCACAGCCAAAGGAAAGAATACTCTGTCTGTCGGGATTACTAATGGCAAAAATCTGGTGAAAGCGATTAATCTGTTCAGTCTCATAGATTTTTAACCTGCGTGCTAAAAACTGCAGGTATTTACGCCTTGGAGTAAACCGTTCAGAAGTCGCCAGGCGTTCCCATACATCAAAAACAATATTATGTGCCCGATAAATCAGCTTAGCTTTACTGTAGCTTTTAACTACCTCCAGATAGGGCACCACAAATAACCCCTCAAACTGGATAATATCGAACTCATTTTCCCGGAGGATGTTTTCCAGCAATTTTGCCGCATCATCATCATAAAACCTGGAAACATTGTAAGACTCATTGGAGAAGATATTGAAAAAAGCACCCCACAAATTAACCTCTGTATCCAGATCAAAAGAATGAAATTTGATCTGGTCATAAACCGGATCATAGATATCATCCACATCCACCCGGTGTTTATTGGTGTTGATACTGAACAAAGTAATTTCCACACCCAGATTCAGCAATCCTTTCATCGTATTATAGACTACAATCGGATAACCACTGTTGGGAGGAAATGGAACTCTGTTGCTAAGTATAAGTGTTTTCAATAAGGTGAAAATACGAATTATCCTGCGTTATCTATAACGAGAATTCTTTCAGGATCACTTATTGCAAAAGTTTTACGGTGATAAGGAGTTAGTCCGTACATTAAAGCAGCAGAGCGGTGAACTTTAGTCGGGTAACCTTTATTTTTTTTCCATTGATAAACAGGAAACTGATCTGCAAGATTATCCATGTATTCATCCCGGTGTGTTTTTGCCAGGATAGAGGCAGCGGCAATATTTAAATATTTACCATCTCCTTTGATGACACAGCTATGCGCGATGCCCGGATAAATTTTAAAACAGTTCCCATCAATACTTAAAAAACCCGGCTGAACAGTCAGCTTTTCAATTGCCCTGTGCATGGCCAGAAACGAAGCATTCAGGATATTTATTTCGTCGATTTCATGGTTATCTACAGCGCCTACAGCCCATGCAATTGCTTCTTTCTCTATAATTGTTCTTAAAGCTACCCGCTGTTTATGCGTTAGCTTTTTCGAATCATTCAGTTCTCCGGCAACAAAATCCAGCGGTAAAATTACTGCGGCTGCGTAAACAGGCCCGGCTAAACAACCTCTGCCAGCTTCATCGCAACCCGCTTCTAAAAATTCTTGTTGAAAACAGTTTAATAACATCTGGTAAAGTTAAGGGATTTTTTAAACCAGTGTACCAGGTGATTTAACTTTAAAGGCATCACTTAATCCGATAGCCATTAAATTAAAAGCATACACAGTCAGCATAATTGCCATTCCTGGCAAAATAGCTAAATAAGCTGCATCCATTACGATATAACCATAGTTTTCTTTGATCATCCCTCCCCAGCTGGGCATAGGCGGCTGTGCACCGAAACCCAGAAAACTCAGGCCCGTTTCCAGTAAGATTGCAGAAGCAAAATTGGCAGAGGCGATTACCAGTACAGGCCCCGCAATGTTCGGTAAAATATGACGCGTAAGGATACGGAAAGTTGGAAAACCTAATGCTCTGGCCGCTTCTACAAACTCAGCCTCTTTCAGCGCCATCACCTGTCCGCGAACTAACCTCGATACGTCTACCCAGGTAGATAAGCCTACCGCAATAAAGATCTGCCAGAAGCCTTTCCCTAAAGCAAAGGAAATAGCAATCACCAATAACAGCGAAGGTAAAGACCAGATCACATTCATCAGCCAGCTGACTACTGAATCTGTGATGCCCCCAAAATAACCTGACACTGCACCCAGACTTAAACCGATACTCATGGAGATTAGTACGGCTAGTAAACCTACGGATAAAGAAACCCGGATACCCAGAATGAGTCGGCTCAGTAGATCTCTTCCATAGCCGTCTGTACCCAACCAGAAGGTTTGCTGGTAAAGATGTTGCTTTAAATAGGATTGATGATGAACAGGAAGCCGGATGCTGCTTTCAGCAGCTTCTTCGTCATCGCCAATGTATTCTTTGATCCACAGCTGGTTTCCTGCGATTCTGTAGCCTGTAATCGGGATGCTTTTGAATTCAGCTTCTTGCCCGTATAGCATTTTCTCCAGAAAATTGACTTTTCTGAAATCAGGGTTCTGACTGATGACCAGAAACTGAAATGATCTGCCCGGTTTTTTATTGCTTAATTGTAAGTGCATGGTGTTCGCCATTGGTGTCTGGTCTGGCGTAATCAAATAGCCCAGTAAACCCATCACTAAAAGCAACAGAATAAACAGGAGTCCTCCAACGGCAGGTTTATTTCTTTTAAACCTGCCCCATATTCTTTTTGAGGGACTCTTACTATTCTCCATTATTTAACCATTCTACCCTTCCAGTTGTATTTACCCGAATTACCAGCGATACCAATATAAATGATATACAATACATGCAGCACATTTAATACAGGCAATAATACCATCAGACTTCTTCTTTTAGCGAATTTAGTGACATCAAGCAGAAATATAAACTCTATCATTATTTTCAGCAATAACTGGATCAGTGCAATTTTCAGGAAGCCAAGGAAGAACAAACCAATGAGCATGTTCAACAGAATACTGACATTGAAAAACCAGATAAATACACCCAGTACAATGATAGATTTATTTTTATAGCGCGTACTTTTTGAAGCCCAGCGTTTACGTTGCTGTAAAAACTCTCCAAGGTTAGGCTTGGCATGGGTGTAAACCATAGCATCCGGACTTCTCAAAAACCCGATATGGTTATCATAACGGGCTGCAATTTTATGTAAAAGCAATTCATCATCTCCCGAAGCCAGATCATCTATTCCCTGGAAACCACCAACTTCATAAAAAGCTGCTTTCTCATAAGCCAGATTAGCCCCATTACAGGTGGAAGGTTTTTTATTCCCTATTGTGGAAGCTCCCAAACCAATCAGGTAAAGGAACTCTAAAGATTGCGCTCTTTCAAAAAAGCTTTTCTCTTCATCATAAGCCACAGGTGATGAAATCATTTTATAGCGTTTCTCTTCGTAAAAGGCAATGATTGTGGTGAGCCAGGCTGTTCCCATCCGGCAATCTGCATCTGTGGTGATAATTAAATCTCCGGTCGATTGCCCGATCGCTGTCTGAATAGCTTTTTTCTTATATGAATTTAAAGCCTGGTTTTCTTTCAGCGAGATCAGCTTTATGCCCGATGCAGCATATGATCTGACAATTTCGGCTGTATTGTCTGTGGAGTGATCATCAATAAAGATAATTTCTGTCAATGCTTTATTGTAATCCTGTGCCAGCAGGGATTCTATAGTCCGGTGAATATTATCGGCCTCATTACGTGCTGCAACAATAATAGAAACAGAAGTAGAGCCCGTAGTTTGCTTATACTTAAAGGGGATCAATTTATGCCAGCCACGAATAAATCCGGCAACAACAAGAAGATAAATGAGGGTTAAAAATGCGGATAGGTAACTAACGACGATTAAGACTTCCAAAAAAATTTAATTTAAAAACAAAATATGAACCTAATATAGCAGGAATAATAATATTTATGAGCCAGATGCTTGCGGTACATGCAATCACGGCAACATCCTGTTTGGTTACAAAGCTAAAAAAATAAGACGCAGTTGCACTTCTTATCCCAATATCAAATAAATCCAGAGATGGCAGTGTGGATTGTACAAAAAAGAGGATACAAACCATCATCAGGATATCCAGGTAATGAATATCAGCAATCAGCCAGTAAAACATAATGAAGTATTGTGTACTAAATACAATGTAACGCGCCAGGCAAAACATCAGAATATGAAAAAGTTCTTTTTTCTGGTAACGTCCAAGGATACTGTAGAACTTTTTATATTTCCTGGTAAAACGCATGGATAGCAATAAGCCATTTAACCAGCGGATATTAAAGAAAAACGTTAGGAAAAACAGGCAGAACATAACAGCAAGGACTATTATCGCATAGTTGAGCCGGTAATCTAAATGCAGGAAACGCAGCAGAAAAATGCTAAGCGCAATTGCTCCGAAAATATTAGTCAGCACCATCTGGCCAATATTACCTACTGCCATAGCTACAACACCAATAATCCTGCGTTTTGGAGAAAGGAAAAACACTCTCCCACCATATTCTCCCAACCTGTTCGGCGTAAAGATAGCCAGTGTTAAACCGCAAAATACGGACTCAATAGATTGCCATAAACTCAGCTTCTCTATCTTACGCAACAGTCTTTTCCATTTGAGTGCTTCCAGCCCCCAGTTCACCAGCATCAACAACAATACCAGGGAAATTACAGCAATGATTTCTGTACGCGGAATCGTAGATATGATCTTCCTGAAACTTTCTAAGTTTGCGTTTGAAGTGAGTTTATGATAGATGAACCAGAATGCAAAAGCAACTATAGTTACTTTTATAGCAAAGGAAAATATACGTTTATAGTCAGATCTCAAATTATCGTTTCTTTTATATTGTGCAAATATGCTTAATATTGTTCTATGTTGGCTGAAAAAAAGGAGCGGGTAATCATGGGTATCGACCCTGGAACCGCAGTGATGGGTTACGGTGTAATCCTGGAGAAAGGGAGTAAGATTGAACTGATTGCGATGGGCATCGTGAAGATGAATCATCTGGATGATCATTTTCTAAAATTACAACGCATTTTCGCCAAAACAGTAGGCTTGGTAGAGCAGTATAAACCAGATGTCATGGCACTGGAAGCTCCGTTTTATGGAAAGAATATACAAGTTATGCTTAAACTGGGCAGAGCACAGGGAATTTGTATGGCAGCAGCATTATCTAAAGACATTCCTATCACGGAGTATGCACCAAGAAAAATCAAACAGGCGATTACAGGAAATGGAAGTGCCGGAAAAGAGCAGGTGGCCGCTATGCTGCAGCAATTACTGAAATTCAAAGAGACACCTGAATTTTTGGATGCGACTGATGGGTTAGCTGTTGCCGTGTGCCATTCTTTCCAAAGAATACCAACCGGTGGCAGTGGTAAATCTTATTCCGGATGGGATGCTTTTGCGAAAGACAATCAGAAAAGAGTGAAATAGTAGTACATTTGAATTTAATCAATTTCAATTTTGAATAATAACATATCAAAACTAACCTTATTTAATCCCAGCAAATTACGTACGTTATTGTCACTGGGATTTAAGGGATATTTAGCAGATCAAGGCTGGTTTAAGGCCCGTGAAACGAAATCAGCAGTGGATCAGAATGGAGAAGCTATTCCATGGGTAACTTATGCTTTTATTGATTTTATCAAAGACAGGATCACTAAACAGCATGACATTTTCGAATTTGGCTGCGGAAACTCTACGATCTTTTACGCAAAAAATGCCAATTCTGTAACCGCTGTTGAACATGATAAAGCGTGGTATGAAAGAAATGCAGCGATCAAAATCCCGAATGTAGCAATGATTTATTGCGAGCTGGTTCGTGGGGGTGCTTATTCTAAAAGTGCAGTAACGACTGGTAAAAAGTTCAATATTATTATTGTAGACGGCAGAGATCGCGTTAACTGCTGCAAGGAATCGGTATTATCTTTGACCGAGGATGGAGTAATTGTACTGGACAATTCAGAACGTCCGGATTATGCAGAAGCTTTTACTTTTTTCAAAGCCAAAGGATTTAAACACCTTCCTTTTACTGGCATGAGCCCTGGAGTAACGACTTCAAACTGTACTTCGGTATTTTATAAGAGCAGTAACTGCTTAGGAATTTAATTAGAAAACCTCAAGTATAAAAAAGCCTTCTGTAAGTTATTTACAGAAGGCTTTTTCTTTAGATGCTATTCAAATTCAGCTGATAAAATCTAAATAGCTTTTTATATTTTCCGGAATTATGAACCTAGTATTTTGAATACTGCTTTACAGCAAATAAATGCACCAAGGAATAATACGATCCATGATACCAGAGATAAAGTACTTGAGTCAAATGCGAAACGCAAATAAACTCCTAACATGCTCACAACGATACCCGCAACCAATAATTTATATATTGATGTTTGATTTGCATTTTGCATGCTTTTAGTATTGTGTTTTGGCGTTTGCTCCATTTTTTTATTTTTTAATTCTGTTGCAAAATTAATATTATTCCAGCAAAAAAAGCATGTTCAACTAAGAATTTATTGAATAATGTTCCTAATAGCTTTTTAATCCCTCAATTCTTTGCTTTGATCTTTCTGTTTCACTCAAATGACCGCCTTTATACAACAGTTTCTCCCAGTCGCCATACATTGGATTAGGCAATACAATAAAGTGATTCCCAAATTCTTGCTGCGCTTTATCCACTTCCTCTTTCGTATTCTTTCCTTCTCTGTAAAAGACATTGGAAAAATCACTCAGATTATCTCCGCAAAGCAGCAATATATTATATTTTCCCAGTACCTGCTGCCTGCGTGCTTCTTTATCAGATGTCCCTTGTTTAACCATCAAATGCGCCTCGTCAGCATAAGGAAATCCTAAACGCTGTAAGTTAGTCAGTGTAGCTTTATAATCAACCTGGTCGCGGTTAGTGATGTAAAACGTTTCTACTTTTTGAGTCTGTGCATATTTTAAAAACCCTAATGCTCCAGGTACCGTATCGGCCGCTGCTTTAGCTGTCCATTCCGACCAGTCTTTAGCAGCGTAACTTAAACCCTTTTGAATTTCATGTCCCTGAAAAGGAGAATTGTCCAGCACAGTTTCATCAATATCCACTACCACACAACTTGGCTTGGTCGTATCTGCCCCTTTTAAGCGTTCCTGCAAAGAAAGTTTAGCAAAGTTATAAGCCTGAAAAGACAGTGCCCTGTACTCTCCTGAATGTTGTTGCCAGGCAACAGCAATGGTATAGTCTTTGGCAGCCTGCGCTGTTGGATTGGTTTGCGCCATTAAACCTAATGGAAACAATATGGCTAAGGCCACCGGAAAAGAGATCTTGATCATGATAGAAATGTTTCCGCAAAAATAATTATTCAGAACCCGCAAAAAGTTATTTATATGTAAAAAGGCCATTATCTAATGACAACGGCCTTTTTATTATAGTTTTTAACGTGAGTATTATCCGTTCAATGCAGCAGCACCACTTACAATCTCTGTAAGCTCTGTGGTAATTGCAGCCTGACGTGCCTGGTTGTAAGAAAGCTTTAAGGCTTTCAACAGGTCTCCCGCGTTTTCTGTTGCTTTATCCATTGAGGTCATCCTTGCTCCGTGTTCTGAAGCATGAGAATCCAATACCGCTTTGAATAACTGAATCTTAATCGACTTAGGAATTAATTCTTTAACGATTTCCTCTTTTGAAGGCTCAAGAATATAATCTACCTGGTGCTGATGAGTTTCTTCTGCTTTTTCGTTTTGTGGTAAAGGCAATAACTGCTCAGTAGTTAAAATTTGTACAGCAGCATTTTTGAAGCGGTTATAAACCAATTCTACTTTATCATAATCACCGTTTTTAAAGCCGGCCATAATTGAATCAGTAATTTTAGTTACGTTTTCAAACGTTAATGCAGTATAAACTTCGTTGTTGTTTCCAATAACGTTGTAGTTTCTCTTTTCGTAGAAATCCTGAGATTTCTTACCAATAGCTAAAATACTTACATTACCATTTTTATACTGCTCACTATATTTTTCAGCGATCAGGTTATTAGTTGCCTTGATTACATTCATGTTGAATGCACCAGCTAAACCACGGTTTGAAGATACGACCACGATTAATACCTTATTAGGCTCGCGTTCCTCAGTATATGGTGATGAAGATCCTTCCAGGTTGGCAGAAAGATTCCCTAAGATCTCTTTTAGCTTCGTAGCATACGGACGTAACTGTATAATAGCATTAGTTGCACGCTTCAGCTTAGCTGCCGAAACCATTTTCATGGCTTTGGTGATCTGCTGCGTAGACTGCACTGATGATATACGAATTCTTACTTCTTTTAAATTAGCCATTCTTTTTTAATCTTCTTTAAGCCTGTTTAAAAATTAAACAGGCTCTTTTATTTTATTTAGTATTTACCTGCTAATTCTTTAGCTACAGTTTCTAATACAGATGTAATTGCATCATCCAGTTTACCAGCTTTTAAAGCAGCTAATGTTTGTGGGTGACGTAATTCCAATTGTTGTAAATATTCAGCTTCAAATGCTCTGATTTTATTTACAGGAACTGAACGCATCAGGTTTTTAGTACCAATATAAATGATCGCAACTTGTTTCTCAACAGTCATTGGTGAGAACTGACCTTGCTTTAATATCTCAACGTTTCTTGAACCTTTATCCAGTACAGATTTTGTTGCTGCATCTAAATCAGATCCGAATTTAGAGAAAGCCTCCAATTCACGGTATTGAGCCTGGTCTAATTTCAAAGTACCAGCTACCTTTTTCATTGATTTAATTTGTGCGTTACCACCAACACGTGATACCGATATACCTACGTTGATCGCCGGACGTACACCTGCGTTAAACAAGTTAGATTCTAAGAAAATCTGTCCGTCAGTAATCGAAATTACGTTAGTTGGGATATAAGCAGAAACGTCACCAGCCTGAGTTTCGATAATAGGTAAAGCAGTTAATGAACCACCACCTTTAACGATACCTTTAAGGGATTCAGGTAAATCATTCATCGCTTGTGCGATCTCATCGTTAGAGTTGATTTTAGCAGCACGTTCTAATAAACGACTGTGCAGGTAAAACACGTCTCCAGGATAAGCCTCACGTCCTGGTGGACGACGAAGTAATAAAGATACCTCACGGTAAGCTACTGCTTGTTTAGATAAATCATCATAAACGATCAGTGCCGGACGACCTGTATCACGGAAGTACTCACCAATTGCTGCACCAGAGAAAGGAGCATAAAACTGCAATGGAGCAGGATCAGCAGCCGAAGCAGAAACAACAACTGTATAAGCCATTGCACCGTTTTCTTCAAGCGTACGCACAACGTTTGCTACTGTACTTGCTTTCTGACCACAAGCAACATATATACATAAAACAGGGTTACCTGCTTCATAAAATTCTTTTTGATTGATGATAGTATCAATACAAACAGCACTCTTACCTGTCTGACGGTCACCAATAACCAGCTCACGCTGACCACGGCCGATAGGAATCATCGCGTCAATAGCTTTGATACCTGTTTGAAGAGGCTCATTCACTGGCTGACGGTAGATTACACCAGGAGCTTTACGTTCGATTGGCATTTCGTAAGTCTGACCAATGATTGGTCCCTTACCGTCGATAGGTTCACCTAATGTATTCACTACACGGCCTAACATACCTTCACCAACTTTAATAGAGGCAATTTTTTTAGTACGTTTAATTGTATCGCCTTCTTTGATCGTGCTGGATGGGCCTAATAAAACCACACCAACATTATCTTCTTCAAGGTTCAAAACAATACCCTGCAAGCCTGTTTCAAATTCAACTAGCTCACCTGATTGAACTTTAGTCAAACCATAAACACGGGCAATACCATCACCCACTTGTAATACGGTACCAACTTCTTCAAGTTCGGCTTCTGATTTAAAGCCCGACAATTGTTGCCTGATAATTGCCGATACTTCGTCTGGTCTTACCTCTACCATAATTTTATATTATTTCTTTTGTAATTCTGTATATTGTTATCGGACCTAAACCACCCCGTGGGCTAATTCCTTTTTTAATTTGTTTAGACTACCAGCTATACTGGCATCAAATTGTTTGTCTCCAACTTTAAGAATGAAACCGCCGATTAGTTTATCGCTGATCTTTTCTTTGATGATAACTTCATTTGCGCCAATCTCTCTTTTAACAACGCTGATAATCTCTGCTTTATTCGCATCAGTCAATGCTATAGCTGATAATACTTCTGCAGTCACAATACCTTTGATAGTATTATATTGTCTGACAAATGCTTTCGTAGTATCAAATAAAATAGCAGCACGACCTTTACTGACAAGCAATTTCAGATAAGATATAGTAATTGCGTGAACGCTCTTACTGAAGATCCCTTCCAAAATAGAATATTTTTTATCCAGAGGAATCACAGGATTCTGAAGAATAGCCTCTAGCTCACTGTTTTGATCAATAACCTGCTCAATAAGAACCATATCATTTTTCATCTCTTCCAAAGCATTTTGCTCTGTAGAAAGATCAATTAATGATTTGGCGTATCTTGATGCTGCTTTATTTTCTGACATGTTATTTTAATTTGTTGGCAAGGAATTAGTTCAATTCAATATCTTTCAATAAATCAGCAACGAAATCCTGTTGCTTAGCTTTATCAGCTAACTGATTGCGCAATACGCGTTCAGCAATATCAATTGATAATGATGAAACCTGATCTTTCAATTCAGCTAATGCAGCTTTCTTTTGATTTTCAATTTCAATTCTTGCTTTTTCAATTAATTTAGCGCCTTCAGTCTGTGCTGAATGTTTCGCCTCATTAACGATTGAATCTTTTAACGTTTTCGCTTCTTTCAGCATCAAGTCTCTTTCTGCACGGGCTTCTTTCATCAATTCCTCGTTCTGTGCAGCTAAGCGTACCATTTCCTGTTTCGCTAATTCAGCTTTATTTAAAGCCTCATCAATATTATGCTCACGTTCTTTGATAGCCGCTAATACAGGTTTCCATGCAAACTTGGCCAAAACAAACATCAACAATAGAAATGCTATTGTCTGAAAAACAACTAAACCAATTTCCGGTACTAATAATTCCATCTAAGTATATATATTAAATCTTTATTTCTTAAATCATAGTATGTACTTTGCAGCAATCCTGCAAAGTACATGACCATTTTTTTTAGTTGGCAATTAATGCAACAACTACTGCGAAAAGAGCAACCGCTTCAACGAAAGCAGCAGCGATTAACATCGCAGTTTGAATTTTAGAGGCTGCTTCTGGTTGACGAGCAATACCTTCCATAGCTGAACTACCGATTTTTCCGATACCTACTCCAGCGCCAATAGCAGCTAAACCAGCACCAATTGCAGCAATACTTCCTGTAATCATGATTATATATATTAATTGTTGTTAAAAAATTCTAATTAATGGTGTTCTTCTATCGCCATTCCAATGAATAACGCAGATAACATTGTAAAAATAAACGCTTGTATAAAAGCAACAAGCAATTCGATTGCTCCGATAAACAATGCAAATGGAACCGATACCAAGGAAACATAAACAGAGTTGAATACGAAGATCAAACCAATCAGTGATAACATTAAAATGTGACCCGCAGTGATGTTTGCAAATAAACGTATCGCAAGCGCAATAGGTTTAGTGAATACACCAATAATCTCAACTGGTACCAATACGATGTATAACCACCATGGTACATCAGGTGTAAAGATGTGTTTCCAGTAATATTTATTACCGTTGGTTACCACAATGATTAAAGTGATTACTGACAATACCGCAGTAACTGCAATATTCCCTGTTAAGTTAGCTCCTCCCGGAAGGAATGGAACCAGCCCCAGCATGTTGTTGATCCAGATAAAGAAAAACACAGTTAGCAGGTATGGCATGAAACGCTCATACTTGTGTCCCAGGTTTGGTCTTGCGATATCATCACGTACAAACAGGATAAGTGGCTCAACCCAGGATTGTAATCCTTTTGGAGATTTACCCACTCTCTTTTTGTAACCGTTAGCTACATTAAGAAATACCAGGAGCATCACTACTACTGAAAGTATCAAAGTACATACGTTCTTAGTAATAGAGAAATCAAGAGGACGTGCATTTGTTGCATGGTGATCAGCACCAAGTTCTACATACTCTCCCTCTGCATTTGCAGTTTCAGAAGCATAATAAATCTTTTCGTGCAATTTCACAAAACGCTGTCCGGCACGCTCGATTACTAATTTCGCTTCATCATCTCCATGAAACTCATTAGAATTGAACATTACCAATCCACCTTGCGTATACAAAATGACAGGCAGGCCAATAAAGGTATCCCCGATTACATGCCAGCTATGCGAATCCGCAATGTGGTGTAAGGCGAACTTACCTAAATTGAACTTTTTCTCAGCCTCTGGTTCGGCGTGAGCGGTTACAGTTGCTTTCGATGTGTCTTCCTGTGCATATAACAGGGGTGTTACAAAGAATAACGCTAAAAAAAGCGTAAAAACAAGGGTTAACCTATTAACTTTAAAATCAAAAACGTGGCTACAATCCATTTACTGGCAGATTTTTACTTATTATTTTGGTGGCGCAAGTTACATAACAGCGAGTATATTTCAAAGAAGCTGAACAATAAATATAAAGAAAAAAAGTTGAGGGCGAAAACCAACCCCTTTTCTTTAGTGTTCAGGCTGTAAATCAGTACAAAAGCCATAGAAAATATCATTTTCAAAACAATTGACCCCATAATCGCCATAATACCCGTCTCCGGATCCATTTTTATCCCCAGATAAGCCATTACATAAGCTATATAGGTGAGTCCGCCTATAAAACCAAAAAGTAACCAGAACTTATTAACGAGTAAGGTGACATTTGGAAATAATACAGGTAAGGCAAAAGCGACTCCGGCAAGGAGCAGCGAATAAATCAGATAGTATAACGTAAACTTTAAAACACTCAAAATACTTAATTTTTGACAAAAGTATGAGAATCTGATTGAATTCAGATGATATAATTATTTATTAGTTCAATTTAAGCGAAACAAGTCAAATTTATTTCTGGTAACCTTCTACCAGAAATAAATTTGGCGACGTTGTAGCTAAAAGGAACTGTAAATAGTTTATCAGATTAATTTTAAACAATTTCTGCAATTAACAGAGATTATGGGTGTTAGTCTTTACTGTTCAGTTGTCTGATAACCTGATATAAGGAAATGATCACGCCTAAAAGGCCGAGCAATGCAGTAAAAATCATTTTATCCTGATTTCTATACTGGTCAATTTTGTAGCCCGCGAAAGCAAATACGCCGATGGTTGCCAGCATCTGGAAACCCATGCCGGTATACTTTACAAAATTTGCTGATTTTTTCTCTTTTGGCTGGTCATTCATGAGGTTAATGTATTTAGCGGCTATAAAAACTGACAGCGGTAATAAATTTATAACAGCTTCTTAAACGGGCTCTTATAAAAAATTAATAATTTGCATTGAAATATTGATGAATAAAATATTTTTGCATACATTCTAGTCTATTTTAAATGTTGACTCAAACTACTTATTTGAAGAATCTCCTACGCTCCAGTTTGAAATTGTTATTATTTTACCTGGGAAGCTCTTTATTAGTGGCTTGTAGTACGCCTAAAGATACGGCAACAAGCAGGGCTATGCAAAATTTAACTGCACGTTATAATTATATTTATAACGCGAATGTGATCCTGAACAATTACGAGGAAGAAGCGTATAATTCCTATATAGATAATTACAGTGACGTTTTACCAATCTACACCGATCCGGAAAAATTCAGTTCAGAAAGCGTCCTTCATGCACCAGCCAACGACAGAGCGCTGGATGCCATCGTCAAAAAATCAAGAGCCATTATTGCCGATAAAGCTTTCAGTAATTATATAGATGATGCCTACCTGCTATTGGGTAAAGCTTATTACCTTAAAACCAATTATTTCGTAGCCGAAGAATACTTCGATTATACTGCCAAAACCTATACTAAAGATATGAACGTGCTGATTACAGCACAAAACTGGAAAGCAAGAAGTTTGATGCAGCTCAACAATATGGATGACGCTGCAATTATCCTGGATACTGTTTACGACAACCTGGAACTGGTGAAGAAGAAAAGGTCTGAACCTTACGGAACCATTGCACAGTCGTACATCTATCAGAACCGGTACAACGATGCGATCCCGATCCTGGAAAAAGCGGTCAAAGAAAGTCAATTGCACCGTAACCGTATCCGCTGGACTTTTATCCTTGCCCAGCTATACGAGCGTCAGAAGAAATACAAAGAAGCTTTGGCACTTTACACTAAAGTACAAAAAAGTAATGCTGGCTTTGAATTGTATTTCAATGCAAACCTGAACAGGATCAAAGTTACCGGTATCCTCAATGGAGAACACCTGAACCGGAAGAAGGAATTACAAGCCTTGTTGAAAGATGATAAGAACCTGGACTACCATGATCAGATTTATTATCAGATTGCAGAAGACTATGCTGAAGAAGATAATATAACCGAAGCAGAAAAGTTTTACAAATTATCTATCAGGAACAGCACCAAGAACAATTATCAGAAAGGGTTGTCCTATTTAAGGATGGCCGACCTGAATTTTAATAAACATAAAGATTTCCTGAAGGCAAAAGCGTATTATGATAGTACTGTAAGCGTATTGCCTAAAAACTATCCGGGTTATGCACAGATCGTAAAAAAGAGCCAGAACCTGGAATATATTACTGACAGGTACGACGTTATTGCTTACCAGGATACCCTGCAAATGCTGGCTAAACTCCCTGAGGCAGAGCGTATCGCTAAGATTAAAAAACTCACAAAAATTAAAGTAGCCCCTGTAGCCTCAAATAACGGAACTTTCAGAAATGATCTTTTTCCTGAAGCTGGGCGGCGTAACAATACCGGTGCACCAGTTACAGGTTCATTTTACTTTAGTAATCCAGCAGCATTAAGCAGAGGTTATACAGACTTTCTGACTAAATGGGGCAATAGAAAACAAGAGGATAACTGGAGACAGAGTATCAAATCGTCTTCACAAACCACTGCTGAAAGCATTGCCAAAGTAGAGAACGATGGCTACCCGACTGACAAAGTAGGGATAGAGAAAACTATTGCTGATAAAGATACGACTGGTAAAAAATACATGGCAGCTGTTCCCCTGACTGCTGAAGCCGTTATAGCTTCGAATGGAAAAATCATTGACGCTTATTATGAAATTGCAAGTTTTTATCAGCAGGAGTTGGATGATCAGCCTGAGGCTATCCGGATCTATCAATTGATATTAAGCAGATTCCCTGATAACAATCACCTGGGTTCCGTTTATTATAGCTTATACCTTGCCTATCAAAAAACAGAGCCTGCGAATGCAGCCAGGTATAAAGCGCTGGTGCTGGATAAATTTCCGGCAAGTGTTTATGCCAAAACTATCCTTGACCCCGACTATTCTATGAAACAGTCTGACCTGGAAGCTGCAGGAATTAAAAGATATAACCAGGTATTCGAATTGTATGAAGGAAAAGCATTCCCGTCAGTGATTACTGAAGTGAATACCACTATTCAGCAGTATCCGGCTGGTTCAATCAATCCTCAGTTAAGTTATCTGAGAGCTATAGCAATTGGAAGAACACAACAAATTGATAGTCTGACAGCGGCCTTTAAAGCAATAACAAATGCATATCCGGACGATAAATTAATCGTTCCATTGGTGAAAGAACACCTCGCTTACATTGCTACGCATCAGGGTGAATTCCGCAAAAGAAGGGTTGCTTTACCAGACTTTGATCCGGCAGAGCCTCGTTTCTTTACTTCAGCTCCTGTAGCCGAAAAGGTTGTGCAACCGAGTACACAACCAGATCTTCAGCCCATTGCACAACCGGCAAAAGAGAACCAGACTGCAGTAGTTAAACCACAAGTTATTGCACCAGCAGTTGTCAAGGAACCATCAGCCATCACCAAACAGATTCCGGTTGTTGAACCAGTAACCACTAAAGACGTTCCGGTTACCCAACCACAAGTAGCTGTCGCAACT
Source organism: Pedobacter sp. UYP1 (assembly GCF_040547305.1). Classification (NCBI taxonomy): domain Bacteria; kingdom Pseudomonadati; phylum Bacteroidota; class Sphingobacteriia; order Sphingobacteriales; family Sphingobacteriaceae; genus Pedobacter; species Pedobacter sp. UYP1. The sequence goes on along the minus strand of NZ_JBEPPL010000002.1, from coordinate 544,595 downwards.
CCAGTAACCCCGCCCGTTAAAACTGAGGTGACGCCTGTTGGAACAGTTGTACCGCCAGTGACTCCGCCTGTTCCGGTTGGAACGCCGGTTGTAGCTGTTGTCACTCCGGAAGTCACGGTCCCTGTTCCAGTTAAAACAGCAGAAGTTCCGGTTCCGCGTCCGGTGATTAAAGACAAAATCTTCAGTACAGAAATAGCTAAAGTCTATTATTTTGTGATTGATGTGGCAGATGCCAGCCTGACCCTAAGCTCTTCGCGATTTGGAATCGGTCAATTTAACCGTGGAAACTTCCCTGGAGGAGGTTTGAAACATCAATTAACAGAATTTGACAATGACCAACTGATATATGTTGGGAACTTTCTTAGTTTTGCAGAAGCAAAAAGTTACGCTGACGGAATAACTCCCCAATTAAAACAGATCATGAAAGTCCCTGCTGGCACGTACAGCAGCTTTATTATCAGTAAGGAGAATTTCGAAAAGCTCCGGAGCAAGGAGCTGGTAACTAAATATTTAGATTTCTACAAAAACAATTACTAAAAATGACCAAAAATATTTCGGCTGCAGAGATAAAAAGCTATAACATTACGCTCTGGAAGTTACTGATAGGTGCGATGATCCTGTTTGCAATCTTTATTGTTGCAATCGGTTTTGGGCTATTCGGAACCCTGCCATCCTTCAGAGATATTGAACATCCTAAAAGCAATCAGGCTACTGAAATATTAACAGAAGATAAAAGAGTATTAGGTACCTATTTTGTACAAAACCGCTCTAATGTAACTTACCCTGAGATCTCTCCAAATGTAATCAATGCTCTGATCTCTACAGAAGATACCAGGTTTAAAGAACATTCTGGGATTGACTTTAAGCGTACATTCACTATTATCTTTTATAATTTAGTGGGTAAAAAACAAGGGGCAAGTACCATCACACAGCAATTAGCCCTTAACCTTTTCTCAGAAGAAGGCCGTCAAAAAAACTTCTTCAAACGTTTAATGCAAAAATTCCAGGAATGGATTGTTGCGGTAAAACTGGAACGTAACTTTACCAAAGAAGAGATTATTACCATGTACCTGAATACTGTAGATTTTGGTAACCAGGCTTATGGAATTAAATCTGCAGCAAGAGTTTATTTCAATACGACGCCAGACCAGCTCACCGTAGCACAAGCTGCAACATTGGTTGGACTGCAAAAAGGAATTACCCGTTACTCTCCTACCCGTAACCCGGAAAGATCATTAGCCAGACGGAATACAGTAATGTCAAATATGGTCAAAGAAGACCTGCTGACACAACAACAGTATGACGAAGAAAAAGCAAAACCATTAGCCCTTAAATTCAGTGCAGCAACCGTAAATGATGGAATTGCTCCATATTTCAGAGCTGTGCTGAAAAACGATATCAAGAAAATCTTCCAGGAACGTTCTATCTTAAAAGCAGATGGTACACCATACGATCTGGACAGAGATGGCCTGAAAATTATCACGACCATCAATTACGACATGCAGGTTTATGCTGAAGAAGCGCAGAAAGATGCCATGCAGGTATTACAAGCCCAATTTACAAAAGGCTGGAAAGGCAGAAATCCTTTCAAGGATAAGGAGATGCAAATTGAGCAGGGTATTAAAAGATCTGACCGTTATAAAGCTTTGCAGCTGGAAGGAAAATCAGAATCAGAAATTAAAGCAGACTTCAATACCCCGGCCGAAATGAGCATTTTCACGTGGAAAGGAAATCTGGACACGCTGATGAAACCTATAGATTCTGTAAAATACTATAAATTATTGTTAAGAAATGCCATGATGGCGATGGACCCGAAAACCGGCTATGTTAAAGCATGGGTTGGTGGTATTAACTACGAACATTTCAAATACGACCAGGTGAAAATGGGGACCAGGCAAGTCGGTTCAACAGCTAAACCTTTTACCTATTCAGTAGCGATAGAAAATGGTTACTCGCCATGTTATCAGGTCTTGAATGAGCCGGTAACAATTGAAGTTCCGGGCAGTGCGCCATGGACGCCAAAGTCGGGTGGTACCTTACCAGGCTATATTACCTTGCAGAAAGCCCTGGCATTTTCTCAGAATTACATTGCTGCTTACCTGATGAAGCAAGTGGGCCCTACCGCAGTAGCGACACTGGCCAAAAGAATGGGAATCACTTCAAATGTACCTGCATATCCATCTATTGCATTAGGCTCTTTTGATGCCTCTGTATTTGATATGGTAGGTGCTTATAGTGTATTTGCAAATAAAGGGGTGTGGACACAGCCAACTTATATTTTAAGAATTGAAGATAAAAACGGAGTGGTTCTGTTCTCTCAAACACCACAAAAACACCCTGCGATGAACGAAGACGTCGCTTATGTGATGACCCGTATGCTGGAAGGTGTAGTTAAAAATGGTTATGGCTATGGCCTGATCAGTAAATATGGACTGAAAAATCCTATTGGTGGCAAAACCGGAACAACGCAGAATAACTCTGATGGATGGTTTGTAGGGATTACCCCTGATCTTGTTGCCGGAGTATGGACAGGTTGTGAAGACCGTGCATTTCACTTTATCAGTACCAGAGAAGGTGAGGGTTCAAAAACAGCCATGCCTATTTTTGGTGGTTTCTTAAAGAAAGTATATGCTAATCCTAAATTAAAAGTAGGCAAAGGCGACTTTGAAGTACCGAAAAGCGGTGTATCTATCACTTACGATTGTAACCAATATCAACAGCAACAAACTGATACCACAGAACTGGACAAGAAGCTGGGTTTTTAAATGAGCATTTTTGATTACAAAAAGGCGTTAGCCGATATTCCGCACAAACCCGGTGTTTATCAATACTGGGACCAGGAAGATACGCTTATTTATATCGGCAAGGCCAAAGATTTAAGAAACCGTGTCGGCTCTTATTTCAACCAGGATAACCAGATGAATGGTAAAACACGGGTATTGGTTTCCAAAATCCGCAAGATTACTTTTACCATCGTCGATACCGAAATTGATGCCTGGCTGCTGGAAAACAGCCTGATTAAAAAACATCAGCCAAGGTATAATATCATGCTGAAAGATGATAAAACCTATCCATGGATTATCATCAAAAAAGAACCATTTCCACGTTTGTACTGGACGCGTAAAATGATCAAAGACGGATCCACCTATTTTGGCCCTTATGCCTCTGTAGGGATGATGCACACCATCCTTGATCTGATTAAAGAAACTTACCCGCTGCGCACCTGTAACCTTCCGCTTACAGACGAGAATATCCATGCCGGAAAGTTCAAAGTCTGCCTGGAATATCAGATTGGCAATTGTAAAGGTCCTTGTCAGGCTTATCAATCGGACGAAGATTATGATCAGAGCATTGCAGAAATTAAAGATATCCTGAACGGAAAAATCGGTAACGTTATCAAAGACGTTAAACAGGTGATCAAAAAAGCGGTCGATGAATTGAATTTTGAATATGCCCATCAGTACCAGAAAAAATTATTGGTCTTAGAAAAATATCAAAGTAAATCGACTGTAGTCAACAGCTCCATTACCAATGTAGATGTGGTGAGTATTGCTTCTGATGAGCGTTATGCTTTCGTCAATTATTTAAAGATCATGAATGGAAGTATCATTCAGACGCAAACCATAGAGATCAAAAAACGACTCGATGAATCTGATGAAGAACTGCTTACCCTGGCTATTACAGAATTCAGGACAAAGTTCAGTAGTACTTCCAGGGAGATTATCGTTCCTTTTGATATCAAATTAAAAGATGAAAATTTAAAGTTTACCGTTCCTAAACTGGGTGAAAAGAAAAACCTGCTGGAACTTTCTCATAAAAACGTATTGTTCTTTAGACGTGAAAAGCTGAATCAATATGAAAAACTAAATCCTGATTTAAGGTCTGAACGCATTTTAACACAAATGCAGAAAGATCTGATGCTGACACAGCTGCCCGTTCATATTGAATGTTTTGATAACTCGAACTTTCAGGGCGCTTATCCCGTTTCAGCGATTGTGGTCTTTAAGGATGCAAAGCCTTCTAAAAAAGATTACAGGCATTTTAATGTAAAAACAGTAGAAGGCCCAAATGATTTTGCCACGATGGAAGAAGCTGTTTACAGGCGATATAAGCGCATGATAGAAGAAGAGGAGTCTCTACCTCAACTGATCATCATTGATGGTGGTAAGGGCCAGCTATCGTCTGCAGTAAGCAGTTTAAAAAAATTAGGGATAGAACATAAAGTTACTGTCATTGGTATTGCTAAGAGACTGGAAGAGTTATATTATCCGGGAGATAGCTATCCGCTGCACCTGGACAAGAAATCTGAGACACTGAAAGTTATTCAGCAGCTCCGTGATGAGGCTCACCGTTTTGGGATTACCTTTCATAGAAAGAAAAGAGATCAGGGCACTTTAAAGACCGAACTGGAAGATATTCCTGGTATTGGTAAGGCAACAGCCGATAAGCTTTTACGCCAGTTTAAATCCGTTAAAAAGATCAGAGAGGCAACAGCAGTTGAATTGGAAAAAGTGCTGAACAAAGCGCAGGTTAAAACCCTGCTGACTCATTTCGCTCCGAAAACCACTTAAATTTGCTGACCTTTTCAGTCGAAAGAATTTTAAATTTAACCTCATAAAAAAAGCGCTGCTATCTAATGATAACAGCGCTTTTTTTATGTTTTGATATTTATAAAGTTCTTAGTATTCCCACAAACTTTGTTCGTAGTCTGCCATTCCTTTTTTGATACGTTCTGATTCGTATAATTTTCTTGGATCTTTAGGATCGGTCTGATTCAAAATCTCTACGATAGTTTTATTGGCCGGGTTTGTTTCTTTCACGATATTACTGGAAAACAACCGTCTCACAAAGAAATCGTCGAAAGTGAGTACTGATGCATCATTTGATGGATCCTGCAGTTTCTTCTTGCTCAGTATGGTCCTGGCTTCATCATAATAAATCCAGAATACTGGTTGCCAGTTCCCTTCAACCATTTTCATGGGTGCAAGACCAACAATACGTGGTTCAAAGATTGAGCGCTTCACGTCAAGAATCCAATCTTCTTTAATTCTGTATTTTAAGAATTCATCTGCTCTTAAGCGTTTCAATACCGGATCTCCAATTTTACCTTTCTCATCAGCTTCTCCTTCAGAAGTTCCTCTTGCATTTCTCAATGCCTCAGCCGAAGTTAAAGCAATCTTGAAAGCGTCATTGTCTTCCAGGACTTTTCCAGCAGTCGTATCTTTAGGTGAATAAGCTGTTAGTTCTTCGTTTCCAATAGCTTCCAGCAGAATTTCTATCAATTTAGAGTTTTCTGTATTCAACACCGAATTGATAGTATCACGTAAATCGATTTCTCTCCAGATACGTTTAGAATAAAACACATCTTCTTCTCTGACATCCGCATACGGCACCATTACACTGCTATCTACATCTTTTCTCGCAAAAAAACCATCTTTTGGAGGTGTCTTGATTTTCGATTTTTTGAGCAGAGGTGTAGTCGCAGCAGCAGCTGTTGTAGCTACTGGTGTATTAACCGATGGTGTATTTACTGCAGGAGTATTCACCGAAGGGATAGCAACTGCTGGCGTAGTAATTGGGGTAACCGTTTCAGGCACTGGTTTAGTTACTTCTGTAGCCGGTACTGCAACCGCATCCGCAACTGGTGTAACTGCCGCAGGAGTTGATTTTGTTGGTTTTACCTTCGGACGCTGACTAACAACTGGTTTTACAGGTTTACTCTGCGCAAACGCTCCGGTTCCCAAAAACAACAGGATAATCAGATATAAAAATTGTTTCATCTTGATTCTATTTAGCTGTAAATGTTATACCATCTAAATTCTTTTGTCTGCCGTCAGGTCCTTCAGCAATGATATCTTTAAAGATTACAGTTGCTCCTGGTTTAATCGAATTCAAAGCCCCCTTAATCTGACCGCTGAATGAACCACCACTGTTAGGGATATTCACCGCATCCGATCTTGGATTAATAAAGGTAGCGTTAAACCTGATTACTTTATATTTAATATCAAATACAAAATCATCCAGCTGGGTCTCAATTGCACCAGACCTTGCCAACCATTCCAGTTCAACATTACCACCAGATTTACCTTTAATAAAGGCTTTTGGCGTAGGCAATGCTTTTACTCTGAATTCTTGTGAGCCTAAGTTTACAGTTTTACCAGCATTGTTCGCAGTTACATTAATGTGAACTGTTTTACCGATCTGATCACCGCCAACACTTACTGAGTATTTACCATTCGAGCCGCTCATTGAACCTCCCGAGATATTTGCTTTCACACTTTCCAGAGGAAAACCCGCAGCAGAAACTGAGAACGGATTAGGGATACCGGCATAAATTACGTTCATCTTATCTGGTGAAACCGTAGCCGATGGCTTGGCAACCTGGTAAGTTTGTTCAGGAGTTCTGTATTCTTTAATCTGTCCATCAGTTTGTTTCACACGGATTGTTCCAACCCATTTAAATACACCTACTGAACCCGTTCCGCCTGTATAAGTTCCTTTACCGTCTTTAATGGCCAATCTGCCACCACCAACGCTAATTTCAGGACTTGATTTAGAGTCACTTGCTGTTAAAAACACCTGTGCACTGTAAGGTTGTCCCTGAATCACATAAGAAGTAGGTGCAACCGCTACAGCTGCAAACTGATCCAGATTAACCAGCGACTTGTCCATGTTTCCGAACAACTTTTTAACAATTTCTGCTTCAGCATTTCTTGTATCTGACTGAATTTTAGTCAATACGGTATTCGCAGCAGTTAATGGGGTACCTTCTCCAAAGTTAATGTCTTCCCACTTCTTTTTACCTTCTATACTTTTTTCTGCATCTTTTGCTTCCAGAGAGAAGGAAACATGTTTACGGTCTTCGGCCTCTAACAGGGCAATTAATTTTTCACGTGTTTCATTAATCTTTGCTTTAAGCTTTTCGCCTTCTTTAGCATTGATCATAATGCCCTGAGCGATATCCTGGTTTCCTCTTTCTTTCAGGTCACCTGTTTCAGGGTCTATACCGCCACCGGCAGTATTGAATTGTTGTTTCAATTGCTGGATATAACCATTCAGGTCGTCCGCATATTTTTTTGCCTGATTGGCTTTATCCCAAATCGGCTGTGCCCTTCCAGGTTCCTCTTTAAGTTTAGTATTCTGAAATGCAGTGAACAACTGATCAATGCTCGTACTTACATTCGTGCGTGACGAATCCAAACTATCATTGATATTCTTAAAGGCATTCAGTATAGTATCAGATACGTTTAGCGCAAGCATAGCTAACAATACCAAATACATGATATTGATCATCTTCTGCCTCGTTGTTTCTTTTCCTCCGGCCATTAGTTATGGTTCTCTGTGGTTATAAATAAATTGATTACCTGATTATGGACGTGGCTGGTTCATCGCTGTTAACATGTTGCCATAAATAGCATTCAGCGAAGAAAGATTTTTAGCCAGTTTACCTACTTCTTCCTTAAATTGTTTTGAATCATCCATCGATTCATTGAAATTATTCATTGTCGCAGAAAGGTTCTGATAGAATTTATTCATTGACTTAAGGTGTGTAGTAGAATCCTGTAACTCTAATTCATAAACTGCGTTTAAGGCTGAAAGATTTTTAGAAAGGTTGTTCACCTGCTCATGGTAAGATTTTGAGGCATTACCACTTTCGCCCAGTTCTACCAATTGAGAAGTCGCTTTACTAAATGCGCCATTCAGCTGATCGAAACCTGCAGAAGCTTGTTTTACTTTTCCTGTGAAATCATTCGTCGCAACCGCTGCATCAGCAACCGTCGAAATGGTTGCTACTTTGTCTCCGAAGTTACGTAACCCGTTACCCAGGCTTTCAATTAATTCAGGGCCGATTTTAGCATCACCCAGCATTTTATCCAATGCTGCTGTAGAAGAAGGTCCCGCCGCAGCAACTGGTCTTGAAGTAGCTACAGGCAATTCGCCTTTAAAATCATCTCTTAACTCAGGATATACTTTTTCCCAGGCCAGTTCTGGCTCTGGTGGAAAAAATCCGGTGATAAAGAATAAGGCTGCTTCCACACCCAAACCTATACCAATGGCATAACTTCCCCAAATACCTCCAATGTGAAGGATTTTACATAATGCCCCCAAAATTACAATACTCGCTCCCCATGAGATTGCCGAGTGTAACCAATTAGAATTCTTTTTAGCTGCCATATTACTACTAGATAGATGTTATTTTTAAAATTTTATAATTGAGATTGAATCAACTTAATTTTTGAAGTGGATGTCAGTACCCGCATAAGAAGCAACACATCTGAATCCGATGTATGATCTCGCCTGATCCTGGTATTCGTAAGTACCCACTGAGTTCTGAAGGAAGAAGCCGATATCTTTCCAGGATCCGCCTCTAACAACTTTACGTTTAAGGTATTTACTATCTGTAGTTTTAGCTACGTAAGTGAAATTCGGGTTGAAATCCAGCAATTGAGGTGCTGCTGAATTGTTGTAAGCTGTTACTGTCCATTCAGCAACGTTACCAGCCATGTTATACAGCCCGTAATCGTTAGGGAAATAAGATTTCACATTAACGGTATATAAACCACCGTCATCAGAGTAATTTCCTCTGCCTACTTTAAAGTTGGCTTGCATACATCCTTTTGTATTTCTGACATAAGGTCCACCCCATGGGTATTTTGTCTTCACATTACCACCTCTTGCTGCATATTCAAACTCAGCATCAGTCGGTAATCTGTATTCAGGACGTGAGCTTAAAGGAATTTTTCTGGAAGCAGCAACCGGCTCATATAAGCGGGTACGCCAGAAGCAGAATGCGTTGGCTTGTTCCCAGGTTACCCCTACTACAGGATAATTATCATAAGAAGGGTGATTGAAGTAAGATTTCACCATCGGATCATTCTGAGAGTAAGAATAATCTATTTTCCAAACCATCGTATCCGGGTAAACGCTCACCGAAGGAAACTGATTCGGGTTATTCGGATCTGGTGAATCCACATAACTTTCAATAAAGTCTTTACGCTTTTTGGTCGGATCTTTTCTTCCGGCTTCCGCCAGGTCAAGATTTACGAAACTATAAGAATATCTTAATTTTCTGATGTCTAAGTCATTGCGACCAGGTAATGCGTCATCACCTGCATAATACATGTCCTTGAATTTATTGCTCAGACCACCTTTTTTATCATTCCACATCGCAGAACCATTACCGACTTTTTTCCAGTCAATATTTTTTTGTCCTGAGGTGAGGCTTGCCCCGCCTGCAGTCTGGCCTTTAGGGGTAATGAAATAACCCGGAGCCCCGCTTGGGCCAACAGAAGTTAATGCAACTGAGTCTCTTACCCAATTTACAAACTGTCTGTACTTTGCGTTAGTGATCTCAGTTTCGTCCATATAAAACGCACTGAATGAGGTCATCTTACTGGGAGAAGTCTGTGAGTTGTTAATATCCTCGTCAGACATACCAATAAGCGTTTTGCCCTGAGGGATGTAAACCATTCCCCTTGGCATTTTCTTGTTGTTAAATTTTTTATTGTATACACCAACCAGCTCTCCTTGCCCACCTTTTCCGCAGCTTGAAAACAATGCTGTAATTAATAAAAAACCCAGTGTGTAAATTTTCCTCATAAGCCCTGGAGCAATTTTACAACAATTTTATCAAATATGATTGATATAAACAATTATTATGAGATAAATATAAGTCTTAAACACAAAAAAAGCAAGATGTTAATAATTATATAACATCTTGCTTAATAGATTAAAAGAATTTAGCAGGCCAATTGATTCCCCAATTTGGGAAAATTTATCAACAGTACTATTTTACTTATTGGATTTCTTAATATAATTTTCAATCGCCATGATCATCGAAGGCGATTCCGGTGATGGTGCGGCAATGTCTACGATCAGGTTATTATCCATAATCGCTTTATGTGTGTTTACTCCAAATGCTGCAATCCGCGTATTATTTTGCTGGAATGTAGGGAAGTTTGTATAAAGCGATTGGATACTTGACGGGCTGAAAAAGGCAATCATGTCATAAGTCACTTCAGCCAGATCTGAAAGATCGCTTACTACGGTCTTAAACAATACTGCCGGGGTCAGATCGTATCCATTTTTCAACAGGAAATTCATGGTATCTTCCGTCGCTACGTCAGAACATGGATAAAGAAATTTCTCCCCTGCATGTTTCTTCAATACTTCCGATAAATCGGCAGCAGTCTGCTTACCGAAAAAGATCTTCCGTTTCCGGTACTGGATATATTTTTGAAGATATAGAGCGGTTGATTCTGAAATACAAAAGTACTTCAGATCTGCAGGCACTTCGTACCGCATTTCCTCACTAATTCTAAAAAAATGATCTACCGCATTCCTGCTTGTAAAAACTACAGCAGTAAAATCAGCTAATGTGATCTTGTCTTTTCTGAAGTCCCTTGCTGGAATACCTTCCACATGAATGAAGGATCTGAAATCAATTTTTAAATTGTATTTCTTAGCCAAATCAAAGTATGGGGACTTCTCTGTTTCGGGCTTTGGCAAAGTTATCAGTATACTTTTTACTTTACGCAACCTATCTTCTGTTTTTTCTTGCATTTTACCTAATTACAGCTCCAATCCTATGGCCTTGATTAATATCAAAATAGGACATATTTCGAGGGCACAAAAGTACATAAATAAATAGAACTTCGAAAACCGATAATGAGATAAAATATTTATTCCTGCTCTTATAAATTGAAACGTGAAGATAATCCCCAACAAAATAAATGAGATAACTATGTAGTATATACCATATTTCATTGGCGATAAAGCAAAAGCGACAACCAGTGGAATGAAGATTAAAGAGATGTTAAAATAACTCAAATATAATATAGAAACGTACTCGTGGACGGCTTTTTGGATGTTAAACAGATGTCCGAGCACACGCAATAAAAGAATTTTCGTCGCATAGAGTACGACAATAAGAATGGAAACACTGACGAAAAAACGGAAGCCCTGGTGTACGTAAGCGAGCTGATAATATTGTGCAACGAGATAAAAAAACATCCCGATTGTGAAGCCAAATTGTATAAATAAAAATAAAAATGGCCACGAACTGAACACATTATCTTCTTTATTCAGGTTACTTAGTCCGCGATTACTGTAAAAAGATTGGATAATACTCTGTAATTGCTTCGCAAAAGAGATCCTGAGGATGGCAAAAACAACCAGTAACAGGACGATAAAACCGAGTACCCAGGTCTGTCCTTTGTGCAAAGGATTACCTGTCCTGAACTTGCTTACTTTCTTAAGTTTGCTGTACTTTTTAAACCAGGCATCGAGATCAAGTTTTTCGAAAACATTGGCTTTCATGATGCTGTCCATCAGGATATGTTTGTTGATCAGCGAGTCCGGAAGAATCCAGGTATGTGTCATGATGGAGTCGGTGACGAACTTTTGCCGCACCAAAAAAGCAGAGTCTCTGACCACACGAGGTTTATAAAACCTGCGTTGTATGGTAGAATCTCTGACAACTGGCAAATTCTGCGCATTCGCCTTTCCAAAGCCCGCTATGCACAGCAGGAAAAAAGTCATCAAAAAGTATTTATACATCGACCTATTAACGTAACGGGATTATTCCTTTGTGCAAATCTAAGATATTATTATTTCACATTCATGCTTTGCTACAGATTAGCACGGCCTCTATAAGTAAAGTCTTAGTTAAGTATGGATCTGCATCAGGTCTGCCTCAACTCCATAGTGATTCTACGTATTTTCAGGAAAAGGTGGACTCATACCCTAGTCAACCAGCCGCGTGCAATAACCTCCTCTTTACAAAAGCAGGCAGAAATTCAAAAATTAATAAGCGTTTTTAAAAGATTGGACAATCAGCACCAGCCAGTATGCCTTCCTGATCTGTTTTCAGCACTTTGTCTTTGCCACTACCGGTAATGATCCAGATCGAATCAAAATCGTTTGGGTTCCAGTTTAATTTCTGATGCTTAATTCCGAGCGCTTTGGCTAATGCAGGAATATTGCCATGGTTCCAAACCAATAATACTGTTCCTTTTTTATGTTTGATTTCTTTAGCGATGCTGGCGTAATCTGCTCCATTAAAGCTGCTGTTAATACTTAAATTATATTTAATGGCAAACGGGGTAATGGTCTGAAACATGCGCGAATGGCTGGTTTGGTTCCCGTTTCCTAAAGACGGTACATAGATTGAAGTTGGAACTCCAATTTTCTTAGCTAATACATTGGCTAATTTTAAAGACCGGTTAAGTCCTTTACAATTGAGGTTTTCGTTCTTTTCTTGTTTTTCTCCATGACGGATGATGACAATTTTAGTTTGTGCTTTTACGATAAGCGGTAAAATCAGGGTGTATAGTATACAAAGAACGGTTAAGACAGTTTTTTTCATGGGGTCTAACTATAACGCATGAGCCGGTTAAATAATTTAATCGGCTCAAATATAAAGAATACATGAGCCGATTAATCATTTAACCAGCTCATTGAATTGTCTATTTAAAATCATGATCCTGGTATACACGATTATACCAACGAAGAATAGCTATCAAATGAATTATATGTTTGCTAAAAATATCACAATGGCAAAAACAATTTTCATTACAGGTGCCAGTAGTGGCCTTGGTAAATTAACCGCAATACACTTCGCAAAAAAAGGCTGGAATGTCGCAGCAACTATGCGCAATCCAGAAAAAGAAACGGAACTCGCTGCATTTTCCAATATAAAGGTTTTCAAACATTGATAAGCAATTCGCAGTGAATGTTAAGGGTGTAATTAATGTCATTCGTACATTTTTACCTCATCTAAGAGCCAATCGGACTGGTAAAATCATCAATATCAGTTCTATAATGGGGATCAGTACTGCATTACCTTTGGGCTCTTTATACAATATGTCCAAATTCGCACTGGAAGGACTTACAGAGGGCTTAACATTTTTGAATTAAAGCCACTAAATATTGAATTGCATTTAGTGGAGCCAGGAGGATTTGGATCTGCTTTTGGAGAAAATATCACTTTTAGTAAATTGAACTCATTAAAGATTATGATTTGATCACTGACAAGGTATCAAAGGTAAACGCTGCGACGAAAGCAGAACCTCAAGTCATTCCCCAGCCAATCATCGCCGAAATTTATGCCCTATCCACAGGAAAAAATACAGCGTTCAGAACAATGGTTGGAAAAGATGCAAAAATGGTCGCAATTGTTCGCAAAATCCTGCCGATTAAGATGCTCTTAAATTTGCTCGGTAAAAAATTTATAAATTAAGAAAATCAAGCCCCACCAATTTTAGTAAGATTAACTTTAACCTCCCTAATTTCGGATTGGAGTCATCTTTACAAACACAGATGCCTCAAAACACATAATTGCACTTACCTTTGCCCCATGGCAGGAATTTATATCCATATCCCCTTTTGTAAACAAGCTTGTAATTATTGTGATTTTCATTTCAGCACTTCTCTGCAACATGTAGAGGAGATGACGGACGCGATTTGCAAAGAAATCCTTTTGAAAAAGAGCAGAATAGCTGATGAGCATATCGGAAGTATTTATTTTGGTGGTGGTACGCCTTCTCTTTTACCAGAGAAAGCATTGGCCAGAATCTTTGACACTTTAACTTCTAATTTTTCTATAGCAGCCGATGCGGAGATTACGATTGAAACTAATCCTGATGATTTAGACGCCAAAAAGATTGCACAATTGCGTCAGCTTCCTGTCAACCGTTTCAGCATTGGCGTACAGTCTTTCTTTAATGAAGATCTGGTTTGGATGAACAGGGCACATACTGCTAATGAAGCGGAAACTTGTATTAAACGGAGTCAGGATGCAGGATTTGAGAATCTGAGCATCGACCTTATTTATGGATTCCCTTTGCTGACGGATGAAAAATGGATGAGTAATATCAACAAAGCCATCAGTTTGCAAACGCCACATATTTCGGCCTATTCTTTAACCGTTGAGCCTAAAACAGCTTTGGCCGCAGCGATAAAAAAGGGAAAGCAGATTCCTGTGAATGATGAGCAAAGTGCGGCTCAGTTTATCACATTGACAGAAAAGCTGGCTATTGCTGGTTTTGACCATTATGAAATATCAAATTATAGCTTACCTGGCCGTCATGCGGTACACAATACCAATTACTGGAGAGGCATTCCCTATTTAGGAATTGGCCCTTCTGCACATGGCTTTAACGGAAATGTAAGGTATTTGAACATTGCAAACAATGCTAAATATATGCAGCAGTTAGCGCTGGGCAAGCTAGCAGAAACCATTGAAGAACTGGATATTTATGATCGCTTTAATGAGTATATCATGACTTCGCTCCGCACGATGTGGGGTACAGATTTACAAAAGATAGGCAACGAATTTGGTAAAATCTTCTTAGAAGACACACTAAAAAATATTGTTCCGTTTTTACAGCGTGACTGGTTGAAGAACGAGAATAACAAACTGATATTAACACCAGACGGCAAGCTATTTGCCGATTATATCGCTTCAGAATTATTCCTTTTAGATGAACATCCGGAAGATTAATCCTGAATAATTAATAAAAACTATAATGAAGAGTAAAGTAATCTGGATCACGGGAGCTTCTTCGGGTATCGGCGAAGCGCTTGTTTATGCTTATAACAATTCTGGGGCAAATCTTATTATTTCTGCCCGCAACAGAGATGAACTTTTCAGGGTAAAAGGAAACTGTAAAAATCAGATCAATGTACATGTTCTTTCCTTTGATCTGGAAGACACCGCCCTGTTAGCGGACAAGGCCAGGGATGCACAGAAAATATTTGGTCATATTGATATGCTGATCAACAGTGGAGGACTAAGCCAACGGTCATTAGCCTTGGAAACAGCTTTAAATGTAGAACAAAAGCTGATGAATGTTAATTTTTGGGGAACTGTTGCATTGAGTAAAGCAGTATTGCCTCAGATGATTGCTAAAGGTGGCGGAAAAATTGTCTGCATCAGCAGTTTGACAGGAAAATTCGGCTCGGCTTACCGCTCTGCATATGCAGCTTCTAAACATGCTTTGCATGGGTACTTTGATTCGTTACGTGCAGAGGTATTTGACAAAAACATCCAGATCACAATGGTGTGTCCTGGTTATATTAAAACGAATATTTCGCTGAATGCGATGACTGCCGATGGCCGGCTGCATAATAAAATGGACGAGAACCAGGAGCATGGTCTTGCAGTAGTTGAGTGTGCAAGTTTAATCGTTAAAGCTATTCAACAGAACAAGGAAGAAGTCTATATGGGCGGCAAAGAAGTAAAGGGAGTTTTATTCAAACGCTTTTTTCCTTTAAGGTTCTCCAAATATATGAGAACAAAAAATTTGGCTGTTCAGAAAACCAAGCACTAGTATTCGCCGTATCTCCTGCTATAAAACAAAATCATGAAAAGATTCATCTTACCTGTATTTGTCATAGTAGCTATGGCATTTTCAACTTCAGTTTACGCTCAAAAAAATCCAATGGTTGGTGGTGCAGCTATGTACGCCAATAAAGATATTGTTGACAATGCGGTAAACTCAAAAGACCACACTACATTGGTTGCTGCTGTTAAAGCTGCTGGCCTTGTAGAGACTTTAAAAAGTGCCGGACCTTTTACTGTATTCGCACCAACGAATGAAGCTTTTGACAAATTGCCTGCCGGTACTGTAGAAACAGTTTTGAAACCAGAAAACAAAGCAATGTTAACTAAAATCCTTACTTACCACGTTGTTGCTGGAAAAATGGATTCAAAAGCAATCGCTAAAGCAATTAAAATGGGTAATGGTAAAGCAGAATTAACTACTGTTGCTGGTGGAAAATTATGGGCTTCTATGGACGGAGACAAATTAATTTTAACTGACGAAAAAGGTGGAACAGCTATGGTAACTATTGCCAATGTAATGCAGAAAAATGGTGTGATTCACGTAATTGACAGTGTTTTAATGCCTAACTAATCTATTTAAGTTATTTCTTATAAATAATGAAAACACAGCACGCGTTGCTGTGTTTTTTTATTGTCAGAATTTTTTATTTTCCATTGACCTATTGGTAAGAAAAGTCAAATTCTATAATTTTACATGAATTAACATTATTTTAACATGAAGTTTGATTTAACTCAGATTGATTGCGTTGATGATATTTCCAAAGAGGATTTTGAAAAAAACTATCTCAATGCACGCAGACCATTAGTCATCAAGAACATGGCTAAAAACTGGCCGGCATATGAGAAATGGTCTATGGATTATATGAAGACTGTGGTTGGAGATAAATTAGTCCCACTTTATGACAGCGCTAAAGCTGATCCATCCAAGCCAATTAATGCTGCCGCTACAGAGATGAAGTTTGCAGATTATATTGACCTGATTAAAACTACACCAACTGATCTCCGGATTTTCTTGTTCGATCCTATCAAACAAGCGCCTAAGTTATTGAATGATTATATCGCTCCTAAAGATTTGATGGGCGGTTTTCTGGATAGTTATCCTAATATGTTCTTCGGCGGAAAAGGTTCTGTTACCTTCCTGCATTATGATATAGACATGGCGCATATTTTCCATACGCATTTTAACGGCCGCAAGCATGTCATTTTATTTGAGAATAAGTGGAAGGAGCGCCTTTATCAAATTCCTTATGCAACTTATGCTTTAGAAGATTATGATATTGAAAATCCTGATTTTGATAAGTTCCCTGCTTTAAAAGGTGTAAAGGGTGTAGAGGCTTATCTTGAACATGGAGATACGCTGTTTATGCCGACGGGTTACTGGCACTGGATGAAATATCTGGACGGTTCTTTTTCTATCAGCTTGCGGGCCTGGGATAAGTCATGGGCAGTAAAAGCGAAGAGCTTATATAACCTGACCATCCAACGCAAATTCGATAATTTCATGAAGGCCAATTTCAGGGAGAAGTATATGGCATGGAAAGAGCGGCTGGCCATAAAAAGGGCCAATAAAGCACTGGCGGAACATGCTCCATCCTAATTAAGAATCAGTTTAATTTCAGATAGTATATTTTTTCTGCGTCATACCTTGCGTTTTTATATAAATAAATAGATTTTAATTTACACTTTTGTTGTCAAACAAGATCTTTTTTGATTATGAGCTTTATATTAAAGCCGGTAGATACCGTTGAGAATATCAGTCCCGCAGACTTTAAAAAAAACTATTTAGACCCTAGAAAACCTCTAATCATTAAAGGTTTAACAAAGAGCTGGCCTGCAAGAGAAAAGTGGACAACTGAGTACCTGAAAGAAATTGCTGGTAACCTGGAGGTTCCTTTATATGACAATGCAAAAGTAGACCCATCCAAGCCTATCAATTCGGCGGCAGCGCATATGCGTTTCGGCGATTATCTTGATTTGATTAAGTCAGAGCCTACAGAACTCCGTATATTTTTCTTCAATTTATTTAAGCATGTACCGAGTCTGATCAAGGACATCGTATTGCCTAAAGATTTAATGGGTGGTTTCATTGAAAGTATGCCTGCCATGTTTTTTGGTGGTTCAAATTCTGTGACCTTCCTGCATTATGACATCGATCTTCCGCATCTTTTCCATACGCACTTTGGTGGCAGAAAGCATATTATATTATTTGATAACAAGTGGAAAGATCGTCTTTACTGTATTCCAAATGCTACTTATGCGCTGGAAGATTATGATGTGGCCAATCCCGATTTTGATAAGTTCCCTGCACTAAGGGGGGTTGAGGGATATGAGGTTTTCCTTGAGCATGGCGATACGCTGTTTATGCCTACAGGAATGTGGCATTGGATGAAATATCTGGATGGTTCTTTCTCTTTGAGTTTAAGAGCATGGGATGCCTCTCCAATCAGAAAAGCACAAAGTTTATTCAATCTGGCGATTAAAGGTGGTTTAGACAGTGTGTTGAAAATGGCACTCAAAGCTCCTTATGCAGAATTCAGAGAAAAACTGGCTGTTAAAAGAGCAGAAAAGGCTTTAGCTAAAGGCTTGCCAAAAAAATAAAGGCACAAATTGTGTCATAATTCATTTCAAATTTCGGCTTATCCGCAGCCTGAACGCAAAAAAACCAGTATTCTTAAATCTGAATGCTGGTTTTTTTTGCGTTCAGGCTGCGGAGGGTATTTTTACAAGCAGGTAACATTAGTTCACTGGCAAACTTTTACCTTCGATATTCCGTTATATACTAACATATGAGAGGTTTCCATTTTTCTAATTTTCAAGCAGATGACAAGCCTAAGGGCGGGTTTGATGAAATGCTGAAGTTATTTACCCAGCTATTGAATTACACTGCGGGTGATGCAGGTGAAACATTGGCCTGGATGAATGAACTGGACAAGCAATATAAGTTTACCACGGGCGATTACGGCATGGGTGATTTCATTGATGAGCTGAAGGATAAGGGCTATATCAAAGAAGATCCTAAGGATGGCAGTGTGGATATCACTTCCAAAACTGAACAGGTGATCCGGAAGTCTGCGCTGGAGGAAATCTTCGGCAAACTGAAGAAAGCCGGAAAGGGTAATCACAATAGTAATATCTCTGGTATCGGGGAAGAGAAGAATGCCGATCGCCGTGAGTATACCTTTGGAGATAGCCTTGATCAGATTGATATGACTGCGTCGATACAAAATGCACAGATCAATCATGGTATAGGTAATTTCACTTTAACTGAGGGTGACCTGGAGGTAGAAGAAAAAGATTATAAGACGCTTACTTCGACAGTGCTGATGATTGATATCTCCCATTCTATGATTTTATATGGAGAAGATAGAATTACCCCGGCCAAAAAGGTAGCTATGGCCCTGGCAGAGCTAATCAAAACCCGTTATCCTAAAGATACACTCGACATTGTAGTATTTGGAAATGATGCCTGGCCGATTACGGTGAAAGATCTTCCCTACCTGCAGGTTGGGCCATATCATACCAATACGCTTGCGGGTTTGGAACTGGCTGCAGATTTATTGCGCCGCCGTAAAACACATAACAAACAGATTTTCATGATTACTGATGGTAAACCGACCTGCCTGAAGGAGAATGGACGTTACTATAAAAACAGTATGGGACTGGATAGAAAGGTGATTAATAAAACCTTGAACATGGCTGCACAATGCAAGCGTCTGAATATCCCGATTACGACTTTTATGATTGCCCAGGATCCCTATTTACAACAGTTTGTAAGGGAGTTTACAGAAATAAACGGTGGAAGAGCGTTTTACAGCTCTTTAACTGGTTTAGGCGAGTACATTTTTGAAGATTATATTAAAAACCGAAGAAAAATAGTTCGTTAATACGGACGAATACAACCTATGGAGCAAACCTCAATTAAAACTCTTGGCGACTTAAAAGCCTCAAATTACATCTCCTTAACAGTAAAAGACGAATTGCGTAAGAACCTTATTCAGCAGCTTCAAAATAAAGATGCTGGTTTTGAGGGTATTGTGGGTTATGATGAAACTGTTATTCCAGAACTTCAGACTGCAATTTTATCCAGACACAATATTTTACTATTAGGCTTAAGGGGCCAGGCTAAAACACGTATTGCGCGTTTAATGGTCAACCTCCTTGATGAATATATCCCTTACATTACGGGAAGTGAAATCTTTGATGATCCTTTAAACCCGATTTCCTGGTTTGGAAAACAGGAAGTTGCTGCACATGGTGACGCTACACCAATCAGCTGGCAGCACCGTTCGGATCGCTATACAGAGAAGTTAGCGACCCCAGATGTGACTGTAGCCGATTTAATTGGCGATATGGACCCGATTAAAGCCGCTACACTGAAGTTAACTTATAATGATGAGCGTGTGATCCACTTTGGATTAATTCCAAGAGCACACAGAAGCATTTTCGTTATCAATGAGCTTCCCGATTTACAGGCTAGAATACAGGTGGCATTATTTAACATGCTGCAGGAAAAAGATATTCAGATCAGAGGTTTCAAATTACGTCTTCCTTTGGATGTACAATTTGTATTTACAGCGAATCCTGAGGATTATACGAACAGGGGATCAATTGTGACCCCTTTGAAGGACAGGATAGAGAGTCAGATCCTTACTCACTATCCTAAAACGATAGCGATCTCCCGCAAAATTACTTTTCAGGAGGCAAAAATCACTGAAGCACAAAAACTAATCGAAGCCGATGGTTTAGTGAAAGATTTGATTGAGCAGGTTGCTTTTGAGGCACGTAAGAGTGAGTTTATTGATCAAAAATCTGGTGTGTCTGCACGTTTAACGATTTCTGCTTACGAAAACCTGATCAGTACTGCTGAAAGAAGGATGCTGATTAATGGTGAGAAAAAAACCTTTGTCAGACTAGCTGACCTGACTGGAATTATACCGGCGGTAACTGGTAAAATAGAATTGGTTTATGAAGGTGAACTTGAAGGGCCTGCAAAAGTGGCCAATATCTTAATTGGTAAAGCTATCAAAACTTTATTCAACCGTTATTTCCCTGATCCTGAGAAGGCAAAGAAAAGCAAAACCGCAAATCCTTATCAATTGATCACAGATTGGTTTACGGATGGTAATACACTGGACATTGCTGATAACCTGACAGAATCTCAGTATAAAAAGGAGCTGATGCAAGTTGGAGGGCTGAATGAATTGGTTAAACAGTTTCATCCTAAACTAAGTGCAAATCAAACCCTTTTATTAATGGAGTTTGCTTTACATGGCCTGGCAGAATACTCTCAGTTGAACAAAAAGTACCTGAGCGGTGGTTTCGGTTTCTCTGATATGTTTGATAGCTTATTTAATACCGATCCTGAAGAGGACGAAGATGATGACATTGATTTCAATGCTTAGTCTGATTTAAGAAGTATCTTTTAACATTAATATAAATAAATGGGCCGATTACCCTTTCTTATTATCGGATGCCTTTTAATCATCGCATTCGATTTTTACTTCGTTAAGGCTATTTTATCTGCTTTTAAGAACTGGAGTGAAACAGCGAAAAAGAGATTTACCCGCATTTATTGGGGAATTACCATAGTATTGGTTATTGGTGTTTTTGCTGGTATCTTCTTAAATCTGTTTTTATCACTGCGCGCAATCATCTTAGTCACCTTTTTCCTGACTACGGCATGCAAAATCGTAATGCTGCCTTTTCTGCTGGTTGATGACCTGCGCAGATTCAGTATCGCTATGTTCAGACGTATCAAAAGATCAGAAAACAACAACGCAGCAGTATCAGGAAACTTAAATGATCAGGATAACGCAACAGATTCATCCCGTCAAACAGGCGCCATTAATAAAACCGGTTTAGCGATTGAAGAACCAATCAGCCGTTCTTCATTTATCGTCAAAGCCGGACTCGTCGCGGCTGCAATTCCGCTGACATCATTGTCCTGGGGTATTGTATCCGGAGCTTATGATTATCAGGTTCGTAGAAAAACACTGATCCTCCCTAATTTACCTGCTGCCTTTGATGGCATCACTATGGGACAAATCTCCGATATTCACTCGGGAAGCTTTTACAATAAAACTGCCGTAAAAGGTGGGGTAGAGATGCTGCTTGGGGAAAAACCAGACTTCATCTTTTTCACTGGTGATATCGTCAACGATATGGCTACTGAGATGCGCGACTATCAGGATATCTTCAGTAAAATAAAGGCCCCACTTGGTGTTTATTCATCCCTCGGTAACCATGACTACGGAGATTATCATTTTGGTAAAGAATCCTCCCCCGCCAAAGTGAAAAACCTCAAAGATGTGATAAAAACCCACGAACTTATGGGTTGGGATCTCTTAATGAATGAAAATCGCAGGTTAAAAATTGACGGTGAAGAGATCGGAATCCTGGGTATCGAGAACTGGGGCATGGGACGTTTCCCAAAATACGGCCGTATGGAACTTGCTGTTAAAAACACCGATGACCTTCCCGTAAAGCTTTTACTTTCTCACGATCCCTCACACTGGCGCGCAGAAGTACTGCCAAAATACCCTCAGATAGACGCCATGTTTAGTGGCCACACGCATGGCATGCAATTCGGTGTCCGCACAGAAAAGTATCAGTGGAGTCCTATAGAGTATATCTATAAAGAATGGGCAGGATTATACCAGGAACAAAAACAGCAGCTCTACGTGAACGTAGGTTACGGCTTCCTCGGTTACCCAGGAAGAGTAGGTATCTTACCGGAAATCACCATCTTCACACTCAAAAGAGCATAAGAAAAAGAATAAAAGAACATCCCTGTAATTCCTGCCCTCAGTTGTATAATTCACAAAACAGAGGGCAGAGATTACAGGGATTTGTGTATAAAGCCGTCACAATTAAGCTTTCCAACAAGTTCTTCTATTTAACCACCCAACAAACTCCATCTATGTATGGATACCGAAAAAAAACAAGCATGCTAATGGGAGGACATTCGTTCCGAGCCTCTTCAGGCGAAGGCAATGTCGGCCGAACATAGTATGCTTGTTTTTTTTGCGAAGCCGGACATCCCCACCCCTCCTATTTAACCATCCAAAAAACTCCATCTATGTGTGGATACCGAAAAAAAACAAGCATGCTAATGGGAGGACATTCGTTCCGAGCCTCTCCAGGCGAAGGCAATGTCGGCCGAACATAGTATGCTTGTTTTTTTTGCGAAGCCGGACATCCCCCCTATTTAACCACCCAACAAACTCTATCTATGTATGGATACCGAAAAAAAACAAGTATGCTAATGTGAGGACATTCGTTCCGAGCCTCTTCAGGCGAAGGCAATGTCGTCCGAACATAGTATGCTTGTTTTTTTGCGAAGCCGGACATCCCCACCCCTCCTTTCAACACTGTTAATAACTCACTAACAACTTAGCCAACCTCGTTAAAATTAATTTATTACATTATAAATAAATTAAACGCGATGAAAACTCACTTTATAACCTATGGAGACGATAAATACAGAGCGCAGAGAAAATTTCTCAAACAAACAGCCATTGACTCCAAATTTTTCGATGAAGTAAAAATCTTCAGTCCAGCCGCAATTGACCCAATCTTTGCCAAACGCTTTAAAACCATTCTCGAACAATCAAAAGGCGGAGGATACTGGATCTGGAAACCCTACCTTATCAAAAAAATACTCGACACCCTTCCCGAAGACGACATTTTAATTTATGCCGACGCAGGATGCCTTATTAACAAAAGTGGTAAAAAACGTTTCCACGACTACCTCACGCTTCTAAAAGCAACCGACACCGGTACAATCGCCTTTGAACTACCCCACAAAGAAAATGAATACACTAAACAAGAGGTATTTGATTACTTTAATACCACCACAGAAATCATCAATTCTAATCAATTGATCGCAACTGTGATCATGCTGAGAAAATGTCAGCACGCCACACAACTTATAGACAAATGGTACGACACCCTTTATGAAAACCTATCTCTTTTTACAGATCAGAAAGACGCAGCGCTACAGCAAAAATCCTTCATAGATCACCGCCATGACCAAAGCATATTCAGCGTACTCAGAAAAACCCACGGAGCCCTTATTCTGCCTGACGAAACTTATTTCCCCAATTTCATACAAGACGGTGCAAAATATCCCTTCTGGGCAACACGCCTGAGAGACTAACCCCATCTAAAAAACTAACCTAAAAAAATAGCGCAGTCCTGTAAAAAGACTGCGCTACTCTATATAACTATTAAAAACTATCCCGCATTAAAACGGTATCCAATACCTCTCACAGTCTGCAACAACTGAGGATTATCAGGATTCAGTTCAATCTTCTTTCTTAAACGAACAATATGCATATCAAGCGTACGCGTATTCACATCAGAATTGTATCCCCAAACAACAAGCATCAGCTCATCACGATTGATCACCTTATTCGGATTTCTCAGGAAATACAATAAAATCCTGTTCTCTAATATCGTCAACTCAATCTTTCTTCCACTCCTGTAAAGTGTATGAATATTAGGATGATGCTCCATATCTCCGAAACGGTGAATCTCCGACTTATCATTGTTCAGCAAAAACTTCACCTTACTCTCCAGCATCGCCACCAAAACATCCATATTAAATGGCTTGGTTACATAATCAGACACACCGAAAGTATAAGCATCAATCTTATCTACATCCTGCGCCTTTGCAGTCATCATAATAATCAGGTTTTCAAAACCTTGCTTACGCACCTCCTGACAAACATCTGATCCCTGCTTACCCGGCAACATCCAGTCCAGCAAAACAATATCCGGCTTCTCATCCATGATAGTTTTTACCGCCAGCTCACCATCCCCGGTTTCCAGTACATCATAACCCTCAGACTTTAGCCTGTGTACAACTAAAAACCTTAAATTTTCATCATCCTCAACTATCAGTATTTTAATTCCTTTAGACATATCATTAATTATTATAAGGCAGTACTATTTTAAACTCTGTTCCTTTATTTACTTTACTCTTTACCGAAATCTCGCCCTTCATGAAATTCACCAGCTCCTTACAGAAAGCCAGTCCCAATCCAACACTACCATTCTGATTATACTGATTCTGTATCCGGTAAAACTTCTTAAAGATATTATTAATTTCCGGTGTGGGAATACCTATTCCCTGATCCACAAACCTGAATACAACTTTTCCCTTAATCATTCTCGCTACAATATGCAGCCGCTTATGCTCAGGACGCGAATACTTATAAGCATTCTCCGCTAAATTATCAAAAAGGCTGCCCAGCAATACCGGATCAGTAATAAACGTCCCAAAACCAGTGACTTCATAGGTGACTACAAAATCAGGGTGTTTCAAAGTATGCGACTCTATGGTACTCTCAATAAAATCCACAATATTGATTTCATCATGATTCAACTGAATAGCCCTGTTTTCAATCTGTGTAAAAGCCAGTAACTTGTTCATCAGCCCATTCAACTTATCGGCTTCCTCATCCAGGATCTTACCGTACAACTTTAGCTCTCTTTCTGTCAGTGCACTCGCACTTTTAATATTGTTACCAGCTATCTTAATTACGCTCACTGGCGTTTTAAACTCATGCGTCAGGTTATTCACAAAATCATACTGCAATTTAAACATCTTATGATTAATATTCAGATTTCTGTAAATCAAAACAGTTACCAGAACCAGAATTCCATAGAAAAGTAACATGACCAGAGCAATAGGCATAAAATAACTCAGGATTTCCTGAGCTACAAACGACTTTGCAGAAATGAAATAAAGTTTATAATCTGAAAATGGCCCCGGTAAGGTAATCTCTGTAGCCACATATTCTGTAGACGTATTTAAAGGGTCGTAAGTAAGTGGTTCAATTCGTATATTTTGATACAACAGCGGACGCGTATTGATAATCTTGATTTTATAAGGATCAAGATGAAAAGATAACATATCCTGCTGATAAACCGGAGACGGACTCAGCTGCTGCCTTAACATCTGCTTATAGATCTTTAAATCTTCAAATCCAGGAATATTCAGGTAGGTTATTTTATTAGAACGAATAATACTGAAATTGGTAAAAAGTTCCTCCTGACTAGGCACAATAGTTGTATCCAGACTCTCAATATAAGAAATCAACTTGATCCCTAAAGCATTAAAATCATCTCCCCTGCTGAATTTCTTCGTATCATCTCTCGAAAACAACTTAACTGAATCCAAAGGCACCAGATCACCGAACTGATAAATATTCTTAGGCCCAAAAGAGAAATGCCCTGTATTTAATCCATCCCTGACTGGTGTATTCCCAATCTCTGAATCATAAAAGACCACCTTTGAAACAAAGGGGTACGCATTAATAATAGTATCGACAAATTTAGATGCCGTAGCAGAATCAAGATACCCATTATAGTAAGAGATTTCAGGAACTTTGTTCTGAAAAAACTCATTGTAAGGCTTAATACTTTCTTCCAGTACCTTCACCTTTTCTGAGACAAATTCGTTCTCTATAAATTTCTTACTAAAATTATAAGCTAAAAATAGCGACAAGATGAACAGTACAGAGATCAGCACAATAAAGGTGACGATCAGTGAAAAGTTCTTACGATAGCCACTAGTTTTTTCCGGAGCCATATTATTCACCTATTTCCTGGACAAATTTACAGACAAAAATTGCTCCAGCGAAGCATATAATTTCTGGCGCATATCTTCGCCCTGTGGAGAGAACTCACTATATTCTTTTTCCAGATAAGTCACATTCACATTTCTTTTTTTGAGTTCTTTTACAAACTGAACCGCTTCGCCCGAATTACTTCTGGGATCCTTTGGACTTTGTGCCAGAAAAACAGGAACCCTGAACTTATCGGCATGGAAGACCGGAGATACCTGGCGCATCCGGTCACCTTCTGTTACTGGATTACCGATTACCTCATAGTACATTTGCAAATTGGTCTTTAAAAACGGAGGAATAGACTTCAGATAACTGAATAAATTAATCACTCCTGAATTAGAACCACCGCAAACATACATTCCCGGACTCGAATATAGACTATTTAGTGCGATATAACCACCAAACCCAGAGCCATAAATAGCGATTTTTCTTGGATTAGCAATCTTATTCTCAATAAGCCATCTTACGCCATCATTAATATCATCTTTAATTTTACCCCCCCACTGGCCAGATCCTGCAGCTGCAAAAGACTTCCCATATCCGGATGAGCCTCTGTAGTTAACCTGAAAAACTGCATATCCTCTATTTGCCAGGAATTGTACCTCGGCTTTATAACCCCAGGAATCTCTGCGCCCCGGCCCGTCATGCGGCAGCACAATTACAGGAAGGTTCGAAGACGGTTTATTAATCGGTAAAGTAAGGTATCCTTGTATTTTTAAGCCGTCACGTGCAGTATAAGAAACAGGTTTCATCTCGCACATTTCGGCCTCTTTAACGTAAGGATTAAAATCACTTAGTTTTCTGATCGTGCCTTTATCGGCTATATATAAATAATAAGAACCTGGATTTCTATCTGTAAACGTCCTTACGATAAATGTATTTTCTGCTTTATCTCTGTCAATAATCCTGGATTCAGTGCCGGGCAATAACTTATCCAGCTTTTCATATAGTTTTTTAACAGAGGGGTCAAGATAATGCTTCTCCTTTTTCCAGGTTTCGCAAATTACAAAGGCTATTGTTTTTTTGGATTCGGAGTATTGAGCATCCACCACGTTCAGGGTGTCATTACTAAAAAGCACTTTGCTTTCTTTTCCCGTTGCACAGTTCAATTCTATCAATGCATTTTTATCTCTGTTGACGTTAGAAATAGCATAAACAATATTTGGCCTCACATCCGAAATTGCAATAGGTGTAAAAGTAGTTTTAAAATTATTGGTCACTACCGCTCTGAAGGCTTGGTTTTCAGTCTCTCTGTAGAGTAATGTCTGGTTCACACCATCACTGGTAGTGGCCAGCCGGATTTGCCCTTTTGAGTCTGTTACCCAGTTCGTGATGTTTCCAGGATTTCTGGCAGCCATATCCATCTGGCCATCCCTTACATTTAAGCGGTAAACGTCAAATACTGTAGAATCTCTCTTATTGGAAGAAACCAATAAGAATTTGCCGTCAATCAGCTGATCTTTGAGTACATGCATTCTGCTTTTCCCATTATCACTAAGCTGACGTTCATTTTCTCCGTTTTTATTGATAATAAAGATATCAGATAACCGCTCCGCTCCTGCTTTCTCTTTATAATAAACGATCTCATCGTTACTTACCCAGAAATAATAATTGATATTTTTTTCATTCAATTGTGTAATTTGTGATGATCTGCCGGTAGTCAGGTCTTCGACAAACAGGTTTTGTTTTTTACCCTGTGACTTTAGATAAGACATGGTTTTACCGTCCAGAGAGATTGCATAATACCCTTTATCCTGAGCTTTAAAGAATTCTGCTACAGGAATAATCCTCACTTGCCTGTTTTGCCGGCAAGCACTAAAAAGGGCGAGAAGAACAATCAATAAATATCTTTTCTTTAAGGTCATAGCATTCTGGTAGCCTGCAAAAATACGCAACACCTTCTGTCTAAACAGGCAATACACTAATATTGTTACCTGATTAGCAAATGGAGAGCGTCTCAAAATAGGAATATTTTATCGCTGACAAAGAAATGTCTGGTAACATTTAAAATACGGGTAATCTGGAATGATGGAAAACCACAATTTAGTATCTTTATTTTTGAGAACAGTTTCTTTGCTGTTTAAGTAGCTTCAGAATATTATGATAAAAACAATATTGGCGATCATACTCTGCTTTACAGGTTCATTATCATTATTTGCACAAAGCAATAATGATAATGAAATGGCCATGCTGTATTATCAAAATGGAGATTATCAAAAAGCTGCTGTTTTATTGGAAAAGATAGTCTTCAAAACAAAAAATGAAGCTTATTCAGACCTGTACTTCAACGCTCTGCTGAAATCAAAACAATATGAAATTGCTGATAAAGCCATTAAAAAGCTGATCAGGCAAAGTCCTGAATCTTCAAAATACCTGACTATACAAGCCAGGGTTTATAAAGAAAAAGGAGAACTGGATAATGCAAAAAAGACTTTTGACCAGCTTTTACACTCCCTTCCTGATGACGAGTCAAAAATAAGAACACTGGCCAATGATTTATACCAGATGGCAGAGTATGACCTGGCTGCTGATGTGTTTCTGCAAGCCAGAAAAAACCTGAAAAATGAGCAGATCTTTACCTTTGAATTGCTAAGTATTTATCGTTTCAAGAAGGACAAGACTAAACTGGGCGAAGAATATCTGAATGCGCTGTCAACCATGCCACAAATGCTCCAGCAGGCTGAAACAGTACTTCCTTCTGTGTTTGAAACGAATGCTGATTATCTGACCCTCCAAAATTCATTATTCAAAAGGATACAGAAGGATCCTCAGAACGAATCTTATTCAAAGCTGCTAATCTGGCAATTTTTGCAGCAAAAAGAATACGATATGGCATTACGTCAATTAATTGCACAAGATAAAAGGATTAAGGATGATGGAACAATTCTATTTGAGCATGCACAAATATTTGCTTCCAACAAGGCTTATGATACAGCTATAAAAGCTTATGCCTATTTAGCCCTTAAAGGCAAGGATAGCCCATATTATGTGCCTGCTAAATTAGCTTTGATTGATGCCAGTTATCAAGCACTTTTATTGGGCAAAAATGATCAAAAAGATATTATTACGCTGGCAGCTCAGTATCAGGAAATTCTGGATGAATATGGCAAAAATGCAAAAACTCTTTTTGCACTCAGGAAGTGGGCAAATCTACAAGCTTATTATCTGAAGGATCTTAAAAAGGCGGAATCAGCTTTGGAAGAAGCTATAAAGATTCCGGGTATTACCAATGCTGAACTGGGGGAGATGAAGCTTGAGCTTGGAGATATTTACAGACTTACGCAACAGCCATGGGAGGCTATTTTAATGTATGAGCAGGTTGCTAAGGAATTTGAAAATCAAAATATAGGAAC
Organism: Pedobacter sp. UYP1; assembly: GCF_040547305.1. NCBI lineage: Bacteria > Pseudomonadati > Bacteroidota > Sphingobacteriia > Sphingobacteriales > Sphingobacteriaceae > Pedobacter > Pedobacter sp. UYP1. The sequence continues at coordinate 515,262 of NZ_JBEPPL010000002.1, read as the reverse complement.
TGAGGCCAAATACAGGTCTGCAAGGTTATCATTTGAGCAGGGAAATTTCAGTTATGCCAAATCTCAGGCAGATGTATTAAAGGCTTCGACTGAACAATTAATAGCGAATGACGCGCTAAATCTCAGTCTTTTGATTTCAGATCATCTGGAAACTAAAACGGATACGCTGGCGCTTAAAATGTACGCTGCTGCTGAAGCATTGCAGTTCAGAAACCTGAATAAGGAAGCAATAGCCAAGGTGGACAGCATTGCTTTGCTATATCCTAAAAACAGCCTCACTGATGATATTTTGATGTTTAAATCGAACATTTATATCAAAAACAGAGATTTTTCAATGGCTGTACTCCTGCTTAAGGAATTGATTGGGCATCAGCAAAAAGGGAATTGGGCAGATGAAGCCTTATTTACCCTGGCCGGAATCTATGAAGATGCGCTGAATGATCCTGAGCAGGCTAAAGTATACTATCAAAAGTTGATTGTGGACTTCCCGGGCAGTATGTTCGTGACCGAGGCACGCAAGCATTTCAGAAAACTGAGAGGTGATCCTGCTGAGTCCTGAATTTATTCCTGTAATTTATAAAGTTACACAAGCTCTTAATTATATCTTTGTGTCATGTTATTATACAATGTAACCCTGATTATTGAAGAAGCCTCTGCTGCGGCATGGCTGCAATGGATGCAAGAAGAACATATTCCTGAAGTAATGGCTACTGGATTATTCGTTTCCAACAGATTATTAAAGGTGGTTGATTCACCAAATGAAGGTGTAACTTATTGCGCACAATATGTTGTACAGTCAATTGAAGATTATGATGCTTATCAGTTAACGCATGCAAATGCCCTGGCAGCAGAATTAAATAGTCGTTTTAAGGATAAATTTGTTTCTTTCACTACCGTAATGGAATATATAGCCTAACTATGAATATAATACAAACACCTATAGCTGATCTTTTTGTCATCGAACCTAAAGTATGGAAAGATAACCGCGGCTATTTTTATGAAAGTTTTAGTACACGCGCGTTTGCAGAAGCTGGCATTCAGGCTAACTTTGTACAAGACAACCAATCTTTCTCACAAAAGGGTACTTTGCGTGGCTTACATGCTCAGAAAGCTCCTTTTGCACAAGGGAAATTGGTAAGAGTTATACAAGGTAAGGTTCTTGATGTTGCTGTGGATGCCAGAAAAGAATCTGCTACTTATGGCCAGCATTTCAGTATCGTCCTTAGTGGAGACAACCATAAGCAATTATGGGTTCCGCCAGGGTTCCTTCATGGTTTTTTAACTCTTGAAGATGATACTATTTTCACGTACAAAGTGACTAACTATTATGATAAAGAATCTGAGTGCGGAGTAATCTGGAATGATCCGGATTTGAATATTAACTGGAGTGAGGAACTTGCCAAAGAAGAACTTTTACTTTCTGATAAAGATCTGGTACTTCCCTCTTTTAAAGATTTCTCAAGTCCTTTTTAATTCAGGATCTGAGCTTTACTGCGCTAAAGAATATAAAAAAAGCATCCGGATAATCCGGATGCTTTTTTTATATCATGATAATTTATTTTTTGATCAGGTTGTACAGTTCATCCAATTTAGGTGATAGTACAATTTCAATTCTGCGGTTTTTGCTTCTTCCTTCAGGCGTAGTATTCAGCTCTAATGGCTGGAATTCACCTTTTCCTGTGGCAGTTAACCTTACACCAGGAACTTTTTCAGTTTCGGTCAGGTAACGCACTACAGAAGTAGAACGCAATACACTCAGATCCCAATTATCTTTGATCTGACCCAGATTCGTTATTTTCTGTGAGTCTGTATGTCCTTCTACTGCAATGATAATCTCTGGTTGCTCTTTTAATACTTTAGCGAGCTGAGCCAATGCTTGTTTCCCTTTTTCATCAATAATAATACTTCCTGAAGGAAATAATAATTTGTCCATCAGAGAAACATAGACTTTACCGTTTTTCATTTCAACCGTTAATCCGTTCTTAGAGAATCCCAGAAGTGCTTGTTCCAGTTTCTCTTTTAATTGATTAGAGGCTTCATCGCGTTTGCGTAATATGTCCTCTACTTCTTTAAGGCGTTGTTCACGCTTTTTAAGGTCATCTGAGAGCTTACTGATTGCTGAAGAACTATTGTCTTTTAATTTGGCGTAATTGCCGTCTATGGCTTTATATTTACCCTGAAGTTCATTCAGCTTACCATTCAGGTTGGCAGTATCACGCTGTAATTTAGCAATAGCGCTCTGCAAGTGGTCTATGGACTCTTGTGCTCCACTCCAACCGGTGCCTAATGAATCTTGTTTAGCCAGCAGGGCTTTATACTTTTTTGGGGACAGGACTACACAAGAACTAAATGCACTGGCTAATAGACCGATGCTTAAAAACAAAATAACTTTCTTCATAATTATGGTGCTATAGCTCCCCTCAGGAAGCGAACAAATGGGTATATCCCTATAAATGCCTTTTTCAAATGATTAACTAATGTAGGTTTTAATAGTTCCGGATCAGTGAGCGGAAGTACAGCAATATAGCTTTTGAGTTTTAACAAATCAATATGAGGATGTTCCGGATCATATCCTTTAGGGGCTTTCTTCAGGGTATCGTTTTTACTCAATTCAAACTGGTCTTTAAACCCTTTCGCTTCTATAATTTCAAGGAAATCTGAAGTGTTATAATCTATTTCTTCTCTTATTTTTTTTAGCAGCGATGCTTCCGGCATCCAATAGCCGCCGACAAAAAAAGAATTCCCTGGCTGCAGGTGTAAGTAAAACTCCGGTCCGTTTCCTTCTGAGTTTTTCACAGAAAAGGAGATGCCAAAGTTATTCTTGTAAGGGTCTTTATTTTTACTGAACCGCACATCTCTGTAAATTCGCATCACGCATTTCTTAGCTTGGGTTTCGAGTGGAAATTGTGGGTCGACGTTTGCAAGAATAGGAATAAGTTCTTCAACCAGGCTAATCACATCAGCCTTTGCTGTTTCATAAACTTCCTTGTTCAGGGCAAACCATTCCCTGTTATTATTTGCTGCTACTGCGCTTAAAAAAGCTAGTGTTTCTGGCTTAATCATGGTCTGTCGTAATAGGCGTTATAACTAATTTTAGGGGAGAGCCAATGTAATAAAATCACGCGTGAATAACGATAGTTAAACGGTGCAAGAACTAAGCATCCACTAAAAATCACACCTACATACATCCACAGGGAATCAAATTCCAGATTACCACCAGAAAAGATATAGGTTGCAATACCCACGGCAATCATTTCCATCACATTCATTGCATAGCTGACATACATAGAGGCATAAAAGTAGCCCGGTTCTATCTCATATCGTTGCCCGCAATGACTGCAGATGTCATTTGTGCGTTGTAAATCGAAACCATATAATGTACCAGTGAAGATATCTCCTCTGCGGCAATGCGGACATTTACCTTGTACTAATGCATATAGTTTGGTTGTTTTCTCCATCTAAGCTGAAGGAGATCAGGAACGCAGGGAAGCTTGTGAACGACGGTATCTTTTATACCACAAAAAGCCAATGGCAGCGATCATCAGATAAGGAATTGCCATCAAATACAAAACGCCTGTATTTAGTCCGACAGCTTGTGTATTTCCATTTTGAGTTCCCTGCTCTGCACTGATTGTACACATGGCACATTGTGCTGCAGCTTTCTGTATACCAGCTCCTGCTGTTACAGCAACCAAAAGAATAAAGAAGATAATAGCTCTTTTCATTGGATTCTATTGTTGATGAACCTTACAAAAAGCAAGGTTCATTATGTTAATTAGTAACGCTAACAAATATAAGATTAAACGAACAATTAAGCTTTACATTACATAAGCCTAATGTAAAAATACCCTATGTCGTTTAAAAATTGTAATACGGTGAAATCATCAGGTAAACAATCACTCCGGTAACCGCTACATATAACCATACCGGATAAGCCCATCTGACAATTTTACGATGTCTTTCAATCTGCATACTGAATCCTCTCAGGAAGCTGATCAGGATCAATGGCAATACAATAACGGCCAGCATAATATGGGTAATCAGAATAAAGAAGTAAATCATTCTTGTTCCGCTTACTGCTGCAAGTTCAGCGACAGAAAGAATGCCGTTATGATCAATATCGCCGTATTTGGTATCCTTTTCATAAAGGTGAAACAGGATATAAAATACAAGGAAAATAGCCGACAGGATAAACGTAATCACGTTCGTTATTTTATGTGCTTGTATGTTTTTCTTCTTGATAAAGATTAAAGACAGGATCAGTAATACTGCACAGGTGGCATTAATGCCACCAATCAAATGTGGTAATAAATAGATGAAAGATGGTTTTGTTGTTGGTGGGGGTACGATCTTCAAAGCAATAACTACTGCAAGTACGACTGCACTCACAATCCAGATCAGACGTAAAAAGAATTTATCGTTAATATTCATGGTGTGTATCTTTATTAAGCATCAGGCGACCTGCACGGGCAAGCCTACCTTCCGTCTTTTACATTTCTAAGTTCTTCGGCAACGAGAACTTTTATTTCATCATTCAGCTTGGAGAGCGCTTCCTGATTAGTCGCATCATAATAACCTCTGATACGGTGCTGTGGATCCAGAAGAACAAATAAATTGCTGTAGGTAAATTTACGTTCTCCCTTTTCAAAATGCTGCTGGGCATCAATATAAAGCCCTTTATTAATCCAGTTATAAACTGCAGTGCTATCTCCGGTCAGTATATCCCATTTACCTGCCTTTGCTTTTAGTTTCTCAGCATAGGGAAGTATTTTAGCAGGAATATCAGTTACCGGATCTATACTTAGGCCGATAAAATGAATTAACGGGTTCTTGATATAGGTGTTCATATACACGTTCATTGCTTTGTTGGCAAATTCTACGGCATAATTATTCCCGGATGTATAAATCAGGTTCAGCACAATGATCTTTCCCTCGTAATTCTTCCAGCTCAGGGTATCTGCCTGCTGATTGATAAACCGGAAATCAGGTAACTGATGATAAATGGTATCAGGAATCTGTTTTCCTCTTTTGGAATGGAAAGTAGCTGCTACTTTTTTGGGGCCGAAAAAGGGTAACGGTTTATACCTGTTCTTTCCTTGTTCAACAAGTTCATAATATAAAAATCCCGGTACCGCTAAAATCGATACCAGGATTATTATTTTTTTTATTGAAGAAAACTTCATGAATTAAACAGTCATATGTATATGCAAATAACCACCTTCAATGAGCATCAAGGTTATAAAGTACGCAATAAATATAAATGCGAGCCCAAGTGACAGCTGCAGTCCTGTTTTCTCAAACTTAAGGTGCATAAAGTAGGCAACAATATAATATGCTTTTAAAAGAGTTAATAAGATATAAGCAATATTACCAGCAGTATGAGGAATCAAATGTTTTGGTAAAATCACCAATGCAATGATAAATTCTACCACAGTAATCCCTAATAAGATAAAGAATACCTGCCAGATTTTTGATTTGCTAAGGCCAGCATGCTCATCGTGTGCATGCTCTTCTGTATTTTGTAAGTTATGTTCAGACATAATATTTTTATTTAGATTATATTTATTTTAATAGATAATAAAGCTATCATGAGCCTGCGGCTGATGATGGTTTTTTTGAGGAATTAAACTAAATAGAAGAAGGTAAATACGAATACCCAAACCAGGTCAACAAAGTGCCAGTATAAACCTACTTTTTCAACCATCAGATAATGACCACGTTTCTCGAAAGTCCCGTTAATAGTCATACATAAGATGATAATATTCAATAATACACCTGTGAATACGTGAAATCCGTGGAAACCAGTAATGGTAAAGAACAAGTTAGCAAATTGTTGTGCCGCAACGTTAGACACTGGCCCAACAAAGAATTCTTGTAATTTCTCTGGTTTTGGAATAGACGCCCACCAGAAACCTTCATGGTGAAGGTGAGTCCACTCTAATGCCTGGCAACCCAGGAACATGAAACCACCGATAATAGTAGCTACCATCCACCAGATCACTTCTTTTTTAGCACGTCTGTGACCAGCTTCAACCGCTAATACCATGGTTACCGAACTCATGATCAGAATAAACGTCATGATACCTACGAACACTAATGGTGCTCCGGAATCCATTACACCTGGAATAGACTGGAATACCAAATCCGGATCAGGCCATGTAAACTTTGTGAAACGTTGTGCTCCGTAGTATACCAATAATGAAGAGAATGTAAATGCATCTGATAGCAAGAAAAACCACATCATTATTTTTCCGTATTCTACCGACCACGGTGAACGGCCGCCACTCCATGGAGTAGTTTTTACCTGATCTAATTGTGATAATGAATTCATTTTAAAAATTGTAATAGTTTGTTAAAAAGTCTAACTGTTCAAAAGTAAAAAAACATAGAGATATATCCATAATATATCTATAAAATGCCAAAATATAGAGGCTATTTCTATGCGATACACCGCATTTTCTTTAGGAATTTTGCTATATGCACCCCAAAGACTGTTCAGGATGAAACAAAGTCCTGCAAAAATGTGCAGTAAGTGCATGCCGGAAACAATATAAATCGTAGAAATTGCTGCGTTATTGTTAACCAGTGTTGCACCACTTTGGTATAATGCCGACCATGCATCTACTTGAAGATAGCCAAAAGCAATCCCCAATGCTAAGGTTGACCATAGAAATATTTTTTGTGTTTGTATATTTTGCTGACGGACTGCTTTTGCCGCAAAGAATAAACAAATGCTGCTCAATACCAACACTGCTGTGCTGTACATAAAGACATCCGGAAGAACTAATCCATGTCCCTTACCTTTAGATGCCGCAAAAACGATATAATAACTTGTAAATCCTCCAAACATAATAGTCGAAGAGACCACAAATAGCCAAAGAACGAATTTCTTAGCTTTAAAAGAGGTAGCTAATCTATCTTGCGCTACGTCTTCCGGTTTTAATGTGTGTACCATATATAAAAAACTATTTACCTATAAAATCAAACAATAAAATCAATTGTACCAGTGGTATGTAAAAGAATGAGCAGAACATCACTTTACGTGCGCTGTCTATATCCAGTTTTACCAGTAGTTTAAAAGCAAGCAGTGCAAAAATCACACCGGCTATGATCGAAAATCCTGCGATGTAATAACCACCGAATCCGAAAAAGGTAGGCAGTAAACTCACAGGTATTAGTATTAACGTGCTTAAGAAAACAAGAAATGCACTGGTCTTGTCTCTTTTTTTAGTAGGCAACAACCTGAAGCCTGCTTTTTTATAGTCATCATCCAAAACCCATGCAATTGCCCAGAAATGTGGAAACTGCCAGACGAACTGTACAAGGAAAAGAATTCCTGCTACTTCATAATCTACATGCGTAAAGTTTGTAGTATGGCCCAGGGCAGCTAAATAACCGATTAGCGGTGGTAAAGCACCTGGTATTGCACCTACAAAAACGGCAATCGGAGATTTACGTTTCAAAGGGGTATAAACAAATGCATAAAGTAAAATAGAAAATACAGATAAAAGACCTGTTTCCAGATTCAGCTTACCTAATAACCAGGTACCAAGCATTCCCATGATCAGACCCAGTACTAATCCCTGGCCTGTTGTCATCCTTCCTGCTGGCATTGGACGATCCATTGTGCGGGTCATCAGTTTATCCAGATCCTTTTCTATAATCTCATTGAAGCAATTTGCTGCTGCAGTCACTAAAAATCCTCCAGCTACCAGAATCAGCCAGTTTCCCCAGTCAATAGACGGAACCTCACCTCTGGCAACCTGCATCCTTGAACCAATTAAAAAAGTAATTGACGCAGAAAACACAACCAGAAAAGTAAGTCTGAATTTGATGAGTTTAGATAAATCTGAGAAAAATAATTTCAATTCTATGTGTTTTAATATTATTGATTATAAGTACTTGTTCTGTATACCAGCAGGTAAAGATAAAACTGGAGTGTAAACAGAACTGTTGAGAACACTAAATGTATAACCTGAGCTGCAGGTGGCAGTGCAAAGTTAGATAATAATAACCCACTCGCAATTTGTACCATCAGCACCAGTACAATTGAATTCCCTAATTTCAATTCTGTTGCCTTACCCCCAAATTTATTCATCACAAACTGATAGATGAACGCATTCAATACGACTACAAAAATTGCCAGATCACGGTGATAAGAGAAGATATCCCCTATTTTCCCGATCCAGGTATGTCTTTCCTGGTATAACAGGTTTTTTGAAATCTCATCGATAGCTTCTCTTACTTCTGTTCCCAAAACAATTTGCAGAACGCTCAGGATTAAAGAAACCAGGATCAATACTTTTAACCAGAATACTTTAGAAATAACAACAGTTGGTTCTTTATGCAGTGATACCCCGTAGTAGTGAGTGTAGACCAGTATAGCCAGCATCACCAGCGCAAGCAGCATATGAACGGTCACTACCCAGGCCAGTAAGTTAGTGGAAACAACAATTGATCCCAGCCAGGCCTGAAAAACTACCATAAAAAGATTCAGTACACTTAAAACTATAATCCTTTTAGCTTTACTTTTATACGTAAATGAAAGAACGGTAACTGCAATTAATAAAAATCCTGTAGCTGCACCAGTAAGCCGGTTAATATATTCAGTCCAGGTTTTTGCTGCATTAAATGATTCCGGAACTGTTATACTTTGATCGTGACGGATACTATCTGCCACATCTTTCTTACCCATTTTATCAAGCATCAGCGCAAAACGCTCATTCTTTTTAACCCTGCCTGCTACGTACTTTTCTTTATAGTCTTTCGGAAGCTGATCTACCGATGTTGGTGGAACATATTGGTCAAAACATTTTGGCCAGTCCGGACAACCCATACCTGAACCCGTACTTCTTACTACTGCACCGGCTAAGATGAGTACTAATGTCACTATTAAAGTAATCAGGTTTAACCGGATAAATCTCTTTTCAGATTTAGGAACCATTGGTTTGATTTTAAAAAAAATGAGGTTATCGTTCTAAGTAGATACTCAAGCAGATAACCTCATTGTATAATTTTAATAAAGGAGATTAATCCAGTATTGCTTTTTCTTTTGCTTGTTTTTCTTCCCATTCTCTCTGGATGCGCTCAGATTCTGCATTTCCTTCGAAGTCATGCGGCATGTTTGAGCTCATTGTCTGAGAATAAGGAACAGTCTGAGGAATGAAATCTGCTTCAGAACCTGGCTTACTGTAATCATATGGCCAACGGTATACTGTAGGGATTTCTCCTGGCCAGTTACCATGGATATGCTCAACTGGCGTAGTCCATTCTAAAGTATTAGATTCCCAAGGATTCTGTGTTGCTTTTTTACCTTTGAAAATTGAGTAGAAGAAGTTGAACAGGAATGCAACCTGTGCTAATGCTGCAACGATCGCTGCCCAGGTAACAAAGATGTTTACAGTAACCCATTTCTGCATAAATTCAAATTCAGTGAAAGCATAGTAACGACGTGGTACACCATCTAGACCTAAGAAGTGTAATGGGAAGAATACTAAGTAAGCACAGATAAATGTAATCCAGAAGTGAAGGTATCCTAATTTCTCGTTTAACATTCTTCCGAACATTTTCGGATACCAGTGATAAACACCTGCAAGCATACCAAAGATCGCAGCAGAACCCATTACCAGGTGAAAGTGAGCTACTACGAAGTAAGTATCGTGAAGGTTGATATCCAGAGAGGCATTACCTAAGAAGATACCAGTTAAACCACCTGAGATAAAGAATGAAACCATACCAATAGCACATAACATTGCAGGTGTGAACCTGATATTACCGCGCCATAATGTAGCCAGGTAGTTGAAAGTTTTTACTGCTGAAGGAACAGCAATAATCAGGGTCGTGATCATAAACACACCACCCAGTAATGGATTCATCCCCGTTACAAACATATGGTGACCCCATACGATGAAGGAAAGAATAGTAATACCGATTAATGAATAAACCATCGCATGGTAACCAAAGATTGGTTTTCTTGAATTTACCGAGATAACCTCTGAAGAGATACCTAAAGCCGGCATAATTACAATATATACCTCAGGGTGACCAAGGAACCAGAATAAATGCTGCCACAAGATTGGAGAACCACCTTCGTTAGGTAATACCTGAGTACCCATAACGATATCAGATAAATAGAAACTTGTACCGAAACTACGGTCAAAGATCAATAACACAACACCTGCTACTAAAACAGGGAAAGATAAAATACCTAAGATAGCTGTTAATAAGAAAGCCCAGATTGTTAATGGCATTTTCCAAAGGTCCATACCTTTAGTACGCATGTTTAATACAGTACTTACATAGTTGATACCACCCATTAACTGAGAAGCTACAAAAAGAACCATACTGATTAACCATAATGTCATCCCTAAACCAGAACCTGAAATAGCTTTTGGAATTGCAGATAATGGAGGATATACCGTCCAGCCCGCACTTGCTGGTCCGGTCTCAATAAAGAATGAACTCATCATCACGATACAAGCGATAAAGAATAACCAGTATGAAAGCATGTTCATAAATGGTGAAGCCATATCCCGTACCCCGAGCTGAAGAGGAATCAGTAAATTACTAAACGTACCGCTCAATCCTGCGGTCAGTACAAAGAATACCATGATGGTACCGTGTATAGTTACCAGAGCAAGGTAAAAATCAGGTTTGATTCTTCCTCCTTCTGCCCATCTTCCTAAAAATGTTTCAAGAATAGGGAAACTTTTATCTGGCCATGCCAGTTGCATACGAAATAAGATAGACAATCCCATTGCAATAACAGCCATAACGATACCAGTTATTAAAAACTGCTTAGCGATCATCTTGTGATCCTGGCTAAAGATGTATTTCGTTATGAAAGATTGTTCGTGATGCCCATGATCGTGACCGTCATGGTGATCGTTGTTATGTGTATCGTGTAATGTTATAGTTGACATAATGCGCTATTCCAGTATAATTATTTTTTTAAAGCCGGTTTATTCATTGCTACAGCAGGAGCACTTGTCGCAGCTTTAGCTGTACTATCAGCTGGTGCTGCTGCCGCTGGTGCAGCTGCTGGTTCTGGTACGATTGGCAAGTTAAATTGCTTTCTCAAATCGTTATTGATAAACTTAGGTTGTTTAACTATCCAGGCATCATATTCAGCCTGAGAAACAACTCTAACAACCTTTTGCATGTTATAGTGACCAGATCCACAGATTTTCGAGCAATAGAACAAGAATTTAAATGCTGGATCATTTACTTTAGTCTGCATATCAGCAGTAGTAATTGTTGGTGTGAACTCGAAGTAAGAAGTCATACCCGGAACAGTGTTTAACTGAATCCTGAAATGCGGCATGTAAAAACTGTGCAATACATCTTTACTGGTCAGAATCAATCTTACTGGTTTGTTGACAGGAATAACCATTTCCTCTGCCATCTGATCATCAAGATTGTCCTTATCATTAAAGTCCATACCCAAACTGTTCGTCCCGGTAATCAGTTTATAGTTTTTCTTACCTACAATCTTATCAGCTCCAGGATAACGGATAGTCCATGCGAACTGCTGAGAAGTAATCTCAATGCTCAATGGCTTGTTATTAGGATCTTCGATTTTGTAGAAAATTGATCTCCAGGTAAGGAATCCCATTAATACCAATACTGTAAGCACTAATGCCGGAACAATTGTCCAGATACGCTCTAATGCATTATTGTGTGGGTAGTAATAAGCTTTTCTTTTACCAGTATTCTTATAGAAATAAGAGAACAGGAATAATACAAGGTGTGTTCCGATGAATACGATAGTAGTCAGGATCAGTGTGATGTTAAACATCTGGTCAATCTTCTTACCGTGTTCTGAAGCAGCGTCAGGAAGAATCATGTTACCATGAACTGTATATTCAAAGTAAACACCGTACAATCCGACGATTAAGAAAATCACGAAAAGAACACCATTCACTGTATTCCAGTTGATGCCGGCAGGTTTATCCTGAGCTTCACGTGTCAATTCATATACCCGCATAGCTTTACCAACTATTGCTATGAATAAGCAAAGCAGTAAAAATAACAGGGTATAAAATGCTGCCGACTTATAGATCGGGAACATATCAATAGGTTTTTTCGCAGCCGTAGCGGCAGCACCGGCGGCAGCTTCTTGTGCAAATGCGCTCGTATTTGCAAACACAGTAAGAATTACTGCCAGGGCCGCTATTGTCTTATTGCTTATATATTTTCTTAAACTCATTTTCTTAAAAGTAGTACGATGTACTTCTACTATAAATTAATGTATATACTCTCTAACCAGTTACTACAAGTGGTGATTCAGACTTTCCTGTAAGAAAGGGTGATTCTTTGCAATTAAAGGTTTCTTACTTAATGAAGATAATACTGTAAAGGTAAACAAGCCTACAAAACCGATTGCTGTACCTATTTCAATAATACCAAAACCATTATGTGATTCTACAGTTCCAGGCATAATCATTTGGTAGTAATCTACCCAGTGACCGCATAATACAATTATACAAACACCAAGCATGATATTTTCCTGTCTTTTATTGTCACGATCCATCAACAACAGAACCGGAGCAAGGAAGTTCATCACTAAATTCAAAAAGAACCAGAACTTGTAAAACTCAAATCGTTTGTAAAAATACACAGTTTCTTCCGGCATGTTGGCATAATAGATCAACATAAATTGCGCAAACCATACATAAGTCCAGAAAATTGAGAACCCGAAGATGAATTGACCTAAGTTATGAAGATGACTATTGTTAACCCATTGCATATAACCTGCTTTTCTCAACAGGATGATAATTACAGCTATAGTAGCTAAACTGCTCACCCACATTGCTGCGAAATTATACCAACCAAACATTGTAGAGAACCAGTGTGCCTCTAATGACATCACCGTATCAAATGCAAAGATTGGCGTAGTAAAGCCGTAGATAACTAAAAATATACAAGAGTATTTAAAACTCTTCGTGTATGAATTCAAACCACCTTCTAAATCTTCGTTAGTTGATAATTTAGAGAGTAAGATAGCGAAGAAAGAATAGATACTTAAAAATACAACCTGACGTCCTAAAAAGAAAGGTACATTTAAGAAAGCAGACTTTCCATCGATTAATTTATCATAGTTAGTGGAAGACGGATCAGTTAAACCCGGTGCATTCCAGTGGTGATAAAGATTATGTGTGTATAGTCCCAGGCTAATAACCACGATAAGGATTACTACTGCGATAGGCAATGTTCTTGCCATAGCCTGAGGCACACGTAAGATTGATGCAGACCATCCCGCCTGCGCTACAAACTGAACAGCTAAAAAGAATGCACCCGACATACATACACAGGCGAAGTAATAGGCCATAAGTAACAGGTTGGCAAAAGTCCGCTCATGAAGTCCATGATCAGAAAAACCATAAGCTATACTTGCGATACCAATAACGATCGCCGCTATGCTTAAAGTTTTAGCTTTTCCTGTAAACTCAAACTGCTCATTGAAATTATAATTGTGAGTTCCCATTTATATCTGCTTTTCTATTGTATTTTTTGTAATTGTTGAACATACATCACAACTTTCCATCTTTGATCTGGAGTAAGCTGAGAGGCATGTGACCCCATGTTATTTAATCCGTACATGATAGTGTGATAGATTTTACCTTCCGATAAATCTTTCATCAAGCCACCACGCGATGACGCTGCATCACCATGATAAGCTGGTACACCTGTAAATTTCTCAATTTGAACAAGGTGTCCTTTACCATCTCCTTTTTCACCGTGACAAGGTCCGCAGAATACAGTAAAGTAATGTTTACCTGATAATAAATTCTGTGGTGTCTTAGCTAGAGGGTTGTGCAGATTTAAACCTGCGGCTTCATAACCTTCTTTAGTATTTGCATACTCATACTTTACAAATCCTACCGGGCTTGTATTTGCAGGAGGTGTTTGTGCAGTTTGTCCGTTTGCAAAATTCTTGTTCGGCTGGTCAGGATCATAAGCAATATGATCATACATATTCCTTGCATATTCCAAACCGGGGTTATTCTTATTCCTGCAAGACGAAAGTGTTGTAACAGCCAGGGCAAGAACAACAAATGAGGCTGCAACTATTTTATTCTTATTCATAGCTAATATACTTCCTTTCATTGTGCTTAACTTCAATAGCACCAGCTTCTTTTAATAGTCCGTCAATTTTACTGTGATCTCCGTTTTCCTGAGCATCAACAGCTATAATAAATCTATCATCTGTGGCTCTTAAGTCCATTACTCTTGGCGCTCTTCCTGGGAAAAGGTGAGTAGATGCATAATAAGACCCTACTAATCCAAATGCACAGAATAAAATAGTTACCTCAAACATAATCGGAATAAAATCCGGTAATGCGAATGCTGGTTTACCACCAATATTATGTCTCCAGTCTACTACCGAGGTAAGATAGATCAGTGCAAATGCTGATACTGTTCCTGTTATCCCGCAGAAAAATGCAAGGATATCCAATCTTGATCTTTTAATTCCTAGTTTGGCTTCGATGCCATGGATAGGCATAGGCGTATAAACATCATGGATCTTAATGTTGTTCTCCTGTAACTTTTCGATGCCATGCATCATTTCGTCAGGATCGCCAAAACTGCCTAAAATATATTTGATATTACTCATTGTTATATTTTTGCGTATTCTTCTTGTTTAACACTATCAAATTTCTCTAAAGACTCAACGTATTCTTTAACGTGAGTTTTGTCCAAATGACCTTCTTTAATCTGTGCAAGTTTAGCTTGCTCACTTGATGTTTTAAGTAATAGTTTCACCTCAGCAATTGCAATTGAAGGCAGAACTCTTAAGAACAACAGGAATAAAGTAAAGAATACCCCGATTGAACCTACAAAGACACTCACATCTACCCATGTAGGATAGAACATCGCCCAACTTGATGGAAGGTAATCACGGTGTAATGAAGTAACGATAATTACGAAACGCTCAAACCACATACCGATGTTTACCACGATAGATAAGATCCATGTTGCAGGGATGCTCAAACGGATTTTCTTGAACCACAGTAACTGCGGAGAAATTACGTTACAAGTCATCATCATCCAGTATGCCCACCAGTATGGACCAGTTGAACGGTTGATGAATGCATATGCTTCATATTCTGAACCTGAATACCAGGCAATAAAAAACTCAGTGATGTAAGCCACGCCCACGATCGATCCTGTAAGAATGATGATTTTGTTCATCGATTCAATGTGGAACATAGTGATGTAGTTTTCAAGACCCAATACTTTACGGGCAACCAGTAATAAGGTTAACACCATGGCGAAACCAGAGAAGATCGCACCAGCCACAAAGTATGGAGGGAAGATTGTAGTGTGCCATCCCGGAATAACCGAGGTTGCAAAGTCCATAGATACAATCGTGTGTACCGAAAGTACCAGTGGTGTAGAGATACCAGCAAGGATCAGAGACACAGTCTCAAAACGCTGCCATGTTTTAACGTTACCGCTCCATCCGAAAGAGAAGATAGAGTAAATTCTGCGGCGTACACCTGTTGCACGGTCACGAATAGTAGCGATATCTGGTAATAAACCTGTATACCAGAATAATAAGGATACAGAGAAGTAAGTAGAGATCGCAAACATATCCCACACCAGTGGTGAGTTAAAGTTTACCCAAAGTGAACCGAACTGATTCGGTAATGGTAATACCCAGTAAGCTAACCATGGTCTTCCCATGTGGGATACAACATACGTTGCGGCACAGATAACGGCGAAAATCGTCATCGCCTCTGCCGACCTGTTAATTGAGTTACGCCAGTTTTGACGAAAGAGTAATAATACCGCTGAAATCAGTGTTCCTGCGTGACCAATACCTACCCACCATACGAAACCGGTGATATCCCATGCCCATCCTACAGTTTTGTTCAGACCCCATGATCCGATACCGTTCCAGAAAGTATAACTTACTGCAACTAACCATAAGGTTGCTCCCATAAGGGAAACTATAAAACCTATCCACCAGGCCCTGTTGGGCTTATTCTCAACTGGCATTAAGATATCATCCGTAATTTTTGCATACGTGATATCATTGCCGGTGATTAGTGGTTCTCTTAATATTGATTCGTTATGTCCTGACATAATGTGTTTTCTTTAATATCAGCTTACGCTTGTACTGTTGGTAATGAATCTGTGTTTCTAATTTTTGTCATGTAACCTACTCCCGGTTGTGTATTGATCTCTTCTAATACATAGTAAATACGCTCACTACGTAATGCTTTCGATACTTCCGATTCCGGATCATTGCCATCACCAAATATAATTGCATTGGCTGAACAAGCTTCCTGACATGCCATTTTGATATCTCCATCTTTCAACGGACGTTTCGCAATCTTAGCTGACAACTTACCAGCCTGGATACGTTGGATACACATTGAGCATTTCTCCATAACCCCTCTTGAACGGGTAGTCACGTCTGGGTTAAGAACCAGTTGAGTGAACTCATTGTTCAGGTAGTTATCGAAACGTGAATCATTCCAGTAATTAAACCAGTTGAAACGACGTACTTTGTACGGGCAGTTGTTTGCACAGTAACGTGTACCTACACAACGGTTATAAGCCATATGGTTCAGACCATCCGAAGAGTGAGTCGTTGCCAATACAGGACAAACAGTTTCACAAGGAGCGTGATCACAGTGCTGACATAGCATCGGCTGATGAACAACTGATACACGGTCAAGATTTTCCATGTGTGCAATTTCTTTCTCCTCAGATACGCTCTTATCGCCTTCTTCAAAGCTATAGTAACGGTCAATACGGATCCAGTGCATCTCTCTGCGTCTGCGAACCTCATCGCGTCCAACAACAGGGATGTTATTTTCTACGTTACAAGCAACAATACAAGAACCACAACCAGTACAAGCATTCAAGTCGATTGCCATTACCCAGTTGTTACCTGGTTTTTCGTATTTATCCCATAAATCGTAAGTTTTATGTTCACTGTCATGCTTACCAGTACCCGCAGCAGGATTTTTCACATATTCCTTGAAAGTAGCTTCGCGGATAATGTTTCTTCCTTCAAAAGAGTGGTGAGTCTGCGTTTGTGCAAGCTCGTTGGTAGCACCAGTTTTAGTGATCGTGATCGTATTTGCATACTGTAACGTTCCATTGCTGAAAGTTACGAATGGATAAGCATTCTGACCTACATTATCACCAGCTTTACCCACTTTAGTACGTCCATAACCTAAAGCTATAGAAGCGGTACCCTGTGCTTGTCCTGGCTGAACCAGAACTGGTAAAGTAATTTTATATCCGTTGCTTCCTTTAACGTCAACAACATCGAATTCTTTGATTCCCAATGACTCAGCGAACTTAGGCGCAAGAGCAATGTAGTTATCCCAGGTTACTTTAGAAACCGGATCAGGTAACTCTTGTAAAAATGCGTTGTTGGCATGTTTACCATCGCGCATCGCTACACTTTCATAAACCTGAAGCTCAATATCCTTAGCTAAAGCAGCACTGCTTTTCACTACTGAAGGAGCAACGGCCGCTAATGAAAGGTTGAAAGTATAAGAACCTGCTGTTTTAGGCGCTGAAGCAAAAACTCCAGTCTCTAATACATCATTCCATGATTTACCGAAAGTTGGAAGTATATTTTTCTCCCAGTTGTTACGCACATACTGATAGTATTCTTTAACAGGTGCGTTAGACCAGATCAGTAAACTTTCTTCAGCCTGACGTGAATTAAATACCGGGTTGATTGTTGGCTGAACGATAGAATAATATCCTTCGTAGCTATTTGCATCACCCCATGCTTCTAAATAATTCTGATTAGTTGCAATCACATCACATAAAGTTGAAGTCTCATCCTTACGGTCTGAGAAAGAAACTTTCAATGGAACTTTACTTAATCCATCAGTGAATGACTTAGTATTAACCACATCATAAGCAGGATTGTTATCTAAGAAGAATACAGCAGCAACTTCGCCCCTGTTCATCTCATTTAAGAATTCTGCAAATTCAGCATCATTACCAGCATAACGTTTGTTTGGATTGTCTAAATCGATAGTCGTACCATAACTGCCGATAGCAGAGTTGATCGCGTTAACCAGGATTTGAGTAGAAACATCGTTAGAACCACATACTACTAAAGCTTTTCCTTTTTGCTGAACTAATTCTTTCGCAACAAGTTTAATCGCTTTTTCAGCAGTACCGTTCTTAGGTAAAGAACCACCAGCTAAATTGCCACCAGTGACTGCATTATATAAGGTAATCAGTGCAGGACCCTGCTCTGATAATTTAACCGGGATACGTGTATCGGCATTGGTACCTGTCAAACTCATACCAGCTTCGAACTGGAAGTGACGTGACATTTTACCTTTTGCCAATGATTTGTGATTTCTGTTAGCTACATACTGAGAAGTAAATTCTTCTCCGCTAATCCACGTTCCTAAAAAGTCAGCAGCAAAACTCACGATTAAGTCAGCTTTGTCGAAGTTATATTTAGGAATTACAGCTTTACCAAAACTATTCTCATTTGCTTTGATTATACCAGTATAAGATACTGCATCGTACTGTACATGTTTAGTTGCAGGATAAGCAGCTATAAAGTCTGCAACTACTGCTTTAGTAGAAGGACTGTTTACAGATGAAGAAACGATGCGGATTTTCTTGCCCGAAGCTTTTGCTTTTGCCAGCTCTGCAGCTACAAACGCATCAACCTTCGCCCAGGTAGTCTCATCATTCTTTAATACAGGTGCTTTAAGTTTCGAAACATCGTACAAATCTAATACAGAAGCCTGAGCCTGTGCATCAGTACCGCAATTGAACTCACCCGCATTTGGGTTTGGCTCAATCTTGATAGGTCTGCCCTCTCTGGTTTTCACCAGGATGCTCTGACCATTATAACTTGACACATAGTAATTCGGGATACCCGGGATTACTTCTTCAGGTTTAATCAGGTAAGGTATTGATTTGTGAATCGGAGCAGGCTGACAAGCGGCAAGTGTTACCGCACCAAGACCAAAGCCTAAGGCTTTTAAAAAGTCACGGCGAGGAGTTACTGTACTTAATCCTGCTTCATTTAAAACATCTTCTATTGGAAGCGGCTCCGCAAATTCGTTTTTGTTGTTTTCAACAAAATCGGAGGTCTTGTTAAATTCCTCTAAGCCTTTCCAGTATTTTTTATTGCTTTCCATTTAAGCTATATTACTGTTTATCGAACGTTCTTTTTACTAAACTCTATTAATAGTGACATTTGCCACACTCAATTCCACCTAATGCTGCAGGTGTAATTTTCTCACCTTTTTTGATTTTCTCATGAGCCTCAATAATTTTGGTGTAGAATGCGTTGTCTTTAACTTCTAACTTGGTGTCTTTATGACAGTTGATACACCATTTCATGGTTAGAGGAGAATACTGATAAATCTCTTCCATTGTATTCACTGGTCCGTGACAAGCAAAACAAACTGGCTCGTTTGGTTTCAACCCTTTTTCTTTACGGATAGCTTCTTCAGCTACAACAACGTGTTGCGAGTGATTGAAGTAAGCGAAATCAGGAAGGTTGTGAACACGTACCCACTCAATTGGTTTTTCTTTAGACTTGTCATAAGTCATTTTATCTGCATCGTAACCTAATGCATTGTAGATTTTCTGAATCTCAGGAGAGATGTTTCCATCATGGCTGTCTCTGGCCTGTACCTGTTTGTGACAGTTCATACAAACGTTAAGCGAAGGTATGGTTGCGTTTTTAGATTCGAATGCACCAGCGTGACAGTACTGACAATCAATCTGGTTTACACCAGCGTGTAATTCGTGAGAGAACTTAATTGGCTGTGTTGGCTGGTAACCTGTAGCAACACCAGTGTTCCACATGCCCATCCATCCAAATGAACCTAAGCTTATCACTAAGCACAGGATCACGAAGAAAACAAACTTCTTGTTTTTGAATAACTGACCAATGCCAGCTAACATTGACGCTTTCTCTTCGTCTTCTTCGATTTCTACACCTTGTTTTTTCAGGATCAGGCGCTCAAGCATTTTGATTGCTCTTGCCAGGATCACTAATACAATAATAGAGATCAGGATTACAGCAATTACTCCTACGATAGAGAAGTTTGAAACTTCATCAGAACCAGTAGCTGCACCAGCAGCTTCTACTTTCTTAGGCTCACCTACTTTTACGTAAGCAAGGATGCTTTTAATCTGCTCAGGCGTTAATGATGGAAACGCTGTCATGTCGGCATTCGGATTGAACTTCGAAGCCTCTACAGCCTCTTTGTCTCCCGACGCGATAAATGCCGGAGCATTGTTGATCCATTTTAACAAAAACGCTTCGCTCTTTGTAGGTACAATCGTTTGTAATGCCGGGCCGATCAAATCGCGGTCCAGTGCATGACATGAAGTACATTTTTCCTTGAAGATTTTTCTACCTTCTACTGCGTCTTGTGCTTGCGTACCAGAAACGATTAAAACAGATAGAGCCGTAAACATAAATGCCGACTTCCAAACTCTTCTAATGATCAATGAGATATTCCTCATAATGAGTATTTTATGCTTTATTTTAAAAAACTGTAATGAACGTATTGATGTTTAAACTCTTGTTCTTCACCAAAACGTCCACAAAAGTAAAATTTATTAAGTTACCAATGACAAAGAAATGACAGTAAATACAATTTATAATCATTCTAAACTTTTCCATTTTATGGCTTTAAACGAAGAAAATCAGCAAATTTTTCTATTTGCTGATTTTCTATACGACAAAAATCCAGATAAGGATTTGGAATTATAATTTACATTTTTAATATCCAGGCAAAAATCAATGGCGCTACGATAGTTGCATCAGATTCCACGATAAACTTAGGCGTATTGATGTCCAGCTTGCCCCAGGTGATCTTTTCGTTCGGAACAGCACCAGAATACGATCCATAAGAAGTCGTAGAATCAGAGATCTGGCAGAAGTAAGTCCAGAAAGGAATATTCTCCATTTCCATATCCTGATATAGCATAGGCACTACACAAATCGGGAAATCTCCTGCAATACCACCACCAATCTGGAAGAATCCGATTCCTTTTCCACCACTGTTTTTAATATACCAGTCTGCAAGGTAACCCATATACTCAATTCCACTTTTTACTGTAGAAGCCTGTAATTCATTTTTCATCACATACGAAGCGAAGATATTTCCCATCGTTGAATCTTCCCATCCCGGAACTACAATCGGCAGATTTTTTTCCGCAGCTGCAAGCATCCATGAATTTTTAGGGTCGATTTCATAATATTGCTCAAGCACGCCGCTCAATAACATTTTGTACATATACTCATGCGGGAAATAACGCTCACCTGCTTTTTCAGCATTTGTCCAGATCTCCTGAATATGTTTCTGTAAACGTCTGAAAGCTTCTTCTTCAGGGATACAAGTATCAGTTACGCGGTTATAATGGTTTTCCAATAAATCCCACTCATCCTGAGGAGTTAAATCACGGTAGTTAGGTACACGTTTATAATGTGAATGGGCAACAAGGTTCATAATATCCTCTTCCAGATTCGCACCTGTACATGAAATTATAGAAACTTTATCCTGACGGATCATCTCTGCTAATGAAATTCCCAGTTCAGCAGTACTCATTGCACCAGCCAGGGTAATCATCATTTTTCCACCTTCATCTAAATGCGTTTCATAGCCTTTAGCCGCATCCATCATTGCTGCTGCATTGAAATGGAGGTAATGCCCTTCCATGAATTTTGATATTGGTCCTCTTGTTACGCTCATTTTAATTAAGATTATTCTGTTTTATATAAACCGCCGCAAAAATAAGGAAATATTCGTTAAAAACGACTCCCCGCTCAACACCACCTTATTAATCAATCAGTGCTTTTATTTAGAATCCTTAGACAAATATTCTTTTTTATTTAGAATAATTATAAATAATGTATTATGTTTGGACTATTCTAACAAAGCCGCTCTCTTTTTATGCTTAATTGTTAAACTCAAAAATGCAATCCTATGTGCAAAACAATAGTTTTAAGTTCAGGAAAAGACACTGCAATATCACATTGCCCATGCTGTAATGTATTTTACATCTGGCATAACAATCTCTTGTTAAACTTTACCCACAATGACTTTTTAAACTTTAAAGATATTATTCAAAACTTCGCTTTCTCAGAAACCAGCCTGCCCTTTCCAGATAAAAAGGAGAGAATATTATTACGTACCCCAAATGAAGACATCAGCTTTGCCTTTACGCACGATGAGCTGGATTCTTTCCGCTCTATGCTCAACGAAGCTGTGTTTATGAAAGAAGTTTATACCCTGATGGGAGCAGAGCCCGGAACAAATCATTAGCGATAAATAAAGCTGCACCAGATTTTACTCATAAATTGCTTACTTTAGCGCCTTTATTTTACCCTATTATAACTACGCGCAGCCCACTCTAATGAGAAAATTTTTGCTTTCCACCACCCTATTGCTCTCAACGCTTCATGGATTTGGACAAATGAAACTGATCAAACGTATGTTGTCAGAAGATGTGGACACTACCCGTAAAGCGAGTTTCATGCCACTTCCTCTGTTAAGATACGCTCAGGAAACAGGATTAGAGTTTGGCTTTGGCGGTCTTTATTCCACCTATATGGATCGGAAAGATACTTTAAACCGTAGTTCCAATTTTTCAACAGTACTCTCCTTTTCTACTGAAAAACAATATAACATCAGCCTGAAAGGTGACGTGTGGACTAAACACAATGCCTTTCACCTGATCAGCGAACTCAGGTTCAGAAGTATGCCCTTTAACTTTTACGGAATTGGGAACCAGACCCTCGAAGCCGATAAAGACAGGTTGGTGCAACGTCAGATCAGGGCATTCTTCGACGTAGAGAAAAACGTACTTCCCTTCTTTTATACAGGCGTATCCTTAGGCTTTGAAAACTTCAGCTTTAAAGACAAAGAGCCAGGAGGTATTTACGAAACAGATCCGGCGGTATTAGGTAAAAATGGAGGATCTGTCGTTTATCTGGGTGTCTCTCAAACCTACGATACCAGGAACTCAAATAACTACCCGACCAAAGGATTTTTTGGCAGGGTATCCTATCAATATGCCCCGAATATCTTTGGCGGAAACGATTTTTCTGGCAGCCAGATCAAAGTAGTTGTCCGTAACTTCTGGTCACTTTCCAAAAAATTCGTCTTAGGTGTTAATGGTATTTATCACACTGTACAAAGCAATAACACCCCATTCTATCTGTTACCGCAACTCGGTAATGATGAAATGATGCGTGGCTATTATTCAGGCCGTTATAGAGACGAAAACTTACTGGCCGCACAAACAGAATTGCGGTACCGTTACAATAACCGCTTCGGCTTAGTTGCATTTGGCGGCGGCGGACGTGTTTTTGCCAACGGAGATTTCTCTCTTAAACAATTTAAGCCATCTGTCGGGGCAGGATTAAGATACTTCTACGATCCGGCTAAAGGCCTGAGCGTAAGAGCAGACTATGCAGTTGGAGAGAAAAGACCGAATGAAGCCAGACAATCGGGATTTTACCTGAGCCTGGCAGAAGCATTTTAGAACTTAATCTTAAAATGTTCCTTTTTCTGGCCTTTTTTGAAGTAGACCAGACCGATCCAGAATAAATCTACCGTTACCGTTACATCCGGGTGGTTCTTGATTTCTTCCCATGCTTCCTTCATTCCTTTGCTCCAGTAAATATCATCGAAGATCAGTAATGAATCCTCATGCACCTTTGGCAAGCACCATTTGAAGTAATTTATCGTAGCATCTTTACGGTGGTTACCATCGATATAAACAAAATCCAGCTTTGCGGCCTGATCAATTACAACCGGCAACAACACATCAAAATTACCCACCTGTAACTCTATATTATCCAGTTCAAGGTCCTGAAAATTCTCATAAGCCTTCTTAGCAGTCTCCGGACACCCCTCAATCGTGATAATATCTGAAGCAGGGCAAGCCTTCGATAAATAAGCAGTGGTAATGCCAAGGCAAGTACCCAATTCGATCAAATTTGCAGGCTTACTGTTTTTTGCCAGGCGATAGATCAATTGCGCTAACCTTGGCGACTTCAGCGCATTTTTAGCGATTTCCTTTACCTTTTTTGTACGGTTTTTGTTCAGATGAGAACCAGCACCAAGATCAGTAACCGTGATTAAGGCATCGTCATTTAAAAGTTTTTTTCTTTGTTCCTCAATATCTTTGTATTCAGTTTTGGAGTTAAAATCGTAAATTACCTCATCTACCAAATGATAAACAAAAGGCGAATGGGTACCGTGCCTGCTTTTAGAGGTTAAACGATGTTTCAGATAGTCGCTGATAAATTGTAATGCCATAACTGCAAAAATAGATAAACGATTATTCTAATTGGTATTTTTTAATGGAAAATAGTACAGAAATAAAAGCACTGGTAAAATTACTCGATGACACTGACCAGGAAGTTTTTGAACAAGTAGCAAAACGTCTCCTTGAACACGGAACTTCGGTCATTCACTTTCTGGAAACGGAATGGGAGAAATCCCTCGATACACTTTTACAGGAAAGAATAGAAAACATCGTTCATCAGATCCAGTTTAACACTGTCAAAGAAGATCTTAACCTTTGGTACCAGAGCGGTGCGTTTGATCTTCTGCAAGGTGCCTTAGTCATCAACCGTTATCAATATCCTGACCTGGACGAACAGAAAGTAATCAACCAGATTGAAGAACTTAAAAGAGAAATCTGGACGAACCTGCAATACGAAATGAGTTCTGTAGAGAAAATCAAGCTCATTAACCACATCTTTTATAACATCCACGGCTTTAAAGGCAACACGAAGAACCACCACGATCCGCAGAACTCCTACATTAACCAGGTGCTGGAGACTAAAAAAGGGAACCAGATCTCTCTGGCTATTATTTATGCCACCATTGCACAGAAATTGGATATTCCGGTTTATGGCGTCAACCTGCCGCAGCATTTCATACTTGGCTATATTGATGAAAGCAAAAGAGAAGAAAATGAATTCGGGGTGTTGTTTTACATCAATGCCTTTAACAAAGGAGCTATTTTCGGCAAACACGACGTAGACCAGTTTTTACGCCAGCTCAATCTGCAGCCATTACCGGGGTTTTATGCCCCATGCAGTAACGTGGAAATTATCCGCAGGATTATCCGTAACCTGATCTCTGCTTATGAAAATCTTGGTAATCCGGATAAAGTAGAAGAATTGAAAGAATTACAGGATATCCTGATCAAAAGCGAACTCTAGTTTGTAGTTAACAACTGATTAGCCAGCATCCATTCCTGCAAACGAAGAAACCAATCATCAGAAGTCTTCGTATTGTGCATACCATACCCGTGCCCGCCTGTCTGGTAAAGATGAGTTTCCACAGGAACCTTATTCTTCACCATAGCCTGGTTAAACAGGATGGTATTTTCAACCGGCACAGTATCATCATCATTCGCATGCACCAGGAAAGTTATTGGCGTCTGCGCATTCACATGCAACTCATTAGAAAAGTATTCCTTTTGTGCCTGCGTAGCATCCGGACCGAGCAGATTTTTGACAGAGCCCGTATGCGCTGAAGCTGTAAAACTGATCACCGGATAAATCAACACTGCAAAATCAGGTCTGAGACTCAGTCCTCCGGGATTTTTAATTTTAAGATCGCCATAATGAACCGCAAGCGAAGCCGCAAGATGTCCACCAGCAGAGAAGCCCATAATCCCGATTTTCGAAGGATTAATGTGCCAGGCGGCTGCATTTTTACGAACCAGGTAAATTGCCTGCTGCGCATCCTGTAAAGGGCCCGAAGAACGGTCCACCATAATCGTGTCACTCGGCAAACGATATTTCAACACAAACGCTGTTACACCTAGTGCAGCAAAACGGCGTGCCACTTCCTCTCCCTCATGGTCCGTAGCCAGAAAAGCATAACCACCCCCTGGACAAATAATCACAGCTGTTCCATTTGCCTTCTGCGGATCAGCAGCATAAAGACTGAGCGAAGGGTCAGTGACCTTGCTCAGTCCAAAAACTTTGCCCTTAATGATTGTTTCTTTTTGTTTATAAGTAGCAGGAGCCGATTTTGCTCCCGGTATTTTTCCAGAGTACAGCTTCATCACTTCCTGAGCCTGTACTCCACTCCCCACCAATATTCCCATAACTAAAAGTAACAACCAATTTTTATGCATTAGAATTCCATTAAATATGCTTTCAAAAAATCATTCAGCTCCCCATCAAGGACAGCCTGTGCATTAGACGTTTCATAATTAGTTCTCAGATCTTTCACCAGTTTATACGGATGTAAAACATAGTTTCTGATTTGTGAGCCCCACTCAATCTTCATCTTTGAACCTTCAACAGCAGCAGAAGCGATCATTCTTTCGCGCATGACAGCTTCATATAACTGTGACTTCAGGAGTCTTAACGCATTCTCCTTGTTCTGTAATTGAGAACGCGATTCCTGGTTTTTAATTACAATACCAGAAGGTTTATGATACAAACGTACCGCAGTTTCCACTTTATTTACATTTTGTCCACCCGCTCCACCAGAACGGAAAGTCTCAAATTCAATATCCGCGTCCTTGATTTCAATCTCGATCGTATCATCCACTAATGGATAAACATAAACAGAAGCGAATGAAGTATGCCGGCGTGCATTAGAATCAAAAGGTGAAATTCGCACCAACCGATGCACTCCGTTTTCCCCCTTCAAATAGCCATAAGAAAAATCCCCTGCAAACTGTAAAGTAACCGATTTTACACCAGTCACCTCTCCAGGCTGAAAATCCTGCTCAGTTACCTTGTAGCCATTCTTTTCGCCCCACATGATATACATCCGCATCAGCATGGCTGCCCAGTCACAACTTTCAGTTCCACCAGCACCCGCAGTAATTTGCATCACTGCATTCAGCTGATCTTCCTTGCTGCTCAACATGTTTTTCAATTCCAGATCCTCGATCAGATGCAGACACTTTTCGTACTGCTCTTCCATCTCCTCCTTGGTAGCATCACCGGATTGCAGGAAATCAAATAAGACCTGTGTATCCTCAAACTCCGCGTTAACTTTCTGCCAGGCATCGGTCCACACTTTTTTGGAGTTCATTTCTGCCAAATGCTTTTCAGCCTTTTTGGGATCATCCCAAAAATCTGTTTGTAAGGTAAGCTCCTGTTCTATATAAATAGCTTCGAGTCGGGTTTCGACGTCAAAGATGCCTCCTCAGCGACGCTACTCTGTCCCTTAAATCCTGTATTTGTTCTTTTGTCATAATCACAAATATAACACAAAAGGCTACCTGAACAACATCCAGATAGCCTTTTACGAAATTAGTATCTATATTTAGCTAAAAAGCCCTTTAAGTTTATCTACAATACCACCGCCTTCAGCACCCGGTTCCCCTGCTTTAGCACCCGTGAATAAGTTGGTCAGATCTGACAATTCAAACTTTCCATCCGGCCCCGATATTTTGCTCAATACATCTTTAAGATCAAAAGAGCTATCATCAGGATCATTTGTTTTGTTAATGAATTTACCAATTATGCCGGGAATAACAGAAGCAGCAATTCCTTTGGCTGTATCCAGGTTAATTCCCATGCCGGCCAATTTATCAATAAAGCCAGCCGAAGCGTCCTGCGCGACAGCACTCCCCTCAATATTTCCACCTTTAAAAGCGTCTACAAGACCACCAATGTTACCAGAAGATAATTGTTGTTTTAAGGCATCAACAATAGATCCCGAAGCCGCAGAAATCGCAGCCTCATTATGCTCATCAGGAATTTCACTATTATTGACAATAGCATCCTGAGTACTATCCTTAACCAGTTGATTTAAATTTTCTAACATAATGGGTAGTTTTTATAGGTGAACTGTTATTTTTTATTAAATATAATATAAATAAAAACCAGTGACAACCACTCATTTAACTGTTAAAAGTAAAATATTCAATTTAAAAGCCCGTTTTACTATTAAATACAATCCAATCTGCCGACATTTAAATTATACATTTACAGAAACACCATTATTTATGTTACCAACCATAAACTTTACAGAGACAGCGGCCTATAAATATCTGGCTGATCACTTCATTGACATTAATGAAAAGGACTTAAAACAACTGTTTGCAGAAGATGAAAAGCGTTTTGAGAAGTTTTCACTGGTTTTCGAAGACATCCTGCTGGATTATTCAAAAAACAGGATCAATGATACTACCCTTGCTTTGCTGATGCAACTTGCCAGAGAATGTAAACTGGACGAAGCCATTAAAGCAATGTTTAGCGGAGAAAAGATTAATCAAACAGAGGACAGAGCTGTTTTACATACTGCCTTGCGTAATCAAAGCAATAAGCCGGTTTACGCAGATGGTGTCAATGTGATGGACGATGTCAACGAAGTACTGGCCAAGATGGAGAAATTCAGTGAGGCAATTATTTCCGGATCATGGAAAGGTTATACAGGTAAAGCAATTACTGATGTAGTGAATATCGGTATTGGCGGATCTGATTTAGGACCAGTGATGGTTACTGAAGCCCTGAAAGCCTACAAGAACCATTTAAATATGCATTTCGTGTCAAACATAGATGGCACACATATCGTGGAAACCCTGAAAAATGTAGATCCTGAGACTACCCTGTTCCTGGTCGCTTCAAAAACATTCACGACACAGGAAACCATGACTAACGCGAATACAGCAAGAGAATGGTTCCTGAACAAAGGCGCAAAACAAGAGGACGTTGCGAAACACTTCGCAGCTCTTTCTACCAATGCCAAAGACGTAGCTGCATTCGGAATTGACACTGCAAACATGTTTGGTTTCTGGGACTGGGTAGGTGGCAGATACTCTTTATGGAGTGCTATTGGTATGCCTATCGCATTAAGCGTAGGTTTTGCTAATTTCAAAGAACTATTAGCTGGTGCACACGCAGCAGATGAGCACTTTGAAAACACTCCATTTGAGAACAATGTGCCCGTTATCCTTGCTTTAATAGGCATCTGGTACATCAATTTCTTTGA
Source organism: Pedobacter sp. UYP1 (assembly GCF_040547305.1). NCBI lineage: Bacteria > Pseudomonadati > Bacteroidota > Sphingobacteriia > Sphingobacteriales > Sphingobacteriaceae > Pedobacter > Pedobacter sp. UYP1. Next base: position 486,307 of record NZ_JBEPPL010000002.1, on the reverse strand, counting down.
TGCAGAAACAGAAGCTATCCTTCCATATGATCAATACCTGCACCGTTTCGCAGCTTATTTCCAGCAAGGAGATATGGAAAGCAATGGTAAACATGTAGATCGTAACGGAAATGAAGTTACTTATGAAACAGGCCCGATTATCTGGGGTGAGCCAGGAACAAATGGTCAGCACGCATTCTATCAGCTGATTCACCAGGGTACACGTATTATACCTTGTGATTTTATTGCACCTGCACAAAGCCTGAATCCAATCGGAGAGCATCACCCAATTTTACTCTCTAACTTCTTTGCACAAACAGAAGCCCTGATGAACGGTAAAACCGAAGAACAGGTAACCGCTGAATTGAAAAAAGAAGGAAAAACAGAAGAAGAGATCAAAAAACTTGCGCCATTTAAAGTGTTTGAAGGTAACAGGCCAACGAACTCCATCTTACTGAAAAAAGTAACACCACGCAGCCTGGGAACACTGATTGCTATTTATGAACACAAGATATTTGTTCAGGGTATCGTATGGAACATTTTTAGCTTTGACCAATGGGGTGTGGAATTAGGAAAACAACTGGCAAAAAGCATCCTTCCTGAATTGAAGAATGACGACTCTGTTTCCTCACACGATGTTTCTACAAACGGATTAATCAACCAATATAAAGATTGGAGATAAGCGTATGTTCCTGTTTAGCAATAGACAGGAATATTAACTAAACGTTTCCATTTGTACATTTCTTATATTAAACCTTTATTCCTAAAAACTGTCTTAGGCTTAAATTCGTTAATCAAGCAAACAAATTATAAAATATATACAAATGGAAACGTTTAAAAATTGTCTGCTCCTGGTTCTTATCTTTTCAGGCTTTCAATTAAAAGCTCAGACGGCAGAAGAAACCACTACAAAAAATGTAGAAGCAAAAAACTATGTATTTGTCGCCAACAGCGCAAATCCTTTGAATGCTGCAGACATTAACAACGTGATGAGCAGAATGCCGGGTTATACCGGTGGAGGCAATATTAACCTTTCAGGATCAAATTACAACCTGACCATAACCCCAGATAGCCTGGTTTCTTACCTTCCTTATTACGGCAGATCTTATACCCCTAAAATCGGAGATCCCAATGATAGCGGCATTAAATTCAAGTCTAAAGATTTTACTTACAAAAGCACTAAAAATAAAAAAGGCAGCTGGCTGATTCTGATTAATCCAAAAGATGTGAAAGACAATTACAACCTGACGCTTTCCATTACAAAAGCAGGTCGTGCTACCCTCTCTGTCACCAGCAATAACCAGCAAGCCATCAGCTTTGAAGGGAACATCACTGAACCAGAATTAAAAAAGAAAAAATAGGCACAGACCAATGCTGTGTGCAAATCCAATACTTATTTTGGCGTAACCGGAACAAGCTGTATCTGAAACAACTTACTGAACTTCTTTCCAGTTACAAAAAGACGTTTACCAGCAGCATCCCACGCAATCCCGTTTAACACATCTGTATTAGGAAATCTGTCTTTTGCAGGTAATATTCCGGTCAGGTCAACATAACTCAATACAGAGCCGCTTTTAGGGTCTATAACAGCAATTTTATCTGTTTGATAAATGTTAGCATAAATTTTCCCGTCTATGTACTCTAATTCGTTCAATTGAGCGACCTCTCCGTTGTTATCATAGACATCTACATAACTTTCTTCCTTATAGTTGTCTTTGTTTAAAAACCAGATCCGGTTAGTTCCATCAGACTTAATGATCCGCTGCCCATCAAAGGCAAGCCCCCAACCCTCTCTGCTATTCTGATAAGGGAAAGTACCTAACTGTTTTAACGACCTGGCATCATAAATAAACCCAACATCTTCTTTCCAGGTCAGCAAAATAATTTTATCGCCAATCAGCGTAGAGCCTTCCCCAAAGAATTTCTTTTCCAGCTCAATCTTCGGAGACGCTTTACCCGTATGCAGATCTACCCATTTTAAAGTAGAAAAACCATACTCACCGCTGCTTTCCAGCAAACGGCCATTGTGATATTCTAAACCTTGTGTATAAGAACTTGTATCATGCGGAAAAGTATTGATCACTTTATAAGTGAACTCAGTTGGCTTAACCGACGACTTCAGAACAATATTAATCGTTAATGTATCTTTTTTGGATCCATTATCCACTACCGCAGTAATCAATTTATAACCCAGCGACAAATCACCAGTTTTGATGGTCAATGCCTCTCCGTTATTTTTTGATCCCACTGGTTTACCATCCAGCAGATAATTTACACTACTTACTTTACCCTCAGCAGGAACGTCCAGTTGAACCCTTACATCCTCACCCAGGCCATAACTCTGCCCCTGTTCAGGAAGTTTGAAGCTCAGTGCATCACTAGTTCCACCGCCGCTTTTACATGAGATCACGAAAGTAATACCAGTAAGTGCACCAATCAGGAGTATTAATTTAGGTAATTTAACGAGCGTATTAGTTTGGCCAAAATGCATCTTCAATATGATTAATTTTATAAAGTTGTTCATTTTCAAAAACAATTGCAACAATATCGTACCGAATTTCCCCTTGATGGTTCTTTCTGTCGATATAAATAGCGGAGGCGAATTCCATTTGCTTTTCCTTTTTCCAGTCCACAAAATCTTCTGGTTCACCATGCCCGACAGAGCTACGGGTTTTTACCTCCACGAAAATAAGCTTACTGTCATAAAAAGCAATCAGGTCTATTTCTGCTCTTTTAAACACCCAGTTTTTCTCCAGAATGCGATAACCGAGCTGCTGTAAATAAGACGAAGCCAATTGCTCCCCTCTTCTTCCCAGTTCGTTATGCGCCGCCATTATTTAATGACAACAGATCCTAAAAACCTGGAAATTTCCCGTTCCACATTTTTTATGTGTGCATACCGCTGCATCAGGATCTCCTGGTTCACAGCATCCGTTTCCACTTTAATCTCCTGTAGTAAACCAAGCAGAATACGGTCAACCTTTCTCTTTTTCAGATGAAAAAGCCCACCCAGAATAGTCGCTTTTAAATTAACCGTTTCATCCCGCACATAAATCTTGTGCTTGTTATACCAGTTCTCACTTAGCGAATAAGGGGAACTGGATAAAGTAATCGCCAGATCGGCAACATTGCGGTCACTATTTTTAATAAACTGATTTGCCACCGGCAAATGGCCGTTCTCAATTTCTTCTTTGTAATTCTGAATAATCAGCTTGCAGGTTTCATCCTCAAAAGTAACATCAGAAAGGTTTTGCATGATAAAAGAACCGATGTACATGTTATCAATGTTATCCCAGCTCACCAGCTCATGCCCAAAGGCTAGCAAAAGCCTTACAATCTCATGTTCCTGTAATAAATCATCATCCGCCCGGGTTTCCGTTTCCGGAAGATCCATAGGCGCATTGTCATCAAACAAATTATCAGGCGGGCCATCCGGATAAGGAGAATGCTGGTTCGTATTGGACGACTTCTGCTGATAACCTTGTTGGTATCCCTGCTGCTGTCCCTGACCTTGTCCACCCTTTTTAAACTTTGCCGAACGGATTTTGTTCAGCTCGGTCATTAACATCCGTTCCTCTACCTGGAGCAAATGACTGCACTCTCTGATAAATACAGAAGCTTTGATATCATCTGGTATCTTGGCGATACTTTCTACAATATCCCTGATAATACCCGCACGTTTAATCGGATCTGTACCCGCTTCCTTTAACAGCGTATCTGCCTTGTAAAGAATAAAATCCTTACGGTTATTTTCTATATAAATCTTAAACGCACCGGCGCCAACCTTGTGCATATAAGAATCCGGATCATGGCCATCAGGAAAGTTAACAACTTTCACATTCAACCCTTCTTCCAGGATCATATCCAATCCACGCAGCGAAGCTTTAATCCCAGCCGCATCCCCATCATATAAAATGGTTACATTCTGCGTAAAACGTCCGATCAGCCTGATCTGTTCGATCGTTAATGAAGTACCCGAAGAGGCAACCACATTTTCAATATTTGCCTGATGTACAGAAAGCACATCCGCATACCCCTCTACCAGGTAACAATTGTCTAAATCCCGGATTGCTTTTTTAGCCTGATACAAACCATAAAGCACATTTGATTTATGGTAAATATCACTTTCCGGAGAGTTGACATATTTAGGGACATTTTTATCTGTTTTCAGTGTACGGCCACCGAAACCAATTACCCTGCCGGTAAAATTATGGATCGGGAACATGACCCTGCCCCGGAAACGATCATAAACCTTTCCCTTCTCATTACGGATGGCCAGACCAGTTTTTTCAAGATACTCTTCCTTATGTCCTGCCGAAGCTGCACTTAAAATTAAAGCATCCCACTGATCAGGGGAATATCCCAATTCAAATTTCTTAATGATATCTTCCCGGAAACCGCGTTCTTTAAAATAGCTTAAACCAATTGCACGGCCTTGTTCACCTGTCCACAATTCATTGGCGAAATAATTTGCCGCATACAACGAGACTACATATAAACTTTCCCTTGCGTTGTTGGCCTCCAGAACTTCCGGACTCTCTTCCTTCTCCTCAACCTCAATATTGTATTTCTGCGCCAGATATTTTAAAGCCTCAGGATAAGAATACTTCTCGTGGTCCATAATGAAACGCACAGAATCTCCCCCTTTACCGCAACCAAAGCACTTGTAGATGCCTTTAGTAACCGATACGTGGAAAGAAGGTGTTTTCTCATTATGAAAAGGGCAATTACCGATTAAGCTTGTCCCACGCTTCTTTAAAGACACAAAATCACCAACAACCTCCTCAATACGGGAAGTGTCCATGATTTTATTAATAGTATCCTGATATATCATTCAAACAAATTACTTGACTAGTGGTATCAACGTTGCAGCTAACGTTTGATTACCTTTTTCATTAAGATGTACGCCATCAGTTGTTAAGATTCCTTTTGGGAGATCCTGTGGATTATTGTGCAAATCATAGTCCGTAAACAACTTTCTCAAATCACATAACACCAATTTATTTTTAGTGGCCAGTTCCCTGATCGCTGCCGAATAGGTATCCAGCTCAGCGTCCAGTTCATTGGAACCACTCTTTTTTTCTCCAATAACTGCTGGTGTACAAACGACAACCTTAGCACCATTAGTCTGAATTTTATTAATTAATGCCTGGTAGAATTTCACAAATTTATCCAGATCCGTTCCCGTATGAGAACTCTGTTTGTGCCACACGTCATTTACACCGATATAAATGACAACCAGGTCTGGTTTTTTATTTAAAACATCATCTTCTAAACGCAGGTAAAGATCATATACCTTGTTCCCGCCAATTCCAGCTCCAATAACTTCATAAGCCGGGGAACTCAGTTTTTTACTGATCAAATCAACATAACCGCCCGGCTGGGCACCTTGCTGGGTAATAGAATCACCAAAGAAAATAATCTTTTTAGATTTGGCTTTCATAGCCATAAAAGTAAGTAACAAGCATCCTGTAGCCAGAAATGCCATAGTTTGAATCAGTCTTTTCATGAACATGCGTTTTGTGGTTAGAATAGGGTTTGGTATCGCCGGAAATCTGGTTAAAATCCCCAGGAATCAAAGGTAACCAATTTAGAACTTTTTTAGGTAAAGCTTTAATGCCTATTCCGTAACGCCTGATTTTTTAACGTGGCTTAAACATACCCCTGATCGAATCTTGTATCCGGAATATATCACTCATTCCATATAGCCCAACTGACTCTTCAAGATGGTCATTTGATGGTTTTTCTTCTACTCCCGCAGCAATCAGGTGAACTTGATTCGCAAGGTCTGGTAAATATTTCATCAGATAAATAGCATCAAGAGAAATCCTTGCTACCTCATCATTATAGACAGCTCCCCTGGCTTTTAGACCCTTCAAGTCCTTTAATTCCGGAACCCGCGTAAAAACCTGATCATAAAATTCTATAATAGGATAATTATTCTGCCCAACCAGATCATGGATATAAGCCGCATAAAATTGACCATCCAATTGGAATGAAATTACATCTTTTGATCTGTAGAAAGTGATACTCTCACGATGTCCTGGTCTTTTTTTAAGTGGTACCGGATCAGAATTTAAAACAGCCTTGATCTCTTCCGTCTTTCTGAAAAAATGATCACTCAGCACCACCCCTTTATTCAATTTATCGATTGCCTTTAATGCCTGCTCAGTAATCGCTTTATCCTTAAAACCATACTTATGCAGTAATACAGCCAATACAAGAATCACTTTTTCTTTATAATAAGCACCAACTTCTTCTTTTCCAGCCTTCAATACACAATTCCACCGGGACAATAATTTGGGAAGAAAATCAGCAAGCTGCTGATCCGCAGTTTCAAATTCTTCATTCATTGACCAGCCTACCAGTCTGGCCAGTTCATCATCAATACAGGAGACTACCCCTCCCGCTGCTAGTTTATCTAATATCTGCTGATGTGTCATTCCTGAAAATTCTAATGATAATCTTTATGCAATATCAAAAAGCTTGCCCTTTCTTCTTTCTTAAAAGGCACATTCCAGTTTCCCTGGTACGTAATCTTGGTCGGTAATTTATCCTCCCCAAAATAGCCCATTTCAATATTCATCTGTACATTAAAATCAAACAGCATATTGCTGTATTTCATATCCACATAACGGCCAAGAATTGCAAAATCATGCTTATCAAAAATCGTAACCAATTCTTTGATCATTAAACCATCCTTGGTCCATGAACTTAAATCATTCTTCACACTTACCCTGAAACGGTACACCGGGATCGAATCCAGGTAAGTTCCGCTCTGGAAATTATAATCATAATACTGGCGCATATTCGGGGTAAAGATCTCCGTTTTGCTGCCAATAAAAGGAATCCCCTTTACCGGTTTTCCAGGATTAAAAATCAATGTTTTTAACTTATCCTTATAGCTTGAATTGCTATCACCCTTACCCCCCGGAGAAGAGGTGGGAGTACTGGAAACCAGGTCAGACTTATAAGCATTCATAAAAATGTAATCAAACATTTCTATTGTATACAATTGATACTTGCCATTCTTTTTAAACACCTTCCCTGTATCCTGTTTAACCAGGTATTCCATCCTTACCGGCCCGGAATTGGAATGCTTGATCTTGCGGTAAATTTTCCCGTTTACCTTATTCTTCTTATCATAAGTATAAATCCTGTTTTCAGCGATGAAACTATATTTTTTCATCTTTCTGAATGCCGCATAAAAACTCGTATCAGTCGTAATCGCCCTGATAAAAGTCTCGACGCTCAGCTTCTGAGCAACAATATTTACATTAGAATCCAGTTGGATCGTCTTGATCGTATCCGGATTAAAACGCGGAATTTCCTGCGCAAAACTTCCAAACCAGCAAAACAGTAAAGCAGTAATAAGAAACCCCTTCATTTAGTTCCCTAATTGTTTTAAAGCAATATAAGCCATCAGGCCAGTAGATATTTTCAACGCATCTTCATCCACATCAAAATTTGGATGATGTACAGAATATTTAGTCCCTTTAGCCTCATTTCCCGTACCTAAACGATAGAAACAAGCATCAGTAACCTGAGAATAATAAGCGAAATCTTCCGCAGCCATCCAGATATCCAGATCAACCACATTTTCTTTCCCTAAATAATCTTCCGCATAACCGCGTGCACTTGCTGTTAATTTTTCCTCATTCACTAAAAAAGGATAACCATGCATGATATTAAACTCACAACTACCACCCATACTTTCTGCAATCCCTTCAGCCATTTTCTTCATCAAACGTTTCGCTTCCGCTCTCCATTCCTCATTCAACGTTCTGAAAGTTCCTTCAAGCTTCACTTCATTTGGAATAATATTAGTCGCACCATTTGCAATCACCTTTCCAAAAGAAAGAACAGATGGCAACCTTGGATCCGCATTACGGCTTACAATCTGTTGTAAAGCCACAATAATATGAGAAGTAATCAATACAGGATCGATGTTCTGCTGAGGCTGTGCCCCATGCCCACCTTTTCCTTTAACCGTTACATATAATTCATCGGCAGATGCCATATAAATACCAGAACGGAAACCCACTTTTCCTGCATCTATCCAGGGCATTACATGCTGTCCGATAATGCTTGCCGGCCTTGGATTCTCCAACACCCCTTCCGCAATCATCAAACTTGCCCCCCCCGGAAGGATTTCCTCACCCGGCTGAAAAATCAATTTAATCGTTCCTCCAAACTCTGCCTTCATCTCGTTCAGAATGAACGCAGCTCCCAACAAAGAAGAAGTATGTACATCATGACCGCAGGCATGCATTACCCCAACATTCTTCGACACATAAGGCTTGTCATTCGCCTCAATGATTGGCAAAGCATCAATATCTCCACGAAGTGCAATAACCTCATCAGACGGCAGATCCCCTTTGATCAAACCTACTACTCCAGTATTCGCCATCAGCGTAAAAGGAATACCCCAGGAAGTTAGTTTATCCTGAATAAATGCTGAAGTCTGGAACTCTTCAAAAGAAAGTTCCGGATTCATATGAAGATGCTGACGATAACCTACAACATCCTGAAATATAGTATTTGCTAAATTTTGAATCTGTTCTTTATTGATCATTTGATTGGCTATAAACGGGGTGCATTGATTTTTTCTCTGAAAATGAACAAAGTCGGAAACGTTGACCTGAGTTCATTCATCAGTCTCTGAGCTTCCAGACGCGTTCTGAAATCGCCCACACGGAGATAATAATTTGGTTCTTTATAAGTAATATAAGTGTTCAGCTTCGGATAAGCCGATTTAAAACGTACCTGTTCATTAAAAGTCTTTCTACGGTCTGAACCATAAAACACCTGTACGCGGAAACCCATCTGTGAAACAATTGCTCCATTTCTGTGCCCCGTGGCGGGTACTGCTTTTTTGCTTAAAGCGATCCTTTTTTCGATCAGGCTGTCTACCAGCGGATCTTTCACAATGACCACTTCTCCTCTTTTCTGGGCGAAACCAGCAAAAGAAAAGCAACAAATAATAAATGTAAAAAGTGTTTTCATAGGAAAGGTTACAAACTGTGCTAAAAAAAAGAATGCCGATTTCTTTTTACAAAAATCGGCATTCTTTATGTGTATTACAAATTACAATCCTGCACCATGACAGTTTTTGTATTTCTTGCCGCTTCCACAAGGGCAAGGATCGTTTCTTCCGATAGTAACTTCCTTACGAATCGGTTGTTGCGGAACCGCCTCACGTGTATCCTCAAACTGTACATCTCCTGTACTGGTTGAAGAAGCAAATTCAGGTTTTGATAACTGCAATTTGCTCGCTACCGGCTTAGGTGCCTGCGCTTCTCTGATGTCATCAGCTTCCTGCTGCATCGGGATACCACCTTTATATAAGAAACTTACTACTTCTTTATTCACTGCGTTCAACATGTTTTTAAACAAATTGAAAGCTTCCATTTTGTAAATGATTAAAGGATCTTTCTGCTCATAAACTGCATTCTGTACAGACTGTTTTAACTCGTCCATTTCACGCAAATGCTCTTTCCATGACTCATCGATTAAAGCAAGAACGATAGTTTTCTCAAACGACTTCGTTACTTCTCTGCCATGATTCGCAATTGCTTTTCTCAATTCCACAGGAACCTGGATACTTCTGATTCCGTCAGTAAAAGGAACAACGATTTGCTCAATATGCTCACCACGTTCTTCAAACACCTGTGTTAATACAGGCATCGCCTGAAGAATGATGTTTTCAGATTTTCTTGCGTAAAACGTAGTTGCTTCTTCAAACAACTTATCAGTTAAAATATGGATACTTCTTGAACTGAATTCGGCCTCAGTAATATCAGTATCCAAAGAGAAGTTTTTAATGACCTCTAATTTGAAACCTTCATAATTACCAGCCTCTTTGTATTCAGAAACAACATCTTCAGCCACATCAAACACCATGTTGTTCATGTCTACATCCAGACGCTCACCAAACAAAGCATTTTTACGTTTTGCATAGATTACAGAACGCTGCGAGTTCATCACATCATCATATTCCAGCAAACGCTTACGGATACCAAAGTTATTTTCTTCTACTTTTTTCTGTGCACGCTCAATAGATTTGGTAATCATAGAATGCTGAATTACTTCACCATCTTCAATTCCCATTTTGACCATGATATTAGAAATACGCTCAGAACCAAATAAACGCATTAAATTGTCTTCCAGTGACACGAAGAACTGAGAAGAACCCGGATCTCCCTGACGACCTGCACGACCACGTAACTGTCTGTCTACACGACGCGACTCATGACGCTCTGTACCAACGATAGCTAAACCACCTGCTTCTTTAACACCAGCACCTAATTTAATATCCGTACCACGACCAGCCATGTTGGTTGCAATCGTAACCGTTCCAGCCTGACCAGCTTCAGCTACAATATCAGCCTCTTTCTGGTGCATTTTCGCATTCAGTACGTTGTGTTTAATACCACGTAATTTCAGCATACGGCTTAACAGCTCTGAAATCTCTACAGAGGTAGTACCCACCAACACTGGTCTTCCTGCTTCTGTTAATTTTACGATTTCTTCTGCAAGTGCATTATATTTTTCACGAACAGTACGGTAAACGTAATCCTGCTCATCCATTCTCTGCATCACTCTGTTTGTAGGTATCTCTACCACATCCAGTTTGTAGATAGACCAGAACTCACCAGCTTCAGTTGTTGCTGTACCAGTCATACCACATAATTTATGGTACATTCTGAAAAAGTTCTGTAAAGTAACTGTCGCATAAGTTTGTGAAGCATCTTCTACTTTCACATTTTCTTTAGCTTCAATTGCCTGGTGTAAACCATCAGAATAACGACGGCCATCCATGATACGACCAGTCTGCTCATCTACAATTTTGATTTTACCTTCATCGATGATGTATTCTACATCCATTTCGAATAAGGTATAAGCTTTTAACAATTGATTCACAGAGTGAACACGTTCTGCTTTGATAGAGTAATCGCGCATCAAAGCATCTTTCTGTGCAATCTTATCTTCGCTTTCCAAAGCTGATTTCTCAATTTCAGCAATTTCAGTACCTACATCAGGCAACACGAAGAAATGCTCATCCTCACCAGATTTGGTGATCAGTTCAATTCCTTTTTCTGTTAATTCTACCTGGTTGTTTTTCTCATCGATATAGAAATATAAATGTGAATCTACTTTAGGCATATTTTTCGACTGATCAGCCATATAGCTGTTTTCAGTTTTAAGCAGGATATTTTTGTTATTTCCTTCACTCAAAAACTTAATCAGTGCTTTATTTTTTGGTAAACCACGGTGTGCTCTTAATAAAGCTAAACCACCTTCGCCTTCTTCAGTTCCGGTTTTACCATCTGCAATTAATTTTTTAGCTTCATTTAAAGCTCTGGTCACATATTCTCTTTGGGCATTTACCAAACGTTCGATTCTTGGTTTCAGCTCATGAAACTCATGCTGATCTCCAAAAGGAACCGGACCTGAGATAATCAATGGAGTACGTGCATCATCAATTAATACTGAATCGACCTCATCCACCATTGCAAAGTGCAATTTGCGTTGTACTAACTGACCTGGTTCCTGCGCCATATTGTCACGCAGATAATCAAAACCAAACTCATTGTTTGTACCATAAGTAATATCAGCCAGGTAGGCATTTCTACGTTCCTGAGAGTTAGGCTCATGTTTATCGATACAATCTACTCTGATACCATGGAATTCAAATAAAGGACCATTCCACTCCGAGTCACGTCGTGCCAGGTAATCATTCACTGTTACAATGTGTACACCCTGACCAGCTAAAGCATTCAGGTAAGCAGGTAATGTACTTACCAGCGTTTTACCCTCACCCGTTGCCATCTCAGCAATTTTACCATTGTGTAAGACGATACCACCGATTAACTGTACATCATAGTGAACCATGTTCCATACTACTGTACTTCCCGCAGCATCCCATGAATTAGCCCAGTAAGCTTTATCGCCTTCAATTTTCACGTTAGCTCTGCGCGCAGCATACTCCCTGTCATATGGAGAAGCCGTAACTTCAAGCGTAGGATTCTCAGCAAAACGTCTTGAAGTTTCTTTCACCACTGCGAAAGCAGCAGGAAGGATTTCCATTAATATAACTTCTAATTCTTTATCTCTGTCTTTTACCAGTACATCGATCTGCTCATAAATGGCAGTTTTTTCAGGCAATGATAAATCCTGACCATCAGCATCAGTTTTCAGGGTACTAATTTGAGTATCAATCTCCGCTAAAGATTTGGCTATAATGTCTTTGAAATAGACAGTTTTGTTACGCAATTCATCATTGCTTAAGGCCGAAAGCTTAGCGTATTCTTCATTTATCTTAATGACAAGTGGTTGGATTGCCTTAATATCTCTTTCTGATTTGCTTCCAAAAACTTTGGTTAAAAATCCCAGCATCGTTTTATTTATGTTTTATTTGTTTTAAAATCATCATTTTACAACAACCAAGCCACACCAGTCTATAGGTCACTTTGGCAGTTATCGAGGGATAAAACTACAAAATATCTTGTAATTGTTACGGCTATACCAGCTTTATTTAAGCAGATAAGTACAATTTGTCATCTTGCGGTAATGATTGGATGAATATAATTTAGGAGAGTCTGTCTAAAATTTAGGCAAAGCGTTTATCTTTGCTGAATATGAATATCTTATTATTAGGTTCTGGTGGAAGAGAAAGCGCTTTCGCCTGGAAGATGAGTCAATCTGAACAATGCTCAAAACTATTTATCGCACCAGGTAATGGTGGAACAGCAGCATATGGTAAAAATGTAAACCTGAATCCGAATGATTTTGCAGCAATCAAAACGTTTGTTTTAACGGAGAAGATTGAGCTTGTTGTTGTGGGGCCCGAAGAACCTCTGGTAAATGGTATTCATGATTTTTTCCTGGCGGATGATAAACTAGCAGGCATCCCGGTTATCGGCCCTAAAAAAGAAGGCGCTATACTGGAAGGCAGCAAGGATTTCTCTAAAGAATTTATGGCACGCCATAACATTCCTCACCCGGGCTCTAAGTCGTTCACCAAAGAGACTTTGGCAGAAGGATTAGCTTACCTGGAAACCCACAGCTTACCGGTTGTTTTAAAAGCAGACGGTTTAGCAGCAGGAAAAGGTGTATTAATTTGTGAAACCGCAGCAGACGCAAAAGCTGAACTGACCTTGATGTTAAGTGAAGGTAAATTTGGGAATGCAGGTGCGATTGTGGTGATCGAAGAGTTCTTAACAGGAATTGAATTATCCGTATTTGTATTAACTGATGGCGATAATTATGTGATCTTACCAGAAGCGAAAGATTACAAACGTATTGGTCAAGGTGATACTGGGTTAAATACAGGTGGTATGGGTTCTGTTTCTCCAGTTCCTTTTGCAGATGAAAAATTCTTAAAGGAAGTTGAAAATAGCATTATCATTCCCACAATTAACGGCTTAAAGAAAGATAAAATAGATTATACAGGTTTCATTTTCTTCGGACTATTCAAGGTTGGCGATAAACCAATGATTATTGAATATAACTGCAGAATGGGTGATCCTGAAACTCAAAGTGTTATACCCAGAATCGAGAACGATTTAGTAGAGCTTTTCATCGCAGCTTCGAAAAAGCAGTTAAAAGATGTTCAACTGAAAATCAGCCCGAAAAGTGCAGCTACAGTTGTAATTGTAGCAGGTGGTTACCCTGGCGATTATGAAAAAGGCAAAGCAATAACCGGAATTGATAACATCCGTAAGTCTTTGGCTTTCCATGCAGGAACAGTTGCAGAAGGTGGTGTAATTAAAAGTAACGGCGGACGTGTGTTGGCGGTAACAAGTTTACAGGATAACATGTTTGAGGCATTACAGTCCGCAACAGCTGATGCAGCAAGGATATACTTTGACGGGAAATATTTTAGAGAAGATATAGGTTTTGATTTGATGTAAATCAGATTTCTGATGCTTTTCACAAAAAAATTATTTTTTTAACAGGAATCATTAAATAATCATAAGAATTTTTAAATATATTTAGGATTAATCAATCAATCCTACCCTTATGAAAAAATTAATGATCAATGCAATGATTGCTGGCTGTATGCTGGGGTCATTGACAATTCAGCCAGTTATGGCAGCAGCAACAGCTAAAATTGTAAAAGCTAAAGGTACAGCAATCGATTATGGCAAAGTAAAACAAGGCAAATATATTGTCTCTTTGTTTGGAGATGGTGCCCAGAATTTTACCAGTGCAGAAGTGTATGACACAATTAGTGGTACATGGCTAAATGTAACCTCCATTACAGGAAAAATTTCTCCTGAAGGCAAGGCAAATGCAGTGATCCGTTATGACAATGGCACCAAGACATTGTATGTGGTAAATCAATTATTTATTCAGTAATCAAAAAGGCCCGGCAAATAGCCGGGCTTTTTTATAGATATCTTATTCAGTGCATTACTTTTTATTCAACCCGGCTGGCAGCCCGATCTCATCCATATTCGCAAGAATCGCATTTTCAATTAACACCACCCTTTGCTTTAACAACACTGCCATTTCCATCGTAGGCGCGATATTAAAAGGATAACAATCCGTAACAGGCAGACCTGCCTCTATAACCGAAATCCACTTTTTAGCCAGATCAACATAATCTGCAAGTACATGAACGGTGTTTTTAGGCCCGTAAATATCGAGGTACATGGGAGGAAGATCACCAACCACTACCCACAAAAAATTATCATCCTTACTTGCTGCATTATCAATTTCGTATAGAAAGACACACAGCTTCTCTCCCAAATTGAAATACAGAGAAGATGCGATAACAGCTTTACACCACGGAAATCCCTGGAGGTATTGAGTTGCACGTTCCTGCATCAGGATTACTTCACTATAAAAGTCAAGATTTTCTTGTAATTCAGTTGTTTTTATTGGGTAGATCATATAGCGTGTGAAGATAAGAATCCCCTGTTAAAAGTCCCAGCTTCCATTCTCTGTATAGGAATAATAACAGGAAATAAACATCATAATCACTCCAATTGCAATAAAACCAAACTCTATATATTCAGAAGACTTATTATCAAGAATGAATTTTTTACAATCTTCCTGTTTGTAAATGACTTTAACAGATTCTCCTTTTCTGTATGCTGAAGGCATTGACCCCAATGAGTACTCCTGCTCTACGCTAACTCCGTCAAGCGTTTCATAACTCACGATCGGATAATAACTCCTCCCACTCATTACGATATCAGAAACAATCCCCGAAGTTTTGACTCCGGACTTTTGATAGCGCTTCCGGTCAAAAACTTTAAAAAGGCCAAAACCCGACAACAATAAACCAATAATTAATAAATATATCATCTGATTATCCGCATTAAAAACCTCAATATCAATTTATTACATTAACGCCACTATTAGACAGGTCAACGTCGGCCAATATACCATTTAAACGATAATAAACCCAGGCATGTAGAGAATTATTTACGTTAAAATAAAAAATCATACCCGTAAATTAATAATCAACCTTGTGCCTTTAAAGGGTATTGACCGCTGTTACCAGCGAGGTAGAGTCTAAAGCAGCTTTTGATAAGTACGCCACCATAAATCAGGCACTTCGCCATTAACAGCCATGGTATAATCTTCATACCGGCAAGGCACTAAATGGAAACGCTCATTTTTAGATACACCCGAAGGATAGGGAACCTGCATCCACCAGCGGTCAGATTTTTTGCTTTTCACAAAAAGCATTTCACCTGAACCGTCATTTAAGCTTGCACGATAAATTAAATATTGAGACTTAGGATTTAATGGAAAATCTTTTTTACGGTTATAAAAACCATCTACAAAATACCAAACCATCTGGCCCAGCAACATTGCTGACTGGCTGCCATGATCAAACGCGGGGTTAAATTCATAAAAACCAATAGAGGTTAATTTATCATTTAATCCCGCATAATGGGCAATCTTACAGGCCTGCTCACCATAAAAACCATTCGGGCCGGCATTCCCGTTTGCAGAAGAGTCCGAAGAACGGATGCACGAAAAGTCAAAGCTCATCATGTTTGCATTCCTGATCACAGGTTCAGCAGAACTCACATCTGTCAGAAACTCACCCAAACGGTGAACATCGAAATATAATTTATTCATCACCTTCAGACTGTCCTGATTAACCAGGTAAGTCTGATAACCGATGTTACTAAAATTAAACAGGTAATTGGGTTGGTGCATAAAGATCCTGTTCAGATAAGTGTCCGATCTGGTCGCAATACTCCCCTGTTCATTTTCATCCTCATCCAGATCAAATCTGCTATCAACCACCACCAGATCTACCTTTTGCTCTAAAGCTTCATAAGCCATATATTGTGCATAAGTCAGATCCTGACCGCCACCAATAATAACCGGAACGATATCCAGTCTCATCAGTTCAGTCACCACCATCTTAAGCGCAACATAAGTATCAGAAATTGTTGCTCCGGCTATGATATTCCCCAAATCAACAATCCTGCTCTCAAATGCACCTTCATGAAGTAAATAGAACTGTTCCCTGAAATAATCCGGACCTAAAGAGCAACCATTATTATTCACCGCACCACGGTCATCCTTTACTCCCAGAATCGCGATATCAAAGGTTTTATCACCCAGTTCAGGAAATTTTTCCGTGTAAAAACTAGCCTTCATTCCCAGCTGACTGGTATAAAAGCCCTGTTTAGGCGTGAATTTTTCGAGAGCTAAAGGGGAGAAAAAATCGGATAAGGACATAATTAATGGTATCTATGCTGTCAAATATCTATTTTTGAGATCATATATTAATGAACATCCTAAAAAAAATGAAATGATTTTAGTTACCGGTGCCACAGGATTTTTAGGAGCTGAACTCATTTACCAGCTTACCGGGCAAGGACAAAAGGTACGTGCCCTGAAAAGAGAAGACTCCGTAATCCCTGCGATACTATCCGGCAATACATTGATTGAATGGGTAGTAGCCGACATTAATGACCTCGCTACACTTGATGATGCTTTTGAAAATGTCACAAAAGTATACCACTGTGCAGCTAAAGTATCATTTGATCCCAAGGATAAAGCAACCCTGCTGAAAGTTAACATTGAAGGAACCAGTAATGTGGCTAATTTATGTGTACACCATAACGTAAGGCTCCTTCACGTTAGTTCTGTTGCCGCATTGGGTGAAGCCAAAAAAGGCATGCAGATTACCGAAAAAGACTTTTGGGAATACGATGCCAATGTCCACTCCTATGCAATTTCCAAATACGAAGGAGAAATGGAAGTATGGCGGAGCATGGCTGAAGGCCTGGACGCAGTGATTGTGAATCCATCGGTCATCATTGGCCGTAATGCCGGATATGCAGGTAGTGGTGCCATCTTCAAACTCGTCAAAGATGGTTTAGGCTATTATACCAAAGGAGCAACCGGTATTGTAGACGTTGAAGATGTCGCAAAAAGCATGATCCTGTTGATGGAAAGTGAGATCACCGGTGAAAGATTTACAATATCAGCAGAGAATTACTATTATAAGCAGTTTTTTTCAGAGATTGCCAAAGGAATGGGTGTTAAAACCCCAGCTAAAGAGGCTAAACCGTGGATGCTTGGTCTTGCATGGCGGGCAGCAAAACTAGCTTCCTTATTTACAGGAAAAGCAGCCGCACTAACCAGCGATGCTGCTAAAAGCAGTTTAAATATAAGTTTATACAGCAACGATAAAATCAGGAATAGTACGGGTATCACCTTTAAGCCCCTGCATCAAAGCATTCAGGAAGTATGTGCAGGTTTAAAAAAACTTTAAAATGAAGCAAAAGAATATTTACATCATTGATTTCGACAGCACTTTCACACAGGTAGAGGCTCTTGATGAGCTTGCCCGTATTTCCCTCAAAAAGCATCCCGATAAGGAAGCCATCTTTAAGAAGATTGAAGACCTGACTAACCTGGCGATGGAAGGGAAACTATCCTTTGGTGAAAGTCTGGCGCAAAGAGTAAAGTTACTGGAAGCTTCAGAAGATCACCTGAAACAATTGATCACCCGGTTAAAGAAGAAAGTATCAAAGTCTTTTTCCCGCAATGCAGAATTTTTTAAAAAACACGCGGATCAGGTATTAATCGTATCGGGCGGATTTAAAGAGTTTATTACCCCGGTAGTGAGCCAGTACCATATCAAAAAAGAAAATATCTACGCCAATACTTTTGTGACTACAGGCGATGGTAAAATCATTGATTATGATCATGCCAATCCATTAAGTGAAGAAGGTGGCAAAGTAAAGTTAATGCAGCACCTGAACCTTGAAGGCGATTTATACGGAATCGGTGATGGGTATTCGGATTTTCAGCTTCGTGAAAGCGGAATGATTAAGAAATTCTTCGCCTTTACAGAGAATATTTCCAGAGAAAGTATCGTGAGCAGGGCTGATCATGTGACGCCAAGTTTTGACGAATTTTTATACGTTAATAACCTGCCAAGAGCAATTTCTTATCCAAAAAACAGGATTTTATGTCTCGCAATCGGAGATATTCCAGAAGAAAGCCTGGCACTTTTAAAGAAAGACGGTCTTTCTATCCGTCACAAAACGTCTTTTGAAGATAAATATGTGAAAGATGTCCATATGATCTTGCTGGGAAAAGGCGAAAAAATGGATCCTGAGAAATTAAAGATCGCACTGAAGTTAAAAACGATTGGTTACCTCGGCAGCGCATCCAGTAAAATGGATTTACAAGCTTGTACAGGTATGGGCATCGTGGTCTTTGAAGACCAAAAAAACAACCCGAGAAATGCCAATTTCATTCCTAAAAGAATGTTGGATTTCATGAATAAAGGGACTACTTATCTGAGCGTTAATTTCCCGAATTTACAGTTGCCGAGAATTGATTCTTCACACCGGCTGATTCACGTCCACCATAACGTTCCGGGGATTATGGCCCAGATCAATACTGTTTTTGCCAAACACAATATCAATATTGTAGGCCAGTTTCTGATGACTAATTCATTGATTGGTTATGCGATCACGGATATCAATGCAGAATATGACAAAGACCTTTTTAAGTCTTTAAAGAAAATTGAACAGACTATAAAATTCAGAGTACTTTATTAAAATGGAGCTAACACCAGAAATAAAAAGCAAGCTGGATAAACTACAGGAAAAGTATGAAGCCATGGGCCAGGATATGGCCGCCTATCTGGATGGGCTGCTTTATGCCGACTTCTTAACCTATTGGGATTATATCCATCTTGACACCTTGTTGAGTCTTCAGAGTCCGAAAACACCTTTTCCGGACGAAGAGATTTTCATCATGTACCACCAGATTACAGAGCTTTATTTTAAGCTTTGCCTGCATGAGTGCAAACAAATTGCGGAACATGCTGCCTTAACAATAGAGTTTTTCACAACCCGCGTAAAACGTATCAATGCTTATTTCACTGCACTGACCAGCTCTTTTGACGTGATGGTAGAGGGTATGGAGAAGGAACAGTTCCTTAAATTCCGGATGTCGTTGTTACCAGCCAGTGGCTTTCAATCTGCACAGTACAGAATGATCGAAATTTGTGCGACAGATTTTACCAGGTTAGTTGACAAGAGTAAAAGGGAAGAACTGGCCAATGCGAGTCTGGAAGAGAAGTTTGAAAACATCTACTGGAAATTCGGAGCCACTGAATTGTCGAGTGGAAAACAGACATTGACTTTAAAACAGTTCATCACCAAATATGCTGCACAGTTTTTGCAATTGGTTAAAGACAGGGAATTCAATAATTTTTCTGCCTTATATACCAGGTTTGAGAAGGAAGGCCAGGATGTTGGTTTATTAGCCGAAGAGTTAAGAAAGCTCGATCTGTTCGTGAATGTAGAGTGGCCTTTGTCACACTATAAGTCGGCAGTCAGATATCTGGAACGTGACCCGGTAGACATCGCTGCTACAGGAGGAACCAACTGGCAGAAATATTTGCCTCCGCGTTTCCAGAAAAGAATCTTTTATCCGTTTTTGTGGACAACCGAACAAGTAGAGGAATGGGGTAAGCCGTGGGTATTGACTGTACTGAAAAGTATTAAAAAATAAATCAATGACAACAAACCCTTCTTTATTGACAATGGAACGACTGACACCGGACAAATGTCATAAAGAGAAATAATATATTATATAAGACGAATATTTCGTAATTTTGTACTGATAAATAAGAGAAACCGTGATAGATACATTAACTATAAAAACCACAAAAGCTGGTCATTCCAGACTGGCTGAAATAGATTATACTGACTTGCCTTTTGGAAAAGTTTTTACAGACCATATGTTCGTGGCTGATTATGAAGATGGTGAATGGAAGAATTTCGAAATCCTTCCTTACGGCCCGATTCCGATGAGCCCTGCTATTTCTGCTTTACATTATGGACAGGCAATTTTCGAAGGACTGAAAGCTTATAAACAAGCGGACGGTGGTGTAAGCGTATTCAGAGCTGATAAAAACTTTGCACGTTTCAACAAATCTGCTACCCGTATGGCGATGGCAAATATTCCTGAGGAAGTTTTCATGCAGGGTATTGCAGCGCTGATCGATATTGATAAAGCGTGGGTTCCGGCTGAAGAAAATTATTCGTTATACCTCAGACCAGTAATGTTCGCTACGGACCCGGTTTTAGGTGTAAGACCGTCTTCAACCTACAAATTTGTAATCCTTGCCAATCCAAGTGCTCCTTATTACAGCAAGCCTTTAAAAGTTAAAATTGAGACGCATTATACGCGTTCGGCTGAGGGTGGTGTTGGTGCAGCAAAAACTGCAGGAAATTACTCAAGAGCAATGCTTCCGACTGTTGAAGCACAGGCTGAAGGTTTTGATCAGCTGATCTGGACTGACGCTAAAGAACATAAATACCTGGAAGAGTCTGGTGCAGCTAACCTGATGTTTGTGATCAATGGTAAAATTGTAACGCCTGAAGTTCGTGAAACGATTCTGGATGGTGTAACCAGGGATACGATTATCCTGCTGGCAAAAAGCATGGGCACTGAAGTAGAAGAAAGAAGAGTATTGATCCAGGAAGTTTTAGATAACATCGAAAACGGAAGTTTAACAGAAGCTTTTGCTGTAGGTACCGCAGCAACAGTTACACAGATCAGTGAGATCACGTATGAAGGTAAAACTTACCAGCTGACTGATCCTGCTACACGTACGGTTTCTACCGGAATTGCTAAAAAATTAAATGACATCCGTTACGGAGTTACAGCTGATGAGTTCGGCTGGAACTGGTCAATTTAATTCAAAATAAAATAATTTAAAAAAATGGGGATGTTCATAGTTTATGAGCATCCCTTTTTTTATATTTATGGAAAGGTAGCCATTCCGGCATCCTGTTGGGGTAACATAGCAAACACACAATGAAAACACAATTCAAAAACTTCAGCACCAAATTAATTCTTACCCTGATTTTTATAGCTGGCCTTTCCAGTTATAGCAAAGCAGAAGACATCCGGATGGTTATCAAAGAAGAGCGTGCAAACTGTACAGGTATGGGAACTCAAACCTGTTACCTGGTCAAATATACAACGAGTAAAGACTGGGAATTTTTCTATGGCGGCATCGTAGGATTCAGTTATCAGCCTGGTTACCGGTATACCCTGCTGGTTTCGCGGACTAAAAGAGCAAATGTTCCGGCAGATGCTTCCAGTTATAGCTACAAAGTAAAAAGAGTTTTAAAACGCCAGAAAATATCACGGGGCATCGAAAGCACGCTCACAAATACTGCTGAAGCGAACTTCGTTTTTAATCATAAATGGAACTTAATCCAGCTGAACGGGATTACCCAGGAAGAATCACCTGCTTATCTGATCTTTCACCGTGAAGACCAGCGGTTCAACGGTTCTGCGGGCTGTAATAACATTTTCGGAAGTTATGAGTTCAGCAAAGGTGCAATTACGTTTAAACAGATCGGAAGCACTATGATGGCCTGTTCAGAAGAGAAGATGAAACTGGAAAATGATTTTGTAAATCTGCTGAACGATAAAACATTCAGATATGACATTGCAGATCAGACCTTAAACTTTTATCTGGGCAATAAACTGGTCGCGATGTTTGGGATGTCCGATCTGGAAACCAATCCACAATAATAATTTAAAAAGATATTTTCACGAAAGCATGCTGCATTAACGCAGCATGCTTTCTTTTTATCAGGTAACATCTATTACACAATACAAATAATGCGCCGTTGCTTTCTTAGTTTTGTGCCATTAAATTTCCCATATGAAGAATCCTTTACTATTTAGTCTGGCAGCCGGACTCTGTTTCAGTATCAATCTGCAAGCCCAGGAGCACAGACTTAATTTTGCACAAACGCAGGGCCTCTCCCCTTCGTTAACGAAAAGCCTGAATAAAGTTACAGGCTGGAGTGATGAAAACCACTACATAGAAAAAGACGAGAAAACACACAGTTTGTATGCAGTAGACATCAATTCAGGTGCAAAAACAGCCTATACACCGCCGCCAAAAAGTGATGTGGAGGTGACGGTAAAAGACAATGATATTTATATTCAATATGGTAAATCAGCACCTAAACGTTTAACCAATACTCCTGAGGAAGAGCTTAACCCAACCCTCTCTCCAGACGGAAAATACGTAGCCTTTACCCGTAAAAGCGATCTTTATGCTGTTGATGTGACTACAGGTAAAGAAATCAGATATACAACCGATGCCACAGATGTGATCTATAACGGGTATTCTTCCTGGGTTTATTTCGAAGAAATACTGGGCCGCCCTACAAAGTACAAGGCTTTTTGGTGGGCCCCGGACAGCAAGCATCTTGCTTTTATGCGTTTTGACGATACTAACGTACCGATGTTCCCAATCAATGGTTCAACAGGGCAGCATGGTTACGTAGAGAAAACACGTTATCCAAAAGCTGGCGATCCTAACCCTGAAGTTAAAATAGGTTTTGTTCCTTCGGCAGGTGGTGCTATTGTATGGGCTGATTTCAACGAAAAAGACGATCAATATTTTGGAACTCCATACTGGAGCTACGATGGCAGCAATATGATGGTGCAATGGATGAACCGCGGACAGGATAACCTGAAGTTTTACGCAGTTAAACCAGAGACTGGTGCTAAAAAAGAGATCTATGATGAGAAACAATCATCGTGGGTAGACCTGGATTACGATGGTCGCATTACCTATTTAGAGGATAAAAAACACTATATCTTAAAAAGTGATAAAACAGGCTGGGCGCATTACTACCTGTATACCCTGGACGGCAAACTGGTGAATCCATTGACCAGTGGTAAATGGCAGGTAAAGAATATTGTTAAAGTGGATGAGAAGAATAAAGTAGTCTATTTCATGGCGAATAAAGAAGCTTCGACAACAACCGACCTGTACAGTGTTAATTACAATGGTAAAAATCTAAAAAGACTGACTTTCGGAAACTATACCCACGAAGTAGAAATGTCTCCTTCGGGCGATAAATTCATTACGACTTATTCCAATGTAACCACGCCAACTAAACAAGCGTTAGTGGATCACAATGGAAAAATCATTAAAGAAATCGCGGATAGTAAATCTGCTGATTTCGCAAGCTACAATATCGGGAAGACAGAAATGATCACGATCCCAACCGATGATGGTTATAATTTGCCTGCGGTGATTACTTACCCGGTAGATTTTGATGAGACTAAACAATACCCTGTGATCTTCAGTATTTACGGTGGCCCTGATGCCGGAACTGTAAAAAACACCTGGAAAAAAGCCGACCTGCAATGGTGGGCAAATGAAGGTATTATCCAGATAGAGGTAGATCACCGTGCTTCTGGTAAATTCGGTAAAGAAGGTGTAGCCCTGATGCATAGAAATCTGAGTAAATGGGAGATGAAGGATTACATTACCGCTGCAAAATGGTTAAAAGCGAAACCGTGGGTGAACAATAAAAAGCTGCTGATTACAGGCCACAGCTATGGTGGTTATATCACAACGATGGCTTTAACCTATGGTGCAGATTATTTTGATTTTGGTTATGCAGGAGCTCCTGTTACGAGCTGGGAACTTTATGACAGCGTATATGCAGAACGTTTTATGGACACACCTAAGGAAAACCCTGAGGGTTATAAAAATGCTTCGGTATTAACATACACTAACAAATATAAAGGTTTGATGCGTATCATGCACGGTGATATGGATGACAACGTCCACATGCAAAATACAATTCAGCTGATTAACAAACTTGAAGATGAAAACAAGCACTTCGAATTGATGATCTACCCAGGTGGCAGACATGGTTGGAGAGGTGTTAAAAGCAAGCATGATTTTTCAGAGCGTGCCCGTTTCTATTATACTAACTTGTTAGACAGACCAGCACCTGCAGAGGTTTTACAATAAAAAATAAGCTCTTTAAAACAGAAAATGCCGAATGACTAGAGTTGTTCAGCATTTTCTGTTTGAGGAGATCTATAGCTGTAAATATTATTTTTTCCTTCTCCGCCGGGCCTCTCTACGCCGCTCCCTATCACTCTTCATCTTCTCGAACTTCGCTATCTGCGAATCGATCTCGGCCTGCTTCTCTGGCGTTAACCCAACCGTATATTTAATTCCCTGCAACAACGTTTTCCAGATAAAACTAAAGAAAGAAATCTTCGGATCCCTTTGGAAATAGATCGAGGCACCAACAAACTTCCCCCTTTCGTCTGGATTATCCGGTCTGATCACCAATGAATTTGCCAGCATAGAAAATAATCCCAGTTTCACTAATCTGTTCTTTCCTTCCACCTTCCTCATCAAACCAATCGACAAATCCTTGTACCTGAAACTCAGATCACCACTAGCTTTTGCTTCATCTGCCACCACATTAAAACTCAACTTTTTCACCATTCCACTATTCACCTGCAACATACCCAATGGCTTGGTAATTCTATTTAAAAATCCACCATCCATATCCCCCAGCTCACCATTATAAGAAAACGCCCCGTTCTTAGCATTCAGATCAAACTTGAAATTGACTGTCAGCTTCCCCTGACCCATCATATACGTATTTAAATTGGCCAGCATGAAAGGACTCTTAGCCTTCACTTTCGCCTCGTTCGTCACATTTAAAATCGTTCCCGATGTTTTTTCAAAAGTAATCCTGCCCTTTTGCTTGCTATCACTATCAAACTCCGCATAACTAATATCAACATCATTCAAACTCAACTTCTTCACCGTTAATTGCGCTTTAACCATTTGTAACAGCTGGTGTGGAAATTTCCCCACCCGTTCTATTCCCTGCGAAGGCAATGCATTGTTATTGAAAACAGACACAAAACCATTCGTAATATTCATTTCCTCAGCCGCAAGTTCCTGCTTCTTGATATACAACGGCAAATCGATCCCACTCAAGCTAATATCACTCAGCTGAATACTGAAACGTTCTTTAGAAAAACCAACCTTACGTCCAAAATCCATTTCAGAATACCGTGGCACTACCGCAAACTTCTTCACATTCAATTTCCCTGTCGAAGCCGCAAAAGAAAACTCATTCAACTGTATATGGTATAAACTATCAGGCGTAGCAAACTGATAATCATTCAAATTGATCAGTACATCCTTTAACAGGTAAATCCGGGTTGGATCAGTAGCCGAATTTGCATCAATCAACCAATCCTTCATCGTAATGTCCAGCTTATCCAGAGAGTCTGCTACTGGTACCGGTAAATTTTTATTGATATACTTGAAACTCACATCCTTTAAACTGATCGTGTTTACACTCACCAGCTTCAGAAACTTCGAAATATATTCATAAGGAGATTTATTTGGTCTTGGAGGCCTGTTCTCATTGAAATCAAACTGCCTGTTGATCATGACTACTTTAGGATGCTCAAACAACAACTGCTCTACACTCAGCTTCTTGTCCCTGTAAATACGGAGTGGATGAAAGTTACGGATGGTCAACTTTTTCAGGCTGACTTCATAAATATTATTCGGCGCTCGTTTAAGCTTGATCAGCTTATTAAAAATATTGGTATCAGGGATAATCTTCACGTTACTGACAGAAGCATTCCCCAGCAGGAAGTTGGTATTTACGGTAGAAAACTCAATACGATACAGGCTATCCGTAGAATTCAGCACCAAATCCTTCAGTTCTTTCATAATAACGGGCCTTAGCTTCACACTAAGATACCATGACATCGCATCTGCTGCTGCAAACAGCAGAAACATGATAGCAGCAACCCATTTAATTACCGTAAATGTTTTTCGGGTTTTTCTCATCATGCCTAACCAAGCGTCTAAAAATTACAATATACGTTTTTAAGAAAATAAAAACCAGTCATTTTACCTCTTCCCGTTAATTCTTTCCGCCTTTTTGACCCGGCGCTCCTTCATTTTATTCACTACTTCTTTCCGGCTTTTCTCCGGGCTCTGCATCGGGATAATTCCCAATCCTATCGTTTCCCTCATTCCTACAAAAACACTCTTCCACAACAGGTTAAAAAACGAGGCGCCGGGAGGCCGCTCAAAATGGATCTTAGCTGTTCTTAAATCACCGTTTTTAGACGGATTTTCATCTTTAATAATCAAAGTATTCGCTAAGAAAGAAAGTAAACCCTTTTTCTGAACAGGCTTTCCGTTTTCCCCTTCTTTCAGTAATTTAACTTTCAACTGATTATAATAGAGCTGCATAGTCCCGTCAGATCCCTTTTCGTTTGCGTGAACATCAAAATCTATCTTTTGTATCTGCCCAGTCTCAATTTCTACCATTCCCAATGGCTGAGCAAGCGGATTTAACTTCACCATATCCAGTTTTCCGATATGGCCCTTAAAAGAAAAAGTGCCGTTTTTTGCCAGCAAATTAAACTTAATCACGATATTTAACTGTGCTGCCTTAATCATCAGCGCATTTACATCGGCCACGGCAAAATGATTCCTTGCCAGTGAAGAGGAATCATTGGTTACATTCAGTACTTGACCAGTCAACTGGTCTATGTTCACTGTTCCACGTTGCTGCGACATCGGATTATACTCCGTATAAGCAACGCTGACCTTATTCAATTTTAAGGTATCAATCGTAACTGGTATAGGTAACCGCTGCAAGGCCATATGCGGAAAATTATTTCCCTTATTTGCTGAACCTGGCGGCATTTCCCTATTCATAAAGACCTTAGCTATGGTCTGCCCTATTTTCAGACTCTTTGCATGAATCACCCGGTCTAAGTTAAATTTTACGAAATCAATGCCTGTAAAAGCAACTTCGCCAAAGACCAGGTCATAACGATCTTTTTGAACTTTCAGTTTCCTGCTGAAAGCCAGGTCAGGATACATGGGGATCATTTTAAATCCTTTGATCCGGATGGTCTGACCAGTTGCAGATCCCGTTATCGTATCTACTTTCATTGTATAAAGCTTATCTTTCGTTAAAGAATGATAGCCCGCCAGTTCAAATGATACATCTTTTGCATAATAAAACCTGGTTGTATCTTTTTCAGTAGCAGCATCCAGCTTAAAATCCCTGATCTGTACATTCAAATGCTTTACGGAGTTCAGTAAACGTCCATCTGCCCCGTTGATATAATCAAAATCTGCATCTGCAATCTTAATTCCCCCAATATGAACAGTCGCAAGTGTTTTTGAAATCAGCTCATAAAGACTCCGTTTGTCTTTAACCGTATCCGGCTTTTTATCAACTTTATTATAAATCATATTAATCGAAGGATTCTCCAGAATAATATCATTCATCTTTATCTTTTTATGAAGCCAGACTTCAAGGATACCGATATGACGCAGTCTGAGGCGTGCGAGCTTCACCTGGAATAAGTGTGTTGGTGCATTCCCCAATTTCTTTCTTGCATTAAAAACGGCAGTATCAGGAGCCAGTAAAATACTGTCAACAGTTACACTTCCGGCAAGCAGGTTCAGATGGATATCCTTAAAATCAATTTTATACAGATCGGCTGAACCTTTTGAAACTACCTCTTTAATTTTTTTAGTCAGGACAGGTTTCCATTGCATACTGAAATAAAGTGACGCACAACCAACACTAACAATCAGGACTAAAAGCACTCCAGCGAGCCATTTCCATATTTTCTTTTTCCCTGATGTATGGTCTGTCATATTTATGTATTTAACTAATATTACAGATAATGCCTTATAATGTTTTTGATATTTGAAACGTTGAATGTCAGTATAGCGTCTAAAAGGGTTAGATATACAGCTTAACCAGATTTTTAAATGCTGCCAATTTGTCATTTACAAATTAAATTTAGTATTTTTGTCCCTTTAAGAATGTTACTCATTTATGATCGATTTACAGCTAACAGACAAAACACATGATGAAGGGCGCCAGGGTGAAGCTCTGATTGTTGATGCCCCAAAACTGCTTAATGCGAGGAAGCTTTATATTGAAAGTTATGGTTGCCAGATGAACTTCGCTGATAGTGAAATTGTTGCCTCTATCCTGTTAGATCAGGGTTTTGAGACGACAGGTAATTATCAGGAAGCAGATGCAATCTTTATCAATACCTGCTCGATCAGGGAAAATGCAGAACAACGTGTCCGTAACCGGTTATCACAGTTCGGTATAGAAAAACGTAAAAACCCTAAACTGATTGTGGGGGTTTTAGGCTGTATGGCAGAACGTTTGAAATCTAAATTCCTTGAAGAAGAGAAATTGGTGGATCTGGTTGTCGGACCTGATGCTTACCGCGATTTACCACAACTGATAGAACAGGTGGGTGATGGTCAGAAAGCAATTAATGTTTTGCTATCCAGAGAAGAGACTTATGCAGATATCAGCCCGGTTCGTTTAAACGGAAACGGAATTACTGCTTTTATTTCCATTATGCGTGGTTGTGATAATATGTGTTCTTTCTGCGTAGTTCCTTTTACCAGGGGCCGGGAACGCAGCCGCGATCCGCATTCTATTCTTGCTGAAGCGCAGGATTTACATGACCGCGGTTACAAAGAAGTGACCTTACTTGGACAGAATGTTGATTCTTACAAGTGGAAAGGTACAGCAGAAGCAGAAGATGGTGCCGAGATCATGGTCAACTTTGCCCAGTTACTGGAAAAAGTAGCACTGATCAGCCCAGAATTACGTGTTCGTTTCTCGACTTCTCATCCAAAAGATATTACAGACGAAGTATTACATACCATTCAGAAATATGATAACATCTGTAACAATATCCACTTGCCGGTACAATCGGGAAGCAGCAGGGTATTGGACCTGATGAACCGTACTTATACCCGCGAATGGTATATCAACCGGATCGATGCGATCAGAAATATTATTCCTGATTGTGCAATCTCTACAGATATCATTGCTGGTTTCTGTACAGAAACGGAAGAAGAACATCAGGAAACCTTATCCATGATGGATTATGTGGGTTATGATTTTGCTTTCTGTTTCAGTTATTCTGAAAGACCAGGAACAATGGCTGCAAGAAAACTGGAAGATGATATTCCGGAAGATGTTAAAAAACGCCGTTTACAGGAAATCTTATTGAAACAACAGACTACTTCTCATTACAGGTTACAGAAATCTGTAGGAAAAACAGTCCGGATTTTAGTAGAAGGGTTCTCTAAGAAGTCTGACAAGGACCTTTGCGGAAGAAATGACCAGAATGCAATGATCGTATTCCCGGCAGTAGAAAATGTGAAACCAGGGCAATACGTAAATGTCATTATTGAGCGTTGTACATCAGCGACTTTACTGGGCAGAATTACCGCTTAACAAATATACTCCAGTGAGCATTTAAATATAATTATTTTGGACGTACAAGATATTAAAAACCGATTTGGGATTATTGGTGGTTCTCCACTTTTAAACCGTGCTATAGATATTGCCAGGCAGGTAGCGCCAACGGATATGTCAGTATTAATTACTGGGGAAAGTGGTAGTGGAAAAGAAGTATTTTCACACATTATCCACCAGATGAGCACCCGTAAACACGGTGCTTTTATTGCCGTAAACTGTGGTGCCATTCCCGAAGGCACAATAGATTCAGAATTATTCGGACACGAGAAAGGCTCTTTTACTGGTGCTCATGAAGCCCGTAAAGGGTATTTTGAAGTAGCAAACGGAGGAACTATCTTTTTGGATGAGGTTGCAGAATTACCTTTAGGTACGCAGGCCCGTTTATTAAGAATACTGGAAAGCGGAGAATACCTGCGTGTAGGTTCTTCTAAAGTACAGAAGACTGACGTCCGTATTATTGCAGCAACAAACGTAGATGTGTATAACAGGGTAAAATCTGGTAAGTTCCGTGAGGATTTATATTACCGTTTAAATACTGTGCCGCTGCGTATTCCTGCTTTACACGAAAGAAAAGAAGACATATTCCTGCTGTTCAGAAAGTTTTCTGCTGATTTCAGCGATAAATACCGCAGCCCCGGTATCCATTTAGAACCGGATGCGATACAAATGCTGAGCAATTACAGCTGGCCGGGAAACGTCAGACAGCTTAAAAACATTGCCGAACAAATTTGTGTCCTTGAAAAAGACCGGAATGTAACTGCTGGTGCTTTGTTGAATTATATTCCGAATGAAGGAGGCAGCAATTTGCCAATGGCACTGAATAACGGAAGTAATAAAGAAGATTTTTCTGAAAGAGATATCCTGTATAAAGTTCTTTTCGACATGAAAAAGGACATGATGGATTTGAAGAAACTGGTTGCCGAGATTATTCAGAGTGGCGGAAATACTTCACATATCATGGAGGAAAACCCGCATTATATCAATCAGCTTTACCAGGAAGTAGATCAGACTGTGAGCAATGATTCTACTTTCATGATTAAAAAATCTCCGCAGAATACACCTGTAGACTATAACTACACACATGACGCGGAAGAAGTAGAAGAATCCCTATCCTTGATTGACAAGGAATCTGATCTGATCAAGAAGGCCCTGAAAAAACATAAAGGCAAGCGTAAGTTCGCAGCCCAGGAACTGGGGATTTCAGAACGCACGCTGTATAGAAAAATCAAGGAACTCAATTTAAATTAGGTCATGAAAAGAATCTGTTTATTGTTATTGCTTCCGCTGGCAACCTTAGTGAATTCGTGTTCAGTAAAGTTAAACGGAGCTTCTATTCCTGCAGAGATGAAAACGGTAACCGTATCGTATTTTGAAAATAATGCGCCCTTGGTAATCCCGACATTAAGTGCAGATTTTACGGAGGCATTAAAGCTGCGTATCCGGAATCAAACCAGACTTGTGGTTACCCAGAGTAATGCAGATGCTATTTTTGAAGGCAGGATTACGGGTTATGACATCCGCCCTATTGCCCTTCAGAATAACAACGCACCAAGTGCAGGTGGAAACAGGCTGACGATTAAAGTAAGTGTAAAATACACGAACAACCTGAATCCTAAACAAAGTTTTGAAGAATCATTTGAGCGGTTTAAAGATTTTGACATGAGAGGTCAGAGTCTGGAATCTGTTCAGCTCCAATTAAATAAAGATATTAACGCACAGCTTACTGAAGATATATTCAACAGGGCTTTTGCGCAATGGTAAAAGAGCTGAAAAAACCGGTATATTAAATGAATTTCAATTGTTAACTTAGCCTCATAATGCTGGATAAAGATACACAACAACAACTTGCTGAATTAATTGCGGATCCTCAAAAGGCTTCTCCGCAGCATACGGCTATGTTGAGCGATTTGTTGCAGACTTACCCATATTATCAGCCTTTGCATTTATTATTGGCTAAAGCCGATTTACAAAGAGCAAAAAGTACCAATCAACTTGTTCAGGCCTCACTTTATACCAATGGGTCACTTTTACATCAGTTTCTGTTCAAAAAAGAAAATACACCAGTCACCTTTTTAATTGTCAACGGATGTGCCGGGGTGAGAGAAGAGAATGAACAGGAAAGTTTCGATGAACTGGAAGAAGTATTTGAGGAAATTGCTGAGGTTGACCATACCAATTACCGCCCATTCAGGAACTCAGATTCTGATGCTGAAACAGCCGTTACAAATGAGGCTCCCGAACGCAAGAACTCCCTGGAAGATGATTTCGTTTTTGAGAGCATTGCTTCTTCAGACTTCTTTGCCTTTGAACAAAACTTCAGTACAACAGAGGTTGCAGAGCCAAAAAATGAGCAGGTTGCAGCTGCGCCGGTGATTGAAGAACATGAAGCTCAGGCAGCAGCCGAAGTAGAAAATAGCCAGGTTAGTAATTACCACGATGAAAATCTGCCTTACACCTTTTTATGGTGGCTTGCTAAAACCCGTAAAGAGCATCAGAGTATATTTCAGCCTTATGCTTTACCTAAAACAAATAATGCCCAGGAATTACAGCAGCAGTATGTAGAACACATTTTTCATATACAGAGCCACCTGACCGGAAGTGAAGCTTTACTCGGTACCGAAGAGCAGCAAAGACCAGCGACCAAAGATGCGGAGATTATAGAAAGTTTTATTAAAAATGACCCGCAGATCCTGCCCCCTAAACCCGAGCAGATCGATAATGAAAACAAGGCCAAGAAAAGTGCAGAGGATCAGAATGACCTTGTATCTGAAACACTGGCCAATATTTATATCGAGCAAATGCTTTACGACAAGGCGATAGATACTTATGAAAAATTAAGTTTGAAGTTTCCAGAAAAAAGACGTTACTTTGCCGACCTTATCCAATCTATAGAAAAGAAAATTTAACCATTTAACATACTATGCTTTTTTTAATTATTTTATTGATCATTATTTGTGTTGCATTAGGCCTGTTTGTTTTAATACAAAATCCTAAAGGCGGTGGTCTGGCAACAGGCGGATCGGGAAGCAATATGTTCGGTGTACAACGTACAGGTGATGTACTTGAAAAAGGCACCTGGGTTCTTTTAACTTTAGTTGTTGTAATTTCACTGGCAATTACTGCGATTGGAAAAACAGGATCAACCGGAGCTACTGGCGGCGGCGATTCTAAAATTCAACAGCAATTGGATAAAACACCTACACCTTCTCCAATTGGCGGTGGTATTAAACCAGCTACAACTCCTGCTCCGGCAACTACACCTACACCGGAAGCACCAAAAAAATAAGCGCTGTTACAAGAGTGCAGAAGCCCGTCAGAAAATAAATCTGACGGGCTTCTTTCGTTTATCCCTGCCAGTCTGACACAAAAAAAATAGGCGCTTAATCTATTAGCTGACAAGGCTGTGTAAATTTGGCAACCGAAAGCTCCTTGGCATAAAAACTGATGTGTCTTTAGCGTTATTATACAATTTATACGTTAACCTTTAAATTAAAACAATAATTAAGTTATGGCTTTAAACATTAAACCCATTGCAGATAGAGTAGTTGTTGAAGCTGCTCCTGCCGAAGAAAAAACTGCTTCGGGTATTTATATCCCGGATACAGCTAAAGAAAAACCTCAGCAAGGAACAGTAGTTGCAGTTGGCCCGGGTAAATATGCCGAGTTAACAGGAAACTTAGTACCATTGAGCGTTAAAGTTGGTGATGTAGTTTTATATGGCAAATACGGAGGTACTGAAATTACTTTTGAAGGTAAAGAGTATCTTATTATGCGTGAAACTGATCTTTACGCAGTTCTTTAGTTGTTGGTTTAACCCGGCAAATCTCACCAAATATTAAAAAAAAGTTAAAAATGGCAAAGCAAGTAAAATATAACGTAGAAGCCCGTGACGCCCTGAAAAGAGGTGTTGATACTTTGGCTAATGCAGTAAAAGTAACTTTAGGTCCAAAAGGACGTAATGTAATTATTGATAAAAAATTCGGTTCACCAGCAATTACGAAAGATGGTGTTACTGTTGCGAAAGAAATTGAATTAAAAGACCCAATCGAAAACATGGGTGCTCAAATGGTTAAAGAGGTTGCTTCTAAAACTGCTGATATTGCAGGTGACGGAACAACTACTGCAACTGTATTGGCTCAGGCAATCGTTACAGCGGGTATTAAAAACGTTGCTGCTGGTGCAAATCCAATGGATTTGAAACGCGGTATCGATAAAGCGGTTACAGCTATTGTAGCAAACTTAAAAGCTCAGTCTCAAACTGTTGGTGAAGACAATAACAAAATCAAACAGGTTGCATCTATCTCTGCAAACAATGACGAAGTTATTGGTGCATTGATCGCTGAGGCAATGGGTAAAGTAGGTAAAGATGGTGTAATTACTGTTGAAGAAGCAAAAGGTACTGAAACTGAAGTAAAAACAGTAGAAGGTATGCAATTTGACCGTGGTTACTTATCTCCATACTTTGTAACTAATGCTGATAAAATGGAAGCGGAATTAGAAAACGCTTACATTTTGATCTATGACAAAAAGATCAGTAACATGAAAGAATTGTTACCGATTTTAGAGAAACAAGTTCAAACTGGTAAACCATTATTAATCATCGCTGAAGATTTAGATGGTGAAGCTTTAGCTACTTTAGTAGTGAATAAAATCCGTGGTTCTCTGAAAGTTGTTGCTGTTAAAGCTCCAGGTTTTGGTGACCGTAGAAAAGCAATGTTAGAAGATCTTGCTATCTTAACAGGTGGTACTGTAATTTCTGAAGAAAGAGGTTACAAATTAGAAAATGCTGACCTTACTTATTTAGGTACTGCTGAGAAAATCGTTGTAGACAAAGACAATACTACAATTATTAACGGTGCTGGTTCTTCTGAGGACATCAAAGCACGCGTTAACCAGATCAAAGCTCAAATCGAAACTACAACTTCTGATTACGATAAAGAAAAATTACAAGAGCGTTTGGCTAAATTAGCTGGCGGTGTTGCAGTTCTTTACGTAGGTGCAGCTTCTGAAGTAGAGATGAAAGAGAAAAAAGACCGTGTTGATGATGCTTTACATGCAACCCGCGCGGCTGTTGAAGAAGGTATCGTTGCTGGTGGTGGTGTTGCTTTCATCCGTGCTATCGAAGCTTTAGAAGGAATGAAAGGATCTAACGAAGACGAGACTACTGGTATCGCAATCGTTAAACGTGCTATCGAAGAGCCATTACGTCAAATCTGCCAGAATGCAGGTATTGAAGGTTCTATCGTAGTTCAAAAAGTTAAAGAAGGTAAAGGTGATTTCGGTTACAATGCCCGTACTGATGTTTATGAAAACTTAATCAGTGCAGGTGTTATCGATCCAACTAAAGTTGGTCGTGTAGCTTTAGAAAACGCAGCTTCTATCGCAGCGATGTTGTTAACAACTGAGTGTGTATTAGCTGATGATCCTGATGATAATGCAGCAGGTTCTGCTATGCCTCCTATGGGTGGCGGTGGAATGGGCGGAATGATGTAAGTAAATTCTGTTAATCGCTGATTAAAACCTCCAGTCTTAAAACTGGAGGTTTTTTTATACTTTAGAAATTTCAACTCGTTGTAAGGCAGGTGTTTGGAAAAATAGATTCTATTTTCTAAATTGATATACCGATACAATATGAGGAAAATTCTAACTGTCTTTTTCGCTCTCTTCCTTAGTATTATATCCTTTCATTCCAACGCTCAGCTTACCCTTGGAATGGTGGATGGAGGACCTTATACGCCCGGATCAACCATCAGCGCCACTTTCAATATCGGCGAAAGCAACTGTATCAAGATTGGTAACACGTTTAGCCTGGTCTTAGTTAACTCCGCAGGTAACGAATTTACACTAGGAAATTACAATGGGTTTTACTCCACTTTTGTCAACGGAAAAATACCACCGGGTACACCAGCTGGCGCAGGTTATAAAGTAAGGGTTAAATCTACAAACCCCGCGTTGAGTACTGATCTGTCAGCTCCTTTTGAAATTAAGGCCGGAACACCGGTCACAGCTGCGCTGAGCAGTGTCGCATCCACCATAAGTACAAACCCGCTGACCTTTGGCTCCTGTAACAGCGCAGCGGATACAGAATTCAATTTTACCAATGAATCTACGACCG
Organism: Pedobacter sp. UYP1; assembly: GCF_040547305.1. Taxonomy (NCBI): domain Bacteria; kingdom Pseudomonadati; phylum Bacteroidota; class Sphingobacteriia; order Sphingobacteriales; family Sphingobacteriaceae; genus Pedobacter; species Pedobacter sp. UYP1. The sequence continues at coordinate 450,556 of NZ_JBEPPL010000002.1, read as the reverse complement.
ATGCGGTCACTGCTACAATTAATAATGAATTAAATCCAGGAACTCCGGTCGTACTTACCTATTCTGCTGCAACGAAACTGAACAGCTTTACAGCAGATCTGGCACACTATACAATTTTTGTGAAAGCCACCTCTCCAGATGGAACGGTAGGTACGCAAGCCTATTTTCTGATCAACAATCTTGCGATCACTGCATTTTCGACAACAAGCGGTAATACGGTCTGTTATCCGGTCGGTTCTTTTGAGTATGGTGTAGAAGTGAATAAACTGACTGGTATCGCAGCCAATTTCCCGGGTAATACTTATAAAATAGACTGGGGAGACAGGAAATCAGACGAGTATACCATTTGTGATATCAAAGCAAACAATAATAAGGTACAGCATACATTCACTGAATCCTCGTGCGGGTTTACTTATACTACTGGTAATAAAACCAATTATAATGCCTTTGGAATCAATGTCCAGGTTTCAAGTCCGTATTGTGGTGCTATTGGGACAGGTATCTCTACGACGGCAAGAGTCGTTTCCAGACCGATCAACAAGTTTGAAGCACCTTCTGTGGTCTGCGTGGGCGACCGTGTTTTACTGACCAACCAATCTACTGCCGGACAAAACCCAAATGAGAATTCAACGGGCTGTAATGATAATCTGGTGCTTTATACGTGGTATGTGGATGGAGTCAGAGTGTTGACAGATGTTACTTTTGCCACTCCGCCACCGAGCCCTGTTTTTACGACAAAAGGTACACATGTGATCCGGATGACTTCAAAGAGCAACGGCAATTGCCAGGCAGAAGATGCAGAAAAAAATATCTGTGTACAGGATCCGCCAAAACCGAACTTTACTCTTGAAAACAACCTGATCTGTTTAACTCCTGGAACGCTAATCCCAGTTAATACTACTGTTCTGGACAATACTTGTCCTAATGCCGGCCCTGTTTATACCTGGGCAATCACTCCGGTAACAGGGGTTACTTTTGATGCGCATACCGCAACTCCGAAATTTAAGTTTACGCAGACCGGAGTATATGATATAACGTTAGCTGTTCAGTCCGGCACCTGCACAGTGACCAGTGCCCCGCAGAAAATTGTAGTCAATACACAGCCGCAAGCAACTTTATCCCCAGATATTACCTTGTGTGCTACTGGAAATTACACTTTTAATCCTACCGCTGGCCCTACGCAAACCACGCTGAATGGCACAGCAGAAGAAATCAGTGGAACCTATACCTGGACAGTGACCAGCACGGGTAATTACACATTTGTATCACCCGATGGCCCGAATACTAAATACCCAACGCTGAATTTTGCCGATTACGCTGCTTATACGGTAACGCTGACACATACCAACAATTGCGGGACCATAACAAAAATGCAGAAAATCACACTTTCAAAATCACCAAAACCTGAAATAACTGCCGCTGCTAACCCGGCTTGTTATAATGCAGCGATCAGTTTGACCGGGACTATCACTGACCGTAATCCAAATACGACCTTTACATGGGTAGGTGGTGGAGGTGTTTTTTCCGCACTTGATAATCTAATTACTACTTATACGCCCACTGCTGCTGAACGCAATGCCGGAGTTGCAACTGTTATATTAAGAGTCCAAACCGGTCTTCCTGCTCCTTGCGCAAGCGTTGAAGCAAATCTTTCGATACAGATTTACCCTAACAATACAGGCACAAATACGACGCAGAATATTTGTTCGGGTCAGGCAGCCTTTCATACGCCTGTATCCAGCGTAACAGGCAGTAGTTTCACGTGGACAGCTGCTAATGCCGATGGAATGGCTACGGGGTTTTCACCATCGGGTTCTGGCCCGATTAATCAGGTCATCAGGAATACAAATGCAACCACCAATGCCGTAGTCATCTATACGATTACACCTAAAAGCAATGGATGTGATGGTATTCCCTATACTTTCACCGTAACGATTACGCCAATACCAGTGGTCACAGCTACTGTAGCTCAACCCGTAATCTGTGGAAATGAAGCCGCCGGAATTACATTGAGTTCCACCATAACGAATACTCAATATACCTGGACAAGTACTGCTACTGGTATTACCGGAAATACAAATCAAGCCACTCCAGCTGCTGTTACTGCTATCCAGGATATTTTAGTGAACAGTGGTGCTGTGCAAGGCATTGTGACTTATACCATCACTCCGGTTTCTACTACCGGCTGCCAGGGAACACCAGTTACTATTGCTGTCAAAGTTGATGCAGCAATTACTATTGCCAATGCCGGGCCTGCACAAATCTTATGCGCCAAAACAGTGACATCAATGGCTGGGAATACACCTAAAACCGGAGAAACGGGGCAATGGTCTGCGGTTTCCGGAACACTGGTGATTGCCGATCCGTCAAATCCGCAAACACAGGTTACCGGGCTTACTCCAGGCCAGGCTTATGTATTAAAATGGACAATCAAAGGCGCTGCAAACTGTAACCCAACAACGGCTGAGGTAACAATTACCAACCTCCCTGCTGTCAGCAATACGATTAGCAGCAGTAGCGCTGAGGTATGTTATGGACAAACGATTGACATCACAGGTGATACGCCAACCGGAGGAAACGGGACTTACACTTACCTCTGGGAAAGCAGCGCCGACAATGGAGTTACATGGAATGTGATTAGCGGACAAACCTCAAAAGACCTGAATTTCAAACTTTTATCTACTTTAAGTTTCCGCAGAACAGTAACCAGTGGCCCCTGCCCTATGCTGAGTAATGTGATTCAGATAATTGCCCAGCCTCCAATCAGCAATAACACCATCACTGCTGATCAAACAATCTGTACAGGCCTAATTCCCGCAGCTTTGACTGGCAGTACGCCCACCGGATCTGACGGTCATTTTAATTATCAGTGGCAATCCAGTCCGGATAATACGGTTTGGATGGACATTAGCGCAGCTGTATTTTCAGGCTATATACCACAAGCGTTAACTGCCACTACTTTTTACAGACGTGTGGTGAGTACACAAGCTTGTAACGGAGCTTTACAGAGTATCAGCCCTTCCGTAAAAATTACAGTCAAACCCAATGCGAAAGCTGAATATACTTTTACCGCAGATAACGGCTGTATTCCTTTTGTTTTAAATATAACAGCCATTACTTATCCCGATCGCAATGCTACCTACACCTGGTATGCTGACGATTTACAAATTGGAACTGGCAGCAATTTCCCGGGTTATACGATGAAACTCAGCAATAGTACGGTCGTGATTAAGCTGGTGGTGACCAGCAGCCTTGGCTGTACGCAAGATGAATTCAGCCATACTTTTAGTACGATTGAGAATGTCGTCCCTGCTTTTACACAAAGTGCCAAAGAAGGTTGCGGCCCGCTGAAAGTCAATTTCATCAATACCTCTACCTCTTTGACCAACGCAACTTTCTTCTGGGATTTTGGGAATGGCGTAACTACCACGCAGGTTATGCCCGGGCAAGTTACTTTCCAGCCAGATCCGCTGGGTAAGGATACCACTTATAAAGTTGCACTGACTGCCACAACTTCTTGTGGAAAGGTAACGGTAGTTTCTGGTGTATTTGTAAAGGCCAGACCAATTTCTTTATTCTCTCCTGATAAAACTGCAGGCTGTTCTCCAATGAAGGTAATCTTCAGCAATACTTCTCCCGGGGGAACCAATACTTATTACTTTGATTTCGGTGACGGCACCTTATTAACCAAGAATGACAAATCACCTGTAGAACATACTTACACTAGCGGAGCTGTCAAAGATTACGTGGTCAAAATGGTTGCGCAGAATGAGTGCGGACGAGAAGAAACCTCTTATATAATCCGGGTATCTCCGAATACTATTTTACCAGAATTAGTAGTAAATGCGGATGAAAAAGAAGGTTGTGCACCTTTGAAGGTTAATTTTTACAACAATAGTAAAGGGGCAAGCAGCTTTCAATATGATTTTGGAGATGGAACTACTTTGATCACCCGGTCTGCACCCGAAGTAGTGACACATACTTTTAAAACCTCAGGGACTTTTACCGTGAAGCTGACAGCCTCAAACGGATGTTCGGACACCACAACAACTGAAATCATCAAAGTGCTTCCTCAGCCAGCTATAGCCTTTACAGGTGATGTACTATCCGGTTGTCCGGGACTGGTTGTGCAGTTTAAAAATACCAGCAATGGCGGAGTCAGTTATTTATGGGACTTTGGCGATGGAACTACTTCCGCCGAATTTGAACCAAAACACACTTTTGATGGCAGTAAAGAATTTTACACAGTTACTTTAACAGCAACCAATACTTTAGGTTGTTCGAATGTTTCGGCATTGACTGATTATATCCATATCGTACCGGCTCCTGTTGTGCAGTTTAACGTCTCTCCTTCTACGGTCATTAGTATTCCGGATTACACGTTCAGGTTTGAAGATCAGAGTACAGGAAGTCCTGCAGTTTGGCTCTGGGACTTTGGAGATAAACAGACTTCTATCCTTAAAAATCCTGTGCATACTTATCTGGATACCGGAACCTACATCGTTACGCTGAGAGTTACCAATCAGCAAGGTTGTTTTGCTACCACTTTCAAGAAAGTTTCTATCAATGGTGTACCGGGTTATTTATTTCTGCCCAACTCGTTTATCCCCGGCAGTGAGACGCCTGAACTCCGGATTTATAAAGCGAAGGGATCAGGAATTAAGAACTGGCGGATGAGCATTTTTAATAAATGGGGACAGGACTTATGGGAAACGACCAAGCTTGATGAAAACCGGCCCGCCGAAGGATGGGACGGATCATTCCATGGAAGCCCGGTCCCACAAGGCGTATATTTTTGGAAGATTGACGTAGAGTTCATCAACGGCACCGAGTGGAAAGGGATGACTTATGATTCTTCAGCACCGAAAAGAACAGGAATTATCCACTTGATTAGATAATGGAATATGAAACTGAGATCAACCTACATTTTGCTGCTATGCTTGTTTGCCAGATCAATTGCTGCGTTGGCTCAGGATCATATTTACTCCCAGTTTTTTAACGCACCATTATATCTTAATCCTTCCCTGACCGGGCAGTTTGAAGGTGATTTCAGGATGAATATGATTTACCGGAACCAGTGGACTGGATTGAATGGTACACTTTCTTATATTAACGCATCTGCCGATTTGAATATCCCACGTTTTGGTGGCGGAGTTGGTTTACAATTTAACCGCAGCTCTGAAGGGACAGCCTTTCTGGTGAAAAACAATGTGGCAGCGACTTATTCTTATAGCGTAGGTACAGATGATTTCGTATTGTCCTTCGGCATCCAGGCTGGGTTCACCATCAGGCAGATCGATTGGAATAAACTAGTATTTTCCGATCAGATTGACAACCGGCTCGGTTATATTCCAGGAAGCATCAGCGCTGCACAGCCACCCAGCCAGGCCAGTAAATTTTTCTTTGATCCTGCGGCAGGAGTCAACCTGGTTTACGGAAATTTCATGACTGGTGTTGCCGCTCACCATATTAACCAGCCGGACGAGTCTTTCAGCGGCGCACAGGCAAAACTGCCAATGCGGCTTACTGGTTATGCCAGTTACAGAATCGCGCTTACCCAGAATTATACCTATGGCGTAGATGAAGCATCTTATGTGATTCCTTCAGTCGTGTATTACAAACAGGGAAATGTGTCTTCGATGAGTGCCGGGGCACAATTTAAACATAAAGGGCTTAACTCAGGTCTGTGGTACCGCACCGCTGGTGAAGGCGGCCCGGACGCGATCGTAGTTTCTCTGATCTTCGATATTTTTACCGGACGCGAAAACGGGGAGAAATTAAGAGTAGGGATCAGCCATGATGCGACCACTTCAAAAATAAACTATACCAATACCAATGGGACAACAGAAGCTAGTGTTGGTTATCAAAAGTATTTCCCTAATAGTTCCAGCTTTAATAAATTCAATGGCTTAAGGTGTTATGACTTCTATTAAAACCTTCCACTATGGTGCGTTCTTTCCTTATCTTTAAAAAGATTAAAACTTTTACGCGAATTTCATCTTTTTGATACCATGGAAGAATTTATTGAAGGCAACCATTTTTTAACCCAAAGCGAGGTATATAAATTTTTACTGACCATCTTATTGTGCGGTCTTATTGGTATTGAACGCGAATTAAGAGCCAAACAAGCCGGATTAAAAACCATGATCATGATTGGCCTTGGCTCCACTCTTTTTACTATATTATCTATAAAAATCGGGACGGGAAGTCAGGATCGTATTGCTTCTAATATTGTGACAGGAATTGGCTTTCTTGGTGCGGGTGTAATTTTCAAAGAAGAAAACCGGGTCAGAGGGCTAACAACCGCCTGTGTGATCTGGATTGTAGCCGCAATAGGTATGGCCGTAGGTGCTGGTTATTCGGAACAATCTATTGGTGTAACTATCGTGGTTTTATTAGCCTTGATTTTCTTCCCTTATGTGGAAGAATTCGTACAAAACCGTTCTTCTTCAAGAGAGTATAAAATTGTAAAGCAATATGAGAATGAGGGGTTGGATAGCTATGAGGAACATTTCAAAATCGCAGGTTTGAGGCTAAGCCGTGGCCAGCAGCGCATGTCTGAGGGGATTATCAGCGGAACATGGACTGCGGTAGGTTCACCAAAAAACCACAAGCTATTTGTCGACCATATGTTACAAGATGAAAAAATTCTTGAATTTCAGTTCTAACCTCCTTTAATTCATCTTAAACTATTTAGCTTTGTATCATGCATAGAGAACAAATCTCCGTATTTGATATTTTTAAGATCGGGATAGGCCCGTCGAGTTCACATACCCTTGGCCCCTGGAGGGCTGCCCAGCAGTTTACGGCTTCATTAGCCAGCAAAGACCTATTGAGTGGCGTTGAACAGGTAAAAATATTGCTATATGGATCTCTTGCAAAAACAGGTCATGGTCACGGTACTGACATTGCTATCTTATTGGGAATGATTGGTGCGGATCCGGTGACTTTTGATGTCAATGCAATTGATTCTACAGTTGCAGCGATTAAAGCCGACCAGGAGTTATTATTAGGCGGCAGTCATCAAATCGCTTTTGATTATACGGATGACTTAATATTCCTTTATAAAGAGAGTTTACCTTTTCACCCGAATGCGGTGACTTTCCAGGCCTTTCTGACTAACGGCAGCGCATTTTCCGAAACCTATTATTCTATTGGTGGTGGTTTTGTAGTTAAAGAAGGCGAAACAGGCGGAGATAAAGAGCAGGTGGAGCTTCCCTTCCCTGTTGAAGTTGCAGGCGATTTATTACATTGGTGCTTAACTACTGGCTTAAAAGTTTCTGAAGTCGTGATGGAAAATGAACTGATGTGGCGTACAGAAGCGGAAACCAAAAAAGGCATGCTTCAGCATTTCAGAGTCATGAAAGAATGTACCTTCCGTGGTTGCCATACCGGTGGATTTTTACCCGGAGGATTAAACGTTGGCCGCAGAGCAGCAGCTTTAAATAAAAGGCTGATTGGCGACAGGACTTATACAGATTACGAAAGCTGGATTCAAGCCATCAGAGCTGGTGGAAATAGTTTCAATTATACCTTAGATTGGGTGAGTTGTTTTGCTTTGGCGGTGAATGAAGAAAATGCATCATTCGGCCGTGTAGTCACAGCTCCAACCAATGGTGCTGCTGGTGTAATCCCGGCTGTATTACAATATTATATTGCTTTTTGTGATGGCTTCGGGGAAGACAAGATCACACAATTTATTGCCTGTGCTTCTGAAATCGGAAGTATTTTCAAAAAAGGAGCAACAATATCGGCAGCAATGGGTGGCTGTCAGGCAGAGATCGGCGTTTCTTCTGCCATGGCCGCAGCTGCCTTAACAGAGTGTATGGGCGGTTCTCAGCGACAAGTAATGATGGCTGCAGAAATTGCCATGGAACATCATTTGGGCTTAACCTGCGACCCTATTGGCGGCCTTGTACAAATTCCTTGCATAGAACGGAATACAATGGGTGCAATTAAGGCAATTACTGCAAGTCAGCTGGCTTTGCAGAGTAATCCGGATAAGGCAAAGGTAAGTTTAGGTGCAGTGGTCAACACGATGTGGGAAACTGCATTGGATATGAACTCGAAATATAAAGAAACTTCGGATGGCGGTTTAGCAACCAACATTCCAATCAGCTTACCTGAGTGTTAATTATAGTTATTTAAAAACTTTAATAACGGATGGGCTGAGGTGATCTGCCCATTCTTTATACATTTTTCCTGAAGGGTGCAGTCCGTCGGAGGCCACCAGCGCAATGTCAGTTGCCGCATTTCTGGAACCGGGTGTGATATCTGTATAACTAATCCCTGATTTAAGGCTTTCTTCTTTATTCACAGCATTAAATGCATCTATTTCTTTCGCAATAACTTTCACATTTCTTCCGCTTTGTGCACCATAAGGGGTTGCTCCCCAATCAGGTATAGAAACCACAAATACATGTGCTGCGTTCCCTCCTGCAAAAATAACCGCAGTTTTTAACAGGGCAATAAACTCTTTACGGTAGGCTGCTATTGAATAGCCTCTATACTGATCATTTACACCAATCAGCAAAGTCACGAGATCATATTCCGGCAAAAATGTTTCGCCCTTAATTCCTGCAATCAATTCTCCTGCAGTCCACCCGGTTGTGGCAACAATTTTAGGGGCCGAGAAATGAAGTGACTGCTTGTTCAGATTCTCTCTCAGTTGATAAGGAAAACTTTCCGCCTGCTTTACCGCCTCTCCAATGGTATAAGAATCTCCCATTGCGAGATAAGTCAGCTGATCTGTGGGTGGATCAATTTGAGGTATATCAGTTTTATTCATGCCGTTTGTTGAGCTTTTCCCACATCCTAAAATGAAAACCATCAGGATAGCTATTGTCGTTAACTTCATTTTAAAATTTACGAAAGACGCCTCGGGTCAGATGTTGAAGGTAATAATTTATAGGTATTGTTAGTGAATATGCGGTGCAAAAATCTTAAAAAGATAACTGATCGTAATGATTGACCCTGTTAGCATAAACAGCACATTAACGAGCATTTTACTTTTCGGGCCCCAGAAGTAATTGGCCGTAAGACTAATCACAATGGTCAGAAGTATAGGAACAGTAGCCGGATACAAATGGAAACTCTGCCCGAAATCACCTTTGAGCAAGGCTAGAAAAGAGCGCTGGAATCCGCAGCCGGGACAATCATATCCTGTCAGATATTTAAAGGGGCATGGCAGCATATAATTACCCGCTTTCTCCAATAAAAGAGAGAAAGCGGATAAAAGAAATATTTTAGGCATTGAAATTAAGCCTCTGGTGTTGCAGGAGGTGTTGGTGGGTTCGGCGCCGCTGGTGGTGTAGTTGGTGTAGTTGGTGGCGTAGCCGGAGGTTGATTAAAAGGATTGTTTGCACCAAAAGGATTATTCCCATTGAATGGGTTATTTGCACCAAATTGATTGTTAGGACCAAATCCGTTTGCTTCTTTAGCTGATGGGCCCAGATATCTTGCATCTGTAAGACCAAGCAGCGGGAAAAATATAAATGGAAGCAAGATCAAACCAATCGTAAAGCCTTCAGATTTACCGAAGCTTTTAGACAATAGGTTCAATGCCCAGATACCAAAGATGATGTTAGTACATGGCAGCAGCATCCATAAGATCCAGATTGGTGGCTTTCCTATAATTTCAAGCAAAACAATAATGTTATAAATAGGAACAATTGCTGCCCATCCTGGTTTTCCTGCTTTTTCGAAAACTCTCCACATGGAGTAGACTACCAGGACAAGAATAGCGAGATAAGTAAATCCTCCAAAAAGGCCTACTCCTGTAGACATCGGTGAAGATGAAGCGTTATAATCCATAATTTATTTAATTTTTATCCCGGTAAGATAAGAAAAAAATAAATAAATGTTTTACCAAAGTCTGACAAATAACAAAGAATTAATAGAGTTCCATGTGGAACAACTTGGCGATATGCATTTTAAGCACAGATTTCACCTCAGCTAAATTTAATTCGTGACCAAGCTCTCTTTGCATCGAGGTTACATCCTTATCATCTATCCCACAAGGAATTATATTTTTAAAATAATCCAGATCTGCATTTACGTTAAAAGCAAAACCATGCATGGTCACCCAACGGCTGCAACGCACACCCAGTGCACAAATTTTTCTTGCTTTTTCATTGTCCGCATCCAGCCATACCCCTGTAAATCCGGGGTACCTGCCAGCAGTAATCCCATAATCTGCTAAGGTCAGAATAACTGCCTCTTCCAATGTTCTGAGGTATAAATGGATATCAGTAAAGAAATTATCCAGATCCAGAATCGGATAACCTACAATCTGACCTGGCCCATGATACGTGATATCACCGCCACGATTCGTTTTATAGTAGGTTGCATTTTTCGCCTTCAGCCCTTCTTCGTCCAGTAAAAGATATTCAGCGTGTCCGCTTTTTCCTAAAGTATAAACATGAGGGTGCTCACAAAACACCAGAAAATTTGGCGTCTCTACAGTAGTCTCTTCTATACGGTTATTTGTTTTAACGGCAATCGTATCTTTAAAAATAACTTCTTGATTGTCCCAGGCTTCCTGATAATCCAAAAGCCCCCAATCAACAAATTTTACTTTTTTATTCATCTCTTAAAATTAAGCCACCACGTATCCCAGCATGTAATTATCTGCGGTCTTGAAGTAATTTGCGGTCACAGTTCTTGTGCCCTCAGGTAAATCAACTATAACGATCAATTCCCCTTCTTCCTGGAGTTCGAAAGGTTGTATATGTATATCTCTTTTAAATTCCAGTCCTTTTTTACCATACCATTTGTAAACGGCCTCTTTGATACACCAGCAAACATAAAGTGCGTCTGTATCATCTTTGACATGTAACAATTCTGGCGGAGAGAGAAATTTATGTTTAATCCGGTGAATCTTTTGTTCTATTCTTTCTATATCTACACCAACACCTTTTTCTTTTCCGATCATGACCGCTGCATAATCAAAAGAATGACTCAGTGAAATGGTTGAAGCAGAGTTAACCAGGTATGGCTTTCCATGCGAATCTATCCGGCAGTCAATATAGTCTGCTGTGTTCAGCATCTTCCTTAAAAGCAAACGTGTACTTAACCAGTGCAACAGGCGTTTACCGTTGTTTAAGGTCGCGAGAAAATCGAGTTCATGCGCCTTTAATTGCAGGCCGGAAATCAGCTCTTCTTCGCTTTCCTGGATTTTCCATACGGCTAGTATGGTGTGATCATCAATATCTTTATTATAGATTACAGGCATCGTATTTAAAAAATCAATGCAAAAGTATCTTAAATTAATCATAATTTCGCCCAAAGACTTTACAAATGATACTTTCCGATAAGCGTATTCTAGAAGAGATTGACAGAGGGACAATAATTATTGAGCCCTTTAATTCAGATTGTCTGGGCACAAATTCCTATGATGTTCATCTTGGAAAATACCTGGCTACTTATACTGACAGAGTGCTTGATGCCAAAGCACACAATAAAATTCAGCATTTTGAGATTCCAAAAGATGGGTTTGTTTTACAACCCGGAACTTTATACCTGGGGGTAACCCTTGAATATACGGAGACCCATGCACATGTTCCTTTCCTGGAAGGAAAATCAAGTACCGGCCGTTTAGGAATTGATATCCATGCGACTGCCGGAAAAGGTGATGTAGGTTTCTGCAATACCTGGACACTGGAAATTTCTTGTGCACAGCCAGTAAGGATTTATGCAGGGATGCCAATTGGCCAGCTAATCTATTTTGCTGTGGAGGGTGATATTGAAACGCTATACAACGCGAAGGATGATGCGAAATATAGTAACAAGACTACCAAGCCAGTAGAAAGTATGATGTGGAAGAACACGTTTTAGAAACTGTTTAAACTTCGCATTAATAATATAGCATTTGAGCCTCAATATTCATATATTGAGGCTCTATTTTTTTACTATATTATGAAATCCAAATATCTCTATGCTTGCCTTTTCCTGCTGGTTTGCGCTTTCTCTTTTGCATTCAGAATAGCAGATGATCCCTTCGAAACACTCCTGAAAAAACTTGCTGATTATACGCAGGAAAATCCACAGGAAAAAGTCCATTTACATCTGGACAAGCCTTATTATGCCATTGGTGATAATATCTGGTTTAAAGCCTATGTGACAGATAACAGTACGGACCAGCTTTCCAAAATCAGCCAGGTTTTATATGTAGAGCTGATCAGTGAAAGTGACTCAGTAAAGCGTCAGCTTAAATTACAGCTGGTTTCTGGCCTGACCTGGGGGGATTTTAAATTAACAGATACTTTACCAGAAGGAAATTACAGGATCAGAGCTTATACGCAGTGGATGAGAAATGCAGGTCCGGATTTCTTTTTCGATAAAACGATAAAGATTGGAAATGCCTGGGCGAACAAGGTGCTGACCGACACCAAATACTCCTACAGTAAAAAAGATAATGAAGACCATGTGAATGCAGTTATCAAATTCACAGACAAAAAAGGTGCGCCTTATGGAGAGGTCCCTGTGGCTTATACGGTAAGGTTAAGAGATAAAAATATGGACCGCGGAAAAGCAATGACTAATGCACAGGGAGAGCTATCACTTTCTTTCAGCAGCAAACAAGCTGAGGTGCTGACATCCGGAAGGATCACCGCTACACTTACGCTGGCCAATAAAGAGAAGATCGTTAAAACTATTCCAATAAAGGCAGTTTCGGATGCGGTTGCTGTTCAGCTATTTCCTGAAAGCGGAAATCTTGTAGAAGACCTTCCTTCGAGAATTGGGATCAAAGCAGTTGGATCTTCCGGTCTTGGAGAGGATGTTTCAGGTATGGTGGTCGATAATGAAGGAACAGAGGTTCTTCCCTTCAAAACCACCTACCAGGGTATGGGGAGTTTCATCTTGAATCCGCAGCCGGGAAAAACTTATACAGCAAAAATTAAATTGAAGAATGGCGCTGTTCAGCAAATACCATTCCCTAAAGTGCTGACTTCGGGTTATGTACTCGCCGTTAATAATGCAGACAGCAGCAAAGTAGGTGTAAAGTTACTGGTTAGTCAGTCGCTTCTGAATACAGGTGAAATGAAATTGGTGATTCAGCGTAACAATACGGTAATTGCAGTATTGAAAGCAAATACATTAAAGCAAATTAATGCGCTTTCTCTGAATAAGAAGGAACTTCCGTCGGGCGTCCTTCATTTTACTTTATTTTCTCCTGAAAATATTCCTGTTGCTGAAAGATTGATTTTCATTAACAATCCAGCCGATCAAATAGATCTTAATGTACTGAATTTAAAAAAATCATATAAGGTCAGAGAAAATGTACCGCTTGAATTTTCGGCCACAGATGAAGGAAAACCTACTTATGGTAGTTTTTCTGTAGCCGTAACTAATGCCAGTATTGTAGAACCTGATGCTGACAATGAAAGTAATATCATGACTTCTTTATTGCTGAGTTCAGACTTGAAGGGATACATTGAAAAGCCTAATCAATATTTTCGTGACCACAGTGCAGAGACAAGGGCGCATTTAGACGAGCTGATGCTGACCCAGGGATGGAGCAGGTTATTGTGGAAAGATGTAATTGGTAATACAGTTGTTAAACCTGTTTTTGCAGCCGAAAAATCTTTAAAGGTAAGTGGTATTGTGACTACACCGGGCGGGAAACCAATCGCAAAAGGAAAGGTTACCCTATTTTCCAATACAGGAGGGTTCTTCATGCTGGATACTTTAACAGATGCCAATGGTCATTTTAATTTTGATGACCTGAGGTTTGGTGATAGTACAAAGTTTGTTGTTCAGGCCAGAAATGCGAAGGACAAAAAATTCGTAGAAATCAAAATAGACCAGGTTCCCGGACAGCTCGTTACACCGAATAAGAACACAGGTGATATTGAGATCAATGTCAATGAGGCTATACAAAGTTATATCATCAAAAGTGAGAGCTATTTTGATGACCTGACTAAACGCGGATTACTGGAAAGAAGTTATACACTTGATCAGGTAAATATTGTAAAGCAGAAATTAAAGGCACAGAATTCTGCAAATCTGAACGGCGCTGGTCATGCAGATGCAATCCTCAAAGCCTCAGATCTGGCTTATTGTACTACGCTGGCGCAATGTCTGCAAGGCCGCATTGCCGGGTTAACTATCCAGGGTTCACAGGCCTACTTAGCCCGGAACAATGGGGTGCCGATGCAAATTATTCTGGACGGAACAAATGTGACCCCAGATTTCCTGGATAACATACAGCCTCAGGATGTAGAAACCATAGAAGTGTTGAAAAGTGGTGCTAATACTGCTATTTACGGATCGAGAGGTTTCGGAGGCATTTTAATCATCACCACTAAAAGAGGTGGCAATACTGGCTATGCTACTTATGCGCCAGGAATTGTCAATATTACAGCTTCGGGTTATTATGCAGTACGTGAATTTTACTCGCCGAAATATAATACTTCACAAAATATCAGGGCAGCAGATAAGAGAACTACTGTTTACTGGAATCCCAATCTGGCTACCAATGAAGCAGGAACAGGTAAATTTAATTTCTACAATACAGACGAATCCGGTACTTATAGAGTTGTTATAGAAGGAATGAACCTGGATGGCCGCATGGCTAGAAAAGTATATACTTACGAAGTAAAATAAAAAAGCTATGAACACAATCAATGTGACAATAAAAGATCGTTTAGCGCTGATTACACTTAACCGTGGTAAATCAAATGCCCTGAACAGGGAAATGATAACTGAACTGACTGATATGCTCCATAACATTGCCAATGATGACAATATAGGTGGGGTAATCATCGCAGGCCGTGATAACTTTTTTTCTGCCGGACTGGACTTAATCGAGCTATATGGTTACAATGAAGAAGAGGCAGAGTCCTTCTGGCACTTATTTCTGGCTTTCATTGCTAAAATCACTGCATTTAAGAAACCTATGGTTGCTGCAATCAATGGCCATTCTCCTGCCGGAGGATGTGTAATTGCTTTGGCTTGTGATGCAAGGGTAATGGCTGAGGGTAAGTTTATCATTGGTTTAAATGAAGTTCCTGTTGGGATTATCGTTCCTGAAAGTATTTTCAGCCTGTATTCTTTCTGGCTGGGTAAAGGTCATGCGACCAGAAGCCTGTTAGAAGGTAAATTATTCAGCCCTGAGGAAGCTTTAAATATTGGACTGGTAGATGAACTGGTGAATCAGGATAGTATCATGACTGCTGCAGAACGCAGAATAAGAAAATATATGGCATTGGAGCCCAATACCTGGCAGCAGAGTAAGCTGAATATCAGAAAAGAGCTGATTGCAGCGACTTCTGCGGATCAGTCTGAGGCATTAAAAATTATGCTTGCGCAATGGTGGTCTCCAGCGACCAGGAATATTTTGAAAATGATTATTGACAACCTTCAAAAGAAATAAGTTATGTACAATCAACCGATGTTAAGAGATGATGCTTTAAAAGGCAAAACAATTGTAGTTACAGGTGGCGGTACGGGACTTGGTAAAGCAATGGGTACCTATTTCCTGAAACTTGGGGCTAATTTAGTGATCACCAGCCGTAAAGCTGATGTGTTACAGAAAACGGCAGATGAGCTGGAAAAGGAAACCGGCGGTAAAGTCCTGGCAGTAACTTGCGATGTACGCGATTATGAGCAGGTGGAAAATGTACTGGCAGAAACGCTTAAAACTTTTGGACGTGTAGACAGCTTGCTGAATAATGCGGCAGGAAATTTCATCTCTCCTACGGAACGTTTATCGGCCAATGCCTTCTCTACGGTTATAGATATTGTTTTAAAAGGATCGGTTAATTGCACGCTTGCCTTTGGTAAACACTGGATCAAAGAGAAACAGGCCGCAAGTATTTTAAATATAGTGACCACTTATGCTTTTACAGGCTCAGCATTCGTTGTTCCTTCAGCTTGTGCTAAAGGTGGCGTATTGGCGATGACCCGCTCTCTTGCAGTAGAGTGGGGAAAATATGGGATCAGAACGAACGCAATTGCTCCTGGTCCTTTTCCAACTAAGGGGGCTTGGGAACGCTTACTTCCTGGAGATCTGGCAGAGAAGTTTGACTTCAAGAACCGTGTTCCGCTGAAACGCGTTGGGGAACATCAGGAACTGGCAAACCTTGCTGCATTCCTGGTGAGTGATTTCTCAGGGTATATTAACGGGGAGGTGATTAGTATAGACGGTGGTGAATGGCTGCAGGGCGCGGGTCAGTTCAATGGTCTGGAGGCTATCCCTGGTGAGATGTGGGATGCGTTTGAGCAAATGACAAGGTCGGCTAAAGGCAGTTAATCAGACCAATTTCATCTAAAATCGTTTAATGTCAATAAGAACGTGTTTAAAATTATAAATTAAACACGTTCTTATTTTAAGAATAGTTTATTTTTGTATCATGTCAACAGAAACAAAAGAAGAAACATTTACACTGGAAGAGATTTTAACATCCCTTAAAACCTCGCATCGGCTGATTTTATGGAATGATGATGTAAATACTTTTGACCATGTAATCTATTGTATGACAAAATACCTTGATTATACGGATTCGCAGGCAGAGAAAATTGCCTGGGAAGTCCATAATAAGGGTAAATGTGCGGTACTGGAAGGTTCTTTCACTGAAATGGAAGTCTACCGCAAAATCCTTCAGCAAGAAGGATTAACGGTAACTGTAGACTAGTTTTCCAGGTCGCTGATCAATGCGGTCAGCTCCAGTTGCGTTGTTTGTGTCTTATCTCTGGCATACCATAGGTGCAAACGCTCTGCCAGTTCAAACATATCAGAAATTTCTGTTTTCCATTCTCCTAATAAGCCCTGCAGAATGTCTGGCCTTGGTCCCCATTTGGAAATCAGTTCGCCGTTTGCATCCAGCAGGAGCAGCACAGGGATAGCCCGGCTTCCGTTTGTCAGGTGTGCATCTATTAGCGGCAGATTTTTATCTCTGAGCAAAAGACGCAAAGAAAATTTCTCTGGTGCAAATTCAACCATCTTTTCAAAGATGGGAATGATCTGTGCAGCATCTCCGCACCATCCTTCGGAAATCACCAATAGTTGATAGCTTTTATGTAGTTTGTTAATGGCTTGTATGAAAGCTTCATTGAGCACACCAGTCTTATCGACTCTGCTCATTCGCTGTACGTTCATCTTGCTATAGTGCAGCATGGCTTCGCTGTGATCTTCGCCTGTTGTTTTATTGCTTTTAAGAAGAGAATCTATCAAATCCCTATACTTGGAATAAGTTAATCCTTCATTCACAAAAATATTACTGTAATTACTCATAATCGCGTTGTAATAAAATAGTTACCCCCGTTTTTTACCATTCTCAGGCCGTTACTTTGCCGTTATATAAAAAATCTAAACACAGACTATTCTAAATGAAGAACTATTGCGCAAAGTTTCTATTCGTAACTTTCACTATTTGTACCACAATTTTTCAACTAAATGCACAAACTCCTGCTACTGGTAAACTTACTGGAAAAGTAGTAGACATCCAAAATAATGAAACAGTTCCTTTTGCCACGGCAGTATTAATTAACAGAAAAACAAAAGCGACTGTAAAAGTTGCACAAACTGATGCCGATGGCTCTTTGCTGATGAATGACATTCCTGCGGGAGTTTTCACTTTTAAGGTTAGTTATGTGGGTTATCAGACAATGGTCAGGGATTCAGTAGCGATCACTAAAAATCAGCGGATAATTAGCCTGGGCACGATAAAAATGAAGGCGTCCAAAGGAAATGTCCTGAGTGAAGTCACAATTTCCGGAAAGAAAAGCCCTATACAGCTGGGTATTGATAAAAAAGTTTTCTCGGTAGAACAAAGTCTGGTTAGTGAGGGCGGGTCTGCTAGTGACTTATTACAAAATGTACCTTCCGTACAGATTGATGTAGATGGGAATGTGAGTTTGAGGGGCTCTACTGGAGTGAAGGTGTTAATTGATGGCAAACCATCTTTAATTGCGGGTGGAGATATTGCACAGGTACTGGCTTCTATCCCGGCCAGCTCGATTGAAACAGTTGAAGTGATCACAAATCCATCTTCAAAGTATGATGCGGAGGGACAGTCTGGTATTATCAATATCGTTTTGAAGAAAAACACGAAGTTAGGCTTCAATGGAAACGTAGCTTTAACGGCTGGAAACAGGGATAATTACAATGGAAATGTGAGTTTAAGTTTCCAGAATAAGAAGATCAATATTTACGGAAATTACGGTTATCGTTATGGTAACCGCCCTGGTGGTGGTTATAACAATATCCAATATCTGACGCGTAAGGATTCACTGGCTTATGCAGATCAGTTAAACAAGTGGGAGTCGGTTGATAAAACACATAATTTAAAGGCTGGATTAGATTATTATCTGACGGATAAAGATATTTTAAGCTTTTCGGGCGGGTTCAATAGCAGGATTAATGACCGTACGGAATACCTGGATATTAATAAATATGCGACTGGAAGGGTTCCTTTGGAGTTCAGTAAGAGGATAAACACGAATGATGGAAGTGGGCATAGTTATGATTTAAATTTAGACTATAGTCATAAGTTTAAGCCGAATCAGGAGCTGACTTTCAATTTTGGATATTCAACGGGTACGAATGATAATTTCCAGGTTTATAATACTTCGGTTTATAGTTTAAACGGGGTTCCTGCATCGTCAGCTCAGGATATTCTGAACAATACAAATGATGGGACAAACAAGAATTATAATATTCAGCTGGATTATACCATGCCTTTGGGGAAATTAGGAAAGATTGAGACTGGCTACAGAAGCCAGATCAGGTTTTCTGATGCGAACACAGTGGCCAAAAGGTTTGATAATGCTTCAGGGTCTTATGTGGATAATCTTCCTTTATCGAATGATTTTGATAGTAAGGACCAGGTGCATGCGATTTATTTAAATTATCAGAACCAGATTAAGAATTTTGGGTACCAGCTTGGGTTAAGGGCTGAGGATGCGTTACTGAATACAACTTCTGGTGGATATGACCAGTCGGGTGTGTTTGGAACTGCGCCTGCGCGTATTGCTTACAAGCGGTTATATCCGAGTGTTTATTTAACGCAGAAGTTTACTGGTGAGCAGCAGATTCAGCTGAGTTATTCGAGAAGGGTAAACAGACCGAGACCTTGGGATACGAATCCATTTATTGATTATTCTGATCCGCTGAACTGGCGTAAGGGTAATCCGAATTTATTGCCAGAGGATGTGCATTCTTTTGAGTTGGGTTATAGCAAGTTCTGGCCTAAGGTGACTTTGATTTCGAGTGTTTATTTGAGACAGACGAATGATTTGATTCAAAGGGTAAGATCAGTGCCTGATGCGGATGGGGTCATTATCACAACGCCTGAGAATTTAACGAAAGATCTTTCTAGTGGTTTGGAGTTTATTGCAAAGGTGGATGCGTTGAAGGTGTGGAATTTTACGGGAAATCTGAATGTTTATCATAGTAAGATTGATGGGGTTCCGGCTTTTGGTATTCAGGGTAATTCTGGGTTTAGCTGGAATGCGAATTTGACGAATAATTTTGTGTTACCGCATAGTATTACTTTGCAGGTAAGGGCGGATTATAATTCCTCGCAGGTGTTGGCGCAGGGTACGAGAAAGGCGATGTATGGTATTGATGGGGGTGCAAAGTATGATTTTAAAGGAAAAAAGGCTTCTCTTAGTTTAAATGTGAGGGATATTTTTAATACGAGGAAGTTCGGAATGTTAACGCAGGATGCGAATTCTATTATCGATTTTCAAAGGTATCAGCAGGGGCCTATGGGGAATTTGACGTTTTCTTACAGGTTCGGAAAAACTAGTTTTATGAAAAAGGGTAAAAAGGTGGAACAGCAGGAGAATAAGGCTGACGAAGGTTCCTTCTAAGGGGGCTTCGTACAAGAAGGGTTTCTCCACCAGGGTTTTAAAAAAAAGCAGCCCTGTATTTTGACGGATTTCTCTGAAGGGAGAAACATTGTCAAAATACAGGGCTGACTTTTTTATTAAAACTCATGATTAAGAGGAGAAACTCATAGTACTCAGGCCCTCCTTCTGCGTCATGGGAAATAGGGCGGATAGTTTGGCAGGGATCTAAAGGAAAAACTTTTAGACGGCTTTTAGCAGAACCTTTAGGACAAAATTCAGATATGTCTTTTCCTATACTTTTAGACGACTTTTAGCAGAACCTTTAGGACAAAATTCAGATATGCCTTTTCCTATACTTTTAGACGGCTTTTAGCAGAACCTTTAGGACAAAATTCAGATATGCCTTTTCCTATACTTTTAGACAGGGCTTTTAGCGGAACCTTTAGGACAAAATTCAGATATGCCTTTTCCTATACTTTTAGACGACTTTTAGCAGAACCTTTAGGACAAAATTCAGATATGCCTTTTCCTATACTTTTAGACGGCTTTTAGCAGAACCTTTAGGACAAAATTCAGATATGCCTTTTCCTATACTTTTAGACAGGGCTTTTGGCGGAACCTTTAGGACAAAATTCAGATATGCCTTTTCCTATACTTTTAGACGGCTTTTAGCAGAACCTTTAGGACAAAATTCAGATATGCCTTTTCCTATACTTTTAGACAGGGCTTTTAGCGGAACCTTTAGATATAACCTACACTTATATTTTTAGACAGGACTTTTGACGGATTCGATTTGTTAAAAAATATATCTTGAAAATATAATTTAATTTCGTAAAAATTATATCAGTATATTGATGATATGCTATTAGAAGAATTGTTGTTATTGCATGTTCAAGTAATACGGGCAAAGAAAATACTCAATTAGTCAAAACATTAACTGATACCTGCGGAGATTTAGGAAGTATACCGGCAGCTTCATATTGTCTGATGTGGGCTGTTCTGGTTGTCATTCCGCTGGAGAAAAAAGGATATTCTCTGATATCCCAACATTTTCAGAAGTAGCTGCAACTGATAGCTTAAAATTAAGCGATTACATATTTAAAACACAATAGTCTATACATTAAGGAATCTATGCTTAAGGAGCACGGCAATAAAAAACTCTACAGCCTAAGTGAATGTCAGAAAAAAAGCTTGATCCACTATATCAAGGATTCCAACAGAAAGATTCTTAAGATATAATATACGCTTGGTTATATTTTTTGATTCTATTACGGATCAAGTCATAAACTTGTGGAGCAGTCTCTTTTTTAAGCATAAATTTTTGACACGCTAAACAGAAAGTCTTTGCTATAACGGATGCGCTTATACCTCTGGAAGTTTCGCTGAAAGCTTTCAATTTGCATGGGAATGACTCAAGGGAAACAAGGCCGGGCTGTTCGTAAATAAATTCAAAATAGCTAAATAATAAAGCTATATCGCCGGGTACTGCCTGAGTACTGTCCGGGTACTCGTTAGGGTAAGAGCAGTGCTAAAGTAACGCGAGAGCATGGCAAGTCCAAGTCAAAACAACTAGTTGAAATGACTTAGAATATCCATGCTTAAAGGCTGTTTATAGCTTGGTCTTACACCGACCACCACTCAGGCACAACCCAAGCATAACCGGATGAAGATTAATGAAATTATATTCCCTTTGACTAACCCGCAGACAACTGCGGACAATTGCAGACAGCTGCGGACAATTGCGGACATTTTTTACGCATCAGGATAATCTTTAACGCTAATAGCCTACATTGGTGGAAAAGCATTTGTTTATTATGGGAAGTTTAACGGGTAAATTTTCAAAGGGAATCCTGGGCGGTTTCATTTTTAAAGCAGCAGTTTGGAGCACTGGTTGTTTCAAAAGTTCTGTAAGGGGCATAATGAAACAATCAATGGAAACTGAAAAAGCATCAGAGAACTTTCGTAAAAGTAGCAGGCCTGGAAAAATCAGGATCTTCCCTCCCCCTAAGAATTCCGCTGAAGCGTTGACCGATCTCTTATCAAAGTAATCAGGAGCGTTTAATAAGGATAAATTGAACTATAAAATCAGCGAGTAATCAGCTTAGTAAAGAATCGTAACCAACTGCTTTGAACTCAAAAAATATCAAACCCAAAACTTGAAATTTAATCCCTGATCCACAAGTTTATGACTTGATCCGCTATTACCAGATGTAAGTCTTTAATCTTTCTTCGAGTTGTGCAAGTTCTGCGCGAACGTCAACAGTGATTTCTAAGGAGTGACAGTATTCGTCGTCGTCAAGGACTTGTTTTAGTGCGGCTATTCCAAGTTTAAGGTCGTCTTTGAGTTCTTCGGTTGGCCAGATGTAAATGCGGCCGAATTGTACAAGGCAAAATGCGGCAGCCCTGAGTACTTCAGTATTGTCTTTATGTTCTTCTGACAGGGTTTTCCTGACGTGAGCCGCCAGATCTGTTTTTTTCATCATCGTACCGTACCAATCGGCAGCACGGTCGTTATCCCATGGTTGATCTCCCCACATATGATTGATTTTTTGTTGATTAGTAGTAAAACAGTTGAGTTTGCAAATTGTTGCATGAGTTAGATTTACAGTTCCCTTATACTTTTTAGAAATTTTGTAACTTGCGGACATGGAAGAGCACAATCCCTGGACTATTCTGGATAGCCAAAAGATTTATGAGAATAATTGGATTGGGGTTACTGAACATCAGGTTCTTAATCCTTCTGGTGGAAAGGGTATTTATGGGGAGGTCCATTTCAGGAATTATGCGATCGGTATTTTACCGCTGGATCAGGACATGAATACCTGGCTTGTGGGACAGTACCGTTTTCCAATCAAGGCTTATAGTTGGGAGATTCCGGAAGGGGGCGGCCCGCTGGGGTTAGAACCGCTGGATAGTGCCAAGCGTGAGCTGCTGGAAGAAACGGGTTTGATGGCTACGGAATGGATGGAGGTGCAAAGAATGCATTTATCAAATTCAGTAAGCAATGAACTGGCCATCATTTATATTGCAAGGGGCCTGACTATGGGGGAAGCTGAACCGGAAGAGACTGAGGAGCTGGTTTTACGGAAGTTACCGTTTGAGGAAGCTTACCAGATGGCTATGGATGGGAGAATTACCGATAGCATGAGTGTTGCAGCATTGTTGAAAACCAAAATATTATTACTCGAAGGCAAACTATAGAATTATATGAACAAATTTCTGGGATATATCCTGACTCCCGTATTTTACTTTTTCTTTTTCCTGACCCTGATTATTTTCCAGCCTGTTCAATGGGTGTGCTTTCGCCTTTTTGGTTATAAGGCACATAAGGTGTCGGTTGATTACCTGAATTTCTTTTTGACGTATTGCCAGATCTTTTTAGGTAATTCAATAACCTTTTTGAATCAACAGGATTTGCCAACTGACAGACCTATTATTTTTGTAGCGAATCACCAGAGTATGTATGATATTCCAGGGATTATCTGGTTTTTGAAGAAGCATCATGTGAAGTTTATTTCCAAGATTGAACTGACTAAGGGTATTCCTTCGATCTCCTTTAATCTGAAGTATGGGGGTGGCGCAAATATCAATCGTAAAGACAGTAAACAGGCCGTTTCTGAGATCATTAAGCTGGGCAGAAGGATGAAAGACAATAATTGGTCAGCGATGATTTTTGCGGAGGGTACAAGGGCTAAGGATGGTTTGATGAAGCCTTTTCACGTTGGAGGGATTGCCACTTTATTGAAAGCAGCCCCTGACGCGTTGATTGTTCCGATCGCAATTGAGAATTCCTGGAAGATTGTACAGTATGGGGCATTTCCGCTGAGCTGCGGAGAGAAGATCAGATGGACTGTTCTTCCTCCTGTTCCAACTGCAGGCCTGAACCCGGAAGAATTGACATTGGCAGCCGAACAGGCTATCAGAAAGTTCCTGAAGCAGTAGTCCGGCTATTTGTTAGGGCAACCGCTGACTGTTGCGCTCAGATATTTTTATTTTCTATCCGCTTAAAAAACTCATCCCGGTAGGTGTCTCCTATAGGGATGATCTTGCCGCAGATCGCTATCCGGCTGCGCTCTATGCTTTCAATTTTATCGAGCGCTATGATATAGGATTTATGTACCCTGATAAACTGAGTTGAAGGCAGGGTCTCTTCCATTTTCTTCATGTTCTGAAGGGTAATTATCCTTTCGTTCTTCGTGAATATAGAGATATAGTCTTTCAGCCCTTCGATGTAAAGGATATCACTGAGTTCAATTTTCTGGATTTTATGCTCCGTTTTTACAAAAATAAAATCCTGAACTGACTGAATTGCAGCTGCAGGGGGAACTGCCACAGGAGCAGGAGCGGTAACAGCAACCGTTTCTGCATTACTTTTATGCTGGTTATGGACTTTTTCTACAGCTTTATAAAAACGGTCAAAAGCAATAGGCTTCAGCAAATAATCAGATACATTTAAATCATAACTCTCCAGCGCATACTGTGAATAGGCAGTAGTCAGGATATATTTAGCTTTGTTGTTGGCAATTTTAAGGAACTGAATCCCCGTCAGATCAGGCATCTGAATGTCCAGGAATACCAAATCAATTCCTCCTGCCTGAACAAGCTGTAAAGCTTCGATGGCATTCTCTGTTCTTGTCACCAGCTCCAAAAAGGGCACTTTTGAGACATAATCTTCAATGATATCAAGCGCTAATGGCTCATCATCTACAGCTATACATTTTAGTGTCATTGTAATAATTTTATCTTTTTATATGTCAAGCATGAGCTCACTTGTATAATGGGTAGCCGAATTTACGATATTTAACTTATACCTTTCAGGATAAAGTAACTGTAAACGGCGCTCCACATTATTCAGTCCTACTCCCCCTACTTCATCTTTATTTCCGTTACTTTTCTTATTCGTGATACTGAAATGCAGTATTTTCTGGTTCGCAATGATATTGATCCGGATAGGATCTTTAGGATCATTGGCCACGCCGTGTTTGAAAGCATTTTCCACGAAGGAAATCAGGATTAACGGAATAATCTGCTGGTCATCGATTTCACCGTTCAGGGTCATCTCTACGGCTGCACCATTTTTAAACCTTAGTTTCTGCAACTCAATATAGCTTTGGACATACTCAATTTCTTTACTCAAAGCGACCCAGCTATCATTACTTTCATAGATCATGTAACGCATGATCTCCGCCAGCTTTAAAATGGCATCTGCTGTTTTATCCGATTTCTGATAGGCCAGTGAATAAATATTATTTAAGGAATTAAACAGAAAATGAGGGTTAAGCTGTGATTTAAGGAATTGTAATTCCATGTCTTTTCTTTCTGTTTCAAGACTGCGCTGAATACGGATATTGCTAAACCAGTCCAGCATAAATTTGATCAGACAACTGGAAATAATGAAGAATCCAGAAATGAATACCGAACTCAGCATGTAAAGATTAATATCAGTGTGTTTGGTAATCCCGGTTTTAGGATTCGTCTGCTCCAGCATCACATCACGGTAAAGTAAGGCGAGACCCGTCTTTAAAAACATCATGACTATAATCAATGCCACAATAGAGAGCACATAAATCCAGTATTTTTTGAGCAGTTGAGGGATAAGAAGTGTGTAGTTAATATAAAATATAGAGATATTGATAATGGAGAAGTAACAGATACCCACCAGAATGTACTCCTTAGTCATCCGCTCTTTACTGAAAAATATGATCAGGGCCATAATTACCCCAAGAAATAACCAGTAAACAGAATGTACAATCAGCGCTCTTTTATCCTTCATTTGATTTTATTGTTTTAAACAGAAGTCAGTTTTAGTGACCGCTCAAAGTAATGAAAGTAACGTTTTTAAGCCATAGGTTTCGACGAACTGGCATTTTTTTTCTACCAACGCCCGAAAATAGGATATTCTCTACTTATTGGCAAAATAACCCGTTGATCTATAATTATATCCACTTGGTATAATACATTTTAGCCAGAATAATTTTATGAGTCTATTTGTTTCATCAAAACGAAACAATTATGAAAACAGCATCTCTTCAATACATCGATACTACAGTAAAAAATAGCTTGCATGTTTCATATGAATCAGAAATCAACACTTTAAATAATATAGCCTCTTATACAATGAAAAAATTAACGAATGTCTCTCCTTTTATATTATTGTTGATTCCAGTTTTTGTCATGATGATTTTTGCCCTTACAGGCCCTTCAAATATGACCAGGGGTGGTGAAATCGCTGCTAAAGCTACTTCTGCAAATCAAGTTGCGGAAACAGCTTTCCAGGGTAGATAATACTGCCCGCTTTCTTAAGAATTTAGTTTTTAGTTAATAGTTAAAAATATGGTGATTGGATGGTCACCATATTTTTTTTGTGCTTATTCTTTGAAACTAAATAATTAGTTCATACATTTATATAACTAGTTTTTTAGTTACAACCTAACCACAAGAATATAAGCTCTATGGAAATTAAAGACCTGACCAAAGCCGAAGAACAATTAATGCAGATCATCTGGCAAATCGAGAAAGGGTTTGTCAAGGAGGTGATGGATTTCCTGCCAGAGCCTAAACCGGCTTACAATACAGTCTCTACCATTATCCGGATATTGGAAGTTAAAGGATTCATTGGTCACGAAGCCTTTGGAAAATCACACCAATACTATGCACTAGTATCTAAAGAAGACTATAAACGCCATGCCACAGAAAAACTACTTGGAGGGTACTTTGAAAACTCTGTAGAAAGTATGTTCTCCTTTTTTGTAAAGGAAGAGAAGATGGATGTTAGTGATGTAGACGAAATTCTTAAAATGATCAGCAAACTTAAAAACAAAGCAAAATGACCTGGGCCCACTACCTTCTGCAAGTAAATATATACCTGGTTATATTTTACGCATTTTACAGATTGCTGCTGCATCAGGAAACCTACTTTGTGTTAAACAGGATTTATCTGATTGCCGCGGGTACGCTTTCTCTGATTATTCCATTTTTAAGACCAGAATGGTTTGTCAGACAGCCTGCTGCACAACAAATTAAGATTAGTATAGACGAGTTCACAATGATGGCTCAGGGACCAGTATCAGCTGATCAGGGCCAGTATTTCAACCTGATCGCTTTCTTAGTCTGGACTTACCTCGCAGGTGTTTTATTATTCCTGTGCCGGTTGAGCTATCAATTGCTTACGGTAAAAAAATTACTGAACGCAAATGCACAGGGCATGGCCTTTTCCTTTTTTCGCAAAAAAGTAATCGACCCCGCACTTCCAGGACTACATACAATTCAAAAACATGAAGAAATCCATAGCCGTCAACTGCATAGTTTTGATGTATTGTTCTTCGAACTTTTAGGAGCCCTGGTTTGGTTCAATCCGATTATCTACGCTTACAAAACTACAGTAAAACATATTCACGAATACCTGGCCGATGAAGAAGCCGCCCGTTTTCAAGGCGACAAAGAAAGCTATGCCCTGCTAATCTTAAGTCAGGCCATGGGAGTCGACCAGCATGTACTAACCAATAGTTTCTTCAACAAATCAATGCTTAAAAAACGAATCATCATGCTAAACAAACAACGCTCTGCAAAAACAGCGATATTGAAATATGGCTTGTTTTTACCCCTGTTCGCAGTTACTTTACTATTCTCTTCTGCAGCGATCAGTAAAAATGAGAATTTGAAAACTGTTGCTACAGAAATTGAAGCTCCGGTTTTAATTCCTGATGCCATTTTACCAGCTTTAATCCAAAGTGATCATCAGCGTAGTAGTAGCAGTATAAGGCAAACAAATCAATGGACACCACTTTATAACTATTTAGCTAAAAGCATTAAATATCCTGTTGCAGCTTATCAGCGTCATTTGCAAGGGAATGTACAGATTAGCTTTACACTGCAGAATGGTGAGCTTAAAAACATCGGTGCGGGCACGCAGCTAGGCTCAGGATGTGATGCGGAAGTGATCAGGGTTATTTCAGCTTTTGAGGGCTTTAAATCGACTGAGAATGGCAAATATAGCCTTACCGTAGCTTTTCGTCTAAAAGGTGCAGCGACACCTGTAAAGAACAGAAATACTGGTGTCCTGAAAGGATACACTGCTTTAAATCTGATTACAATAACCGGGTCATCTGCTAAAAATGAACAGACTGCTCAAACTAAAGAAGAGCCAGTTTACGATTTCGTTACGCTGACTACTCCACCATCTTTCCCTGGAGGAATGGAAAATTTTTATAAGTTCCTCGGAAAAAGTGTTAAATATCCTGAGGAGGCAGTAAAAAATAATGTTGAGGGTAAAGTATTCCTCTCTTATATTGTAGAAAAAGACGGGACCCTCACGGATATTAAAGTAGTCAGGGCACTTGGGGCGGGAACTGATGAAGAAGCAGTCAGGGTGCTCAAATTATCACCGAAATGGACTCCTGGTTATAGCGGCAAAGATCCTGTAAGGGTTAAATATAATCTGCCAATCGGTTTTACTTTAACCAAAGAAAAACCGAAGCAAGAGGATAAGCAAAAGCAAACTGGCATGGTTGCCCCACCTGCAAATCCATTGTATATAATCGACGGTAAAATAATGACTGATCAGACAGATAAACAAAACATTAACCCCGATGACATTGAAAGTGTAAATGTCTTAAAAGGAGGTGATGCGGTGAAACAGTATGGCGAGGCAGCGAAGAATGGAGTGATCCAGATTATTACCAAAAAGAAAGGATAAAAAACAAGGATTTAACACAAAACCCCTGCCATAATAGCCGGGGTTCTGTGTTAAATCCTTGTCTCGTTGTCTAAATCTATTAAACTTCTTCCTCAGAAACAAATTTTGCGGAATAAAAGTCTCTGTTCATACGCGCAATATTCTCTAAAGAAATTCCTTTAGGGCATTCAGCTTCACAAGCACCTGTGTTGGTACAGTTACCAAAGCCTTCAGCATCCATCTGCGCAACCATACTCTGTACACGACGGTAACGTTCTGGCTGACCCTGAGGTAATAGTGCCAACTGTGAAATCTTAGCAGAAGTAAATAACATCGCAGATGCATTTTTACAAGTAGCTACACAAGCACCACATCCAATACAAGCCGCAGCCTCAAAAGATAAATCTGCCTGGAACTTAGGAATTGGCAGTGCATTTGCATCCTGCGCATTACCCGTGTTTACTGAAATAAACCCTCCTGCTGCAATAATTCTATCGAATGCAGTACGATCTACCGTTAAATCTTTAATCACTGGAAAAGCCTTCGCTCTCCATGGTTCTACTACAATAGTATCGCCATCTTTGAAAGAACGCATATGCAGCTGACAGGTAGTAATACCTTCTTTTGGTCCATGTGGTCTTCCGTTAATATACATTGAACATGCACCGCAAA
This sequence comes from Pedobacter sp. UYP1, assembly GCF_040547305.1. Lineage (NCBI taxonomy): Bacteria > Pseudomonadati > Bacteroidota > Sphingobacteriia > Sphingobacteriales > Sphingobacteriaceae > Pedobacter > Pedobacter sp. UYP1. Next base: position 421,413 of record NZ_JBEPPL010000002.1, on the reverse strand, counting down.
TACCTTCTCTGCAATCATGGTCGAAAACTACCGGCTCTTCGCCCTTATTAATTAGCTGCTCATTTAAAACGTCGAACATTTCTAAGAAAGACATATCAGGAGAAATTTCTGATATTTTGTAGTCTACCAAATTACCTTTGGCTTTGTTATTCTTCTGACGCCAGATTTTCAGCGTTAAATTCATATTTCCTGTACTCATGGTATTGAGATTTTAGTACTAGATTATTTATAACTTCTTTGTGCAATTTTGATGTTCTCGAATTTCAACTCCTCTTTATGAAGTTCAAACTTAACATCATCCTTGTATTCCCATGCAGATACGTAAGCATAGTTTTCATCATCCCTCAGGGCTTCGCCTTCTTCAGTCTGATATTCTTCTCTGAAGTGACCTCCGCATGATTCATTTCTGTTCAATGCATCCATACACATCAGCTCACCTAACTCGATAAAGTCAGCCACACGGCCAGCTTTTTCTAATTCAGGATTGAATTCTTCTGCTATACCTGGAACACGTAAATCAGACCAGAAATCTTTACGCAATTGTTGTATTTCTACAATCGCTTCAGAAAGTCCTTTTGCATTACGCGCCATTCCACATTTTTCCCACATGATCTTACCTAATTTCTTATGGAAGAAGTCTACAGATTTTGTTCCTTTAATCGAGATGAATTTATCAAGGATAGCTTTAACACTAGCTTCTGCCTCCACAAATGCAGGGTGATCCAGAGGAATTGCTTTCGTAGCTAATTCTTTAGAGATATAAGAACCGATAGTATAAGGGATTACAAAGTAACCATCTGCAAGTCCCTGCATTAAAGCAGAAGCACCTAAACGGTTAGCACCATGGTCAGAGAAGTTAGCTTCACCTAAAGCATATAAGCCTGGTACAGTAGTCATCAGGTTATAATCTACCCATAGTCCGCCCATTGTATAGTGAACTGCAGGATAAATACGCATTGGTAAATCATAAGGATCTTCACCGGTAATTTGTTTGTACATATCAAACAAGTTTCCGTATTTCTCTTTGATCACCTCACGGCCCAAGCGCATGCAAGTTTCTTTATCCGGATTGTGGATATTATGTACTGAGGCTTCAATACGTCCGTAACGCTCTGTATTCGCTTTGAAATCCAGGTATACAGCCAGTTTAGAAACACCAACACCATAACCAGCGTCACAACGTTCTTTGGCAGCTCTTGAAGCCACGTCACGTGGAACAAGGTTACCGAAAGCAGGGTAACGACGCTCTAAATAATAATCTCTTTCCTCTTCAGGAATATCTGTTGCTTTACGCTGATCATCTTTTTTCTTAGGAACCCAGATACGTCCGTCATTACGCAATGACTCAGACATCAGGGTTAATTTCGATTGGTGATCTCCTGATACCGGGATACACGTAGGGTGGATCTGGGTAAAACAAGGATTACCAAAGAAAGCTCCTTTTTTGTGTGCTTTCCAGGCAGCAGTTACGTTACTTCCCATTGCATTGGTAGAAAGATAGAATACGTTTCCGTAACCACCTGTTCCTAACAATACCGCATGACCGAAGTGGCGTTCCAGTTCACCTGTAATTAAGTTACGGGCAATAATACCACGTGCTTTACCTTCAATTTTAACAACTTCAAGCATTTCATGACGGGTAAACATCTCTACTTTACCCATACCAATCTGACGCTCTAAAGCACTGTAAGCACCTAATAGCAATTGCTGACCTGTTTGTCCGGCAGCATAAAAGGTACGTTGAACCTGAGTACCACCGAATGAACGGTTATCCAGCAATCCACCATACTCTCTTGCTAAAGGAACACCCTGAGCCACGCACTGGTCAATGATATTCGCGCTTACTTCAGCTAAACGGTGAACGTTTGCTTCACGGGCGCGGTAATCACCACCTTTAATTGTATCGTAGAATAAACGGTAAACACTGTCACCATCATTCTGATAATTTTTTGCTGCATTGATACCACCCTGAGCTGCAATAGAGTGCGCTCTTCTTGGTGAATCCTGGAAACAAAAACATTTAACTTTATATCCCATTTCGGCAAGGGTTGCTGCTGCCGAAGCACCTGCAAGTCCTGAACCTACTACTACAATTTCTATACTTCTTTTATTCGCCGGATTAACCAGAGGCATTGAAGACCTCAGTTTAGTCCATTTCACGGTCAGTTCCCCTTCCGGTATATTTGCATTAAAATCTGCCATTTTATTTAGCGTTTTATACGTTCGAAATTTTATTTAATAAGTCCTGTATGCACTGCAATAGGCATAGCTGCAAAAAGTAATGCGATGATAATTGAATACCATACACCAAAACCTTTGATAAGCGGACTATACTTTTTGTGGTTCCATCCTAAGGTCTGGAATGCAGAAGCGAAACCATGTAATAAATGGTAAGCTAAGGATGCCATTGCAAGGACATATAAAACCACGATCCAAACATTTTGAAAAGTCTCTCTCATTACTGCGAACAAATCTTCATGTCCATTTGAATCTGTTGTCGGGATACCTGTAAAACGAGATACAACCCAGAAATTAGATAAATGCACAATCAGGAAGATTAACAATAATGTCCCTAATAATCCCATTGAGCGGGAGTACCATTTACTATTTGCATTTCCATCATTCACTGCATACTTTACCGGGCGGGAAGCCTGATTTTGAAAAGTCAGACGAAGGCCTTGTACGATGTGTAAAAGCAAGCCAACCATCAGTATAACTTCTGACCCTCTGATTAACCAGTTTGTAGCCATGAAGTGAGCACCAAGATTGAATGTTAATCCACCGTCATTCAGAAATATCAACGAATTGATAAAGCAATGCACAATTAGAAATAAAATAAGAAACAGGCCGGTGATACCCATTATTAGTTTTTTTCCTATAGACGAGGAAAAAGCGTTTCCGAAACTAGCCATTAGATTTATATTTTTGAGTTCTATTCCTGCAAAAGTATTTAATAAATGACTTAATTTATACAAGAATTCCAGTTAAAATCAATAAATAAACTATTTAGAAACGTTCTAAGTTTTATGCTTTTAGGGGGTTATTGTGCAAATTACACGAACAAGAGCGCATAAAAAACGGGAAGCAATTATGATTGCTTCCCGTCAGAAAATATTTAAAATCTAATGCTTTAGTTAAAGCTGAAAGTGTAATTTCCATTAGGTCCGATTCCCGCTACAGTCGTCTTTCCATTTTTAGAAGTTGGCAATGCAGCTTCTACATCTTTCGCACTGTTTACTGGTTTACCATTGATACTTGTCACCAACAATCCTTTAGGGATATCCAGGTTATCAAATGCCTTACCTGGCTCTACAGCAGTCACTACAACTCCGTTTTTAGCACCAAATTTAGCTTTAATTGCTGGTGATGCCGGTGCAAATGAGGCGCCCAGTTTACTCATTGTTGTTCCTGTTGTCTTTGCAGCAACACGTGTCTTCGCTTTATTTAAACTTTCATCACCTTTCAAGGTAACGTTTACATTCTGCTCTTTTCCATCTCTTGAAATCGTCAGCTGCACTTTATCACCAGGGCTCATACGGCCAATCTTTTCCTGAAGATCAGGAGAAGCAAAGACCTCTCTGCCCTCTACCTTTTTAATGATATCGCCTTTTTTAATTCCTGCTGCTGCGCCACCACCTTCTGGCATCACATCATTTACATACAGACCTGAAACATCACTGATTTTTAGATTTTCTGCTGCATCAGCATTCAATTCCTGGAAAGTAACGCCTACATAACCGCGTTTTACACTGCCATATTTTTTGAAATCTTCTAAGATTTTTTTAGCAAGGTTTACAGGAATAGCAAATCCATATCCTTCGTTCGTACCAGTCTGAGAAGCAATTGCAGCATTGATACCAATCAGCTCACCGTTTGCATTTACTAACGCGCCCCCACTGTTTCCAGGATTAATCGCCGCATCAGTCTGAATGTAAGATTCAATTGCACTGTTCGTTCTTGCTGGTGCTTTACCAGTACGCTGATATTCTTCATATTCCTCTTCAGTAGGCTGCTGATCTCTGTTTAAAATACCGATTGCACGGGATTTAGCACTGACAATACCAGCAGTTACCGTAGTTTGTAAATCTAATGGGAAGCCTACAGCTAATACCCATTCCCCCACCTGAACGTTATCAGAGTTACCCATTTTTACTACTGGTAAATCTGAAGCATCTACTTTGATCAAAGCAAGATCGGTATTCGGGTCTCTGCCTATCACTTTAGCTTCTACTTTACGGCGGTCTGAAAGAACGACCTGAATTTTATCTGCGTTATCTACTACGTGGTTGTTGGTTACGATATAACCATCAGGCGTTAAGATCACTCCTGAACCAGAAGCGGCTCTTGGTGCACGTGATCTTCTGCCACCACGACCACCGAAGAATTCTTCCATCATATCCATTGGAGAACCTGAGCCTCCATCTGAACCTTCTGCTTTAAATGTTGTTCTGATATGGACTACTGCCGGGGAAACCGCAGCCGCAGCCTGAACGAAGTCAACTGCCCCCGTTGAAGAAATCTTTGATGGGTTACTTGCAAAAAGAACATTTTGCTTTTCAGTCAATGTCATTCCGCTTGTACTACGTTCAAACATTTTATAACCGCCAATTGCTACTGCACCTCCAATGAATGCAGCTAAAACTATTAATGCTATTTTTTTCATCAGTTTATAATTGTTTTTTAGTGGTTATGAAGCTATCATGTGCAACTTAGTCCTGCTCGTTTCTATTTGTGCTGTACTGCACATGATGGTTTCATCAGTTTGTTAATTTATTTATTAAATGGTGTTGAAGCTTGCACGGGCCTAACTTTATTCGGTAATTTGAACATTAAAACTCATGCAGGTTTCATTTGTGTGTGTTTCTTTGTTCGTATTACTCAAAGTTAATACCAATACAACGATATTTGTGTCACCGAAGCATCCCTTAATTGTTAAAAAATGTTAAATACCAAACCTATCGATCCGTTAAAACCACATTTCTATAAATATCAAGGTGCTGGCAATGATTTTGTCTTAATCGACAACCGCAGCCAAACATTTCAATATAGGGATAATAATCTTGTTCACCAACTGTGCGACAGGCGTTTTGGCGTTGGAGCAGATGGTTTAATGCTATTGCAGAATCACTCAGAATATGATTTCGAGATGCTCTATTTCAATGCAGACGGCAACCTGGGCAGTATGTGCGGGAATGGCGGCAGATGTATCGTCGCCTTCGCTAAACATTTAGGTATTATAGACAGACAAACTAACTTTCTGGCAGTTGATGGGCCTCATTATGCCAAAATTTCAGAAAAAGGGAACTGGGTTGATTTGCAAATGATCGATGTTCATGCATTCAGCAGAGACGGAGAAGCTTATGTGCTGAATACTGGTTCTCCGCATTATGTAGCACAGGTAACTGCGCTTAAAGAAATGGATGTCTTTAAACAAGGCAGTAAGATCCGTAACAATGCAACTTATAAAAAAGAAGGAATTAATGTAAATTTCGTAGAAGACAAAGGTGACCATCTGTTTGTACGCACTTTTGAACGTGGCGTAGAAGACGAAACTTTTGCATGTGGAACCGGAGTCACTGCAGTTGCATTAGCCATAGCTAAAGACCAGGGAAAAACAGGCAGTCAGGTTACTGAAATAGAGGTATTAGGCGGCAACCTGCGTGTCGGCTTCCACTATGACGGACAGGAATTTACCAAAGTGTTTCTATGTGGACCGGCAGAACTGGTTTTCGAAGGGAATATCAAATAATAGTCAAAGCAGCCCCGGAGTTTTAGTTTTCAGCCAGATGGGCAGCAATGCCTATCTTGATTTCGCCAAAAGTAAAGCTCTTACCGAGATGATCTCTGATGGGCGCCAGGCTCATGGTTTTCAAATCTTTAATGGCTTCAAGGATATTGTCCAGCTTTTTGCGGCCTAAGATATCCTTTGCAGAAATCTCCTGTAAGGCCACGTAATGTGCTAAGTGGCCTTCTATAGTACCTATCACCATTTTCCGCTCTTCAGCAATCTCACTAACCGTTTTCCCTTTTAAAAACAGCTCCAGAGAAATGACTTTAGTATCTTCTTTCGGTGCTTTAGGTGCAGTTGTCTTTTTCGGCCTTTCTTTTTTAGCCGTAAAGTCCAGCTTATTTGGCATCGCATAAACTGATTTCATTTGTGCTTCGCGCTCTTTCTGATTCAATAAAGAACCAACATCTGTTTTTGTGAAATCTGTTCCGTTAATTGTAGCTTGTAATAACCCGGTAGCCTTTCTTATCTTTTTAAATTGCTCATAAAACAATGATTCCATTTCCAGCAATTCAGTCAGGAAAGCAGTCACCTGCTTATCCTGTTTCACTAATTCCATTCTTTCGAAAATACGTTTGGAAAGATCAAGGATCAGTGGATTAAAATAATTCTCTGCTGCTGTAGTTCTGACCAGCAGATTAGCCAGACCATCAGTAGATTGGTCATTACATAAACGCTGAAGCTGTGCAAGGAATTTATTTGCATTGGCCTTAATCTCACTCAGATCCTTAAGCAACAGCTGTGCCCATTTGACATGTTTTTGCTTAGCAGACTTATTGATATCCTTGCTGTAAGAATGCACATGCTCATAAACGTAATTATCAAGCGGGGTCAAATCGAAACAAGTAATCAGATAGCTTTTCAGGAAAACCTGGCTCTCCTGCGTAATCTGCTCCTTCAACTCTTCCTCTTGCTGTTTGTTCTTAGAGAACAAAGCAACATTCTGGTCCTGTCTGATCCCAGTTCTTGAAATCTGAGAAGTCAGCACCAAACCGTCCAGCGATCGTAAACGGGATAAAGCCACATAAATCTGTCCGGGCGCAAAAGCATTCCCAATATCAATGATGGCTTTATCAAATGTTAAACCCTGGCTTTTATGTACAGTAATTGCCCAGGCCAATTTAATCGGATACTGGATAAACTTACCAATAACCTCTTCTTCAATCTCATTGGTAACCTTATGATTGCTATATCTTATATTTTTCCAGGTAAATTTCTCCAGGATAATTTTTTCTCTTTCCCCTTCTGTTTCTACCTCTATCCCGTCCTCGCCCAAACGAATCACAGTGGCTATTTTTCCATTAAAATAGCGGCGGTCACCACTCTGATCATTTTTGATAAACATAATCTGGGCACCCAATTTCAGTTCAAGCAGATGTTCGGCCGGATAAGAGTTTTCAGAAAACTCATCCTCTACCGTTGCCTTGAAAAAATAAGACTTTCCACCAAGCTCTTCCAGACTCTTTTTATTCAAAGTATCTGCACGCTGGTTATGGGTAGTCAATGTGATATATTTATCATTCTTTGCTGGCTCAAAACCGGCTTTATAATATTTCTCCAGCAGCGTGATATTCTCTGCTGTGATTTCATTATTTCTCAGGTTATTTAACAAATCAATAAACACAGAGTCTGCTTGTCTGTAAATCTTCTCCAGCTCAATGTATACCGGAGGATTATGATACAACGCATGTGCATCAAAGAAATAGACACTCTTATAAAATTCGCCTAAAAGCTGCCACTCATTAGATTTAACAACTGGAGGTAACTGATGAAGATCCCCGATAAACAAGACCTGTACCCCGCCAAAGCTGGCATTATTCTTTCTGATATAACGCAATACCATATCAATCGCATCGAGCAAATCTGCACGCAGCATACTCACTTCATCGATGATCAGTAATTCAAGATCCTGAAATATCCTTCTTTTAGTGGTGTTCATCTGTAAATGACGAACGATGGATCTCGGTGTATTGTACTGCTGATTAACAGGTTCAACAGCAGGTTGTTTAGGCAGATAGGTTCCAAATGGAAGCTGAAACAGTGAATGAATCGTTACCCCTGCAGCATTAATCGCAGCAATTCCTGTAGGGGCCACAATAACCGCTTTTTTATGTGTCAGCTCAATTAAATTTCTCAAAAAAGTAGTCTTCCCGGTTCCCGCCTTCCCGGTCAGGAAGATGTGCCTTGAAGTGTAATTGATAAATTTAGCTGCCAGTTCAGCAGGGTTGTATTCACTCATATTTTGCACCGTTGTTAAAAAGCAAAGGTACTAAAGCTTTCTAGAAACTAATTAATTACACGGGGTAGTTTATTGTTAAATCAGGATGGGCCCGGTAAAATACCAGGCCCATCCTGTTAATACTCAACATTTACCTGGTTTAAAGTGGGCAGTTCCCACAGTACTTAGATATTGCATTGAAAGTAGCCGTTTTGGTTGTTCCATCCAGACTGGTTATTAAAACGCTGGCAGTGTAGGCATAAGGAGCAGTACCAGTAATATTTTTTAAAATAACATCCAGAGTTTCTGTATTCTGACCACTGATAATTGTTGCAGCGTTACTAGTTACGGTCCAGGCAAAAGTATCACCCAATACTGATCCGTATACAGTAAATGAATAATCCTGTCCTCTGTAACCACTACCATATCCATAAATACTTGGCGTAGTAGTCCCGTATAAATATTTCAATGCAACAATATCATTGTTATTAAAAGTTCTGTTTCCACCATTTAAACAGGCCAGCATAAATGATCCTGCTTCAGCAGCAGAAGGCGTACCTGGAATATAAATAGCCCCAACAGTAGAAGCTCCTTCATTGACTGCCTGCCCGCCACAGCTATAAGCTCTGTTTGCCAGATCGGTATGGCGCAAACCAATCGTATGTCCAACTTCATGCTGCAATACCGAAGCCAGATTTAATAATTCTGGATTTGTACCATATGCAGCTTCATTAGTATTCATTCTGACCTCATTAAAGGGTTGCCCTGTTGCCGTTGGGAAACCAGATGATCCCAGAACAATCTGACCACCACTCGGGCCTTGATTGAATCCTACTACATTAATGTCACCGATTGTACCAGTATTTGCACGTTGGAAAGAGATTTTCAGACCAAGCTGATTATACCTTTCAATCATTAAATTTGTTGCGTCACTATAAACCGCCGGTAAATTTGTGACTGATATCGTAAAAACCCGTGGTAAGCCTTTTACCACATTCGTAGTCCTGTAGTGCTCTGTTTTAGCAATATTTAAAAGGTTAGTCGCCGGATTTTCATCCAGGATTTTTTCCGTCAAAAGGATATCACCTTCCACTAAATAACCTCCTGGCACTTTTTGAGCGCCAGCAGCACTAAAGCCTAATTTATTAATTTTTGCCTTAGCTGAAGCTGATATTTCGGTATTCGTATCAACCGTCTTAGGATTTTCCTTTTTTTGGCAGGAAATAAAACCAATAGTCAGCAAACCGACCACTAAGAGTAGATTTCTTTTTTTCATGAGCGTTAATTTAAATAAAATAATATAACTCTAATTTAAATAATTAACCTATGAATACAAAACAAATTATTATTAAATAAAAAAAGCCATTTTCTTTCCAGAAAATGGCTTTTAAACAAAATATTTTTTACTAATTAATCAAAAGTTTGTAACCCTTACCATGCACATTCAGGATCTCCACCTTAGGATCTTCCTTTAAATACTTACGAAGTTTGCTCAGAAATACATCCATACTTCTTCCGTTAAAGTAATTATCATCATGCCAGATGCTTAGCAAAGCTTCTTCGCGGGTAAGCACCGCATTTTGTTTCAAGCAAAGCAACTGTAATAACTCGGCTTCCTTAGTTGAAAGTTTTTGTTGCTGTCCGTTGTGCTGAATCAATTGTGTCGTATAATCAAAAGTATAGCTGCCAATCTGGAATTGAGACTGTACCGGCGCGGCCACTTTGGTTTCCTTAGCAGATACACGTTTCAGTAAAGCATTGATCCTAAGCAATAATTCTTCAATACGAAAAGGTTTCGTAATGTAATCATCACCCCCTAAATCATAGGCAGAGGCTTTATCTTCCATCATGGCTTTTGCCGTCGCAAAAATAATAGGGATATTTTCATTGACCTTTCTGATTTCCTTGCCCAAAGCAAAACCATCCTTTTTAGGCATCATCACATCAAGGATACATAAATCGAAAGCCTGTTTATTGAAAGCGCGGAGACCTTCTTCACCGTCAACACATAACACTACATCGAATTTACCCTTTAGCTGTAAATAGTCCTGCAGCAGCATTCCAAGATTAGGATCATCTTCTACCAATAGAATTTTCATAAGTAATATCGTGTTATTTTAGGGGTATAATTATTTCAAATACTGTTCCTTTATCCTTTTCACTCTTCAACTTGATTGTTCCGTTCATTTGGGTAATGATATCCTGAACGTAATTTAAACCGAGCCCAAATCCTTTAACATCATGTAAATTCCCGGTGGGCACTCTGTAAAACTGATCAAAAGCACGTTTGCATTGTTCTTTTGTCATTCCGATCCCTTTATCCTCGATGTCTATAAACAGACATTTATTATCATTCTTTGTACTCAGGGTAATCTGAGGCGGATCGATACTGTATTTGTTCGCGTTATCTATTAAGTTATAAATTACATTTGACAAATGCAGCTCATCTCCTGTCACTAATGCGTTGGATGCCTTAAGATTTAAGGTCAGGGCCGCTTCTTTTTTCTGCAACTGAAGGCTCATACTATCTGCCACTGCTGCAATCAGCTCATTCATGTCTACATCTTCTGCCTCTAACTTCAATTCCTTTTTATCCAGCCTTGCGATACTCAGTACACGCTCAATATGGTTGCCTAAACGAACATTCTCATCATATATAATTCCCGCAAGTCTGCTTACGCGTGTCTTGTCCTCCTGAATCTCGGGGTCCCTAAGCGCTTCACTTGCAATCATGATCGTAGATACCGGAGTCTTGAATTCATGCGTCATATTGTTAATGAAATCTGTCTTCATTTCGGCGATCTTTTTCTGTCTCAATATCGCATAAAGTGTATAAGAAAAAATAGAAATCAATACAATCAGTAAACCTGCAGAAGAGGCCATAGTGACACTAAGATTATTAAATATGGCAGCATTTTTATTCGGAAAATTGATGTAAAGCATACCGGGGTCCCGCAGTACGTCATTGCTAAAAAGGGCCGTCTTATAAGTATTGGCAGGCAAAATCTCCCCGCTCAGAGAAGATATTTTACGGAATACCAATCGGTCACTGACCAGGCTTTTCAGCCAGAAATCGTAATCAAGATTGATATTTTTATTAACCAGCTCTGCACGAAGTAAAGTATCAAGCGTCCCTTTTGAAACACGCTGCGCCAATGGCACATCCAGCTGACTCATTTCTTTAGCCGCTGCTTCGATTACACTAAAACTTCCTTCATCCAGCAAGCGTACCGTATCTGCTTGCAGCTCCTTCAAAGCATGATTTCTTCGCCTGGTGGCGATCTCATCTTCTACCTTGAATTTTAACCGCATATCACCGTTTAAACTAGGCAAAGAAACCCTTAAAGGTCTGCTGTCATAACGGCTGTAAACCAGGTAGCGGATACTGTCTGGCAATTTTTTTGGCTCTATATCAAACGTTTTAACGGAGCCAAGCCTGAAAGTTTTCTGCACGTTACTTCCAATCATATTCAGATTAGCATCAAATCCAACGTTCACATCGACATTCAGCGGAGTTGTTGCCCGGTTTTCCAATGCGTAAAAATCAGCCTCAGAAATTATAGTCGGGCTCAGGTACATTTTCCGGATCATCTCATCCTGATAATTGAGCTCATCAATCATCTGCTTGCGCTGATCGTATTTTCTCTTTCTTTCTAATTCTTTGTATTTCTGATCCAGGTCAATCAGCTGGCGGGTACGGTCACGACGCTGGTTCTCCGCTTTAATCCGCCATTCCAGGTCTTTCTTATTGATATGATTTACCGCATTTAAGCGTTGTACTTTATCAGCAACAGCACTTAATACCTGGTTAACTTCCTGTTCAAAAAGCTGAGATTTTAGTCTGTAGGCTTCCCTGATGTAATACAGCTGCATTACAAACACGCCTAGCAGAGCTATGGTCATGAGGGCGGTGATTAACCAAAGACTTCTCTTTTTCATTCTCGAAAGTCAAAAATAAGCATAGAGTGAGGCAATAAGTTCTATTTTAACAAAATTTAACACGTAAGGTTCGAACTTTGGATCCAAAAAAAAATGCCAGGAAATAATTCCTGGCATTTTTATACCATTTGATTCTTCTGAAAAGACGCTTAGAATGGCAGATCATCTTCCTCACCCGGTGCATTGTTTAAATCTGCAGGGGGAGCATATTGTGGAGTTGAAGCCGCTGCACCACTGTTCGTCAGTGCATTGATACGCCAAACTACTAAACTATTAAAATAAGAAACTTTACCCATTTTATCTGTCCACGGACGACCGCGCAGATTGAATGAAACTTCTACATCATCACCGGTTTTCAAGCTATCAAATAAAGCAGTTTTATCTTGTAAAGCCTCGAACCTGATATATTCAGGATAAGTTGGGTTTTCTGCATATTCAATAATGAGATCACGCTTTTTAAAAGTCTCACTCACCTGCTGTAATGCACCGATTTCGTGCACTTTTCCTTTTAATTCCATAACAATAACTCTTTTATTCTATTGACTAGTTCAAATCTCTATATTATTATTGATAACTTAGCACAATAATTATGCAAGTTTTCCACAACAAAAGTAAGGTTATTTTAACCTGTAACAAAAGACTTTCGCCTTATTTGGTAGAAGAGGTAAAAGCGCTTGGCTATGAAATCGTAAGAGATTTCCCTACGGGAGTAGAGCTTAATATCACACTGACAGAGTGTATTAAACTGAATTTAAACTTAAGATGTGCCAGCCAGATCTTATACTGTTTAAATAGCTTTAAAGTCAATAATCCAGAAGAATTGTACCGTGAACTGGTAGATATGCCATGGGAAGATCTGATTGATTTTTCAGGGTATTTTTCAGTGACTTCCAACGTAGATAATCCAACAATAACAACCCCTCTTTTCACCAATCTGAAAGTTAAAGATGCTATTGTTGACCGAATAAAAGACAAAAAAGGAATGCGTCCGAATTCAGGTTCAGATGCGAACAAAACTGTTGTTCACCTGTACTGGAAAGACGATGAAGCAGATATTTTCATCGATACTTCAGGAGAAACTTTAGCGAAACACGGTTATCGTAAAATTCCTGGAAAAGCGCCTATGCTGGAAGCACTTGCTGCAGGTGTGGTGATGAGTACAAACTGGGATCAGAAATCACCATTTATCAATCCGATGTGTGGTTCGGGAACACTGGCAATTGAAGCTGCTTTAATAGCAACCAACAGAAGACCTGGATTATTCCGGATGAATTATGGCTTTATGCACATTCTGGGTTACGACGAAGAAGTATTCTTCGCTGAACGCAGGATTCTTAAAGAACAGGTGATCAAAAATATTGACTTACAGATTGTAGCGACAGATTTATCTGAAGATGCGGTTGATATTAGTCGTAAAAATGCACAGACTGCAGGTGTGGATACGCTGATCACTTTTGAAGTTTGCGATTTCGCAGATACACCGGTTCCTGAAGGTGGAAAAGGTGTTGTGGTATTTAATCCGGAATACGGAGAACGTTTAGGTGTTCACTCTCAACTGGAACTTACTTACAAACGTATCGGTGATTTCCTGAAAAAAGATTGTAAAGGTTACAGTGGTTATATTTTCACAGGTAATCCTGATCTGGCTAAAAAGATCGGCCTAAAAGCTTCACGCAAAGTTGAATTCTATAATGGTAAATTAGATTGCCGTATGATGGAATATGAATTGTATGACGGTACGCGCAGAGCCGAAGAAGAAAGACCTCAGCCTAAAGAACATAAAGCAGAAGATTAAATCTTTTTTAATGCAATATAAAAGACTTGTCCGGTTCGGACAGGTCTTTTTTTATGTCGTTTTAAGAAGTATTGTGAATCGTGTCACAACTATATCAGGGACTGTTCACCCCTAATTTTCAGACCCCTGACAGGAATAAATTTCAAAATCTGAAATCCGTACACTTTCCATTTACGTTAGTTAGTCATCACGACTAAAATAAATTATGAGAGACCTCCTGGAATTGAAACCGGAAATTGTAGCGGCTAACATCAGAAAGATCCGAGAATTTAGGAATTATACGCAGGATTACCTGGCGGCCAAACTGACAATTTCTCAAAATGCTTATAGCAAAATTGAATTGGGCTATAGCAAACTTACTGTAGAAAGATTATTTCATATCGCATCTGTATTGGATGTCAAGGTAACAGACTTAATTGCGATGGATCATAGCCGTGGCGTACACCTGGAGCAGTGATGAAATAGTCAGGATTATAATATCTTTGTTTCATGCAAATGGACTTTGATACTATAAAAGAAAAAACAATCAGTTTTGTAAAAGACACCCTTCAGGGAGCAGAAGCCGGTCACGACTGGTTTCACATTGAAAGGGTTTACAAAACTGCTTTAAGTATAAATACCAAAGAGGGTGGAGATTTACTTCTGGTTACCCTTGCTGCTTTATTGCATGATATTGCTGACAGTAAATTCAACAATGGCGATGAAGAAATTGGGCCACAGCTAGCTGGAAATTTCCTGCGTACGCTTGGTCTTACAGCAGGCGTAATTCTTGAAGTTCAGCAAATCATCAGAAACCTGAGCTACAAAGCAAGTCTGGGAAAAATCGAATTTTCTTCTAAAGAACTCGATATTGTACAGGATGCAGACCGGCTGGACGCGATCGGTGCGATCGGAATTGCCAGAGCCTTCACTTATGGCGGTTATAAAAACAGGGTGCTCTACGACCCGGAAATCAAGCCCGATCTGAATATGAGTAAAGAAGCTTATAAAAATTCTGAAGCACCGACCATCAATCATTTTTATGAGAAACTGCTGCGCTTAAAAGACCTGATGAAAACCAGGACAGGAAAAGAGCTCGCTGAACAGAGACATCAGTTCATGCTGCTTTATCTGAATCAGTTTTATTCGGAGTGGGAAGGTAAAAGCTAAAATAATTAGTATTTAAATACTATATTTGTTAGTAAATATAGTATTATGTCTGAACGTCTTAGAGAAAAGCTGAATATTCTGGCAGATGCCGCCAAATATGATGTATCGTGTTCATCCAGCGGAGGAAATAGAAAAAATGACAATAAGGGTTTGGGAAATAGCCACGCTTCTGGTATTTGTCATACTTATACGGAGGATGGCAGGTGTGTTTCCCTGCTGAAAATCTTGCTGACTAACCACTGTATTTTTGATTGTGCTTATTGTGTTTCCAGAAAAAGCAATGATATTATAAGGGCGGCATTTACTGTAGAAGAAGTGGTAGAACTTACGATGAATTTCTATAGAAGGAACTATATTGAAGGCCTGTTTCTGAGTTCAGGAATTTTCAAGAATGCCGATTTTACGATGGAGCGTTTGCTTAGAGTGGTAAAAAAGCTCAGATTGGAAGAGCGCTTCAATGGCTATATCCATTTAAAAACAATTCCCGGAGCAAGTGAAGAACTGATCAGGGAAGCGGGCATGTACGCAGACCGGATGAGTATTAATCTGGAAATGCCTACTGAAAGCGGCCTTAAATTACTTGCTCCTGAAAAAACCCATCAGCAAGTGACCCAGCCGCTGGGCTTCATCAAAAATCAGATCGTACAGTTCAAAGAAGAGCGTAAACTCATTAAAAGTACGCCTAAGTTTGTTTCCGCTGGTCAGAGTACACAAATGGTAATTGGTGCAACTCCTGAAACAGATCAGGAGATTATGCAGACCGCAGCACTCTTTTACAAAGACTATTCGCTGAAAAGAGTTTATTACTCAGGTTATATCCCTATCAGTTACGATCAGAGACTCCCGATGATTGGTTCTCAACCCCCGTTAATCAGAGAAAACAGGTTATATCAAACAGACTGGCTAATGCGCTTCTACGGTTTTCATGTCAATGAATTGCTGAATGATGCCAATCCACACCTTGATATTGATATTGATCCAAAATTAAGCTGGGCTTTGCGCAACCTGCAACATTTCCCGGTAGATATTAATGTAGCGGCCTACAAAGTCATTCTCCGGATTCCCGGAATCGGAGTTACTTCTGCAAAAAAGATTGTACAGGCACGTAAATTTGGAAAACTGCGGATAGACCAGCTCAAAAAAATCGGAGTGGCTTATAACCGGGCTAAATATTTTATCAAATGTGCAGATAGCCCCTACCAGCTAAAGGATTACCAGGGAAGCCAGATCAAATCATTTATACAGGCTGAAAGTCAAAGTAAATATCTGAAATACGACACCAGCCAGCTTATTCTTTTTTAAATGCAGAACTACATATTTGACGGGAGTTTTGAGGGATTGTTATGTGCGGTATTTAACTGGTTTGAGCGCAGGCCCGGGCAGGTCAAACTCCAAACTGAAGCTGTTTTTCAACCAGATGCTTTTATGTCTTGCCTGCACATTGTGAATGAACGTGAAAAAGCAGACCGGGTTTGGAAGGGCTTACAATCGAAATTATCCAAAGCCACGCTCCGTAAGTTTTATTGCACTTATCTCTCTGAACTGGAAGAAGGCTATACCTCATTATTTGAGTTCGCGTGTTATCTATTTATTGAAGGCGCAGCTATAGAAAATAACTATGGCAATCCTTATGTACTGGCTTTAAGTAAAATAGCTAAAAAAGTGGAGCGGGAGAAACATCGGATGGAAGCTTTTATCCGATTTCAGCATAACGCAGATGGTATTTTCTATTGTGGAATAGATCCGGATTTTAATGTCCTGCCTTTAATTGCCACCCATTTCAAGAACCGGTATGCGGATCAGCAGTGGATTATTTATGATTTGAAAAGAGACTACGGTTTATTTTATGACCTGAGCAAAGTCGAAGAAATCAACATCGATTTTAACCAGCGGCAAAAAACAACAGGAATAGCAAACGCTATCGTTTCAGAAAAGGAAGGTCTGTACGCCTTGCTTTGGAAAGACTACTTCAAAAGCACAAATATCCAGGCCAGAAAAAACACGAAATTACATGTACAACATGTACCCAAAAGATATTGGAAATACCTCACTGAAAAACAATTTGAGCAGGATTAAGTTGAATTCTAAATTTAATATTCCGTTTGATTATTATCTCGTAAATTGCCCTTATGAAGTTAAGTGTCCTGGTTTTAATTACTGCACTCGCAGTTGGCCTGTCTATCGGGCTGGTCAATTTCCATTTTCAGCAAAGCTGGTATTTTATGCTGGTCTCTTTTGCGGTTTCGTTTGTGACGAGTTTTATTATGTTTTATTACCTGCTGGAAAAATATATCTACTCTAAGATCAAACTGATCTATAAACTGATCCATAACCTGAAATTGGGGAAAGACCTGAAAGACGCATTGGGCGAATATGTGAGTACTGATCCAATTAATGATGTAGAGCATGAAGTTAAAGAATGGGCTGGCGCTAAAAAGCAGGAAATAGATCTGCTTAAAAAACAGGAACAGTTCAGAAGAGAGTTCCTTTCTAATGTTTCTCATGAATTTAAAACTCCATTGTTTGCGATCCAGGGTTACATAGAAACTTTACAGGATTGTCTGCTTGATGACCCGGAAATGGCGGTTAAGTTTCTGCAAAAGGCAGAGAAAAACGTAGAGCGCTTAAGCTACCTGATTAACGATCTGGACGCGATTTCGAAACTGGAATCTGGCGAAGTACCTATCGATTACCGGAAATTTGATTTCGTGCTGCTCGCTAAAGAAGTGATGGAAGCACTGGAAGACAAAGCGACCAAAAGAAGGGTTCAGCTGTCCTTTAAAGAGAAATATATGCACCCGGCTTTTGTAAATGCCGACCGGGAGAAAATACGACAAGTGATGATTAACCTGATTTCCAATTCTATCAAGTATGGTAAAGAGAACGGATCTACGGCAATCAAGATTTTTGAATTGCATGATCAGTATTTGATTGAAGTGACAGATGATGGCATCGGAATCGACGAAAAACATTTACCAAGATTGTTTGAAAGATTCTATAGAATCGATTCTCACCGCTCCAGAGAAGTTGGCGGAACAGGCCTGGGACTGGCAATTGTCAAACATATCCTGGAAGCACATCAGCAAATTATATCGGTTAGAAGTACCCTGCAAATCGGGACTACTTTTGCGTTTACGCTTCAAAAAATCGGTTAAGATTTAAAGAAATATTCCTTTTATGTTAACACTTAACACTAACTTAACATTGCGATCCTACTTTTGTAACCATATCTTATAGTTAACATGAATAATATTTTTAAGTTCTTTACACCAAAAGACAAAAAATTCCAACCGCTGTTTGAACAAGCCGGAAGTAATGTATTAAAGATCTCAGAAGCACTTTTTCTTGCTTTAAGTACCAAAGATCTGGAAAAAAGAAAAGAATATATAAAGGAGATTGAACGCCTTGAGCACGTTGGTGATGATATCACGCACTCGATCTTCTTAGAATTAAGCAAAAACTTTATCACACCTTTCGACAGGGAAGATATTCATGCATTGGCAAGTGCGGTGGATGATATTGCAGATTATATTCATGCTTCAGCAAGTAATATAGAATTGTATAACATCACGAATATCGGAGACGCCATGATTAAACTGGCTGAATTACTGGTTGAAATGTGTACAGATTTAGATAAAGCCATCAAAGAATTGAGAAGCTTTAAAAACATCCGTGTCATTGCTGATGCCTGTGTACGCATCAATAGTGGTGAAAATCAAGCGGATTATGTTTGTAATATCGCAATCGCAAGGTTATTCGAATTTGAAACCAATGCAATTGAACTGATTAAGCAAAAAGAAGTTCTTCAAACACTTGAAATGGCTACAGATAAATGTGAAGATGCAGCAAATGTGTTGGAATCTATATTGGTTAAAAACGCTTAAAATTCAACGAAATGCTTACACCCTTATTGATCGTCGTAATTGTACTGGCTATCGGTTTCGATTATATCAATGGCTTTCACGATGCCGCCAATTCTATTGCAACGGTTGTATCGACAAAAGTACTTACCCCATTTCAGGCGGTACTCTGGGCAGCACTTTTTAATTTTGCTGCTTACTTCTACTTTACAGATCACAAAGTTGCAAACACTATTGCTAAAACGGTTGTAGAGAATTTTATTACACTGGAGGTGATCCTCGCCGGGCTTTTAGCAGCAATCACCTGGAACTTATTTACCTGGTGGTACGGTATCCCTTCAAGTTCATCACATACTTTAGTAGGTGGTTTTGCTGGTGCTGGTATGGCTAAAGCAGGTTCACTGGGTTTTGGAATCATGTCAGCAATTAACCTGGCTCCGATTCTGAAAATTATCGCTTTTATTGTCCTTGCCCCTGTAATCGGGATGTTTATTTCGGTAATCATTTCCATTATCCTGTTGCATCTTTCTAAAAATGCAAGACCTTCGGTTGCAGAAAAATGGTTTAAAAAACTACAGCTGATCTCTTCTGCAGCATTAAGTTTCACACATGGTGGAAATGATGCGCAGAAAGTAATGGGTATTATTTATGTAGCCATGGTTGCAGCGAAAGTATTAAAAACAGGCGATACAATGCCAGAATGGATTCCATTTACTTGTTATGCAGCTATCTCTTTAGGCACAATGAGCGGTGGATGGAAGATTGTTAAAACAATGGGTTCAAAAATCACGAAGGTCAATGCTTTTGAGGGCGTAGCAGCAGAAACTGCAGGTGCGGTGACTCTTGGAATCACAGAGCACTTCGGTATCCCGGTTTCTACAACGCATACCATTACAGGTTCCATTGTTGGGGTTGGTTTACTTAAAAGAGTTTCCGCTGTAAGATGGGGAGTAACGGTAAGTTTACTTTGGGCATGGGTTTTAACTATTCCTGTCTCTGCAGTATTAGCCGCCATTATTTTCAAATTGGTTGACTTTTTCTTCCCGGGTCTGGGAGTTGTATAGAAAGAATAGATTTACGCAAACCATGGTTATACGGTTATACGGTCATAAAAAAGCCCTTGAACGAAATGTTCAAGGGCTTTTTCTTTAAAAGGCAACGGTATAGACTACCCTGCTTTCTTTATCTTTGGGCTGTTCCCATTTCGGTCCTTCTTTAATCAGCCGTATGGCTTCTTCATCAAATTGTTTATCGATGCCTTTGGTTACTTTTAAATCAGCAGGATTTCCCTCGTTGTCTACCAAAAAGCTTAATTCTACCAATCTGTCGCCTGTGCCACGCAATTTATTGTGGTCATTCAGGTAAGTGTCCAGATTTACCCAGCCGCCTACCGGAGTGGATACGGACTGAACAGCTGTAGAGACTGCTTCTTTGGCCACCACTTTACTCATCCTGGCCATGGCCTGTACCGGAACATCAGCCGTAATAGTGCTGTCTGCGGGTTTAACTGGTGCAGCTTGCATAGCATAGGGCTGTACAGCACGTTCTCCGATCCCATCGTTTTGTAATACTCCTGAAGGTGTAACCTGTCCTGCAGTTATGGGTTTAGTTTTCGCAGCCGGAACATTGGCGGCATAAATATCATTCTTTGCAGAGTCAATCACAGCCTGAGCTGGTGAAGGTGCAATATTTACCTCTACTTTTCTGGGCTGGTTTTTAGCCATTTCTTCACGCTTCTCTCTGTCCTTCATGAAGAACATGATACTTACGGAGATAAACATCACAGCTGCTGCTGCTGCGACGCTTAAGCGCTGCCAGGTGAATACCGTTTCTTTCTTGGTCACCTGCTGCTGTGCAATGCGCTCATACAGCTGTTTTTGAAGCAAAGAGACATTTTGTACTGCTCTTCCACGCGATTCACTTAGTCCTGCCAATGCCTGGGCAACAAAAGGATCTTCCAGCGCCTGCTTCTCAATTTTGTGCATAGCTTTGCTATCAAGCTTACCATCCAGGTAATCTTCCAGTAATTCTATATCTAACCAATCGTTATTCACTGCTGTTTTTCTCTATACAAATTTTCAAATTCCTTTTCCCATTTTGAATATAGCTCTTTACTTTGACCATTTCATAACCTGTGATCTCGGCAACTTCTTTATAACATTTTTCCTGAAGATAGAATAAGTCAACGCTCTTGCGCTGTTCTTCAGTCAGGGTTTCCATACACTTTTCCATAACGGTCAACTGTGTTTCTTTGGTATCGTCTATATCCAGATGCACAAAGTCGGTATTTTCCACAAAAGTATCATCAATAGACACGGTATTGTTCTTAGCTAGCTTCCTCAGCGCCATTAAACAATGATTTCTGGTTAACACGTGCAGCCAGCTTTTGAAATTCTGCACTTCATGAATCTTTAATTTTAAGACCAGTTCCTCGAAAATCTGCATGACAGCATCTTTACTGGCTTCTTCCTCCTTGAAATAATTGAGACAGACCCCGTAAACCAGGTGCATATACCGCTTATAAAGCATGCCCAATGCATCCAGACTTCCTGTACTTTTGTACCGCAAAAGAAGTGCTGCGTCATCGAGATCCTTGATTCCTGTTGTATTCTTTATAAATTTCAATTGTATATAGTGGAAAATTCTCTTCAAGTATAAAAATATTTTCTGACTCTGCGCTTGTTTAAATTTAGAAAAGGAAGAGTATATAGGCACATAAAATTGATAATCAGCATTTAATGGCCAGAAATTTGCTTACTATTGACTTTATAACAACCATCATGAATAAAATAAAACTCGCGTCCCTGGCTTTTGCAGCCATCGCATTCAATAGCTATACTGCACAAAGTCAATCTCTTGGGAACCTATTAAAGAAAGTAAAATCTGCTACGGAGACCAAACCTGCCACTACACAAACAGCCACGAAAACCATAACACAAACCAATGGAACGACCACCACAACTTCTACAGTGGTTAAGCCTACAAATTCAGAAATAGGTACCGGAATTAAACAGGCACTGGAAGCTGGGATTTCTAAAGGGGCCGACCAGTTGTCTGTGAAGGATGGCTTTTTAGGAAATATGGCGGTTAAAATTTTATTCCCTCCAGAAGCACAGAAAGTAGAAAAAACGCTGAGAAGCATTGGTCTGGGTTCACTGGCAGATAATGTGGTGACCAGTTTAAACAGGGCAGCAGAAGATGCAGCGAAAGAAGCGAAGCCAATATTTGTATCTGCAATCAAACAAATGACGATTACTGATGCCACTAATATTTTATTAGGCGGGGAAAATTCAGCAACCGAATACTTTAAGAAGGCAACTACGGCACAGCTTTTAGAGAAATTCAGACCTGTTGTGAATGCGAGTTTAAGTAAAGTTGGTGCAGCCAAATATTGGGGCGACGCGACTGGACAGTACAATAAATTACCAATGGTTAAACCTGTTACGACTGATCTTCCTGCCTATGTAACTCAAAAAGCAGTAGAAGGGATGTTCATTCAGGTCGCACAGGAAGAATTGACGATCAGAAATAATTTAGGTGGCCGTACAACTTCTGTACTTCAGAAAGTATTTGGATACGCAGATCAGAAAAAATAAAAATTAATCAGCAGATTAATTTAAATTCAGCTAAATATTGATTGCAAGCTTTATAGCCCTTAAAAAAATCTACATTAAGATAAAAATAAAGGCTACTTTTATGCAGAACAATTACGAATAACATACAAGTATATTGGATTTTAAAGATTTTAATTTTAACCCTGATTTATTAGAGGGTTTATTAGCAATGGGTTTCAGAAATGCAACCCCTATACAACAGGAAGCGATTCCCCTTATCTTAGCAAAAAAAGACTTGATAGCGTGTGCCCAAACGGGAACAGGTAAAACAGGTGCTTATTTGCTGCCGGTTATGAATATGATCAGCCAGACGGAGAACCGACATAACAATACCCTTATTCTTGCCCCTACACGTGAACTTGCACAGCAAATTGATTTGCAGGTTGAAGCACTCTCCTATTTCACAAATATCAGCTCACTGACCGTTTATGGTGGTGGAGATGGTATTGCTTACGAGCAACAGAAAAGAAGCATGCGTGAGGGGGTTGATATTATCATTGCTACACCAGGAAGACTTATTTCTCATCTCTCTTCAGGCTTACTGAAGCTGGATCAGTTACAGCACCTTGTTTTGGATGAAGCAGACAGAATGCTCGACATGGGCTTCTATGATGATATTATGCGTATTGTAAGTTTCCTTCCGGAAAAAAGACAAACTGTATTGTTCTCTGCAACAATGCCTCCTAAAATAAGAAAGCTTGCGGGCACTTTATTGAAGGATCCTGAGCAGATCAGTATTGCAATCTCTAAACCAGCAGCGGGGATCAATCAGCAGGCTTATATCGTACATGATACCCAAAAGGTAAAATTACTGACTGAGCTGATGAAAAATGTTGATTTCCCTAGTATTTTGATTTTTGCTTCCACCAAAGAAAAAGTTAAAAATCTGGGTAAAGTTTTCCGGGGTCTTGGATTTAAAGCAGAAGCTTTTCACTCCGATCTTGGACAAAAGGAAAGAGAAGCTATCTTATCAGAATTTAAGAATAAACGTGTTCCTGTATTGATTGGTACCGATGTACTTTCCAGAGGAATAGATGTAGAAGGAATTTCATTGGTAATCAATTTTGATGTACCACATGATCCTGAAGATTATATTCACCGTATTGGCCGTACAGCGAGAGCTGCAACTACGGGTACAGCCATTACCTTAGTAAACGATAAGGATAAACGTAAGTTCGCGAACATTGAAAAGCTGATTGATAAAACTATTGAGAGAATGCCTTTACCTGAACATTTAGGGGAAGCACCAGTAGAAACTGCAGCAACTTCGTCTTCAAGACCTGAACATAACAGAGACAGAAAAGCACCTCAACGCAAGTTTTGGAAAAAGAAGCCTAAAACCGAGGGTTCTGCGGCAAGAGGTGGAGCTTCTTCGCCAAAAGCCGAAGGCTCAGCGCCCAAGGCAGAAGGTCCAGCCCCAAAAGCTGAATAATATAAAAACTGTTTAGCTTATTTGTAAATTTTAAGCAGTTCTAAGGCAGGAGCAATAAAAATTGCTCCTGTTTTTTTATCTTTACATTTATGCAAAACCTACCTCCATTAGCAGAACGCATGCGTCCGCAGAATCTGGACGAATATGTTGGACAACAACATTTGGTAGGACCGGATGCCGTTTTACGTAAAGCGATACAAAGCGGTCAGCTTCCATCAATGATCTTCTGGGGCCCTCCGGGAGTCGGAAAAACAACCCTGGCTTATATCATTTCTCAAACACTGGATCGCCCGTTTTTTAACCTGAGTGCAATCAATTCAGGGGTTAAAGATATTCGTGAAGTCATTGATAAAGCAGCACTATTAAAAGATAGTTTTCTCGGTTTGCCGATTTTATTTATTGATGAGATTCACAGGTTCAGTAAATCGCAACAGGACAGCTTACTGGGCGCCGTAGAACGTGGCCTGGTCACTTTAATTGGCGCGACAACAGAAAACCCCTCATTCGAAGTTATTTCCGCTTTACTGTCCCGCTGCCAGGTTTATATTCTGAAATCTCTGGATGAAGATGAACTCGCTGGTTTATTGCAGACAGCCATCAGGGAAGATGTGGCGCTGAAGGAAAAGAAAATTACTATTAAAGAACATGAGGCTTTAATTCGTTTATCAGGAGGTGATGCCAGGAAATTATTAAATGTTCTGGAAATTGCGGTGAACGGAATTGGTGGAGATAAAATTGTGCTCACCAATGAAAATGTATTGAAACATGCACAGCAGAACCTTGCTTTATATGATAAGGCCGGCGAGCAGCATTATGATATTATCTCTGCCTTTATCAAATCAATCAGGGGAAGTGATCCAAATGCCGCGGTTTATTGGCTGGCCAGAATGATTGAGGGTGGTGAAGACCCGCTGTTTATTGCCAGGAGGTTATTGATACTGGCTTCTGAAGATATTGGCAATGCCAATCCAAATGCGCTGTTATTAGCAAATAACTGTTTCCAGGCGGTCAATGTGATCGGTTATCCCGAAGCCCGGATTATTCTTTCACAGGCGGTCACTTATCTAGCTTCGTCGGTCAAAAGTAATGCAGCATACGAAGCAATTAATAAAGCGCAACAACTGGTTAAACAAACTGGTAATTTACCTGTTCCGCTGCACATCAGAAATGCGCCGACTAAATTGATGAAAAACATAGGCTATGGAAAAGACTACAAATATTCTCATGGTTATGAAGGTAATTTCGCCGCGCAGGAATATTTGCCTGATTTGATTAGCGGAACTAAATTATATGATCCCGGCCAAAATCCGGCAGAAGATAAACTCCGCGAAAAGTTAAAGCAGAACTGGAAAGATAAATACGATTACTAGCTTTATTAGTGATAAACATTTGTGCTAATTAATTACCTTTTTCAAAACAAATTGTACAGAATTGTAGTCAATTCCGATATTTTCAGACAATCTCTTATCAGTTATACCCGGAAATTTAGATAAAATCTAAGTCTTATCATAAGAAATCACAAAAAACTTACACTTGGCATTACCTTTGAGTAAATGCCCTTATAAACAAATAAATTATTATCATGATTACTTCGAAATTTAAAATAGCTGCATTCAGCATCGCCTTATCCTTAACCGCAATGGGGTTTCAAGGATGTGACAGTTTAACAAAAACACAAAAAGGAGCTGGTATTGGTGCTGCTGCTGGTGGTGTTTTGGGTGCTATTATTGGCAAAAAAGCAGGTAACACTGCGATTGGAGCTATTTTAGGTGGTGCAATAGGTGGTACCGCTGGTGGGTTCATCGGAAAACGTATGGATAAACAAGCGGCTGAAATTCAGAATGCTATTCCAAATGCAGAAGTAGTACGTGAAGGTGAAGGTATCATCGTAAAATTTGATAGTGGTATTTTATTTGATTTTGATAGTGCAAACTTAAAAGCGCAAGCAAAAGATAACGTAAAATCATTAGCGGGATCATTGGAAAAATATCCTGATACTGAAATCAAAGTTATTGGCCATACAGATAATAAAGGTACTGAAGCTTATAACATGAGCCTTTCAGAAAGAAGAGCGGCATCTGTTAAAGCTTATGCAGTTACACAAGGTGTTCCATCATCTCGTTTAACTACTGTAGGTAAAGGTTTCTCTGAGCCAATTGCAGATAATGCAACTGATGCTGGAAGAGCTGCTAACCGTAGAGTTGAGATTGTTATTGTAGCGAATGATCAATTGAAAAAACAAGCGCAACAAGCTAACAACTAAAAATATTAAGATCTACCTATTTTAATAACATAAAAAGCCGAAGTAATTATACTCCGGCTTTTTTGTAGAGATAGATTTTTATCCTGTCTTATTGATAGATATCTTCGAAATAATGAATGGCCAGAGATTTTAAAAGCAATTCCTGCTCCATCATGGCAAATGAAGGAACTTGTTTGACCAGCTTCCAATGCGGCCATCCGTCCTGATCCAGGCCTTCAAGCTCGTAAAATCCCATTTCACTCATTAAACGGCAGGTGGCAATATGCATGAGCTCTTCTTTTTGACGTTTGCTATACTTACCTGGCCCCTTACCCAATTCCTGAACACCTATCAAAAACAACATTACCTTTAAATCAGGTATATCTGAATCAAATTCTTCAGCAATCTTTTGCTGTAGAATTTTCCATTTTGCGTGAATTTCTGCGGGTTTCATACACAAAGATAAAAAATATAAGAGCCTGCCTCCTATTTATTGAATAAATACAAAGAGTTAAACGGTTTATGACAATATTATTAAAACATCAATTTCTGGATTGACTAATTTAGCTGCTCAAATAGAGCAATTGATGACTAAAGTAATCTCGACTGGCCTGATGGCCTATGGCATGTCCGGAAAAATATTTCACGGTCCATTTCTAACTGCGCATCAAGGGTTTAAACTCCATGCGGTGACAGAACGTAATCAAAAAAATGCAGAGAAAGATTTTGCAGGTATCATCAGTTATGATAGCACTGAAGAATTACTAAATGATAAAGAGATTGAACTGATTGTCATCAACACACCAAATAACACACATTATGATTATGCTATACAAGCTTTAAATGCGGGCAAGCATATTTTAGTGGAAAAGCCATTTGCGGCAACCTCTGCAGAAGCTACTGAAATATTTAAATTAGCTGAAACTCTGGGTAAAAAGGTATTTGTTTACCAGAACCGCAGGTGGGACAGTGATTTCGTAGCCGTAAAAAACACAATTAAAAGTGATAAGTTAGGGAAACTCTCTGAAGTTCACCTCAGATTTGACAGATATAAAGCAAGCATAGGCGTAAAAAGCTTTAAAGAAGAACCGGTTGCAGCCAGTGGTTTACAATATGACCTGGGACCTCATTTAGTGGATCAGGCTATTAGTCTTTTTGGCAAACCACTTTCATTTCATAAGATATTAGGCAGAAACAGGAAAAACACAAAAGTTGACGATTTCTTCTCTATCCATTTGAGCTATCCGGATAGTTTAAATGTTTTTGTGCATGCCAATATGATGGTTACTGATATCCAGCCTTCTTTTGTTTTACATGGGGAAAATGGAAGCTTTATTAAAGAACGGGCGGATGTACAGGAAGAACAGCTGTTAAAAGGAATTAAGCCTAATGAGCCTGGTTTTGGAATTGAAGCCAAGGGAAAAGAAGCCGTATTAACTTTAATCAGTGAGAGTGGAGAAAGAACTAAACGCCTCGTTCCTTCTAAGCCCGCAAGTTATATCTCCTTGTTTGAAGCAGTATATCAATCTCTGGTTCATAAAGAACCTTATCCAATACGCCAGGAAGAGATTCTGGCGCAACTTGAAATCCTGGAAGCAGAATAATGACGCCGTATCTGATCTTACTCGCTGCATTTATAGTTGCCTTATATTTCATTTTCCGCAATAAAAAGACCAAACAGGCTGCTCAAAATACGATGACTGAAACAGACCGGCAGCTATTGCTGAGTCATGTGGCTTATTATGAGCACCTGGATCAGAACAGCCGGTTAAAGTTTGAGCAAATGCTCCTGGACTTTTTAAGTTATGTTCGCGTAGAAGGGATTGATCTTGTTCCTGATGCTACGGATCGTTTGTTAATTGCATCAAGCGCAATTATTCCGGTATTTGGATTTGGACAATGGAAATATCAGAATCTTCATGCTGTAATTTTATATCCTGATACTTTTAATAAAGATTTTCAATTTGAGGGTGGAGACCGGAATATCCTTGGAATGGTTGGTACGGGCTATATGAACGGCCAGATGATCTTGTCGCGTTCTGCATTATTGGAAGGATTTTCTATCAGTACAGATAAGGAAAACACCGCAATTCACGAATTTGTACATTTGCTGGATAAATCGGACGGGGCAACAGACGGTATCCCTGAAAACCTGATGCCGCATCAGTATATTATTCCATGGGTAAAAATGATTCACCAGGAAATTAGTAAAATTGAGGCTGGAAAGTCAGATATCAATCCTTATGCAGTGACAAATGAGGCTGAATTCCTTGCCGTAGTCTCAGAATATTTCTTTGAAAAACCAGCCCAATTCAAAGATAAACATCCTGAGTTATATCAAATTCTAGCCGCAACTTTCTCGCAAGATCCAGTAAAGAAATAAATGAAGACCCTGCTAAGCAGGGTCTTCATTTATTTATAATCCGCCCAGTAATGCAACTGTAAATTCAGTAGGCACTTCCAAATGAGGAATGTGACCACTACCATCAAATTCAATCAGCTTAGCATTCGGTATTCTTGCTGCGATTTGTTTTCCCAGCAATTTATATTGTCCATGAAGCGCTTGCTGCTGAGGGCTTAACAGGCCTTTACCGACAATCGTTTTATCTTCTTTACCAATAAACAGAATTGTTGGAACAGTAATATTCTGGAATTCATAAACTACAGGTTGTTCGTAGATCATAGTAAAGGTCATCGCGGCTACTTTTGCCCAGCGGGCATAATCCGAACTGAAAGTCACGCCCGCAGCGATCTTAACCAATTCATCATATTCTGGTTTCCATACGGTGAAGTAAGAGCTTTGATAGTATTTTTTGATACTTTCTGCTGTAGCTGTCAGTTCTGTTTTATATTGTTCTTCTGTAGTTACATAAGGGACAAAGGCGCGGTAATCTTCCAGTCCGATCGGGTTTTCCAATAAGAGTTTTTCTGTAGTTTGCGGGTACATCAGCGCAAACCTGGTGGCTAACATCCCACCCATAGAATGGCCAAGGATATTTGCTTTCTGAATCCCTAAAGTATCTAATAATGCTTTATTCCAGCGCGCCAGCTGATGAAAGCTGTAATGAATAAATGGTTTAGACGATTTACCAAATCCGATCTGATCTGGCACAACAACTCTGAATCCTCTGCTGGTTAAAGCCTTAATCACATTAGTCCAGTAATATCCGCCAAAGTTTTTACCATGAAATAAGACTACAGTTCTGCCATTTGCATTCTGTACCGGCGCAATATCCATATAGGCCATCTTGATATCTTGTCCTTCAGTATGGATAGGAAAGTATTTTACCGGATAAGCGTATTTTACATTCTCAAGGGTAATAGACAGTGTATCTGCCTGTTGCGCAGATGCGGATAAAGACAAACAAAATAAAAGGATTGCTGGTAGCAGTAGTTTTTTGAACATATGATCTCAATCGTTTAGTACCTACAAACAAAGCAGGAAGTCGAAAGTTCTAAAACTAACGATTATTTTACAAGAAAACCCCGTTCCTTAACAGGAATCGGGGTTTCGTTACAAACGTGTGTGTGTATTTGTGGTGTGTTATGTGCTATTTTTTCAATGTAAATGGAAGAGTTACCCCGAAAGTGATACTGCGGCCCATGTTATAAATACCCAAAGTTGGATCTTCATCACTTAGTCTTCCTGGTTTGAAACGGCTTAAATGATCATAATAAGCTTTGTTCAATAAGTTTTTGCCAGCTGCGTAAATCGTGATATCCTGGTTTTTGCTTAATTTCAAAGTTGTTCCGATTGATGCGTTTAATAAAGTATAACCTGAGGTTGGTTGCTCAAAACTATCAATCTTGGTTTGCTTAAAGTAGTTATCAATTCCTACAGAAACATAAGAATGAGAAGTACCTGCAACAGTTGGTTCAAAACGCAATTCGTTATGTAATGTAGCTGCAGGAATGAATGGAAGTGATTGTTTAGTCGTACGGTTTGTTGCTCTGGTATAAGAGAATCCATTCTCAAAGTGAATAAAACTAACCGGATGTAAAGTTAACGATGCTTCTACTCCACGTAAAAAGGCATTATCCTGTACAAAGTTATAAACAGGAAAATCTCTGCCGTCTACAGTTTTAGTTGTTCCGTCTGTGTTATAATAAATGTAATCATTAATAAAGTTGGCGAAACCTCCCAAGCTAGCGCTTACGTACTGATTCTGATAGTCAAAAGAAGCATCAAACTGGTAACTCTGCTCTGGTTTAAGATTTGGGTTACCTACTTCGTAACGGAACACACCTTCATGTACACCATTTGAAGCTAATTCTGCAATATTCGGTGCTCTGAAAGCACTTCCTGCATTCGCTTTAAAGCTAAAAGCTTCATTAAATTCATGAGTATAACCTAATGCACCGGTAATATGAGAGAATTTATTGCTGAATGCCGGATAGTTTGATTCACCATTAAATTCTTTACCAGTCATTTTTCTATAGTCAAAACGGATACCTGCATTAAAGGTATCATCATCCCATGTTTTTTTAACAAAAGCAAAACCACCAAAGGCCTGCGTATCGAAATCAGGAATTAATTGCTCGCTACCTGCTGTATTTAAACTATGAATATATTCTCCGGAAACACCAACAACCGGTGCCCAGCCATTTACTTCTTTAAACGAATATTTAAGGTCGTAACTGTAAGTATAGCTGTTCAGGAATAAATCAGGGCCTGCATCAGCTTCTCCGAGTTCTCTGCGCAAATTGTGCTGATAACCCAAAGTAGCTTTCAAACTTCCTTCTCCTAAAAGAATATTACTGTTTAACGCGATTTTATAATGACGCACATCCTGTTTGGGATAAGCCAAAGTTCTGTCTTTATTTTGTGCATCTGAAAAAGGATTACCATCAGCATCGACCAACTGACCTGCTTCGTTTCTTACAGGATCGTAAAAACCAATGTTAGTACGGAATGTTGACGCATCTAAATGTGCATATCCCCATTTTTTGTTCAATCCGATCTGTCCTTCAAAATTAGTTTCGTTGAAACCTGAATTAGGGACATATTCAGTAGGTGTTTTATAGGAATAAGCATTTTTATAAGATCCACGTACTTTATAGATCAGTCCGTTTTCATTTCCCTGCAGCATTAGTGAATTGCCAGTCATTCCGTTATTGGTAGAATAATTAGTCAGGAATTCTCCTCTTAAAGTACCGTCTGGTGCTGGTAATCCATCGAGAATATTAATAACTCCGCCCAAGGCATCCGAACCATACATTAAACTTGCCGGGCCCCTTAAAACCTCTACACGGTCTGCACTGTATTGATCGATTTCAATTCCATGCTCATCTCCCCATTGTTGTCCTTGTTGTTTAACACCGTCACTTAAAGTAACGACACGGTTATAACTCAGACCACGGATTACTGGTTTTGAAATTGCCGGCCCTGTGGTGATTTGAGACACACCTGGTACACGTGAAATCGCATCCATCAGATTTGTAGACGGGCGATATAACAAATCCGCTTTACTTACTGTAGTGACAGAAGTCGAGTTTTTACGGTTATCCGAGCTGGATGCTGAACCGGTAATCACCACTTCTCTGCCTTCGATCACACTTGGCTCTAAAGCGAATTCAAGCTTTCCGGGATTAGAAAAATCGACCGATTGTGTAATTGTTCTGTAGCCTATATAACTAACCTGAACAAGGAAACGACCATGTGCGGGTGCATTTTTGAAGGTAAATTCTCCATTTTGGTTGGTAATTGCCGAAGTGCGCAAATCTGGAATAGTAATAGAAGCGCCTGGTAATGGTGTTTTAGTCTGAGCATCAATAATTTTGCCTTTAAATTCAGCGACATCAGCCGCGAACGTGCTGGTGGAAATAAAAGCTGATAGTAGTACAACTAGAAATAGATGTATCTTTTTCATATATCTGTATGGTAATTTTTTACACGAAGCTTTCCTGAGCTCAAGCCCATTCAGGTTTCCTGATCAAATGTGTGTTTGTCTTTTTTTGGATAAAATTGCGCGAAGCCATTGGGAATTAAACCCATCAATGCCCTTGCAATAAATTAGAATTGTTTTATACCTGAGCTGTAGGGGGCCCGCGAAGAGAGGTACTGATTAATGCAGTATAACTAGCGCTTATTAAAGCATAGTTTTTCACTACGGATTTACTTTCCAGTGTAGCCTGGTAAGCTACCGCAGTTGTATAATAATCCTTTTCAAAATGTGCAGAACAGATCAGACAGTTGTGTCTTTCACTGCCAACATGGAATTTGTGCAAACATTCTTTACCGTTTTTAGCGCAATAGTCGGGCACCTCTTCATGGTGATGAAGAGAGCTCCAGGGCGTAAGTGCAATGGCAAAAACCATTAGCAATAACGTCGCGAAAATACGGCTGATATGTAAGCGTCTGTTGTTCAATTAGACACAAAAGTAATCAAATCTGCACAATTCAGGTAATCTTCACGTAACATTGCTTTGATATGGGCTAAATAAGCGGGCTGATATGTCATCAGAATGCTTTTATTCAGTCACAAGCGGCCTCATTAAGCGAATTGGAAAACTATTCTGAACCCTAAATCGTTAATAAAGAAAAAAGGTATGGCAACGGCTCAACAAATCAGAACTGCTTACATCGATTACGTGCTAACGCAGGACGAAAAACCCAAATCAGTTTATAGTTTCGCTAAAAAAATAAAGATTTCAGAAGCTGAGTTTTACGAATTTTACGGCTCCTTCGAGAGTATTGAAAAAATGGTCTGGGTAGATTTGACTGTCGAGGCCATCAGTGCTGTTCAACAACAGGAAGTTTGGGCGCAGTATTCGTCAAGAGACAGAATGCTGTCTTTTTTCTACAGTTATGTAGAATTACTAAAGCAACATAGAAGTTTTATCGTCTATAGCCTTAAAAGTCATCAGGACAGATTTGCTACACCAAAAGTATTATCAGGTGTAAAACCTATTTTCGAGCACTTCGCAGAGGAATTGATTAACGAGGGATTGGAATCGGGAGAATTGGCAGACCGTAAGTTTTTCGCCAAAAGGTATAAAGATGCACTTTGGATTCAATATGCTTTTATTTTGAACTTTTGGGTGAATGATGACAGTACTGATTTTGAAAAAACAGATGAAGCTATAGAAAAAGGGATCAATGTAACGTTTGATTTATTTCAGCGCTCCCCTATTGATAATCTTTTTGAATATGGTAAATTCTTGTCGAGAAACGGAAAGTTTGCAGAAAGCAGGGGTAGAGCATAACATGGCTGAACAGAACAGTATTCCAGTAACTAAAACAGAACGCTCTGCTAAATTTGTTAAAACAGGTTTTCAGATTGGCGGCAATTATATCAAACATTATTCTAAAAAACTATTCAATCCGCAGTTAGGGAGAGATGAGCTGAATGAGGATAATGCAACCGATATTTATAAATCACTGAGTGAGCTAAAAGGAAGTGCTTTAAAAATTGCACAAATGCTCAGTATGGATAAAAATATCCTTCCGAAATCATATGTAGACAAATTCACGCAGTCACAATATAATGCACCACCACTTTCAGGGCCGCTGATTGTCCGGACATTTACCAAGAATTTCGGTAAACCGCCAGAAGCGATTTATGATAAATTCAACTTGGTTTCTACCAATGCCGCTTCTATCGGGCAGGTGCATGAGGCAGAGCTAAATGGGAAAAAATTAGCAGTTAAGATTCAATATCCCGGAGTTGGCGATAGTATTTCTTCAGACCTGAAATTAGTAAAACCTTTTGCCTTCCGTTTATTGGGAATGAGCGAAAAAGAGCTTAATATTTATATCAAAGAGGTAGAGGAACGTTTGTTAGAGGAAACGGATTATGAGTTGGAGGTTCGCCGTTCTATCGAGATTACTGAAGCTTGCAAGGATCTGAACAATATAGTTTTCCCTACTTATTACCCTGAACTTTCGGGTAAAAGGATTATCACGATGGACTGGATAGAAGGCCTACATCTCAAAGAGTTTCTTCAAACCAATCCTTCTCAGGAACTCAGAAATAAAATCGGACAGGCTTTATGGGATTTTTATAATTTCCAGCAGCATGAACTGAGGGCTGTACATGCAGATCCCCATCCAGGAAATTTCATGATTACACCGGATGAAAAATTAGGCGTCATAGATTTTGGCTGTATTAAAGAATTACCAGATGATTTCTACATTCCCTTCTTTTCACTGATTTCCTCTGATGTGATTCAGGATAAAAACAAAACTATTGAAGCTTTCAGAAAGCTGGAAATGATCCATCCAGATGACGATGCATCGCAGATTGAGTTTTATTATAAAGCATACCTCGAAATGATCCAGCTATTTGCGAAACCTTATACGAGCAAAACTTTTGACTTCAGTCAGCCTGAGTTTTTTGCGCAGTTATATGCTTATGGCGAAAAAATTGCCAAAATGCCAGAGTTTAAACAAGCCAGAGGCGTGAAACATTTCATTTATGTAAACCGTACAAACTTTGGTTTATACACAATTTTACAAGAGTTAAAAGCCGTTATTCAAACAGATACGTATAATCCACATACGGCATGAAAGTCCTGCTGACCGGCGCAAACGGCTATATAGGCACCAGATTATTACCTGTTTTACTCGAACAGGGACATGAGGTGGTTTGTATGGTTCGTGATCAGCGCCGTTTTGCAGAAGAATCCGACTTTGGTGATCAGGTAAAGATCATTACTGCCGATCTGCTACATCCGGAATCTCTGAAGAATATACCTGAAGACATTGATGCAGCTTATTATCTGGTGCATTCGATGTCTTCAGGAAATCAAAAGTTCGCTGACCTGGAATTTGATTCGGCAATGCACTTTGTCAAAGCGATACAGCAAACAACTTGTCGCCAGCTGATTTACCTTACAGGGATTGCAAATGATGAGCATCTTTCCGCCCATTTGACTTCCCGGCTTTCTGTGGAAGATGAACTTAAAAATTCAGGTATTGCCTTTACCATTTTGCGTGCTGCTATCATTATCGGATCAGGAAGTGCTTCTTTTGAAATTATACGTGATCTTGCGGAAAAATTGCCTGTTATGGTTGCGCCTAAATGGGTCAATACCAAATGCCAGCCGATTGGTATCAGGGATGTGCTGGGTTATCTGACCGGGGTATTAATGAATGAAAAAGCTTTCAATCAGATTTTTGATATTGGAGGCCCGGACATACTGACCTATAAGGAAATGATTCTTCAGTATGCCGTTTCCAGAAATCTGAAACGCTGGATACTCACCGTTCCAGTACTCACGCCAAGATTATCTTCCTTGTGGCTTTATTTAGTAACCGCAGTGCCCTATTCGTTAGCCAGAAGTTTGGTTGACAGCATGAAAAATGAGGTAATCTGTAAGGATGAACGGATCAAAGAGATTGTACCGGGTACCTGCTTCACTTATAAAAAGGCATTGAAACTCGCTTTTGAAAAGATAGAGCAGCATTCGATTGTTTCGAGCTGGAAGGATGCCTTGAATAGAGGTTATCTGGATACTTCCTTTATGGACCAGGTGAAAGTACCTCAGAATGGTACGCTGGAATATAAAGTTAAAATGCCTTTTAAACGAGAACCTGAGGAGGTTTTCGAAAACATCTGGAGCATCGGAGGAAGCAGGGGTTGGTATTATGCAGACTGGCTCTGGAATTTAAGAGGTTTCATTGATAAGTTATTTGGCGGTGTGGGGACCCGAAGAGGGCGCACGAATACTGTTTCTATACATGCAGGCGATGTGATTGATTTCTGGCGGGTATTGCTTGCCGATAAGAAAAATGCGAGGTTACTGCTTTATGCAGAGATGAAAGTACCGGGAGAAGCCTGGCTTGAATTCAAGGTAATCAATTATCGCGGGGAAGCATTTCTGTCGCAGATTGCAACTTTCAGACCTTCAGGCTTATGGGGCAGAATTTATTGGTATGCTATGTTTCCCTTCCATATTTTTCTCTTTAAAGGGATGGCCAGACAAATTACCACCTACGGTTCAAGTACTGAAATCGTTTAAAAGACAAAGGTATAGTCGCCACAACTATACCTCTGCTAACCTATAAACTTGTATATAAGACGTAAATGAATTGAAAAGGTTTCAAAGCGTTTATATTTATTTTTCAACCTTTCCACATTCTACCCGGATTAGCCTCAGCCATTGTCATTACCGCTTAGAATTATACATATATTAGTGTTGTCCAAAATGAGACACCATCTACTATTATGAAACCTAACGAAAACCTCATTCATCATTTTTACACTTGTTTTAAAAACAAAGATTTTAAGGGTATGCAAGCTTGTTATGCAGATAACGCCACTTTTAGTGATGCCGTATTTAAAAATCTGGATGCTGCACAGGTGCGCAGCATGTGGGAAATGCTGATTAAAAGTGGCAAAGATCTGCGTTTAGAATATAATCATGTCCACACCGACGAAGAAACGGGTACTGCTGAATGGGTAGCACATTATACCTTTTCAGCTACCGGAAAAAAAGTGGTCAACAGGATTCAAGCGTCCTTCGTTTTTGAAAACGGAAAGATAGTTCAGCATACAGATCATTTCAACTTCTATAAATGGTCAAGTCAGGCTTTGGGTTTACCAGGTATTTTATTGGGATGGACAGATTTCCTGAAAAATAAGATCCGAAAACGGGCGGCTGAAAACCTCCGCCTATATATAGCTGCTCACAATTAAACATTATAAGTTCATTTCTTGTTATACTAAAAAACTAAATAGATGAAACCAATTCTTACCATCGCCATGACACTGATCGTATCTGGCTCCTTTGCGCAGCTTAAACCTGTTGCTTATCAGGATGGACAGCAGCAATTAAAAGGGCTCGTGATTTCACCAGCCAAAACCACACAAAAAAAGGCAGGAGTGCTTATTCTGCCAGCCTGGAAAGGAATAGATAATAACGCTAAAGAAACAGCTGTAAAATTAGCTGGTCTGGGTTATTATGCCTTTGTGGCGGATATTTATGGCGAAGGTCATTACCCTAAAGATGCAAAAGAAGCTGGCCAGCAGTCGGGTTATTATAAAAAGAATGTTGCTGCTTATCAGCAAAGAATTAAGCTTGCTTTACAACAGTTAGTTAAAGCAGGTGCTGATCCAGCAAGGATTATTGTGATTGGTTATTGTTTTGGTGGCACAGGCGCCCTGGAAGCAGCCAGAGCTGACCTTCCTGTCAAAGGAGTTGTTTCTATCCACGGCGGCCTTGCCCAATATGCAGGCGAAAGAGCTGTAAACCCAATTCATACCAAAGTATTGGTTTTACATGGCGCGGACGATCCATCTATGACCAATGAACAGGTTTTAGGTTTCCAGCAGGAAATGAGAACTGCTAAAGCAGATTGGCAAATGATTGAGTATGCGAATGCTGTACATGCGTTTACGGACCGTGAAGCGGGCAATGACAATTCGAAAGGCGCAGCTTACAATGAGCTGGCCTCGAAAAGATCATGGAAACATATGTTGTTATTTTTTGATGAAATATTAGCCAATTAACTGGCTAATATTTCTGCTTTAAGTATTTCGATAATGGCAGCAGCAGATATTTTCTGCTGTTCGCCTGTATGCATATTTTTGAAAGTCAGGATGCCACTTTGCAATTCATCGCTTCCAATCAGGATTACATAAGGGATCGATTTGGCATCTGCATAACTCATTTGCTTTTTAAGTTTTGCTGAAGATGGGTAAAGTTCAGCAGCGATATCTGCATCTCTTAATTGTTGTAATAAGGGTAAAGCGTAAAGTTCTGATTCCGCATCAAAATTACTGATCAGTACTTTTGTTCCGGCAGCTGCAGATTCCGGGAACAGGTTTAATTCTTGCAGCACGTCATAGATACGGTCAGCTCCGAAAGAGATACCCACTCCGGTCAACCCTTTTAATCCAAACATTCCAGTCAGGTCATCATAACGGCCACCTCCGCAAATACTGCCCATTGCTGCTTCATTGGTTTTTACCTCGAAGATACAGCCGGTATAGTAATTCAGACCACGGGCCAGTGTAATATCAAGTTCAAGATCTGGTTGTCTTAAATCACTATTTTTTAACAGTCCTTTTACATAAGTAAATACTGTTTCAATTTCAGCTATTCCTTTTAATCCGACTTCCGAAGTTGCCAGTACTTCTTTTAAGCGGTCTAGTTTTTCTGCATTCGTTCCTTCTAACAGGATTACCGGTTTTAACCTGGTAATATCATCTTCGGTAAAACCTCTTTCCAGCAGTTCTTTGGTTACCCCTTCAAAACCAATCTTATCCAGTTTATCGATGGCCACAGTCATATCAATAATCAATTCTGGTTTACCTATGATTTCAGCAATTCCCGAAAGGATTTTCCGGTTATTGAGTTTAATCGTAAAATCAGTCATTCCAAGGTTACAAAGGGCTTCCTGGTAAATCAGCACAAATTCCGCTTCGTTCAACAGGCTTTCTGAACCTACCACATCTACATCGCATTGGTAGAATTCACGGTAACGGCCTTTCTGCGGCCTGTCAGCTCTCCATACAGGTTGGATCTGGAAACGTTTGAAAGGAAGCGCTATATCGTTCTGGTGCATCACAACATAGCGTGCAAAGGGTACAGTTAAATCGTAACGCAACGCTTTCTCACTAATGGATGAGATCAGTGCATTAGAGTTTAAAGTGCTTAAATGATCCGCATTCGCTTTAGAAAGGTAATCTCCTGAGTTCAGAATCTTAAAAATCAATTTATCGCCTTCATCACCGTATTTACCAGTCAGGGTAGAAAGGTTTTCCATCGAAGGAGTCTGTATTTCAGCATAACCATATTTCTTAAATACTTTTTTTATAGTATCGAATATGTAATTACGTTTCACCATTTCCTGAGGTGAAAAATCACGGGTTCCTTTTGCTAAAGACGGTTTAATGTTTGACATGGGGGCAAAAGTACAAAAAGTAGCACGCATAAAAAAAGCTGCCGAAGCAGCTTTTTAAATATTTCAATATTATTAAACCAATAATCTTACCGGTTCTTCTAATAATGCTTTGAATGTTTGTAAGAATGCAGCACCTGTAGCGCCATCTACCGTGCGGTGATCACAGCTCAAAGTAACTTTCATTACGTTTCCAGGAACAACAGCACCATTTTTAACTACTGGTACTTGTGAAATCCCGCCTACTGCAAGGATACAAGAATCAGGTGTATTAATAATAGCAGTAAATTCATCAATACCGAACATACCTAAATTAGATACGGTGAAAGTTGAACCTTCCCAGTCTGAAGGCTGAAGTTTTTTAGCTTTTGCACGTTGTGCGAAATCTTTAACCTCAGCTGAGATACGTGACAATGATTTTCCATCAGCAAAACGTACCACAGGAACTAATAACCCGTCTTCAACGGCAATAGCTACCCCAACGTTTACGTGCTCATTGTAGCGGATTTTATCGCCTAACCATGAAGAGTTCACGTTTGGATGTTGTTTTAAGGCAACAGCTACCGCTTTGATCACTAAATCATTGAATGAAAGTTTAACCGGAGAGAATTCATTCATCTTTACACGTGCAGCCATCGCAGCATCCATATCAATACTCATGGTAAGATAGAAGTGCGGTGCAGTGAATAAGCTTTCTGATAATCTTTTCGCGATTACTTTACGCATTTGAGAAACTGGTTTCTCCGTATATTTTTCTTCGCCGATATATTGCGCAAGAACTGGCGCCGGTTTCTCAGCAGATGCAGGAGCTGAAGCAGCTTCTGTGCCTTTTGCAGCCGCAGCAGCAGGCTTGAAGTTCTCGATATCTTTTTTAATGATACGACCACCGTCAGCACTACCTGCAACCTGTGCAAGATCTATACCTTTTTCTTTTGCAATTCTTTTAGCTAAAGGAGAAGCTTTCAGGCGTGAACCATCAGCTGCATGTGTTTCTTCTTGTGCTTCTGCCGGAGCAGCAGCAGTTTCTTTAACAGGAGCATCTGCTTTATCAGCAACTGGTTTTGCCGGAGCATCGCCCTGGTTTAAGATACCGCTGATATCAAATCCTTCCGGACCTACTATCGCGATGATACCGTTTACTTTCGCAGCAGCACCTTTTTCTACGCCAATATGTAATAAAGTTCCATCTGCATAACCCATTACTTCCATAGTTGCCTTATCGGTTTCTACATCAGCAAGGATATCATCATTTTTAATTTTATCACCTACTTTTTTATGCCATTCAGCAATTACGCCTTCAGTCATGGTATCGCTTAACAATGGCATACGTACTACTGTAACGCCTTGTTTTTCCAGATCAGCATCAGTTACCGCAACACCTTTTGCTTCAGCTTTTGGAGCTTCTTCAGCAGGTTTTGTTTCTGCAGCTTTTTCCTCTTTTGCCGGTGCAGCAGCACCTTCTGCATCAAGAGCAGCTTTATAATCTTCGCCTTCTTTACCAATAACTGCAATTACAGCATCAACAGGAACAGCTTTACCTTCTTCTACACCAATAAAAAGGATGGTGCCATCCCAGTAGGACTCCAGATCCATAGTCGCCTTATCGGTTTCTACTTCTGCCAGAACATCTCCACTTTTAACTTTATCGCCAACTTTTTTATGCCACTTCGCCATTACCCCTTCGGTCATGGTGTCGCTCATTTTGGGCATCTTAACTACTTCAGCCATTCTATAATATCAATTGAAAATAGGTTGTAAAATTAATCTTGGATATATGGATAGTCTTGTTGCACATAAACATCAGTATATAATTCTGATGCTTCAGGCCATGGTGACTCTTCAGCAAATTTCACAGACTCATCCACGATCTGTTTCACTTTAGCTTCAATTTCTTCAATCCACGCTTGATCAGCATACTTTTCGTTAAGAATAGTTTCTCTTACTGATTCAATCGGATCTTTAGCTTTATATTCTTCTAATTCGTCTTTAGTACGATATTTAGCAGGGTCAGACATAGAATGTCCACGGTAACGGTAAGTTCTCATTTCCAAGAAGGTTGGTCCTTCACCATTACGGGCACGCTGAGCTGCTTCGTCCATTGCATTGTGAACAGCAACAGGGTCCATTCCGTCAACCGGAGCACATGGCATATCGAATCCTAAACCGATTTTGTAAAGATCTAACATGTTAGTAGTACGCTCTACAGAAGTTCCCATTGCATAACCATTGTTCTCACAAACAAAGATTACAGGAAGTTTCCATAACATAGCCATATTGAAGGCTTCATTCAGTGCGCCCTGACGAACAGCACCATCACCCATATAGCAAACGTTTACATTTTTAGTCCCTTTATATTTTTCAGCAAATGCGATACCTGCACCTAATGGTATTTGACCACCTACGATTCCGTGACCACCATAAAAATTATGTTCTTTGCTAAACATGTGCATTGAACCACCTTTACCTTTGGAACAGCCGGTAGCTTTACCGTACATCTCTGCCATTATACTGTTTGCACTTACACCTTTCGCCAAAGCATGAGCGTGATCACGATAAGCGGTGATCATAGAATCTTCAGGTTGTAATGCAGAAATCGCTCCGGCAACAACAGCCTCCTGACCGATGTATAGATGACAAAAACCACGGATTTTCTGTTGTCCGTAAAGTTGACCAGTTTTCTCTTCGAATTTACGCATTAGTAACATCGACTCAAACCACTTCAGATAGGTATCCTTATTAATTTCTACTGCACTCATTTTTGGCTATTGATTTTTATTTATGAGAGCAAATCTACTTTTTTATTGTAATATATCGAAGGATTAGTGTAAAATGCATGTGAGCAATGACCGTAAAATGTTAATAACTCATGCATTTCATCAAAATACATTTGGATTACATATCTTATTTACATAGTTTTGACAACCTGACAATAAGCCTTAGCTGGTGTACGTTTAAGTGCAAGTGCCTATTACCCAAACTTAACAGTGTAACATGATAAAAAAATTTTTGTTTTCTGCCCTTATTGCTTTGTGCAGCGTGACTGCTTTAAACGCGCAAACTAAAACAAAAGAAACCAACAAATTAGAGGATCCTGATAACTTAGCTTCCCAATATTTCTCCCAGGTTATGGGTATCGCAGTAGACGCGACATCTAACGTTAAGCTCTACAAATTCATTTATGAATGGATAGGAACCCCTTACCGGTTTGGAGGAAATACCAAGAAAGGAATAGATTGTTCAGCGTTTACCAAGGCGATCTACGACAAAGTTTTCAACACTACATTGTTAAGAAATTCAAGAGACATCTTCAGCATGGTAGACCCACTACCTAAAGACGAACTAAAAGAAGGAGACTTAGTCTTCTTTAAAATCAGAAGTACAAGAATCACACATATCGGAATTTATTTAGGCGACAACCGCTTTGCTCATGCATCTTCTTCAAGAGGTGTTGTAATCAGCAATCTGAACGAGCCTTATTATTCACGCTTTTTTTATAAGGGCGGGCGGATTCTTGAATCTGCTAAAAAAGATTTAATCGAAGAATAATATCTTCTATACCAATAGCTATACGATCCTTCTAAATTACTTTAGAAGGATTTTTTTATGAAAGAAAAGATGAAAACGAAAATAACCTGCTTTATTCTGCTTGCTGTAGTAACCAGCCTGATTTTATTGAGCTGCACGGGAAATGTGAATATGGCTGCTGAACAACACTCAGCTGTTCAAAGAGATACAATTCTAGGTTCAAAAAAAGATACACTGACCATTACTGCTGTTGGCGATATCATGCTGGGTTCTGCTTATCCTTCGAAATCGAACCTGCCTGCTGATGATGCAGTTGGCAGCTTTAAAAATGTAGCGTCTTTTTTAAAGGGCGATATTGTATTTGGTAATCTGGAAGGTTGTTTCCTGAACAGCGGGAAATCAACGAAGTGTAAAGATACCACTGGCAATAGCTGTTTTGCTTTCAGAATGCCGGAACGTTATGCAGGAATTTACAAAGAAGCAGGCTTCAATCTACTCAGTGTGGCGAATAACCATGTGGGAGATTTTGGCTGGAAAGGAAGAAAACGCAGTGCTGCAATCCTGGATTCACTGGGCATTCAATATGCTGGCTTAACTTCTCATCCTTATACGATTTTTGAAAAAGACAGTGTTAAATATGGTTTCTGTGCTTTTGCGCCTAATGAGGGTACAGTTTCCATCAATCAGGTGGATAGTGCAAAACAATTGGTTGCTTTCTTAAAAAAGCAAGTCAATATTGTAATTGTTTCTTTCCATGGTGGTGGTGAGGGCGCAAGGTTTGAGCATGTACCCAGAACTAACGAGATCTTTTATAAAGAAAACAGGGGGGATGTTTATGCTTTCGCGCATGCGGTAATCGATGCGGGTGCAGATATTGTACTGGGGCAAGGGCCTCATGTTACGCGTGCAGTCGAGGTTTATAAGAACAAGTTTATTGCGTATAGTCTTGGGAATTTCTGTACGTATGGAATG
The DNA here is from genome assembly GCF_040547305.1 of Pedobacter sp. UYP1. Lineage (NCBI taxonomy): Bacteria > Pseudomonadati > Bacteroidota > Sphingobacteriia > Sphingobacteriales > Sphingobacteriaceae > Pedobacter > Pedobacter sp. UYP1. Next base: position 378,032 of record NZ_JBEPPL010000002.1, on the reverse strand, counting down.
TTCAGCCTAAAAGGTCCGAATGGCTTTGCTCCGCTTTTAAAGGTAAAGATCAATGGCAAGGGAGATTTCCTATATGCTGATGTTATTTCTGTAAAGCAGGATAAAATTCACCGCCTGACTTTAGATACAGCACAAACTGCTTTCAAAAAAATAATTTCTTTAACAGCTGCCGATTTCCCTGGCCATCGTCTAAAGTTTACTGACCAGCAGATCCGGATGCAGGATTAAGCCTCATCTTTTGTATTTTTAATCAGTCCTATACCTGAGAAAAAGAAGATGATACTGATTACTGCGGAAACCAAAAGTTCACGCGTCAACATCGTATGTTTTACAAATCCAATACCTGCATAAATCAGACCGATAATGCCAAGGATAGTTAAGATTGTACCAAAAATTCTTTTTACGTTCATGATGATTAAGTTAATTCAAATCTTCTTATACAATATCTGTGCCCGGAGTGTTTGAAGACCAGAGGATTTGCATGTGAGAGTTATTGCGTATCTTGAAAAAGTTTAACTTATTAAATTATTAATCATGAATTACGCCATGTACATTTTTTTCTTCTTTGTCCTGATCGTGCTTTTTAGCTCTTTTGTAACGGTAAAGCAAGGTACAATTGCAGTTGTTACAGTCTTTGGAAAGTATAGACGCCAATTGAGACCAGGACTTAATTTTAAAATCCCGCTTATTGAAGTTATCCATTCCAGGATTTCTATACAGAACCGCTCAGTAGAGTTATCTTTCCAGGCAGTGACGCAAGATCAGGCCAATGTATATTTCAAGGCCATGCTGCTCTATTCGGTATTGAATCACGATGAAGAAACGATTAAGAACGTTGCTTTTAAGTTCGTAGATGCAACCAATTTAATGCAGGCATTGATTCGTACCATTGAGGGCTCGATCAGGGCATATGTAGCAACACAGAAACAGGCTAATGTTTTAGCGCAGCGAAATGAGATTGTAATGCATGTGAAAGAACAAATAGATATTGTTTTGGAATCATGGGGTTATCATTTACAGGATCTCCAATTAAATGATATTACTTTCGACGATGAAATTATGCGTTCTATGAGTCGTGTAGTAGCTTCAAATAATCTTAAAGCTGCTGCTGAAAATGAAGGACAAGCTTTATTAATTACGAAAACCAAGGGGGCTGAAGCTGATGGTAATGCGATTAAAATTGCCGCAGCAGCCGAACGTGAGGCCGCACAATTACGCGGACAGGGTATCGCTTTATTCAGAGCTGAGGTTGCGCATGGTATGACTAAGGCAGCACAGGAAATGGAAGAAGCAAACCTGGATATTTCCGTAATCTTATTTACCATGTGGACTGAATCTATCAAACATTTTGCAGAGAACAGTGATGGGAATGTGATTTTCCTTGATGGTTCTACCGACGGGATGAACAAAACGATGAAGGAAATGATGGCTATGCAAGTCCAGAAACCTAAGAACTAACAGACATCAAAATTAACAGTTACCAAAAAGGGCCTTTTCATAAGTTGAAAAGGCCCTTTTTAATTTTATAGATTGGTGGTTATTGCTTAAGCTGGATAAAATCTCCCATTACCCTCAGACTCTCATCCTGGAAGAAGTCAAAGTCTTCGTTCTTCTTGATCTTGTCTCCTTTTTTAACAGGTGGCAGACCTCTTGAAGCTCTCAGTTTATTAGTTTTTTCCAGAGATTTAGCTTCCAGACTATCTCTTTCTGCTTTCAGTTTACCTTCGTTCAAAGTCACTGAGGTTTCCAGATCACGTTTCTTCATGTCAGCAATTCCCTGAATCAACACTTTATAATCCAGTGATTTTTCCATTCTTGCATCATGCAGTTTAACCAGTTCTGGTTTCACAGCAGCTAAGTTCGCAACTGGTATAAAGTTAGATTTCTGAACCTCATCCCATGGCAACGCCGATGTTTCTGTGTCTTCTCCAATTTTATCCATTGGATAGAAAGATGGCAACGTAATATCCGGCATTACTCCTTTATGCTGTGTACTGCTACCGTTTACACGGTAGAATTTAGCCATAGTCAGATTGATTTGTCCAAGCTGAGGAGTATCTTTTCCTCCTTTAATAGTCAAACCAGAACCTGGAGCACCTTTTTGCACCAAACTTGCCAGACGTTGCAGGATAGAAGGATTAACCAATTTGTTTAAGTCAATAGATGACTGAACAGTTCCTTTACCATAAGTTTGTGTACCAATAATAATTCCTCTTCCGTAATCCTGAATTGCTCCTGCAAAGATTTCCGATGCCGAAGCACTCAAACGATCTACCATCACACCGAAGGGACCAGACCAGGCAACACCAGGGTGTTCGTCACTGCTTACCTCTACATTTCCTTTTAAATCTTTAACCTGAACTACAGGCCCTTTATCAATAAATAATCCCGTCAAATCAATCGCTTCTAACAATGAGCCACCGCCATTTGCACGAAGGTCCATCACAATTGCATCAACTTTATCTTTATTTTTTAGGGTATCAATTAATAGTTTTACGTCGCGGGTTGTGCTTTTATAATTCGGGTCTCCTGCGTTGGCTGCTTTAAAATCTGCATAGAATGCAGGAACAGTGATGATTCCTATTTTATAAGGTTTACCATTGGACTCGATAGTTTTTACTTCTTTTTTAGCAGACTGATCTTCCATCACGATCCGCTCTCTCGTGAGCTCAACGATCACAGGTTTAGAAGACATATCCTGACCTACAGGAATGATTTTCAATCTTACTTTAGTGCCTTTAGGGCCTTTTATTTTAGCGACAGAGTTATCAATTCTCCATCCAATAATATCTTCGAATTCTCCTGTTGCTTGTCCTACGGCAACAATTCTGTCACCTGAGTTTAGTAGTTTACTTTTAAAAGCGGGTCCACCAGGAATGATCTCTGAGATTTTCAATACATCATTTTCCAATTGCAGACGTGCACCGATTCCTTCAAAAGAACGTGCCATATCCTCATTGAACTGAACAGCTTTAGCCGGATTAAAGTAATTGGTGTGCGGATCGATAGTTTCTGTAAAAGCATCCATAATCATCTGGAATACATCCTGATTATTCAATTTAGAAGACTGTGATTTCAGGTTTTGATACCTTTTAGTCAATGTTTCTACATTTTTAGCCTCAGCAGTACCAGCTATTTTTAAATTGATCAGTTCATATTTGACTCTCTTTTTCCAGATATCATTTAAAGCAGCTGTAGAAGTTACCCATGGCATTTTCTCTCTGTCAAATACGTAAGTATCATTCTGGTTGAAATCATATTTATCCTTGATATGTGCCATAGCATAATTCAAGGTCTCATTATATCTTTTAGAATAAACGTTGAAAATATAAAATGGAGCACTTAAATCACCTGCTCTGAAAGCATCATCCAAGGTAGTCCGGAATTGTTCAAAATCTTTAATGTCTGAAGCCAGGAAATAACTTCTGTATGGATCCAGTGCCTTGATATATTTATCAAGTACAAGAGAGGAAATAGAATCGTTTACTGTTAATTTCTTATAATTATAATTCTCTATGAGCGCCACGATCTCCTTGCATACCAAACTCTGTTGCTCATCAGGCTTAATATTAGGGATACCTTCAACCAACTGTTGTGGTTTTGGAGCGGCCGAGCAGGCAAGTACAGCTGCAGTGAAGGTTACCAGTAATATTCTTTTCAACATCTCTTTAAATAATTTAAAATCCATTTTTATAATAACAACCAATATGATACCAATTTCTCAAATAAACAGAAAAGAGACAGCATTATACTGTCTCTTTTCTGTAATCTTTACCAAAGATAATTAAATAGTGTTCAATACGATCTATATCGGCGATTAAAATAAACGCTAACAGACACATAAACAGCATTTTCAATGGGAAATAAATAAGGGAGATTTTATTTTAATGTAGTCTTTTTTTCTGCAATAGATGTTCTGGCTTGCTTAAATTGTCCTTTAAACTGATTTAAGTTGGTCGTTTTAGCAAATAATTCTGCACGATTGATATCCTTTAAAGCCAGTGAATATTCTTTTTTCTTCATTTTAACCTGCACAAGACCAAGTATAGAGTCAATATAAGCGGAGTTATTATTGACTTGCCGGGCTAAAATACCCTGCTGGGTAAAGAACCACATAGATTGTGTCAGCTTATTTGCAGCCAGATAAATTTTACCTAACTGGTTATAAGAAGCCATTTGTCCAACTCTGTTTCCAAAACGTGAATAGGTTTTAAGGGCAACGTTTAAAGTCACCTGTTCTGCTTCGGTATAATGCTCCATCAGGTAATGAACATTGCTTAACCTCAAAAGAGAAGCACCGTAACGGGAAAAATTCTTAGAGTTATTATATTCAAAAGCAGCCTTTCCAAATAAGGTTACTGCATCATTTAAATCACCGTTCTTTTCATTCTTCTCAGCCTGTTCAAAGTAAAAATCACCATCTGCTCCGGATACAGCAATAGTGATCGAACCATTGTTTGAGAGTGGTTCTTGCTGAACAAAGGTATTTGTTTGTGCCATTGCTGACCCGGAGAATCCCAGGCATAGCAAAGCGAAACAGAGTTTATACATATTACAAATATATATATATTTTAGTTAAACACCTGTAAACTACCATCAAAAGAAGCCCATACCATATAAGGATGTGAATCAGTGTGGTAGACTTCTCCGGCAGCGGTAATGCCAATTACACCTGCAAAACCATTTATAGCCTTCAATTCCCGGAAAGACTTATCGCAAGCTTCCTTTAAGGTAAAGCCATCAGTAACCCTGGTCACAATCCGGGCGGATAAAGCTACACTCACAATATCTTCTCCTACTCCGGTACAGGAAATCCCGGCGTGTTCATTTGCGTAGTTCCCGGCTACAGTTGCCGAATCACTAACCCTGCACGGGATTTCAAAGCCCTTCCCTCCGGTAGAGGTTGCGGCTGCAAGATGACCAGCAGCGTCCAGTGCTACACAACCCACAGTTCCTTTGTTATTCTGCTGATTAAGTTTTAATTCAAATTCGGCTAAGCGCTGAGGTATGATTGGATCAAAATAGGGGAATTTATTATTTCTCGCAAAATCTATTGCACCCGCTCCGCTTAATACACTGTCTTCATAATTTAACAGCAATGAAGCAATCCTGATAGGGTTCTGAACGTCCTGAATATTAATTACACCAGCAAATTTCTGCGTTTTTCCATCCATGATAGAGGCACTTAACCTGACTTTACCATCACTTTGAATCTGTGAGCCTAAACCTGCATTAAAAAGAATATTATCCTCAAGCAGATTAACCGCATAAGTTACGGTTTCCAGTGCGGTATGGGATTGCAGATAGGTATGAGCTAGTGAAGCAATTTCGGATAATGCGTCTTGCTTCGCTTTTTTAGTTTCCTGATTGGTGGAAGACTCACTAAAAAAACCGCCGTGGATGATTAATTTCATACTCATTAGGGTGTAGGTACAACTTTTGGATGATGAATAGTTAACTGGTGCGCTGTAAGATCATAAATATCCCCGTCGCACATTACGTGTACTACCATATTTTTGATGGAAACAGGTTGTCCCATTTCTACATCTGTCAGATTAGTATCCGACATACTTCTGCCGTCAACAAGAATAACCATTCCCGAACCGATCGCTTCCATGGTATTGCCATTGGATATGTACAAGCCTGTATCTTCTCCAAGCCCAATTCCAAGTATGCCAGGGCTACTTGCTGTTGCATAAAGTAAACGTCCAATCCTACCGCGTTGCACGAAATGGGTGTCAACGATCACGCCATCAATAAAACCCAGTCCTGCAGTAATTTTAACTTCTCCTTTTAACAGGGCATCTTTACTATTGCCCTGGTATATCATATTTTTAGAACTTGCCGCAGCCCCTGCTGAGGTGCCTGCAATTACAACTTCTTCATTCGCATATTTATCAAGCAAGATTTCATGTATGGCTGTACCGCCAAAAATAGAAGATAACCGAAGCTGATCTCCACCAGTAAACACCAGTACATCAGCTGCTTTAACACGCTCACAATTGAGAAGATCATTCGCTTGTTCTCTATTCACAATATTAAGTACGCCAACATCATGTACATCAAGTTGTGCGAAAGCCTTAATATATTCTTCTCCAACTTTTTCTGGAACCAGCGATGCGGTAGTAATGATTTCGAAACGGGAAGAAGTATCTTTAACAGATTCAGTAGTAATACGTTTTAGAATACCACGCTCAAAGAAATTCATATTCTGAGGTAGTCCGAATTGTGTTTCAGTAAAACTTCCGGTATTTATTGCACCACCAATAATTATCAATTTACCTTTTGGAGCCATTTTATTTGTTTTCTTAGCCTAAAATCTCAAATATATATTCATTAGTTTAAATATTACCATATTTAATCAATAATCTGTGTGCAAACAACAATTATTCCTTTATTATCCAATTCTTTGATTAAATTTATGCACGTTTATATTTTAAGTGTTTTTAACCGGATAGCTTCGGCTATTTATAAAAAAACATTCATATATTGATTAACCGTTTAACAGCTTTTTTAAACAAAAACAATAACGGAATTATCCATACACCAACTTTATTGAAACTTAAATCGAATAATCCTGAAGTCAGGACAGTCCTCGGGGACAACAGGTTCACTGTTAAAGAAACATGATTAGAAAAACAAATGAAGGGTGAAACTGGTTGTTTCATTGGGTTAAACCCGCCAGGGTGCTTTTAGCGATTCAGCCCGGCAAGCTTCGTTTTCTTATAGGAAAATTAAAAAACAATAAATAACATATATGAAACCTGCCAGGGCTCTTCAGCCCGGCAAGCTTCATCTCCATTAAAAAACAATAAATAACATATATGAAAATACTCGGCATTCAAGTGCTAAGGGGACCAAATATCTGGTCGGTCAACAGGAAAAAACTAATACAAATGAGATTAGATCTGGAGGACATGGAACAACGTCCGACAAATCTGATTGATGGGTTTGGTGATCGTCTGGAAAAAATGATGCCAAGCTTATTTACGCACAGGTGCTCGAAAGGTGAACCCGGAGGCTTCTTCGCCCGTATAAAAGAAGGAACATGGATGGGCCACGTCATTGAACATATTGCGCTGGAAATCCAGACTCTTGCTGGTATGGATACTGGTTTTGGAAGAACAAGACAAACCAAAACAGAAGGCACCTATAATGTAGTATTCAGTTACCTGGAAGAAAAAGCAGGTATTTACGCTGCAGAAGCCAGTGTCAGAATCGCTGAAGCCCTGATCGATAACCTCGATTATGACCTTGAATTTGATATTCACAGGTTAAGGGAACTGAGACAAATGGAACGTCTTGGTCCAAGTACCGGATCTATTGTAGATGAAGCTATAGCAAGGGATATCCCATGGATAAGACTGAACAAAAGTTCTTTAATCCAGTTAGGCTATGGTAAAAACCAGGTGCGCTTCAGAGCGACGATGACAGAAAAAACAAACAGTATTGCTGTAGATATTGCTGGAGATAAGGACGAAACCAAACGGATTTTAAAGGATTCTGCTATACCAGTAGCAAATGGAGTGACCATTTCTGACATCAGTGAACTGGATGATGCCATTGAGAGCATTGGCTTCCCTCTTGTATTTAAACCACTGGATGGAAATCACGGTAAAGGTGCCTCTATAAATGTCAAAACACCGGAAGCTGCTAAACTTGCCTTTGAGCATGCAAAACAATATTCAAGAAGAATAATCATTGAAAGCTTTATCACAGGATACGATTTCAGAATCCTGGTTATTGACAATAAAATGGTTGCCGCAGCTTTACGCGTACCAGCCCATGTTACAGGAAATGGAACTGCCACTGTTCAGCAATTAATTGATAAAGAAAACGAAGATCCACGACGTGGTTACGGACATGAGAATGTCTTAACAGAAATACTTGTGGACCGCGATACACTTGATTTGTTATCTAAAAAGAATTACACACTGGAAACCGTTGTACCAAACGGAGAGCTTGTTTATTTAAAGTCAACAGCGAATCTGAGTACTGGCGGAACTTCTATTGACGTAACCGATCTGGTTCACCCGCAAAACATTTTTATCAGTGAACGGATATCACGTATTATCGGTTTAGATATTTGCGGAATTGATGTCATGGCACAAAACCTGACGCAACCTCTTACAGAAAATGGTGGTGTAATCCTGGAAGTTAATGCTGCACCTGGATTCCGGATGCACCTTGCTCCAAGTGAAGGTTTACCAAGAAATGTTGCTGCACCGGTGATTGACATGTTATATCCTCCTGGAAAAGCCAACAGAATTCCAATTATCGCGGTAACCGGCACCAACGGAAAAACAACGACAACAAGGCTGATTGCGCATATCGTAAAAAGTAATGGAACAAGAGTTGGTTTCACGACTTCGGATGGTATCTACGTTCAGAATACTATGCTGATGAAAGGTGATACAACCGGACCAGTGAGTGCAGAATTTATATTAAGAGACCCTACTGTTGAGTTTGCCGTATTAGAAACCGCAAGAGGCGGTATTCTGAGAGCCGGACTTGGGTTTAAACGCTGTGATATTGGTGTAGTAACCAACATACAGGAAGATCATCTTGGAATTGCAGATATCCATAGCTTAAATGACCTGACCAGAGTAAAGGCCGTTGTTATCGGAGCGGTTAAAAGAGACGGATGGGCAGTCCTGAATGCCGATAACAAATACTGCGTTAAAATAGCTGAAACTGCTGATTGTAAAGTGGCTTACTTTAGCATGGATGAGAATAATCCTGTTATTGTAGAGCATTGCAAAAAAGGTGGTTCTGCAGCAATTTATGAAAACGGATATATCACGATCAAAAAAGGAGACTGGAAGATCAGAGTAGATAAAGTAACGCATATCCCGTTAACTTTTGGTGGCAGTGTTGATTTTATGATCCAGAATGTACTGGCAGCAACATTGTCTACTTTCCTTTGGGGATATAAAATCGAAGATATCCGCATGTCTCTGGAGACCTTTATTCCTTCTGCCGCACAAACACCAGGAAGAATGAACATCTTTAAATTTAAAGAGTTTAAAATCCTTGTCGATTTTGCACATAATGCGAATGGATTTAACGGGATCAAAGACTATTTGAAAACGATTGAGGCAACAGAGCATATCGGAGTAATCTCAGGAACCGGCGACAGACGTGATGAAGATATCAAAGAAACAGCGCGTATTTCTGCACAAATGTTTGACAAAATTATCATTTGTCAGGAAAGATATCTTCGTGGCCGTCAACCACAGGAAATCATTGATATTTTGATCTCAGGCATAAGAGAAGTCAAACCTGATATGGAGATCATTATTAACAATGACTCTGCAGATTGCCTTCAGTTTTTAATAGCAACAGCAAAATCAGGTTCTTTCATTACTATTCTGAGTGACACTATTGATAGTGCAATAGAAAAGGTAACAGAATATCTGGATAAGGAATTTGGCATCTAACCAATTCTTATCAAACAAAAAAAGCCTGAGCATATGCTCAGGCTTTTTTTGTTTATATACTAAGATGGAGTCTGATCTCTTAATCCTTTGATCTGATCATGAGATGCACGCAGCTCAGATTTTTGCTCAGTAATCAAGCTTCTTGTATCTGCAGAAAGACCTTCCTCTTCTAAAGCCGATTTATAAGCTCTTTGTGCAGCATCTTCTCCAGCCTCACAATTATTTAAAATCGTTTTGCGGTCATGGCCAGTAAATACTGCTTTTACATCCATCCAGGCACGATATATTTTACCAGATGTTGTAGTTCCTGTTTCCATTTCAGTACCCGTACCTTGAACTGCAGTAGCTAAAGCCAATTTATTTTTATGACTTTCTGCTACCATTTTAACAAATAAGTCTTTCAGATCACTGTCTTCTGGTGATAATTCCTGAATAGCTTTTTCATAACCAGCAATACGGTCATTATTAATTTGAATCAGGTCGTTCAGTGTTTCTGGGTTTACTTTTGTATTTTCCATGTCTCTAAAAAATTAGTGTCAGGGAAGTAACGTGTACCCCACGGAAAAGTTTTACAAATTTTTCAAAGGAAGATACCCCAGGTGTATTTCGTCCTGAACAGTTGTTTCACCAGCAGTTATTAAAATCTGATAGCGTTCTTTAAGCTCAGGTGACAGTACGTCTTCAATTTCAAAGATGTCATCCACGTCAACACCATATTTATCATCTATATGAGAAGGTGCTCCTTCAAAACCTGTATGCAGAAAAAATGCAGACTCTTTAGCCTTTTTAATAACTTCAGCTTTATTAGCTCCGACAAGCAGCATTCTATAATGCAGCTCATCAAACTCATCCTTTTTATAGCCACCCAGATTGAGGAAAAACAAGGCATGTGAAGGTTGATTATGAACCGCTGTTTTCTCAACGATGGAGATATTAAATCCTTCCACTACCGTCACTTCTCTCCAGGCATCTAAATGTATTTTACCATCCGCTTCAGGCCAGAACTCCTGAATCTGAGAGGTCAGTTCTTTTAATGATGTTCCTACTGCAAAAAATACATCATGTTGTTCCGTATTTCTGCCTGCTGGTTTACATCCTACTAATATTTGATATAATTTCAACGGCTCCATTCTTTATTTTTTTAATTCTTCTATCAGTTTTTTTGCCCGCTCTTCTATCGTTAAAAAAACGGGATCAAATAGCTGATCATCAAAGTAAGGGTCAGTAACTTCCTTTTCATCAGTCAAAAACAACCTTACTTTCTGACGATGCGCTTCATTTACCGCTAATTTCAGGACGTCACGTAAATTGTTTTTATCCATCACCAGGATATGATCAAATTCATCAAACAGCTCCTGCCCAAAAAGCCGGGCACGCTGTCTGGAAATATCATATCCATAGTTTTTAGCTATAGATATACTTCTTTGATCTGCAGGCTGACCGGTATGCCAGTTTCCTGTACCGGCAGAAGCGACTTCCCAATCCAGGTTTTCAGCGGCAATTAATTGCCTCACAATCCCTTCAGCAAGTGGAGAACGGCAGATATTACCGAGACAAACCATCAGAATCTTCATCGGGTTATGAATAAATGTCGTTAATGATCTGTGCTAAACGTACACCACCTTTTAATAACTGCTCATTCATCAGGTCGATAAAATCAAAGTTATAACGGTAGCTTAATTTATCATCAGCTTTAGTCTTGTCATATATTTTATTGCAAGCCACATAAGATTCATAAACAGTTTCCTTCAATGAATCATGACTCCATTTTGTAAATTGTTCTTTCGAAGGATGATTAATCGCTGTTGCGTATTCAGTATAACTTAACTGTTGTCTGTCAATCAGATCCTCATCCCAAACGCGGTGAAGATTTGAACGCTGGCCAAACCACATTACGCTTACTTTATTACCACCAAGATCTTCTTTTCTTGCGGTATGCATCGGCTGATGTACATCACCTAACATATGTATCAGTAAACGCATAGCCATTTGCTGTTGTTCAGCTGTGCTTTGCTTATTCTTAAGAATCTTGATCATTTCTGGAATCTTGTTGTAAACATTAGGTTCCTTACTTGTTTCCAGGAAATTAAATACTCCATTCTGATCCAGATCACCAGGAATATTTACGTAATGCCAGCTAGTCAGGTAATTATATGATGTATCCGACTTGATAAAATCCGGCCAGTTACTAGCAATTGCCATACTTTCATTTCCCAACACCTGTTTTACAGCTTTACGGGCCTTTGCAGTCAGATAATAGTCGGCAATCTGTCCAACAATCCTGTGTCCTGTTTGTCCCCAGGCTGCTGCATTCAATGGCAGGTACGCAATCAATACGACTGCGATACAAACCTTTTTTATATTTACTACTGAAATCATTGTTTTATTTTATAATTCTTGCGGTACACATTTGATTTTTTGCTTCAGGACAAGATTGACATCCCTTTGATCACTCAGGCTTTGTAAAGAGAGGTGAGTGGAATCCTTTGACTTGATCAGGAAACTTTTCCTGTATATCCCGACCGTATAACAGCCGGAAACCTTTTGCTTGTAATTAGCTTTAGTATAAGTTCCTTCTAAGAACAAACTATCCTTTCTTACTTGATATACACCCTTTGCATATTCTTTCCAAACGCCATTATTGTAACAGGGATCTTCATAATAGTTGACCTTTGAATGTGTAGTCAGGTCAACATAAAAAGAGTCACAGGTGATCTTTACCTGATGCTGCGTATAATTCATCAGTTTAGCTGCACTTGCAATGCTATCCTGACTCCATACTCCCTGTAAAAACGTTTCTCCATTACCCTGGACGTTTGGGCGTCTCTCGCAACCGGGAAACGCCATCAAACAAAATAGAATAATTAGATAATGGTATCTATTCATGTTATTTTAAACTACCTACCATATCTTCTGGTCTTACCCACTCATCAAACTGCTCACTGGTTAACAACCCCAGTTCTACGGCAGCCTCACGAAGTGTTTTATTCTCTTTATGCGCTTTTTTAGCAATTTTAGCCGCGTTCTCATAACCGATATGCGGATTAAGTGCTGTAACCAGCATTAAAGAGTTTTCCAGATGTTTTTTGATCTCCGGTAAATTTGGTAAAATACCTACTGCACAGTTATCATTGAATGACACACAAGCATCACCAATTAATCTTCCAGATTGTAATACATTCGCTGCAATAACCGGTTTGAAAACGTTCAGTTCGAAATGACCGTTGCTGCCACCAATACCTACAGTTACATCATTACCCATTACTTGTGCACAAACCATAGTTAATGCTTCTGGTTGCGTAGGATTAACTTTTCCTGGCATAATAGAAGATCCTGGCTCATTGTCGGGGATGATGATCTCTCCAATACCCGAACGCGGACCAGAGCTCAGCATTCTGACATCATTACCAACTTTCATTAAAGCCACAGCTGTACGCTTGTAAGCGGCAGATAATTCTACCATTGCATCATGTGCAGCCAGTGCTTCAAACTTATTTGGTGCTGTTACAAATGGTAAACCCGTAAGTTCTGCAATTTTGCGGGCAACAAGTACGTCATATCCATTTGGTGTATTCAATCCTGTTCCAACTGCAGTACCACCTAAAGCTAATTCGGTAATCATCACCAAAGCATTTTTAACCGCTCTGATACTATTGGTAATTTGCTGTGCATAACCTGAAAACTCCTGACCCAATGTTAATGGAGTTGCGTCCATAAAGTGAGTTCTTCCTGTTTTCACGATCTGTGCAAACTCAACTGCTTTCGCTTTTAAAGTTTTCTCCAGCTTTTCTAAACCAGGTATAGTAATTTCTACAGCTTGTTTATATGCCGCAATGTGCATAGCTGTAGGATAAGTATCATTTGAAGATTGTGATTTATTGACATCATCATTCGGATGAAGAATTTTCTTCTCATCTGTCAAGCTACCACCGTTCATCACATGTGCACGGTTCGCAATCACTTCATTGGAGTTCATGTTGCTCTGGGTTCCAGAACCTGTCTGCCAGATTACCAGAGGGAACTGATCGTCTAACGTTCCTGCAATTACTTCGTCGCAGGCCTTAGCAATCCATTCTGCTTTATCACTTGCAAGCACACCAAGTTCTTGATTGGCCAGTGCCGCAGCTTTTTTGAGATAACCAAAAGCATGGATAATCTCTTTTGGCATTGAAGCCTCAGGACCAATTTTAAAATTATTACGTGAACGTTCAGTTTGTGCTCCCCAATACTTATCAGCAGGGACCTGCACTTCGCCCATGGTGTCGTGTTCGGTTCTAAAATTCATTTCTTTTGTTTTTTTTCAAAAATAAGCTTTTATCTCTATAGAAGATTGTAAAGTATATGATAATGTTTAAAACTCTTTTGCGTTTAAAGGCTTAATATTGTTTATTTTTCAGCCTTCAAAAAAGACTAATCTAATTCATGACTTACCGTACCTTTTTTCCCGTGGCTTTACTGGCCACTTTTCTCATCAGTGCCTGTTCACATGCTAACAAAAAACATCAGGATCCGAAAATCAGAACCGTAAATGATGATAAAGCTGATAGCCTCCTCATTTCATATGATCCTGCTAAAGGTGACAAATGGATCGCTAATTTTGTAGACAACCTGCACAAGAAATTTGGGTTTAACGGAAATATGCTTGTTGCCAAAGACGGTAAAATCCTCTATGAAAAAGCAATCGGATGGGCCGATTATCTTCACCGTGACAGTTTAAAGATCAATTCTGAATTTGAACTGGCCTCTATAACCAAAACATTTACAGGAGTTGCCATCATGCAGCTTGTAGAACAAGGTAAACTTAAACTAACTGATAACGTTAAACAATTCTACCCTAACTTCCCTTACGAGGACATCACTGTAAAGCTATTGCTTACACACCGCAGTGGAATGATGAACTATGTATATTTCAGCGATGGCGTATGGAAGGATAAAAAGAAACCGATGAGTAACCTCGATGTAATGAATCTCATTGCACAATATAAGCCAAACCGTTACGCTAAACCAGATACAAGATTTCATTACAATAACTCCAATTTTATGGTACTTGGTGCTATAATTGAGAAAGTAACTGGAAAAAAATACTCAGATTATATGATGGAAAATGTTTTCAAACCTGCTGGTATGAAACATACGCACGTATATTCTACCACTGCTTATTCTAAGATCCCTGTTGATGTGGTTGGCCATGACCGTACCTGGAAATACTCCGTAGTACAGAATTTCCTGGATGGACCTGTAGGTGACAAAGGGATTTACAGTACAATTCATGACCTTGTTTTATACGACAATGCCCTTAAAAAAGGCAGACTGTTAAAACAATCCAGTCTGGACTCTGCCTATACAGGTCACAATAAAGCTATCAACGGCCACTTTAACTATGGTTACGGATGGAGAATGTATGATGGAGAAAACGGCCGTAAAGTAGTTTATCATACAGGCTGGTGGCATGGTTTCCGTCACATCTATGTGCGCGACATACAAAAGAATATTGTAATTATTTTCCTGGGTAACCTGACTAACGGAAGTCTGATGCACTTAGACGACCTTTATAAACATTTGGGTGTTCCGGTTATCAGAAAAGGAGCCTATACAGGAACCGGATCTATGCCAGGTAGTGATGAAGATTAAGAAAATTCAATGCTAAGATATTTTATCCAAAGCGATCCCTCTGCTTTTTTTATCGACAAAGCGCTTCAATAAAGCATTTTCCGGTAAAGAAAGCGTAGGGTCTTGCTGAAAAATCTCAATCACTGTATTTCTGGCTTCATGTAAAATTTGCTGATCTTTCACTAAATCTGCCAGCTTTAAATCCAGTACTCCACTTTGCATGGTACCAGAAAGATCTCCCGGTCCACGCAACTCCAGATCAATCTCTGAAATTTCAAACCCATTATTGGTCATCACCATGGTTTCCAATCGCTTTCTGCCTTCTCTGCTTAGCTTTTCTCCCGACATTAAGATACAAAAAGATTGTTCTGCGCCTCTACCCACTCTGCCACGCAGCTGATGTAACTGTGATAATCCAAACCTCTCTGCATTCTCTATAATCATCACAGAAGCATTAGGAACATTTACACCAACCTCTATTACCGTTGTAGCGACCATGATTTGCGTTTGACCGTCTATAAACCGCTGCATCTCATATTGCTTGTCCTTATTAGGCATTTGCCCATGAACAATGCTGATCTGAAAATCTGGCAAAGGAAATTGATAACGCATTTGCTCTATACCTGCTTCCAGATGAAGTAAATCCAGCTTTTCACTTTCTTTGATGAGTGGATAAACTACATAAACCTGCCTGCCTTTAGCAATTTCAGTTTTCATGAAGCCAAACATCCTTAGTCGCTGCCCTTCCACCAAATGTTTAGTTTCAATGGGCTTTCTTCCCGCAGGAAGTTCATCAATCATAGAAACATCCAAATCCCCATATAAGGTCATAGCCAGTGTTCTGGGAATGGGTGTGGCAGTCATCACCAGGATATGCGGAGGAGTACTATTCTTGCGCCAAAGCTTGGCTCTCTGTTCCACTCCAAAACGATGCTGTTCATCGATAACTACTAAACCGAGATTTTTAAAAACTACTTTATCCTCAATCAGCGCATGTGTGCCAACCAGGATATCTATTTCGCCGGCCTCCAATTGTTCATGTAAAAGTATTCTTTGTTTCTTGGTCGTATTACCCGTTAAGATATCGACCTTAATCAGTCTTCCATCCAGTAAAGAGGAAATAGAATGATAATGCTGACGCGCCAGAATTTCGGTTGGAGCCATCATACAAGCCTGATAACCGTTGTCATTCGCAAGCAGCATACTCATTAAAGCCACTACTGTCTTCCCGCTTCCAACATCACCCTGCACCAATCTGTTCATCTGGATACCGCGTTGCGTGTCCAATCTGATTTCTTTGATTACCCGTTTCTGAGCACCGGTAAGTTCAAACGGCAAAATATCTTTATAAAAAGTATTCACTCTTTCCCCAACCGTACTGAACAGGTGCCCTTTGAATTTCAACTCCCTAAATTGTTTATTACTTAATAACTGCAGCTGAATAAAAAATAGTTCTTCAAACTTCAATCTTCGCTGTGCATTTTGCAAAGCAGTGGTATCTTTAGGAAAATGGATATTTAATAAGGCTTCCCGTCGGTTAACCATCCGGTACTTATCCAGAATATAAGCAGGAATTGTTTCCCTGATTTCTTGCAGACATTGTTCGATAACCAAAGCCTGCATTTTCTGGATCCCTTTACTATCCAGCGAAAATTTCTTCAGCTTTTCTGTAGAGTTGTAAACAGGCTGCAAGGTTAAATTTCCGGTCAGTGTAGCAGGTCTGGGGTAACTTTCCATTTCGGGATGAGAAATGCTGTAGGAGCCGTTGAAAACGGTCGGTTTACCAAAGGCAATATAGACCTTACCACGCATTACATTTTCATCTACCCATTTTAAACTTTGAAACCAGACCAGTTCAATAGTCCCGGTTTCATCTGTCAGTCTGGCTACAATTCTTTTCTTATGTTTTTCACCAATAGTTTCCTTGCCGGTAATGCGTCCAAGAATCTGAACATAGGGTAAATCAGCATCAAGCTCATTTATTTTATAAAAACGCGTTCTGTCAATATACCTGAAAGGATACCACCCCAGCAAGTCGGCATAAGTATATATACTTAATTCTTTCTGTAAAATTTCAGCACGCTTGGGGCCTACTCCTTTCAGAAATTCAATCGTTGTATCTAAATCAGAAGCAAACAAGTTGTTAGTAATTAGGTATTAAATATTAGATAATGTTTTAGCAGTAAATATATTCCTGATCAAGTTCCAGTTAAACAAAATTACTGAAAATAATAACAGCGCATAGGCATAAACCTGATGGACATCAATTGCCTCACCAAAGTAAAAAACGGCAATGGCGAAGGCAATGATCGGATTAATATAAATCAGAATCCCAAGTGTAGAGGAAGGGATACCAATCAGCGAATAAAGACTTAAGAACAGAGGTATAATTGTAAATACAACAGCGATAATCAGAATATGTATCCAGAACCAGCTACTCTGCGGAAACCCTTTATACTGGTAAAGGAAAAAAGGGAGCAGAATTATACAGGCTACTAAAAACTGAACAGCCAGTACATTGAGTTTATCAATTCCCTGCATTTTTCGTTGAATGACCAGGTAGCCAGCATAAAATGCTGCAATCACGACCGACCATATTACATCTCTCAATGAGCCTGTCGCTAAAAATACAACGCTAATCAGCGCAACTACTAACGAAATAAGTTTTAAGGTCGATAATTGCTCTTTAAGGATTACAAAGCCACCAAAAGCTGTCAATAATGGACATACCATATAAGCAAACGCTGCAGAAGTAAGGCTGACATTATTGACAGCATAGATAAAAGTATACCAATTGAGCGCCAGGAAAACCGTTGCACAAAGAATTTGCCACAGATAGGTAATCCGCTGCTTTTTAGTTACAGCTTTTACATAAGCAATATCCGTGTTCAGTTGCTTTCTCCTGAAAAGGAGAATCACTGTCCAGATCAAAATCAGGGAGGTAAATATACGGTAGTACAAAATCTCTTCAGACGGGAAACCTTTGATATTTCTTAAAGGAATAGCAAAGCATCCCCAAATTACAAAGGGGATGAATCCTGCCAGCAGGTAACGTACATTCGACCCCGCCAAATTATCCTTTATAAGCAATCACTGAGATTTCCACATTCACTCCTTTTGGCAATCCTTTTACAGCTACAGTTTCACGTGCAGGAAAGTCAGACTCAAAGTAAGATCCATAAACTTCATTCACTTCTGCGAAGAGCTCCATATCTGATAAAAAAATGGTTGATTTCAGGATATGTGTAAATTCAAAACCCGCTTCCAGCAATACTGCATTCAGGTTACGCATTACTTGTTCAGTTTCATCTTTAATAGAAGACTGTGTAAGCTCTCCTGTTGCAGGGTTGATTGGGATTTGTCCGGATACGTATAGAAATCCATTAGCTAATACAGCCTGGCTATATGGGCCTATCGGAGCTGGTGCATTCGAGGTATTGATAATTGTCTTCATTATTTATATCCAGTGTAAAAGTTTCAGGGTAATTCCAATGATAAAAATTGAGATAGCAAGCGCATTAATGACATGCATGATTTTGATGTCAATACTAGTTGGCCTGTTCGGATCTTTTTTTCTAAAAAAGTACATAACACAAATGTATAAAATAATGCGCCATTCGAGTAAAGTCTTCAAATGAAATAACTACATAAAAGAGAAGTTCCAACTAAGATCTTAAAAAGATAAACTAAATTAAAAAGGCTTAAAAAAGCGATAATATATCACTTTTTTAAGCCTTTTTAATTTATCAATGAACTGTTAATTAACGCGGAAAAGCGTAGAAACTAACTCCAAATTTAGCCCAGCCTGGGAATTGGCTTGTAATATTAGGTTCTGAAGTTGTATAATGATTCTTGCCACCGGCATTATAATATACATATATTGGAACTGTACCAGGAACTTGTGTTGGGTAAGCATAAAAAATAGTTCCATAAAACTGCCAATCATTGAAGCCATTCACCGAGCTTCTGTCAGCTGTAACAAAGTGGTCAAAACTTGGGTTATTATAAAATAAGTAAACAGGAACTGTTCCTTCTACCTGGCTTGTAAACGCTTTAAAATCTACACCCAAAAGTCCCCATCCGCCAGTATTACCATTTGTAGCATTTATATCTGGTGAAGCGTAATGATTACCGCCATCTTTACCGTTGTAAAACTGATAAATCGGATCAGCAGAAGCCTTAACCTTATTATCAGATAAATACTTATCAACATATTGATGAACAGCAGCCTTTTTACCCGGATCAGAGATTAGTTCATAAATTGCGATCAGACCATCTGGACTAATATCTATTAATTCTGCATTTTCAACTTTAGAACTACTCTGCCAATTCGCTACACTAACTTTCGGAGGGGTATTTTGATCCAGAGAAACTGTTGTAGGCATAAGGCTTATTGAAGGGTCTCCTCCATACGTCCTGTAATGTAACTTCTGAGAAGAGTTTCCTGACGTAGAGGCCTGATCGTATCCAAGTCCGGTATTTATACTAAATAATTTTCCAATACCTACATCCATACCAGCTGCTGCCGCGACTGTCCTATCCGATTTAGAAGTTTGTGCTTGATATAATACTTCAAGTTTAGCCCCTAAAATAATATCTGAAAGCACATGAGTACCATATTTACGAACAATATACTCCGCAGAATTATTTTGAATATCCGCAGTAAATTCAGGAGTAATGTAATTTTTTAAAAGATCGATAGTTGAATTAAATTTAACCCTTTTTTCCTGAATCACTAAATTGTAGCTTCCATATACATATTTTGAAGAGAAAGCACTTGCATCAGAATAGGATGCTGATACAGATCCTTTGAAAAAGAGAAAGCCTGTAGTTGCCTTAAGATTAGCGGATACCTTTCTAGAATAGCTCTCCACATTTTCGCTGGTAATTAATTGATTATCCTGCTTCTTTGATAAGTCAGTCTCAACGCGATTAGGAGCCTCGGCTTTTAGTCGTGCAACATCTATAATTTTATAGGTAGCAGCACTTGAATTACCATATTCGCCGGTTACGTTATACCCATAACCTAATACATCAAACAAGCCATCTGCTGCAGAGAAGGTTTTACGTTTATCAGTCCCATTTTGTGATTGGGAAATTTCATTTTGTTTCTTACATGACCAAAGCGAGCATACGGCAAGCAGGACTAGAAGTTTTTTCATACAACTTGATTATCTTAAAATGTAATAAATGTTTAATTATTGCAAATGTAATATTATATTCAAGAATATAATTAGCAATTAAATGAAATCTACACATCAAATCTGTTAATTATTCAAACAACAAGCTCATAATTAAACATTAAATTATAATAATAAAAGAAAAATGACATTAAATAATCGGTAAATCACTAATAATCAAACAAATAATAAATAATAAAAAAATCAAAAATCAACAACAAAAATGAATTAAATTAAATCACTAAAAGTTGAATTCATGTAATAAAAACGAATAAATATGAAAATAAAGAAATCAATAAGAGAATGAAGGCAATTACCCTGAGGGCTACAAGCCCTACCAGAAACAGAGAAGATATTCCTGAACGATATCAAAATCCAGCGCATAAAAAAAGGGCTCTGATAAATCAGAACCCTTTTCTATGTTGTTTAAGAAATACTAGTTTCTTGAAGTTTCAACACGACGGTTTTGGATACGACCTTCTTCAGTATCGTTAGAAGCGATTGGATTTGCTTCACCTAAACCTTTTGTAGCAACTTTGCTAGCACTAACTCCAGAGTTAACTAAGTAAGTTTTTACTGAGTTTGCTCTGTCTTTAGATAATTTCAAGTTGTAAGCAGCAGTACCTTCGCTAGAAGCATAACCTTTTACTAAGGCTTTACCATTGCTTTCTTTCAATACAGAAGATAATTTATCTAAAGTAGGGTAAGATTCAGTTTTTAAAACTGAAGAATTGAATTCAAATTGGATAGTTTCGAAACCAGTTGCGTTAGAAGCATTAACTACTGTAGGTGCTGCTGCAACAGGAAGTGGACATCCTGAACCATCAACTGCAGTACCAGCAGGAGTTCCTGGGCATTTGTCGAATTGATCAGAAACACCGTCTCCATCGCTATCTTTTTTCAAATCTTCAACAGATTTTTCAACGTTAGAAACACGAGTTTTAAGTGCTTCAACTTCTTGACGTAATGAAGGGTCTTTTAACTCATCATACATAATTGCAAGAGGGTTAACCCAGTCAAGGTTTGGTTTAGCTTTAGAACCTAATGAGAATTCTAATCCAGCATAACCGTATGAGAATTTATCTTTAGTTGTTCCTTTAGCGTAAACTCCGTCAAAGTTATCACCGTCAATGAAGTGCATAGTGTAACCTAAGTTAAACGCAACACGGTCAGAAACTTTGAATTTCACACCAGCACCAACTGGGATGTAAGCTTCTTTAACGTATTTTTTATCACGGCTATCACCAGCTTTGTCTTTCCAGTCAGTAACTGCACCACCTACTGAAGTTACTTTAGGAGCATAAGCAACTAAACCGTAACCAACAGTAACGAAGAAGTTAACTGAGTTTTCGCGACGTAAGAAATCTACAGTAGCAACATTAACAACACCTCTAATGTCAGCTGCATAACCGATTTGAGTTTCAAATCCAGTAACACCACTTGCTTGACCACCTGGTAAGTCTTTGTTTGTACCAGAAACTTTTCCGCGGAAAATGTTACCTTCTAAACCGAAAGCATGACCTAATTGTTTTTTCAATGAAACACCGTAACCTAAGTTAACGTCTGCATTTTTGAAGTCATTTGATCCACCAATCGCAACGAATGGAGATAAAACACCAGCATTAACACCAATTGACCAAGTTCTGTACTGGCCTCTTCCGCCAAACACTTTAGCTGAAGATGAAGTGGAAGTAGAATCAGTTTGAGCTGAAGCAAGAGTAGTAACACCCATTACAGCAACAAAAGAAACTGCTAAACCCTTCTTTAAAGTAGAATAATTCATAATTTTTCTTTTTTAAGGTTAAACAAATTTAAAAATGTATAATTTTTTTGTGTAGCAAAATTAAACAAATTTTTAATTCTCACAAGGTATATACAAACTCCGTTCCAATTTTAACAAATTTTAGGAATTCGATATATTTCCCTTTATTTGTCTACAGATAAAGCTGAATATGAAATATCAGAACATAGAAAACAAACTCTTTGTTAAACACAGAACAAACTTCAATAAACACCTAAAAAACAACTCATTAGCCATATTTAATTCTAATGATGAGTTCCCAAGAAGTGGTGATCAGAATTTTCCTTTCAAACAAAATTGTGACTTGTTTTATCTTACTGGAATAGACCAGGAGAACACCGTTTTATTGCTTTACCCTGATTGTCCTAATCCATTATATCGGGAAGTCCTTTTTTTAAGACAGACAAATGAGCATATTAAAGTGTGGGAAGGGCATAAATATACTAAAGCAATGGCAGAAAATGCTTCTGGTATAAAAAACATATACTGGATAGCCGAATTTGATAATATTCTTCACAGTATTATATCTTATGCAGACCATATTTATCTGAATACGAATGAGAATGATAATAAAGCACATACCGTAGCTTACCGCGACATCCGTTTTATCGGAGAGATGAAAGCTAAATATCCATTACATCATTACGAAAGGTCAGCGTCAATTATGCGTCAGTTGAGGGAAACAAAATCTGAAGGAGAAATTCAGTTGGTTCAAAAAGCATGCGACATAACCAGAGACGCTTTTATACGGGTTCTTAAATTTACTAAGCCAGAGGTAACTGAATATGAAATCGAAGCAGAAATCATACATGAATTTATCCGTCAGCAAGCTACCGGGCATGCCTACCCGCCAATTATTGCATCCGGCAACAACGCAAACATCCTTCACTATGGCGACAATAATCAAATCTGTAAAGATAACGAACTGATCCTGATGGATTTTGGCGCAGAATACTCAAACTATAATGCAGACTTATCCCGCACTATTCCTGTAAACGGCAGATTTACACCAAGACAAAAAAGCGTCTACAAAGCTGTGCAGCATGTACTGCAGGAATCCATAAAACTAATGAAGCCCGGTATTTCGGGAAGTGACTATAATCAACAGACAGGTGAGCTCATGACTGAGCAGCTGATCAAGCTGAAACTCATCACGATGGAGGAGGTGAAGAATCAAAATTCAGGATATCCGGCTTACAAAAAATACTTTATGCATGGCATCAGCCATCACCTTGGTCTTGATGTTCATGACTTTGCCAACCGCTACACCTCTTTCCAGCAGGGAAACCTCCTGACTTGTGAACCTGGAATCTACATCCCGGCAGAAGGGTTTGGTATCAGATTGGAAAACAATATATGGCTTACCGCCGATGGGAACATCGACTTAATGGCCAATACCCCAATGGAAGCTGAAGAAATAGAGGAAATTATGAACAGCTCAACCTTATAAGAAAACATGTCAATACCAAAAATAATACACCAGACCTTCAAAACGTCTAAACTGCCGTTATTAACCCAGTGGCATATTGCACGGTTCAGAAAGAAAAATCCTGACTATGCCTATGAATTTTATGACGATCAGCGCATTGAAGCTTTTCTGGCTCAGGAATATGGAGCAGAAGTGCTATCCCTTTATAAAAAAATAAATATAGGAGCAGCCAAAGCAGACTTCTTCCGCTATGCAGTCCTTTATAAGAAGGGTGGAATCTACGTAGATATTGACAGTGGCATTAACGGAAGTCTGGATCAATTCATTATGCCTGATGATGCTGCGATCATTACTAAAGAAGGAAACCCTGATTTATTTGCACAATGGGCGCTAATTTACAGCCCTGAACATCCATTCCTGAAAAAGACAATGGAGCTGGTTCTTGAAAATATCCGTCAAAACAAATATCCGCACGATGTCCACCAGATGACAGGGCCTACTGTTTATACTAAGGCTATTCTTGAAGCTTTAAAAGACAATCCTGAAATCCCGCACCGCATATTGGGTACAGATTATAATGGCTATTTAAAAGTAAAATATAAGCTGGGAAAATTTTTCTTATATGAAAAAGGCGATCATTGGAAAAAAAAACAACTCACTACTCCTGTACTCAAACAGGAATAATTTGCAATTATTTCAGGAGTAATTCTGCAGTTATTTAAGGTATGCTCCAACAAACCTGTAAAGATTAAAATCTTTCTGCTCTAGAACTTCAGCAATTTTCTGTTGAAGTTCAGCTTTCAGCACATCATGCATTCTGTCATTCTGTATTAATTTGAATGCTTTTTCAGTATACAAGAATAGTTTTTTCTCATTCTTTCGGATTTCCATTCCCGTAAGCCAGGCTAATAATTCATCAACGCCGGTCTTTTTATCAGCAACCGTTTTAAATACGGGCACGATATGAACACGTTGATGCAACATCTTCTTCAGCTGATTTGCAAAACTGTCTGCTCCTTCCCGGTCTGCTTTATTCACGACAAAAGCATCTCCTATTTCCATCAATCCTGATTTAATATGCTGAATTTCATCACCAGCCTCAGGAACTAAAATGACCATAGTTATATCTGCCAAACCTGCAATTTCAATCTCCGACTGACCAACACCAACCGTTTCTACAATAATATAATCAAAACCTGCTGCCCTTAAAACATCAGTCATCTCAATAATCTTTGCAGAAAGCCCTCCTACAGAGCCCCGTGTTGCTACAGAACGGATAAAAACGTTTGGTTTATTAAAATGTGCTGACATCCGCACCCTGTCTCCTAATAATGAACCCAGATTAAAAGGAGAAGTAGGATCCACAGCCAGTACTGCAATTTTTTTATTCTGATCACTAAGGCTGTCAATCATTGCATTGACCAAAGTACTTTTACCGGCCCCGGGAGGACCAGTGATACCAATGACCGGGGTCTTTTGATTAATGACGAGCTCCTTTAGTATTTCACTGCTGCCTGGAAGAGAATTTTCAATAAGTGTCAGCACCCTTGCTAAAGACAAATAATCACCTTCTTGTATGGCCGACAAATATTGCGCTATGGTTTTCATTGGCAAAAACTTAATCTATCTTTGCCTGCAAAGAACCAGAATATATATTCTTTAGCAAAATAAATAATTAGTAATTCTTTATCAAAGCGATCAAAATGAAAGTAAGCGGCTTCACTTATATGCGAAATAGTTTCAAATACGGATACCCTGTAATTGAGTCTATAAAATCTATACTCCCTTTGTGCGATGAATTTATAGCTGTGGTAGGTAAATCGGAAGACGGAACACGCGAGGCCATCGAAGCTATTGGCTCAGACAAGATCAGGATCATAGATACCGTTTGGGATGATGATTTAATCAAAGGAGGTAAAGTATTCGCCCAGCAATCCAATATCGGCCTGAAAGCAGTAACTGGTGACTGGGCATTTCATATTCAATCTGACGAAGTGTTTCATGAAGATGACCTGGCTGAAATAAAAAAGGCCATGGAAGATAACCTCCATGATAAAAAAGTAGAGGGGTTTTTATTCAATTTTCTTCATTTCATAGGAGATTACAAACATAGAGGTACAACCAGAAAATGGCACCGCAGAGAAATCAGGATTATCAGAAATGATCCTTCTTATTATTCTTATAAAGATTCACAAGGATTCAGAAGTTATCCTTCATTAGCTGATTACGAGAAAAACACGAACAGCAGAAAGTTAAAGGTTAAATTGCTGAATGCCCGTATATTTCATTACTCTTATTGCCGTAACCCGGATTTATTACTGGGAAAAGTAAAGAGTTTTGGAAGTTATTATGCGCCAAAAGAACACGTTCTGGAACACTACAAAAAATTCAAGACCTTCGATTTCGGAACTGTTGCAGATATCCTGGCACCTTTCGAAGAGCCGCATCCGGCGACGATGAAAGACACGATTGCAGCACAAGACTGGACTTTCAAACACAACCCCAATAAGATAGACTTATCCCCACGGAGAATGTTTCTGCACCGGATTGAAATGCTAACTGGATGGCGTATTGGTGAATATAAAAACTACATCATCATTAAATAGCTCGTAAATCCGTAACTTTGAAAAATTTTTAGATTTTAATGAAGACCTATTTTAGATTACTCGCCTTTGCAAAGCCGATAGAAAAATACGCTATTCCTTATGCATTGGTAACTATACTTGCCATATTTTTCAATACGCTCCTTTTTACGATGCTGGGCCCATTATTGGAAACACTTTTTTCTTCGAAGACCGCGAGTGCCGGCCCTACGCTATTGGAAAAAGCATCTGCATTTGATTTCATCGGACATATTAACGCCTATATCAATTATACTATTGAGAACTATGGCAAACTATACACACTTAAAATTGTCTGCGGAGCCATCGTAATCTGTGTATTTTTAGCGAATCTTTTTCGCTATCTCTCACAGCGCTTCATGGAAGACCTGAGAGTACATACCTTATTAAATCTTCGGAAATCAGTTTTTAACAATGTGATGGATCTTCACCTGGGTTATTTCAGTAATGAAAAAAAAGGCGATATCATTTCTAAAGTTGCCTCAGATGTACAGGTTGTACAAGGTACAGTAACCAATACTTTACAAGTCGTATTTAAAGAACCAGTTCAGCTTATTTTTTATATCGTTGTATTGTTATCAATCTCTCTGAAACTTACTTTATTTTCTCTTCTGGTTATCCCGGTTTCTGGTTTTATTATCAGTAAAATTGTCAAAAGATTAAAACAGCAGGCCAGAGAATCCCACGAAAGTTTTGCCAGAATGATTGGTTTTCTGGATGAAGCGCTTGGTGGGATCAGAATCATCAAAGCATTTAATGCAACAACCCGGATCAAAGATAAATTTCATAACGAAAACCTTCTGTATTCAGATTTAAACAGGAAAATGGCACGCAGACAGCAGCTGGCCTCACCAGTTTCACAAACGCTGGGCGTATTAGTTGTTGTTTTTATTGTTCTTTACGGAGGAAGTATGATCCTTCAGAACCAGGGAGACCTTACCCCTTCAAAATTCCTGGTTTACATTGCTACTTTTTCACAGGTTATGCAACCTGTAAAAGCATTGTCCGATTCATTCAGCTCCATTCACTCAGGACTGGCAGCTGGTGTACGGGTATTAGATCTGATCGATACTAAACCTGAATTGACAGATGCCGAAAATGCGATACAACTTCAGGATTTCAAAGAAACTATCCGTTTTGAAAATGTGTCTTTCAATTATGGTGAAAAACAGGTGTTAAGCGATGTAAATTTTACGATCAAAAAAGGTCAGAATATTGCACTTGTAGGCCCATCAGGAGGTGGAAAGAGTACAATGATTGATTTGATTCCAAGATTCTACGATCCAAAATCAGGAAGTATTTATTTCGATGACATTAATTTAAAAGATGTTGCACTGAATAGCCTGAGAAAGCAGATGGGAACTGTCAATCAGGAGTCCATATTATTCAACGAGACTATCTTCAATAACATTGCTTTTGGTAAGCCAGAAGCAACCAGAGACGAAGTTATTGCGGCAGCGAAAATCGCCAATGCCCATGATTTTATTCTGAATACAGAGAACGGTTATGAAACCAGTATCGGAGACAGAGGAAATAAATTATCAGGAGGACAGAAACAACGTATTTGTATTGCCAGAGCTGTATTAGCAAATCCGCCGATTATGCTCCTTGATGAGGCTACGTCAGCATTGGATACGGAATCAGAAAGACTGGTGCAGGATGCCCTGAACAGATTGATGGAAAACAGGACGTCTATTATAATCGCGCACAGGTTAAGTACAATTCAGCATGCGGACATGATACTTGTGGTTGATAACGGTAAAATTGTCGAATCTGGGAACCATTCTGCTTTACTCAATCAGAATGGTCTTTACAGAAGATTAATAGATATGCAGACTTTTGCAGATTAATCATTTTATATGCTTATAACGTCCCTTATAGTAGCTACATACAATTGGCCGGAAGCACTTAATTTATGCTTATTAAGTATTAAAAATCAAAAGGTGCTTCCCGCTGAAGTTATCATTGCAGATGACGGATCAGGACAGGATACTAAATTATTAATTGAAAAATTCCAGCGTAATTTTCCAGTTCCTTTAATTCATATCTGGCACGAAGACTCAGGATTCCGAAAATCTATCAGCTTAAATACTGCCATTAAAAACGCTAAAGGGAATTATATTGTTCAGATAGATGGAGATGTTATCCTGGATAAGAGTTTTATCAAAGATCATCAATCACTTGCTGAAACAGATGTTTTTGTGAGGGGTACACGCGCTCATATTACTCAAAAAATGCTGCCTGAGATTTATAGCGCCGAAAAGATCAGTTTTAATTTCTTGTCCAAAGGGATAATTAACCGCTTTAATGCAATTCGTTTACCCTTGCTGGCATTTTTATTTGAAAAGAAAATAAAAAATTCAAATAGTGTAAGAGGAAGTAACATGGCTTATTGGAAATCAGATTTTTTGCTGACCAACGGATATAATAACGAACTTAAAGGCTGGGGACACGAGGATGAGGAGCTTGCTGCCAGATTTATCAATAATGGAAAATTGAAGAAAGCAGTTAAATTCAAGGCTATTCAATTTCATTTGTCACATCGAGAAAGCCCGAGAACAAACGAACCAATACATGCACAAGTAGTACAAGATACGCTCCAAAAAAAAATAAAAGTTTGTGATAATGGTATTACACAACTCTAAGTCAATCAAATATGAATGATCCAGTATTTCCAGGTATTTCATTAATCGTTTCTACCTATAACTGGACTGAAGCTTTAAACCTATGCTTGATCAGCATTAGTAAACAACGCATATTACCTGATGAAGTTATTATTGCAGATGATGGCTCTGCTGAGGAAACTAAAAACCTCATCACAAGGCATCAGAAAAACTTTCCAATCCCTTTAATTCATGTCTGGCAGCAGGATGATGGTTTTCAGCTCTCAAAAATCAGAAATAAAGCAATAGTTAAAGCTTCCAAACCCTATATCGTGCAGATTGACGGAGACCTCATCCTTGAAAAGGACTTTATTAGTGATCATATGAAATTCGCAAACCCCGGAAGCTTTGTTTCCGGTACGCGTGTCAATATGTCTTCTGCGTTATCAGCGAAATTAATCAAGGAAACTAATATTAAAGTTTCCGTTTTCTCAAAAGGAATAACCAATTTTTCGAATGGAATAAAGTTGTCCTTTCTTACCGATTTCCTTGCCACCAGGTATAAAGCAGGTAATATTACTTATGTACGGGGCTGTAACATGGCTTTCTGGAAAACGGACTTATTGAAGGTGAACGGATATAATGAAGCTATAGTAGGGTGGGGAAGAGAAGACAGTGAACTTGCTATCAGGCTTATAAATGCTGGTATAAAGAAAAGGATTATTAAATTTGCTGCGATTACTTTTCATATTTATCATCCTGAGATAGCCAGGACTCATTTATTAGTGAATGACGAAATTCTTAATCGTACTTTAAAAGATGCGATAAAAAACTGTGAACTGGGTATTTCACAATACCATCAAGATTAATATCAAAAAATAAGTTTTTCATGGACAAAGTATCTATTGTTATCGTCACCTATAATGCAGTCCGGGATTTGCAAAACTGCCTGGACAGTATTAAAAAACAAACATATACTCCATTGGAGGTTATTGTAGTTGATGGATTAAGCCAGGACGGAACAGTAGATATTCTGAAAAAAAATAGTGATATAATAACGAAATGGATCAGTGAAAAGGATAATGGAATATATGATGCTATGAATAAGGCATTAAAAATGGTGACTGGAGATTGGGTTTATTTTTTAGGCGCCGACGATCTCCTCTTAACCGATTTCTCCCGCATGTTAAATGGCCTTCAAGAAAAAAACGCCATATACTATGGAAGTGTACTGAAGGGCAAAGAAAAATATTTAGGCTACCTGAGCCCATATAACCAAGCCAAAATAGGGATCTGTCACCAATCTATGATCTACCCTAAAAGGGTTTTTGATAAATATCATTTCGACGAAAGATACCGCATCTCAGCAGACCATCATCTCAATATGAAATGCTGGGCTGACCCAGATTTCAAAATTCAGTTTGCCGATTTTGTAATTGCTGATTTCAACGAAACAGGTATATCTTCTTTATCAAAGGACGAACTCTTTGAGAAAGAAAAAAGTGGTCTGATGCTTAAGTATTTTGGCTTCTCTATCTGGTCAAGATTTTTGTTCAGAGAATTAAAATGGTGGTTATTTAATAGAGCTAACAGGTCTATTTCCAGCTAAATCTGTAAGTTCCATCAGGGTTATAAACTATTTTTGGAGGCATAGCCATAACTTTCATAATAATTTTACTTTTTAATTTAAATAGGGGAACAAGCTTTGCGAAAAATTTTATAAAACGCATAAACTGAAAATAAGCTCTTGTATTTCCTATACTTAGCTCCCGTTGAATAACAGTACTGAGTTCCACTATATATTCTTCCCTTTGATCTTTACTCTTTTGAATTCCACTTCTGAAACGGAATCCGGAAAGCAAAAGTTCTGTTGAATAAAGTTGATCATGTCTGAAGAACCTTAACCATAACTCAGCGTCACTAGCAAGAGAAAGATTTGTGTCTATATAAGCACCCGATTTCTCCCATAAACTACGTCTCCAGAAAACAGATTCCTGTTGAATATATTCGCCATCCTGATCGTACATTTTCCACTTTGACCACCTTTCATTAAACATATTAGTGCCATAAATAAACTCCCTGCCCTGCTCATCATAAAAGGTATTTTTTCCCATGATCCAGTTGATATCCGGAAAATCTTTAAAAAGCTCTGCTATAGTCATTAAGGATCTTCTATGATGCATATCATCAGAATTTATCCAACACATAATTTCACCCGTTGACCGCGCAAATCCTTTCTGCAAAGCATGATATAAACCATTATCTTTTTCGCTTACCCAATAAGTTAAAAGGTGCTCATATTTTTTTATAATCTCTACCGAATGATCCGTACTACCACCATCAATAACAATATATTCCAGATTAGGATACCCCTGATTCAAAATCGAAGTTATGGTATGCTCCAGATATGCTCCCTGGTTAAAAGATGGTGTTATTACAGTTATTTTAGGGTATTTCTCTAACATAATTTCAAATGAAACAGCTATATTCCTTTAGTTAAAGGATTGATTGATTAACTTTGGTAAAGTTAGCAATTTATCACCATAGAACATTCATTGTTAAATCAATGGAACTATAAGCACTCTTTACAATTTATACATGCCGAAACAATCCAAAATAATATACGAACCACAGATGTTTGATCTGCAAAACTATGGTGGTATATCAAGATATTTTGCCAATTTGATTGAAGGTGTTAACAAAACAAAAGAATTTAAAGCAGAACTTCCTCTTGTCTATTCGACTAATTATTATGTACGCAATTTTCCACATTTATTAGTGAGCTGGATTGCTAAAATTATTCTTAAAAAAAAACGTAAAAGAAATAACTGGAATCTCTCTTATGCAAATCACAAGATCAGCAAGAATAATTTCGGGCTTCTGCATGCAACTTATTACAATCCATACTTTTTAGAAAATTTAAAAAAGCCATTGGTAATAACAGTTCATGACATGATTCATGAAAACTTTTCTCATTTATTTAAAGACGTTGAAGAAACAATCAATCAGAAAAAAATTATGATTGAATCAGCTGACCTTATCATAGCTATCTCAATGTACACCAGGCAAGAAATCTTACGTCACTACCCACACCTGGCTGATAAAATAAAGGTTGTTTATCATGGTCTTCCTGAAAACATATTAACAGCGGCAAATGAAATTTTACCTAAACGGTTCTTGCTCTATGTTGGAGACAGGTTTGCACAGTATAAAAATTTTGAACCTTTAATCAATGCCATTTCTCCAATTATAACCCATGAAAAAGAGCTGTATCTCATCTGCGCCGGTGGTGGGGAATTTAACAATGATGAAATAGAACTCTTTAGAAAAAATGGCATTTTAGAATATGTCAAACAAACAGATGCAACTGACTCTCAGCTAATACAATTTTATCAGGATGCCTTAATGTTCTTGTATCCTTCACTTGAAGAAGGTTTTGGGTTACCTATTTTAGAGGCTTTCAAAAACGGTTGCGCAATTGCTTGTAGTAACAGCTCTTGTTTGCCGGAAATCGGTGGTGATGCAGTAAGCTATTTTGATCCAAAGGATATAAATTCAATCCACCAAACGGTCTTCATGTTAATTAATGATGCTGCATTAAGATTGCAGCTCATCAATAATGGCCATGAGCGGATTAAAGACTTTACTTTTCAGAAGTGTCTTGATCAGA
Organism: Pedobacter sp. UYP1; assembly: GCF_040547305.1. Lineage (NCBI taxonomy): Bacteria > Pseudomonadati > Bacteroidota > Sphingobacteriia > Sphingobacteriales > Sphingobacteriaceae > Pedobacter > Pedobacter sp. UYP1. The sequence goes on along the minus strand of NZ_JBEPPL010000002.1, from coordinate 345,678 downwards.
CAATAGATTGTTATAAACTATTAATAAAAGATGAATACTAATACCAGTAATTTAACTAACCATCAAACTAAATCCGCAGTATTGTTTCTTATATTCAATAGACCCGATACTACAATAAGAGTTTTTAATAAAATCAGGAAGGCACAACCTCCACGATTATATATTGCTGCAGATGGACCCCGCCCTGATCGTAAAAATGAAACGAAATTGTGCCAGGAAGCAATTTTTATAGTTCAGCAAATTGATTGGGAGTGTGAAATTAAAACACTCTTTCGTCGTAGCAATTTGGGTTGTAAAAATGCTATTTCATCCGCATTGGACTGGTTTTTTGAACATGAAGAGGAAGGTATTATTTTAGAAGACGATTGTCTGCCGGCACAAAGTTTTTTTTATTACTGCGATACCTTGCTTGAGAAGTATCGGTTTGATACACGCATAAGACATATCGCAGGCTGTAATAATGGATTAGGAAAAAAATGGGGTGATACAACTATATACTTTGCAAACCAGACGCATGTCTGGGGCTGGGCCAGCTGGAGAAGAGTCTGGAAAGATTACGATAAAGATCTTAAAATATATTATGAAGATGAAGTAGGTGCCCAGCTACGTACCATTTTTAATAACTCTTTTGTTGAAGAGATTTGGAAAAACATTTTTAAAAGGGTTAAAGCCGGTGAAATAGATACCTGGGATTATCAACTTGCATTTCTTAATTACTTTAATGGGGGGCTTTCTGTTAACCCTAATGTAAACCTCATTTCCAATATAGGTTTCAGGAAAGATGCAACCCATACAATAGATTTAAACAGTGTTTATTCTAATCTTCCGTTAGAAGAAATTACTGAAATAACGTACCCGAAGTATATCTTACCCGAAAAACAAGCAGATTATTCAGTCCTTAATCGCGATTACAAAATTGACGAACAGATAAAAAGACATAATCTATTAAGAAGGCGCTTCAAAAGGTGGCTAAGGGGCCTATTTTAACTTGATTACTATGAAAATTTAATGATCTGCATTATTTAACAAAACATCATCATGAAAATTATTCGTTTTTTAGGCGGATTAGGTAACCAAATGTTTCAATATGCCTGTTATAAAGCATTGGACAGGAAATTTCCAGATGTTAAAGCTGATTTAAATAGTTTTAATTTCGATACCGCACACAATGGCTACGAACTAGAAGATATTTTCCAATTAACCATAAATAAAGTCTCTCCCTTTACAGGTGGTATTTACGATATAAAAAATAGAAAATGGATTTATCGAAAGATAAGAAGAGTTCTTAACTTAAAAAAGTATCATAAAGCCGAAGAAAAAGACTTCACATTTGATCCTGCAATTTTCTCTGATTCTAAATCAAGGTATTATTCAGGCTTCTGGCAAAATGAAAATTACTTTATTGATATTGCTGATGAGATAAGAAAAGATTTTAAATTCAGTGCATTAACAGCTCAACAAAATATTGATATACTAGAAAAAATAGAACAAGCAAACAGTGTTGGAGTACATGTTAGGAGAGGCGATTATGTTAATCATCCTGCATTTGGAGGACTTTGTGAAAAAGAATATTATGATCAGGCCATACAAATCATACAATCCAAAACAGATGCTGCAAAATTCTTCATATTCTCTAATGACATTGATTGGTGCGTTAATAACCTAAATATTAAGAATTGTGAATTTATTTCATGGAATACAGGTACACAGAGTTACATTGACATGCAATTAATGAGTGCATGCAAGCATAATATCATTGCAAACAGCAGTTTTAGCTGGTGGGCAGCATGGCTTAATAACAATCCGGAAAAGATCGTTATAGGCCCTAAAAAATGGCTCCATGGAGATCAATACGATACCTCTGCACTGTTGCCGGCAGGTTGGATAAAAATATAGGCACTAAGCCCAAACCTCTGTTCATAAAAAGGCCCTGTTAAAAATCTTTTACAAGATTCATTAACAGGGCCTTTTGGCATGTGTTATTTATAAACTTATAACTTTCTTTTTACTTCTACTTGTTCGTAAGCTTCAACGATATCACCAACTTCAATGTTATTAAAGTTCTGTATGTTCAGACCACATTCGTAACCTCTTGCTACTTCTTTCACATCATCTTTATAACGTTTCAGTGAAGCCAGCTCACCAGTGTAAACAACCACACCATCTCTTACAATACGAATCTTACTGTTACGGGTAATCGTTCCATCCAATACCATACAACCAGCAATCGTTCCCACTTTCGTGATTTTGAATGTATCTCTGATCTCAACGTTTGCAGTAATTTTCTCCTGGAATTCAGGAGCAAGCATACCTTCCATCGCAGCTTTGATCTCATTGATCGCATCATAGATGATTGAGTACAAACGAATATCGATTTGCTCAGCTTCAGCAAGCTTTCTTGCACCTGAAGAAGGACGAACCTGGAAACCGATGATAATCGCATCAGAAGCCGAAGCTAACAATACATCAGATTCTGAAATCTGACCTACCGCTTTACTGATAATATTAATCTGAATCTCTTCAGTAGATAGTTTCAGTAATGAATCGGCTAATGCCTCAATCGAACCATCCACGTCACCTTTAACAATAAGGTTAAGTTCTTTAAAGTTACCAATCGCTAAACGACGGCCAATCTCATCCAGTGTAATATGTTTCTGAGTTCTCAAGCCCTGCTCACGCATTAATTGTAAACGTTTGTTTGCAATCTCTCTCGCTTCAGACTCATTCTCTACAGCATTGAACTTATCACCTGCTGTAGGTGCGCCCTGCATACCCAATACCTGTACCGGTACTGAAGGTCCAGCTTGTTCTACTTTTTGCCCACGTTCGTTAAATAACGCTTTCACACGACCACTATAGCTACCCGCTAAAATCGGATCACCTACTTTTAAAGTACCAGCCTGAACCAGTACAGTAGTTACAATACCACGTCCTTTATCTAAGGTCGCTTCAATTACACTACCAGTAGCGCGTTTATTAGGATTAGCTGTTAGTTCTAACAATTCAGCTTCCAATAATACTTTATCTAATAAAAGATCAACATTTAAGCCGCTTTTACCTGAGATTTCCTGAGACTGGAATTTACCACCCCAATCCTCAACTAAGATATTCATGATCGATAACTGCTCACGAATCTTATCAGAGTTTGCTCCCGGCTTATCAATTTTTGTGAAGGCGAATACCAAAGGAACCCCAGCTGCCTGAGCATGGGCAATTGCTTCTTTAGTCTGAGGCATCACTGCATCATCCGCTGCAACAACAATAATTGCAATATCCGCTACTTTCGCACCACGTGCACGCATCGCTGTAAAGGCTTCGTGACCCGGTGTATCTAAGAAGGTTACCTTTTTACCGGTTGGTGTAGTTACCATATAAGCACCAATGTGCTGTGTAATACCACCTGCTTCACCAGCTACAACATTCGCTTTACGGATATAATCCAGTAAAGAGGTCTTACCATGATCGACGTGACCCATGATCGTAACTACCGGTGCTCTTGGTACTAAATCTTCAGGATTATCTGATTCTTCAATAATACTATCGCCTTCATCATCTGGTTTAACGAATTGGATTTCGTAACCAAACTCATCTGCAACGATCGTTAATGTTTCTGCATCTAAACGCTGATTGATCGAAACGAACATACCAAGACTCATACAAGTACCAATAATTTTGGTAACCGGTACATCCATCATGCTCGCTAATTCGTTTGCCGTAACAAATTCTGTTACTTTCAACACTTTAGACTGTAGTTCCTGCTCCATTGCAGCTTCTTCCGCAGAAAGAGCCACATCATCACGTTTACCACGACGCAGTTTTGCACGTTGTGCAAATTTACCAGATTTACCAGCTCCGCTTAAACGTGCAAGCGTTGCTTTAATCTGATCTTGTATTTCTTTTTCCGTAGGTTCTTCTTTAGAGCCTCCAGGTCCGCCTGGTTTGCTGTTTCTAAAGTTTGGCCTGTTGGCAGTATTGTTTGTATTGTTCCTGAAATCAGGTCTGTTGGTAAAAGTTGGCACGCCTGCAGGTTTTGCAGGTGTAGCAGGATTGTTTCCTCCTTGCTGACCAGGCGCTGAAGGATTACCTCCCGACGACTGATTCTGTCCAGGTGCACCCGGAGCCTTTTTACGCTTGCGTTTCCTTTTCGCATCATTACTGTCCGCCGAAGAAGCGACAGGTTGCGATTTACGTTCAGGTGTTGTCGGCAAGACAATTTTACCAATAATATTTGGTCCGGAAAGTTTTACAGAACGGGCTTTGATAACCTCAACTTCGTCAGGTTTATCCGCTTTCGGTGCAACAACTTCTTTAACCGGCTCTGCTTTAACAACAGGTGATTCCACAGGTTTTGGTTTTTCTTCTTTAACTTCTTCTTCCACAGCTTTAACTACTTCAGGTTTAATTTCAACAGGTTTAGCCTCAATAGGTTTTTCTACTGGCTTAACTTCCTCCTGAACTACCTTAGGTGCCTCCGGGATAATCGCTGCTGGTGCAGGTGTTTCAACGGGAGCAGCCGGTACAACCGGAGCTTCAGCTTTCACAACTTCAGCAGCTGGAAGTTCTTCTTTTTTTGCAGGGCGGGTCTTAGCGTTTAAATCGTCAAGATTAATTTTCCCTACAATTTTAACACCTTTTAATGTGCCTTCTTCAACCTTTTCAGTTTCCTTTTCCACTGCCGCTTCTTTTTCAGGAGCAGGGGCAGGAGTTACTTCTTCCTTAGGTTTCTCAACTGTAGGAGGAGCATAGGAATGAAGGTTTTTGATTAAAATACCCTCGCTTTCGAATTCAACATTTTTTCTAGGTGCATCCGTAACTTTCTCAGTTACTTCAGGCTCATCACGACGAATTTTACCTATAACAATTTGATTGGCTTCTTCTTTTACGATTTTATCTCCCTGAAACTCTTTCAATAATGCATTATACATATCGCGGGAGAGTTTAGTAGTGGGTTTATTCTCAACAGAAAAGCCTTTCTTTTCTAAAAACTCAACGGCCGTAGCTATCCCTACGTTAAGTTCCTTAACTGCTTTGAATAAAATTATTGGTTTGTCGTCTGACATTGATATCCTATTTTTTCTTAATTCTTATACAAAAGTAACGTTTATTCTTGTTTTTTCTCATCAAGTCAACGCTTATTCAAATTCTGACTGTAATATACTGATAACTTCTTTAATAGTTTCTTCCTCCAGATCAGTTCTTTTTACTAATTCGTCTACTGACAGCGCTAGTACGCTTCTTGCTGTATCACAGCCAATTGATTTCAATTCATCGATAATCCAGCTATCGATTTCATCCGAAAATTCTTCGATATCCACATCTTCATCTTCTTCACCAGCTTCACGGTAAACATCAATTTCGTAACCAGTTAATTTACCGGCAAGCTTGATATTATGTCCACCACGGCCAATTGCAAGAGAAACCTGGTCAGGCTTCAGGTAAACCGAAGCATGTTTAGTTACATCATCCAATTTGATAGAAGTGATTTTAGCAGGACTCAAAGCTCTTGTGATATAAAGAGAAATATTATTAGTGAAATTGATTACATCAATATTCTCATTTTTAAGTTCTCTCACGATACCGTGTATACGTGAACCTTTCATACCAACACAAGCACCCACCGGGTCAATTCTGTCATCATAAGATTCCACTGCTACCTTAGCACGTTCTCCTGGTTCACGAACAATTTTCTTAATCGTAATTAAACCGTCGAAGATCTCAGGAACCTCAATTTCAAACAAACGTTGTAAAAACTCAGGAGCAATTCTTGAAATGATAATCTTTGGTGTGCTATTCATCATATCCACCTTTAAGATTACCGCACGTACAGTATCACCTTTTTTGAAATAATCAGCTGGTATCTGTTCAGTTTTAGGCATGATTAACTCATTACCTTCATCATCCAGTACTAACGTTTCTTTTTTCCAAACCTGGTAAACTTCTCCTGTTACGATTTCTCCAACTCTGTCCTTATATTTCTTAAAGATTTCGTCTTTCTCTAATTCAAGTACTTTAGATACCAATGTCTGACGTGCAGCTAAAATAGCTCTTCTTCCAAAACTCTCTAAAGTAATCTGCTCAATGTAGTCGTCTCCAACTTCCATATCTGCATCTAACTGCTTAACCTCTGCCAATTCTATTTCAAGATCATCATCTTCAGAAAAGCCGTCTTCCATTACTTTTCTTGTACGCCAGATCTCTAAATCACCATTATCAGGGTTAACAATTACATCACAATTCTCATCAGTACCATATTTCTTACGTAACATGCTACGAAATACTTCTTCCAGCACACTGATCACCGTAGGACGGTCGATGTTCTTGAACTCTTTGAATTCTTGAAATGAATCGATTAAATTAATATTGCTCATTTTTATTTAAATGAAATTAAAACCTTTGTTTCTATTATATTACTAAAGTCCAGACTGGTTTCAACCAATTGTGCTTTCTTTCCTTTTTCTTTTACTTTCGCTTCAATGGTAATCGACTGCTCATTTACATCCAGCAGTTTTCCTTCCATAATATCACCTCCGGTAACTTTAACACTCAATTCGCGTCCGATGTTTTTCTCGTACTGTCTTTGAAGCTTTAAAGGCTCGCCAACACCAGGAGAGGAAACTTCCAGGTTATATGCTTTCTCAATAGTATTTTCTTCTTCCAGATGAAATCCAACATGTCTGCTAATTGCAGCGCAATCCTGAATACTGATACCCTCGTCACCATCCACATGAATGATTAACTTATTGCCAGGCAACAACTTTACCTCAACTAAAAATAACTCCGGTCTGTCCGAAATTTTCTCCTCTACTAACTCTATTACTCTCTTCTCTACTTGCATAAACCAATTTGCGGATAAAAGAAAAGAGGGGACATCTGCCCCCTCTTGCCCCTCTATATCAGTGCAAAGGTAGGGATTTTATTTCAAAAATAAAAACAAATACCGCTTGTAAATCCATATGCTGTTTACCAGAACTAATTTAAAAAAATTAAATAACAGCCTGAAACAGAAAATAAAAAAAAATTAAATGCAGAAGAATTAAAGACTTAACGCTTTAGTGTGACCTGCTGAGGCTTTACACTATGATTTAGCTGACCACTGATGATCTTCTCTGTACTGGCAAACTTCGCATTCATATAGGAGATTACTAAATAATTTTTTCCTGAAATAAATGATTTAGAAGGTCTGAAAACCAAAGTACTGTCCGTTACTTCCAGTTTGCCCGGCACATCATGCTCCATACCTGCAGTATCCTCATCGGAAGGCGTCTCTAAAACAGTAATCAAATCGGCATGTGCTGTATCCACCCCTGGGATATTCCTGATCAGTCCCAAACCAGCAGGATCGATATCTGAAAAGATAATCGCAGAACTATCTGTTGAAAAACGGACAGAAAGTGGCTTATTATTTGCTGAGGAACATGACATTAAACAAGCCATTCCAAACAGTACCGGAGGGAATTTTAATAAACAGCTGTACATTTTTTAAAACTAAACATTATGAAACTTATTATTGAAATTTTATTAATGGGTCTGGCCATGCTGCTGGGTTCATACCTTGTTCCGGGAGTTCACATTGATGGGTTCGGAACCGCTATTATCGCCGCGGTACTGATTGCACTAGCTAACGCGACCATTGGCTTCGTTTTAAGACTGCTCACTTTCCCAATCAACTTTCTGACACTTGGCCTGATGTCTTTCATCATTACCGTTTTAATGATTTTATTAGTAGATAGTATGATGAAAGGATTTAATACCTCAGGATTCTTCGCTGCCGCATTTTTAGGGATTGTTGTGGCTGTTATCAAAGCTTTATTCGGTACGATTGCTGGTACTGACAACGACTAAAATATAAAAAGGCTGTTTTCAAAACAAAAAACAGCCTTTTTATAAAGTTTTTTATTAATTATCTTAATATCTCTCTTGAAATTACCATTTGCTGGATTTCAGAAGTACCTTCATAAATCTGTGTAATTTTTGCATCACGCATTAAACGCTCCACATGGTATTCTTTAACAAACCCATAACCACCATGCACCTGAACAGCCTCAACTGTCACGTCCATTGCCACTTTAGAAGCATATAACTTAGCCATAGAGCCAGCAAGCGTATAAGGTAAGCCCTGATCTTTTAACCAGGCTGCTTTATAAACCAGCATTCTCGCCGCTTCAATACTTGTAGCCATATCTGCCAATTTAAAGGCAATCGCCTGATGTTCTGCAATTGGTTTACCGAATGATTTACGTTGTTTAGCATAAGCAAGTGCCAGTTCGTATGCACCAGCCGCAATACCCAAAGCCTGAGCGGCGATACCGATACGACCACCTTCTAAAGTCTTCATCGCAAACTTAAATCCAAAACCATCTTCGCCAATTCTGTTTTCCTTAGGAACTTTAACATCATTGAACATCAGAGAATGTGTATCAGATCCGCGGATCCCCATTTTATTTTCTTTCGGCCCAATTGTAAAACCTTCCATTCCTTTTTCTACAATAAAAGCATTGATTCCTTTATGTTTAAGATCAGGGTGAGTCTGTGCAATAACCAGGTAAGTAGAAGCATTGCTTCCATTGGTGATCCAGTTTTTTGTTCCGTTTAACAGGTAATAATCACCTTTATCTTCGGCAGTAGTCTGCTGAGAAGTGGCATCCGAACCTGCTTCTGGCTCTGATAGACAAAATGCACCGATTTGTTGTCCTGAAGCTAAAGGCTTAAGATATTTTTCTTTTTGAAATTCAGAACCATAGGCCTCTAAGCCATAACAAACTAAAGAATTATTCACAGAAACCACAACTGAAGCTGAAGCGTCAACTTTAGAAAGCTCCTCCATAACCAGTACGTATGAAACCGCATCTAACCCGCTTCCACCGAACTTTTCTGAAACCATCATTCCTAAAAAGCCCAGTTCGCCAAGTTTTTTCACCTGCTCTGCCGGAAATTTTTGATGTTCATCTCTTTCAATTACACCAGGCTTTAATTCATGCTGCGCGAAATCTCTCGCAGCCTGCTGGATCATCAATTGTTCTTCACTTAGTTGAAATAGCATAATAATTATTTTTGGAAAATTACTTTTTGCCAAATTTAGTATTTCAAACTGAAAGATACTATGGTTGCATAGTATCTTTCAGAAAAATAATTATTTCAGCAGATGATTGTTATCATCAGGGAAGACCAGAATAGGTTTATACAATTTAGCTTCTTCAATAGGTAAAGAGCCATAAGAGATGATAATTAAGGTATCTCCAACCTGCACCTGTCTGGCAGCTGCACCGTTTAAACATACAGTACCTTTACCGCGCTCACCTTTAATCACATAGGTTTCAAATCTTGCCCCGTTATTATTATTGACAATCTGCACCTTTTCATTAGCAATGATATTCGCGGCATCCATCAGGTCTTCATCAATTGTGATGCTGCCTACATAGTTTAATTCCGCCTGTGTCACTCTGACACGGTGTATTTTCGATTTTAAGATCTCGATAATCATGCTGTAAAGTTAGATAATATTATATTGATTCATTGTAATTCTTGTCAGTTCAGCATCATGTTATCGATCAGCCTGGTCTCTCCGACTTTTGCCGCAACCAGGGCAACCAGATGCTGCGCTGCTTTATCTTTTTCCGGAAGAAGTGTCTCACTGTTCGCAATCGTAAAATAGTCGAGTTCAACTCCTTTTACGCTTTGAATGATAGCTATGGCTTGTTTTAATAAGATATCTATATTTTCTGTATGAAAATGATCTTTCACATAAGTCAATGCCTTGCTCAGTACCAGCGCGTGCTCATGTTCTTCAGCAGAGAGATGAATATTCCGCGAACTCATTGCCAGCCCGTCTTCTTCCCTGATAATAGGGCAGGAAATGATATTCACCGGCAAATTGAAATGAGCAACCATATTACGGATCATCAATACCTGCTGAAAATCTTTCTGACCAAAAAACGCCAGATCAGGATCAACTGCATCAAAAAGCTTTTTAACGATTTGAGTTACGCCTTGATAATGTCCTCTTCTGAACTCTCCTTCCAGCAAAAATTCAGCTGGTCCGAGGTCAATATGCCAGTTTTCAGGCACAGGATACATCTCTTTAACGGATGGCATAAACACATAATCACATCCCGCATCCTGCAGCATTTCAATATCATGCTGCAATGGCCTTGGATATTTTTCCAGGTCCTTAGGGTCAGTAAACTGCGTTGGATTCACGAAAATACTGCAAACTACAACATTTGCATGCTGTTGAGCGATCTTAACGAGAGATACGTGTCCTTTGTGCAAAGCGCCCATAGTAGGCACTAATGCTATTTTTTGTTGAGCCAGTTTTAGTGGCTTCAGCAAGCTATTTAATCCTGCTATTGTATTTATAACTTCCAAACCGGGTTGTAAAATTTCAAAGTCCAAAGTTGGTTAATTATATAATCCCAACAAAACATCTAAGCAAGATATTGATAAATTTGAATAAATTGCTTACCTTTGCCCCTTGATTATCTTTTCTTTAACATAAATATTTATTCACAAATATGGAGATGGCAAAAACGAAGCTACTGATTGTTACACACGAGATGTCGCCTTTCCTGGAACTCACCAAAATTTCAGAGATTACCCGTCAATTACCTCAGGCAATGCAAGAAAAAGGATTTGAGATCCGCATTCTTATGCCAAGGTTCGGCAATATCAATGAACGGAGGAACAGGCTGCACGAAGTTATTCGTTTATCTGGAATGAACATCATGATTGATGACAATGACAACCCGCTTATTATCAAAGTCGCATCTATTCCAGCAGCTCGTATGCAGGTTTACTTCCTGGATAATGAAGATTATTTCCAGCGCAAGTATGTATTCAGAGATAAAGAAAACAAGTTTTATGCAGACAATGACGAAAGAACAATTTTCTTTTGTAAAGGTGCGCTGGAAACTGTTAAAAAGTTAGGCTGGGCACCGGATATCGTGCATTGCCACGGCTGGATGACTTCATTGGTTCCTGTTTACATCAAAACTTCTTACAAAAACGACCCTACATTCAAGAATTCTAAAGTAGTTTATTCTGTTTATGAAAACTGCTTCACTGAAACTTTACATGCTGATTTGCATAAAAAAGCAGTGATGAACAACATGACAGCAGACGACACCAAAGTTTTCGAAAATGCAGACAGCAATACTTTGCATATCGGTGCAATTACTTACTCTGACGCTGTAGTTTTGGCTGATGAGAAAATCGATGCAAATGTGTTAAAATTTGTTAAAGATTCAAATAAGCCAACTTTAGCCTTTAATTTAACCGAAAATTTCGAGAACTTCTATGCTTTGTATGAAGAAATCTCGAATGATGAATTGGTTTCAATAGCATAAACTCAGGTATTATTAAATTAATTATGAAATTTTCAAAACTAGACTTATTGACCCTGTTAATAAGTCTTTTTCTTTTTTCGTCTTGTAAAGACTCCAGTACTATCGGTTTAGATATTAATCCAGCTAACGCGGTCAGTGGGATTCTTTTAGATACAGTTACGGTTACTTCCCGTACTGAATTAGATGATCCTGCCTCAACTTACCCTCCTGCAACTACAGGTTCAGCGGTTGGTTTAGTCAGATATCCTCTGGGACAAATGGCTGATCCGATTTTCGGTTCAACCACAGCAAATCTTGCAATGGCAGTTAACTTGCCAGGTGGCGCCGGATACAGCTTTGGTACAGCCGCCGAAATTGATTCGGCAGTATTAGTGATGTCCTACGCTACAAATACTGCGGTTCCGGCTTCAGTTCAGGCAACTATCGGAAGCCAGCTTGCCCAGTTTTATGGTGACAGTACTTCAACTTTCAATGTTAGAGTAACACAGTTAAATGCTAACCTTTCGACACAAACCGGCTTCCTGAATACTACAGACTATGCATCAACTGATCTTCTGGGATCAGCAACCATAACACCAAGACCAGGTTCATCTGTCAGAGTTCTCAGAGTAATTCCCGGAGCAGCAGATACTGCATATAATGCAGCCCCTCAGGTCAGGATTAAATTGTCAACAGCACTGATCAAAAGCAAGATCATGGCACTTGACTCTGTAACTTTAAGTACAAATGCGAATTTAGCAGCTGCATTTAAAGGTTTAAAAGTAACTGCAAGTCTTGTTTCCGGAAAACCTGGGGCAGTGATGTTTTTTGACTTCGCCGGCAGCAATTCTAACCTGGAGATTTATTATAAAAAACAGAACACTACAACTGCAACGCTCAGAGATACAGTAGCAGCAATGTTTCCTATCTCCGCACCTTCAGGACCAGTTGCAGCAACTGTTAAACATGATTATACCAATACAGCTATTGCAACTCAGCTTAAAACTCCTGCAGACTACGCAGTAACTTATTTGCAGGCTATGAGCGGGGTGAGAAACAAAATAACCTTCCCTTACCTGAAGAACCTGAAAGCTTCCATTGGGACAAAAATTGTAATTAACAAAGCGGAATTGGTAATTGACATCAGTGATCCTGCAGATTCAATTCCATTTAAAATACCACCACGTCTTTCTTTATACAGGCTGGATCTTGCAAAACAAAGACAAAATCTGCCGGATAATAACGTTGCCTCACAGACTAACCCATCAGGTGACCCAAGAGCAATACTACCATTTGGAGGATTTTACGATAAAACTAAAAAAAGCTACACTTTTGTAGTGACCAGCTATATTCAGGATATTGTTGACGGAAAAACTGTTGATTACGGGACTTACCTGGCACCAACTGCAACAACCGAATTTAACCTCTTACCTTATGCAACTTCAGCAGGAAGAGCAGTAATCGGTTCCTTTAACAACCCTGCAAGCAGGAAAATAAGACTTAATATTTATTACGTTAAGAATCCCAATTAGTTTTTAACGCTCAGGATATAACAGGCTGCCCTATATGGGCGGCCTTTTTTATTTTAAGCCATTTGCACCCTTTTCCCAGACTGCCAGCAGCAGTGCAGAGGTTAACCTCTGCACTGCTGCTGGCAAAACAGAACAAAAAAGCCAGCCTGTCGGAATTGGACAGGCTGGCTTTTATAAAATATTAAACAAAAAACTTTATGCTATACTTCGAATGACCTTAAAAAGGCAGGTCACCTGAGATACCATCTGCATCCAGGTAATCATTTTCACTTTTAGGGGTACTGTTGGTCGTTACAGGTGTATTTTCAAAATCGCTTTTTCTGCCCAGAATAGTAAAATTCTCGGCCACAACTTCAGTTACATATTTCTTTATCTTCTCCCGGTCTTCAAATGACCGTGTACGTAGTTTTCCTTCTATATAAACGAGTTTCCCCTTCTGCAGATACTTTGATGCTACTTCGGCTAAACCCCTCCACAATACGATGTTATGCCATTCTGTTTGTTCTATGCGTTTTCCATCTTTATTATAGGTTTCTGATGTAGCCAGTGGAAAGCTTGCAACGGTAACACCACCATCTAAGTGACGGACTTCAGGATCCTTCCCTAAATGTCCAACTAAAATTACTTTGTTAATACCTGACATGAATTTGGAGTTTACTATTTGTTAAAATAGAAGTTAATAAATTTGGTTAGAATTTTCGGTTGTGGCAGCTGGTCTAAATCGGCCCATGTGACCCAATTGGCTTCTGCGCTAATATTAAAGTTAATGATATAATTATCTAAACCAAAAAATTGAACGTATATAATTTGGTGTGTCAATAAATGTTTCACTTGCATCAACGGACGGATAACAACAGCAGGCCCGAAATTTTGTTTAACTTTTTCCGAAAAACCCTCATGATTAACGTCTGCTTCTATTAAAGTTTCCAGGTTAGGAAAATCATATAAATGCTGCCAGATATCTTCCGAAATCCTTTTATTAACGAGTACTTTATTGTCATTTTCGCAAATAAAATAATTAATATAGCGTGTTCTGACCTTTACTGTTTTGAGTTTAACGGGAAGAACAGGGATCAGGTTATTATTTTTTGCATAACAGGAAAGCATCAGCGGACAAATTTCACAGTCAGGAGATTTAGGCTTACACTGCAAAGCACCGAATTCCATAATTGCCTGATTATACAGCGCGGGGTTCTGCACATCAATAAGAGATTGTGCAAGCTCTGAGAATTGTTTTTTGCCCAGCGTACTATTAATCGGTGTACTGATTCCAAAATATCTGGAAAGTACACGGAACACATTTCCATCTAAAACAGCCATCGCTTCACCAGAAGAAAAGGAAGAAATCGCAGCCGCTGTATATTCACCAACCCCTTTAAGTTTGATCAGTTCCCGGTAACTTACAGGAAAAACACCATCATATAAATCCATAATCTGCCGCGCGGTAAACAACATATTTCTACCACGTGAATAATACCCCAAACCCTGCCATAGCTTCAGAATCTGTGTTTCTGTTGCTGCAGCAAAAGCCGAAACTGTAGGATATGCTTCGAGGAAACGATTAAAATAAGGCAACCCCTGCTCCACCCTTGTCTGCTGTAAAATGATCTCTGATAACCAGATGATGTAGGGATCTTGCGTATGTCTCCAGGGGAGATTTCTTTTGTTAACCAGATACCAACTAATAAGCTCTTGCTGAAATGCCATAACCCCAAAAATACAAGTAATACATTATTTTGCAGAGTTATAAATTATTATTTTTTCTTGCGCAAAATTCACCAATGTATATTTTGTTATAGCCTGCAGAAATACGCTGATCAGGTTAGATTATGTAAAACTTGCAATTCCCTGATACTATTCAAGATAAATAATTGATCTTTTATTTTCCTATCTCATTAAAAAGCAATACTTTTGCAACCCCAAATCACTTATAATATTAAACACACAACAATTAATAATAGAAAATATGACTAAGGCAGATATTATTTCAGAAATATCAACGAAAACAGGAATTGAAAAGGTAGATGTACAGGAAACCGTTGAGGCGTTTTTCAAAGTAATCAAAAGCAGTATGATCGGTGGCGAAAATGTCTATGTTAGGGGTTTTGGAAGTTTTGTTGTTAAGAAAAGAGCACAAAAAACTGCCAGAAATATTTCAAAAAACACTGCGATTATTATTCCAGAGCATTTTGTACCAAGTTTCAAACCAGCAAAAGTTTTTGTTGATAAAGTAAAAAACAATTCAAAAAAACTAAGCGTAGAAGCTTAATCTGCTTATGATGAACACTATCCGATCTAAACAAACATTAATTATTGCAGCGGTAATTCTGCTGGCCGTATTTTTGTTTACAAGAGATATTAAAGGTTTAGTGAAGCCGAAGAAAGAAACATCTGGCGTTCCTGCCGGAGGGCAACTTACTTCAGCAGGCAGTACAATTAATTTAACAGAGGTCTCGACCGCTGCTAAAAATTCAATTAATGCTAACTTAGCTGCGGAAATCACTACATTGGAAAATGCGTATAAAACTGCATCTGAAGATCAGAAAGTGAACGCTGCGAAAGTTCTTGCAGAAAAATGGGATGATGTTGAACAAGCTGTTCCAAGCGCGTTATATCTGGAAATCATTGCTGGCAAAGAGCGTAACCTGAATAGCTGGTTAGCTGCTGGTGGCAGATTGATGAAAGCTTTTGACAATACACAGGATAGTTTAATATCTCCTGTATTATTACAAAAAGCAAATGCAGCTTATACGAATGCTGTAGCACTGGATTCAACAAATCTTGAAGCTAAAACCGGTTTGGGAATCACTGTCGTAAATGGCATGGGTGCACCGATGTCGGGAATAGCAATGTTGCTGGACGTCATTAAAAAAGATCCTGATAACCTGAAAGCAAACATGAGCTTAGGAACTTTTGCAATAAAATCCGGACAATTTGATAAAGCAATAACCAGGTTCAATGGTATAATAGCTAAAAAGCCTTCACCAGATGCTTATTTCTATCTGGCTACAGCTTATGAGAACCTGGGTAAAAACAAGGAGGCTGTTGAGGCTTACCTGAACAGTAAAAAATTGGCAGCAAATCCAACCTTATCTAATTTCATTGATAAGAAAGTGGCTGAGCTGAAGACCAAAAACTAATAAACAGATTTATAAAAATATCTAAACCTTACAATTATGCCAAGCGGTAAAAAAAGAAAAAGACATAAAATGGCCACCCACAAACGTAAAAAGCGTTTAAGAAAAAACAGACATAAGAAAAAATAGATTTTTCTCCATGATCAACGAATAATAGATACTAAGATTAGTTTTAGTATCTATTATTCGTTGATCTGTTTTTTATATATTCAGTCCATGTGTTTAATAAGGGATTCATCCCTTTAAATGTATAGCTTTTGGTAAAGGAATTAATTATCGATTCGTCTCCTACGGGAGTAACCATAGCTTTGATTGAAGATAAACAACTTGTAGAACTTCATAAAGAACACGTCAACACAAATTACGCCGTAGGCGACATCTATTTAGGCCGCATAAAGAAAATTATGCCGGGACTAAATGCTGCGTTTGTTGATGTGGGTTATGAGAAAGATGCTTTTTTGCATTATTTCGATCTTGGTCCGCAAGTTCAATCTTTATTAAAGCTTACAAAAATTAAGCGGAATGGCACTGTTAGTGGGACGTTATTAGACAATTTAAAGCTTGAAGCCGATATTAATAAGGCTGGCAAAATATCTGAGGTCGTTTCCAAAAACATGCTTATACCTGTTCAAATAGCTAAAGAGCCTATTTCAACTAAAGGACCGCGTCTAAGCTCTGATCTTTCTATTGCAGGACGGTACATTGTATTAGTCCCATTTTCTAATGTAATATCAATCTCGAAAAAAATTAAGAGTAATACGGAACGTAATCGTTTAAAAAAGATTATTGAAAGTATTAAGCCTAAAAACTTCGGTGTGATCATCAGAACAGTTTCTGAAGGTAAAGGGGTTGAAGAATTGCAAAAAGACTTATTGGATTCTGTCTCTAAGTGGGAAAATTTCATCAAGAAATTACCTGAGGCCGAGCCTTCCAAACGTGTTTGGGGTGAGATGGACAGAACGTCAACGTTAATTCGTGACATTTTAAGTGTTGATTTCACTAATGTTTATGTGAACGATGCAGGCTTGTTTGAAGATATCCGTTCTTACGTGCATGAGATTTCTCCGGAAATGGAGAAAATAGTAAAACCTTATAAGCACAAGGAACCTATATTCGAGCATTTCGGAATTGAAAAACAAATTAAGAATGGCTTTGGTAAAACCGTAAATCTTGCCGGTGGAGCTTATCTTGTTGTGGAACATACCGAAGCACTTCACGTTATCGACGTTAACAGCGGTAACAGAACAGCGAATAAAGAAAACCAGGAAGACAATGCCTTACAGGTAAACAAGGAAGCTGCAAAAGAAATTGCACGTCAGCTCAGACTACGTGATATGGGTGGTATTGTAGTAATCGATTTTATCGATATGCACAAACCAGTAAACCGTAAAATGTTATTTGACTATTTGCGTGAACTGATGCTGCTGGATCGTGCTAAACACACTATTCTGCCTCCAAGTAAATTTGGTCTTGTACAAATTACACGTCAGCGTGTTCGTCCTGAGATGAATATTGTGACTAGTGAAGTTTGCCCAATGTGTCATGGTACTGGTGAAATTAAAGCGAGCATCGTTTTAATGGATGATATTGAAAGTAATATGAATTACATTTTGCGTGAGCAGAATGAAAAAAACATTACGCTTTGTGTACACCCGTATATAGAGGCCTTTATCAAAAAAGGTATTTACTCCCTGCAATGGAAGTGGTTCTTTAAATTCGGACAGAAAATTAAAGTTAAGGCAGTTCCGTCTTACTTATTAACAGAGTTTCATTTTATCTCTTCTAAAGACGAAGAAATAAAATTGTAAAACTCGTGTTCAAAACATAATGGAAAAGCCTGGCACTTTAAATAGTAACCAGGCTTTTCTATTTTTCTACCGAATTAAGTTAAATTCGTGTTTTAATCTCAAATCAATTGGCTAAAACTAAATCAGCATATTTCTGTCAGAGTTGTGGGTACGAATCAGCCAAATGGCTTGGAAAGTGCCCTTCTTGTAATTCCTGGAACACCTTCGTAGAAGAAGTTATTGAAAAACCAGGAGCCAGTGTTCCTGCATGGCAGGCATCCGGATCTACGAAAAGATCAAATAAACCTAACAAGATTACTAACATTGCATTTTCTGAGGAGAATAAGCTCTCTACTAACGATCTGGAATTAGATCGGGTATTAGGTGGGGGTTTAGTCGCCGGATCTGTCGTTTTGATCGGAGGTGAGCCAGGCATAGGAAAATCGACATTGATGTTGCAGCTTGCCCTAAACATCACCGGAAAAAAAGTACTCTATGTTTCAGGAGAGGAAAGTGAACAGCAAATTAAAATGCGCGCAGAAAGAATTACGAGCAACCCAACTGCAGATTGTTACATTCTTACCGAAACCTCTACACAAAATATATTTAAACAAATTGAGGTTCTTGAACCCGATATTATTGTGGTGGACTCTATTCAAACCTTGCATTCTGCTCATATCGATTCTACACCGGGCAGTGTTTCTCAGGTAAGGGAGTGTACTGCTGAATTATTACGTTTTGCCAAAGAAACTGATACCCCAGTCTTTTTAATAGGTCATATTACCAAAGATGGAGCGATTGCAGGACCTAAAATCCTGGAACATATGGTGGACACCGTTTTACAATTTGAAGGAGACAGGCATCATGTTTACAGAATTCTCCGTTCGATTAAAAACAGGTTCGGTGCCGCAGCGGAACTGGGTATTTATGCCATGCACAGCGGCGGGCTCAGACAAGTTTCCAATCCTTCAGAAATCCTGCTTTCTCAAAGGGATGAGGAATTAAGTGGTATTGCGATTGCGGCAACATTAGAAGGTGCAAGACCGATGCTAATTGAAACACAGGCTCTGGTCAGTACTGCAGCTTATGGAACGCCTCAACGCTCAGCTACAGGCTTTGATACCCGAAGAATGAATATGCTGCTTGCTGTTCTGGAAAAACGTTGTGGATTCAGATTAAGTACCAGGGATGTATTTTTAAATATTGCTGGTGGAATCAAAGTGGAAGACCCTGCAATTGACCTGGCAATTCTTGCAGCTATTATTTCATCACATGAAGATATTTTCATCTCTTCAAAAATCTGTTTTGCGGCAGAAGTTGGTCTATCAGGGGAAATCCGTGCAGTAAACAGGATAGAACAGCGCATTGCTGAAGCTGACAAACTGGGATTTGAAAGGATTTTTGTTTCCAATTATAATTTAAAAGGGCTGATTACAGATAAATACAAACTGGAGATTACAGGCGTAAATAAAATTGAAGACGTTTTTTCTTTGTTGTTCGGCTAGCAGGATATGAGAATTTAGGGCAAGAATTAAAATGTGGTTAAAATTAAACCGCATATCACTGATATAGAACAAGAAAGCGTAATTTTGTTTTAAATCAGCCTTTAAAAACATGCATCCTAATCTAAAAAAACTATCCGCAGCGGGTATGTTAGTGACGTTGGGTATAATATTCGGTGACATAGGAACTTCGCCGCTTTATACCTTTCAAGTATTACTTAAAGAGGGTGGACAGGTTAATCCCGCCTTAGTATTAGGCGCTATTTCTTGCGTATTCTGGACGCTCACACTGCAAACTACTTTCAAATATATTTTCATTACACTTCAGGCAGACAATAAGGGAGAGGGCGGCATTTTTTCCTTGTACGCATTAGTGAGGCGTTACGGTAAATGGATGGCCATCCCCGCAATAATCGGTGCCGGAACCTTACTGGCCGACGGGATTATTACACCCCCCATTTCTGTAACCTCAGCTATTGAGGGCTTAAATCTTGTTCCAGCATTGTCAAAGATTATTGTACCCGGTAACACCCTGATTTTGTGTATTGTCATTACAATTATTGTGCTGCTGTTCTTTTTTCAGCAATTCGGGACCAAGGTTATCGGCGCTTCTTTCGGGCCTATTATGCTCTGCTGGTTCTGTATGATTGCTCTGCTTGGATTAATTCAAGTACTACATTACCCTGAGATTTTCAAAGCACTGAACCCATATTATGGCGCGAGGTTATTAATGGATCATCCACATGGCTTCTGGTTACTGGGTGCTGTATTTCTATGTACCACAGGAGCCGAAGCGTTATATTCTGATTTAGGACATTGCGGGAGAAAAAACATTCAGATCAGCTGGATCTTTGTTAAAACAGCCTTAGTATTGAATTACCTTGGTCAAGGTGCCTGGGTTTTAATGCAAAGTCCGCAGAAAGATTTCAATGGAATCAATCCCTTCTTTGAAATTGTCCCCCATTTATTTCTGATTCCTGTAGTTATCATCGCAACTATGGCGACTATCATTGCCAGTCAGGCTTTGATTTCAGGTTCCTTTACCTTGATCAGCGAGGCAGTGAGTATGAATTTCTGGCCTAAGGTGACGATTAAATATCCAACTAATATCAGAGGTCAGATTTATATTCCAAGTATTAACTGGCTACTTTGTATAGGGTGTATTGCGGTCTCTCTTTATTTCAGGACCTCCGAGAATATGACCGCAGCGTATGGGTTTTCTATTACGATCGCCATGCTGATGACCACGATACTGATGTATTATTTTATGCGTTATGTAAAGCGCTGGCCACTTTGGCTGGTAATTATCATTGTGAGTGTTTTTGCAGTAGTAGAGCTGTCTTTCTTTGTGGCAAACTCTGTGAAAATTGTTAAAAGATTATTCTTCTTAGTCTTCGAAGTAGGTTTGATTTTTACTATGTTCGTTTGGTTCAAAGCGCGTAAGATTACGAATCGCTTCTTAAAATTTGTAGAACTTGAAGATCAGGTACCGATGCTGAAAGCGCTGAGTGAGGATCGTTCGATAGCTAAATATTGTACTCACCTGATCTATTTAACCAAGGCCAATAACAGCAAGCAAATTGAGCAAAAGGTACTTTATTCTATATTCAGCCGTAACCCTAAGCGTGCTGATGTATACTGGTTTGTACATATCGAAAGAACTGATGAACCTTATACCATGGAGTTTATGGTAGAGGAGCTTTCTGATGATAAAATTATCCGTATTGAGTTCAGACTTGGCTTCCGTATTCATCCAAGGATCAATGTCCTGTTCAGAAAAGTGGTGCAGGAAATGGTGGCGAATAAAGAGATCGATATTACAAGTAAATATGACTCCCTGAACAAGTTCAATCTCGCAGCGGATTTCCGCTTTGTTATCATGGAGAAATTCCTTTCTTATGAGAATGAATTCAGCTTAAAGGATGGGTTTATCCTGAGAAGTTACTTTGCGATTAAGCGATTGGCTCAATCCGATACTAAAGCTTTCGGACTGGATACGAGCGAAACGGTTATTGAAAAGATCCCCCTGGTAGTTTATCCTGCCGAAAATATTCATTTAAAACGTATTTTCAGACCAGTTGGTTAAAATCAAGACATAAAAAAAGGTCCCGTATTTATACGGGACCTTTTTTTATGTCTTGACTTTTTATTATTTCGATAAATACATCGATTTGTCTTTGTACAACTTTCTGAAATATGGATCTTCCAGGTCTTTGATAAACCGGATAGACTCACCAGTTGATTTCATTTCAGGACCTAATTCCTTTGGTACTTCAGGGAATTTATCATAAGAGAAAACAGGCTCCTTAATCGCATAACCTTCTAACTTACGCTCAATTGTAAAGTCTTTCAGTTTGTTCACACCCAACATGATTTTAGCTGCAATATTGATATAAGGAACATCGTATGCTTTAGCGATGAAAGGAACAGTTCTGGAAGCTCTTGGATTCGCTTCAATTACATAAACCTTCTCGTCTTTCACAGCAAACTGAATATTCAGTAAACCAATTACGTTTAATGCTCTGGCAATTTTCTTAGAGTAAGTCTCCATGCTTTCCATTACTTTGGCAGAAAGACTGAACGGAGGCAATACAGCAAATGAATCTCCGGAGTGGATACCAGCTGGCTCAATATGTTCCATTAAACCTACAATATGTACATCCTCACCATCACAGATCGAATCTGACTCAGTTTCTTCTGCTCTGTCAAGGAAATGGTCAATCAGTACTCTGTTACCTGGCAGATCACCTAATAACTTCACTACTGCTTTTTCCAGATCCTCATCATTGATGACAATGCTCATTCCTTGTCCACCTAATACATAACTAGGACGAACCAGCACCGGGTAACCTACTTCATTAGCTACTACAATAGCTTCTTCAGCATTTTCCGCAACACCATATTTAGGATAAGGGATATCTAATTCTTTTAATAAGTCTGAGAAACGACCACGATCTTCTGCAACATCCATATCATTGTAAGATGTTCCGATAATCTTGATTCCATTCTCATGAAGTTTTTCTGCCATTTTCAAAGCAGTCTGACCACCTAACTGTACGATTACACCTACCGGATTTTCCAGCTCGATGATTTCACGCACATGTTCCCAGAATACTGGCTCAAAGTATAACTTATCAGCCATGTTGAAATCTGTAGAAACTGTTTCAGGATTACAGTTGATCATAATTGATTCAAATCCGCTTTCTTTTGCTGCCAGTAAGCCATGCACACAAGAGTAATCGAATTCAATACCCTGACCAATACGGTTCGGGCCTGATCCTAATACAATGATTTTCTTTTTATCCGTAGGGATAGATTCATTCTCCTCCTCAAAAGTTGAGTAGTAGTATGGAGTTTGTGCAGAGAATTCAGCAGCACAGGTATCTACCATTTTATAAACTCTCCTGATTCCCAGAGATTTTCTGCGGTCATAAACCTCATCCTCAGTCACATTACCTAACAAGTAAGCAATCTGAATATCAGAGAATCCTTTTTGTTTCAGCGTGAAGAAGAATTCCTTCGGTATATTATTTAATGAATAACGTTTTAATTCTGTTTCCAGCTGTACCAACTCCTGGATCTGTGCTAAGAACCATTTATCAATTCTGGTTACTTTACGGATAGACTCCAATGGAACGCCCATGCTCATTGCATCCTTGATCAGGAATAAGCGGTTCCAGCTTGGATGTTCCAAACCGTGCATAATCTCTTCAATACTTCTGTTATGTTTTCCGTCGGCACCTAAACCAGCACGTCCGATTTCTAAACTCTGACATGCTTTTTGAAGAGCTTCGATAAAGCTGCGGCCAATAGCCATAACTTCACCAACAGATTTCATCTGTAAGCCTAACTCCATGTTCGCACCTTTGAATTTATCAAAGTTCCAGCGTGGTATTTTAACGATTACATAATCTAACGTAGGCTCAAAGTAAGCCGAAGTAGTTTTAGTAATTTGATTTTCGATTTCATCCAGGTTATAGCCAATCGCCAGTTTAGAAGCAATTTTAGCAATCGGATAACCAGTTGCTTTACTTGCCAGTGCTGATGAGCGGGAAACCCTTGGATTAATCTCGATAGCGATGATATCGTCGTTATCAGGGTTAACTGAGAACTGTACGTTACATCCACCTGCGAAAGTACCAATCGCACGCATCATTTTAATAGCCTGGTTACGCATCTCCTGGTAACAAGTATCAGATAAAGTCATTGCTGGTGCAACCGTAATAGAATCACCAGTATGAATACCCATCGGATCAAAGTTTTCGATCGAGCAAATGATAATCACGTTATCATTGCTGTCTCTTAATAACTCCAGCTCGTATTCTTTCCAGCCTAAGACTGCTTTTTCTACTAGTACTTCGTGTGTTGGAGAAGCTTCAAGACCACGTTTCAGCGCAGCATCAAATTCTTCTTTCTTGTGTACGAAACCACCACCTGATCCACCCAGTGTATAAGAAGGGCGGATAACCAGCGGATAGCCGATTTCCTGCGCTGCTTCTTTACCTTCAAGGAAAGAGTTTGCAATTTTTGAGGGCGCAACACCCACACCTATATCTACCATTAACTGGCGGAAAGCTTCTCTGTTTTCTGTTTTTTCAATTGCAGCAACATCAACGCCAATTACTCTAACGCCATGTTTTTCCCAAACACCACGTTCTTCAGCTTCTTTACAAAGGTTTAAGGCAGTTTGCCCTCCCATTGTTGGCAATACAGCGTCAATTTTCCGCTCTATTAAAATCTGCTCAATAGAATCTACCGTTAAAGGTCTGAGGTAAACATGGTCTGCAATGATCTTATCAGTCATAATAGTTGCAGGATTGGAGTTTATAATAGAAACTTCAATTCCTTCTTCTTTTAAGGATAAGGCAGCTTGGGATCCGGAGTAATCAAACTCACAGGCTTGGCCAATAATAATAGGTCCGGAACCGATAATCAATACTGAACGTATGGAGGTGTCTTTAGGCATAAGGCTTTAAAAAAGTCTAAAGTGTTTTGTTAAAAAATGTTCGTCTTGTAAGACTGATAGCTGGGCGAGATTTTACGTGCTATTGCTAAAGAATCCCGACTGTTCTGTCGGGATGCAAAGATACATCATTAGCCTGTAATAATTCAGATTTTTTTAAAGAATTTCTTAAATAAAAGAGATGGCCAAATCCTTTATCTCCATGGATTGAGAGATCCTTTTAAAGCGCCCTAAAATCATATTCTTAAAAAGGACTTCTTAATCAAGAAAAGTCGCATTAATATATGTATAAGAAAAAAACAAACAGGAATGCACACTAATAAATGATATATTTTATTCTTTTATAATATTTTTAACCAAAAATCATTTAATTACATATCTTTACAAGACATTAAAAGAAAATTAATAGAAAAATATTGCTCATATAATTACAAAACACTGATTATAACCCTATTATTTATATAAAAACTTTAACATACGCAATAGCGCAATCACCTACTATTTATTAATCAAATTTATTATCATGAAAAAACTTTTACTTCTTTTAATTCCTGTTACTATGTTTTGGTCCTGCAAGCGCCAGGACGACATTTCACCCGCTACGAAAGGAGAAAAAACTCAAACTTTCTCCGCCGGAGATGGTTCGTTTGACCGATTAGGTTATGGATTAGATGTCACCAGGGATGTCCTTAATTTAAAAGCCACATCTGATGCTCCAATTTTTGACGCGAAAAAATTTGTAGCTGACAATCCTGCTAGAATTGACATAAGCACTTCTACAGAAGGGAGAGAGCAATATTATGGTGGAGCATCAGCCGTAGATTACATAAAAGATGTAAGCACAAAAAAATCATTTGATATTAATGGCACGAACACCCCTAAAATTGAAGGTGCCACGCAGGATGGCTCCCAAAATCTTTTCACTGGAAGTCTTAGTTTAAATAGTTCTGATCAAAACAGAACTACTTATTCAAGTAAATATTCCTATGCATCCTACGAAATAACACAGAGGGTGAAACGAATAAGACTTACCGGCGATGCCACTATAAGCCAATTGATGCAGTATTTGACCCCAGATTTCATCAGTAATGTAGCCAATATGAGTGCAGATCAATTAGTAACAAGGTATGGTACCCATGTACTATTGGATATTAGCTTAGGAGGGAATTTAAAATTTAATTATAGTGGTTCTATAGTAACCCAATCTGACTACACAAAAAAAACATCGGATGTAAAAGCGGGATTAGGCTTTGGTCTTCTTAAAATAATTGGAGTTAATATTAATGCCAGTAAAACTAAAGAGGAAATAACCCAAATTACAAATACAACCAATGAAAGAGAATATACAGGCGTCTTCTTTGGTGGAACAAATGGCGGTCAAAGTCTGACAATTGATAAAGATGCAAATACTAGCCAAACTGTTAATATTGCATCTTGGCAACAGAGTATTAATGCAAATAACGCTACGTTAATTGACGTAGACAAAGCCGTTTTTCTTTATAATTTCATAGCTGATCCAGTAAAAAAAGCACAGGTTAAGGCCGCAATTGAAAAACATATCAATGATAGACAGATTAAACTCTCTCCTCAGGAAGTCTATGAGTTTTCTACTCCTCAAATGGATAGTAAGCATGCAAATAACCTGGATCCTAATATGCATCTTAAATATTTACAATTTGGATGGCATCCAAATGGTCAGCCGTTTAAGGCTTATTCTTTTGCGTATAATGGTGCTGTTCCTGTTTATCAATTTATAAATAGAAGCACTAATAACAGATTTTTAACTACTCAAAGAGATCTTCAATATCCAGCATTTGTTAACGAAAGCATTCTTTTCTATGCCTATACCACTCAGGTACCAGGATCTGTACCTGTCTATCAATTTGGTTCGAAAACTAATAGAACTGGTGATTTTTATTACAGTACTATTCAAACCCCATACGATTCCTCGTGGGAAGGTGGTAACTGGGTTGTGTTTTATGCTTTCCCAAACTAAAAGCAATTAAAACCTTCTAAAAATGTAAAAAAAAGTGGTCAAATTGACCACTTTTTTTTACATAACGGACTGAGCAGCCGAACGAACTATATTGGAATCAAATACTGCTAGAACTGAGAAAAAAAAGAGCTTATTAAGCGCTGAAGGTGATTTGATTTTTATTGGCGTACTTTGAGCAGCTTTTGTGCGTTAATTAGAAAATATCTGGCGCTGTTATACATTATAAAACGATGAAAAAAATACTATTTGCAGTCTTTGCTACGGTTATTTCACTGAGCGGATGCGGAACTGTCCAGTCTATTATTAAATCGAGTTTTCCTTATACCGCTACCCAGGTTATTCCTAAATCTTCAAAAGTGGACAGCACAGCTTCTGTGACCAGTGCTGCAGGTAGTTTTGATGAAGTAATCGGTAATCAGAGTGGAAATGATTACGTCAGGGATATCAGGATTGCTTCTGCAAGAATTATGGCTTCTAATCCAAATGATAAAAGTATGGGTATTTTTAAATCCATCAAGATTTTTATTTCCAATGGAAGCAGTGACGAAGTCATGGTTGCTTCAAGAAGTGACATTGCAGAACATATCGGATCTTCTTTAGTCCTGGATATTGACAATTCCCGCTTCGTTGACCAGTATATCAAAGGCAGCAGTCTGAAAGTACGATTGGAATATGTATTGAGAGAAAAGCTAAATACAGATGTGAGTATCAGAACTTCTTTAAGTTTCAGTTCTTCACCTGCCAGCAAAAAATAAAACCAATTCAATGATCCGGAGCCTCATCATTCATCAGGCTCCGGATCATTTATCAAGTTAAAATTTATAAGCAATACCTACCCTGTAATTTCTTAAAGGTTCGGTTTGCCAGGCATAGGCAGTGACTGTACCAAAATTATAGATCTCCCCATCATACAGGTATTTATTTAATATATTAAACACATTACCCGTGATTTTAATATTGCCACAGCTCCAGAACACTCCACCATCCAAACGGAAATAGTTTGGCAATGGCTTATCATCAGACCTGCTCCAGGAACCAGGCACGCGGCCAACCTGCCACGAAAAACCTGTTGAAACTCCCGCACCTTTCAATGGCCCGTTTTGCAGCGTGTAAGTTAACCACGCATTTGAGGTATGTTTAGCGAAACCTGGTACAACATCACCAACTTTAATACTTTCCACACCTGGATTAGCTTTAGTCACTTTTCCGTCCGTATAAGCATAATTAGCAATAAGTTGCAACCCTTTTACAATTTCTCCTCTTAAATCAAACTCAATACCCTGCACTCTTTTTTCACCCAGAACAACGCTGTATATTCTCTTTGGATCAGTTGGATCACCAGTCAGTTCGTTCTGTTTAATAATTCTATAAAACGATAAAGTGGTATTAACCTTTCCATCAAGCCAATCTCTTTTAATTCCGAATTCTGTATTAACTCCCATAAGAGGCTTGATCTTGCTTCCGTCTCTTAGTATTCCGCTCTGAGGGATAAAAGCCTTATCATAAACGGCATACAAAGAAGTTTTGTCATCAATAGAGTAGCTTAGACCGAACCTTGGTGAAAACTGGCTCGCCTTATTTGGATTTTCGGCAGTCAGCCCCCAGCTATATTCAGTTATATTGGTAAATCTGCCAGCCAGGGTCAGCCTCAGTTTATTGTTAAAGAAGCCTAGTTCTTCCTGCAGATAAAATGAGTGATACTTAGAGCCTATTAATCCTCCTGCATCTATAGCCCGCTCTTTTAAAGGAGTTAACCTTCTGACATCAAAAGCAGTATACGCCGCGGGATTGGTACCATAAACAGGATGTTCACTGTCAAAAGGATTAGCATCCGTATCCAGGTTAACACTCGCATTCCAGTCGGCTTCATATTTTTTATCGCCCGCATCAAAACCAGCCAGAATCCGGTGCTGAATACTACCCGTATGGAAGTTGCCGTTTAAAAACACCTGCCCAAGTTTCATGCTGCTGGTTGCATCCCATATTCCAATGTTACGGATGATGGTGCCGTCAGCATTCACTTTAGACGGCCATGCACTATTCCCAGACATATTATAGTCGTAATATGCTCCCTGAGCAGTCAGCTTCCAGTGTACATCGAACTGGTGCTGTACATTCAATGTGACGCTCTGATCGTTGATGATAGTAGGTGGGATCAAAGGATCAGATTGTGAAAAATCTACAGGAAAAGTACCATAACCTTTCACTCCAAAAACATAAGAGGAGCCTACCTGGCTGGTTTTTGCCCGCTGCAAAGTATATTCGGCAGTAATTTTAGTATTCCCAGTCTGATAAGACAGCGTTGGAGCAATACTGTATCTGTCATTGTATTCAAAATCCCTGTGCGATTTCTTATTTTGTCCGGATGCATTAAGCCTGAACAATAACTTCCCATCTTCGGTAAGTTTTCTATCAAAATCTACAGTTGTACGGTACAAACCATAACTCCCGGTCGTAAATGATACCTCTCCTTTATCAATTCCTGCAGGCTTTTTAGTAACTACATTATACAAGCCACTTGGATCACCACTGCCGAGCATAAAACCCGCCGGCCCTTTAACAAATTCAATGTGATCAACAAAACTCATGTCTTCAGTGAGCGGCCCCCAAAAAGAGTTCACTACATTAAAGCCATTTCTAAAAGCCTGAATTTGTGAGCCACGCATTTTGATATTGGCATACATGTCAGACCAGTGCTGAGTCCGTATGGCGCCACTGACATTTCTGATAACGCCATCGCTCATACTGGTAATTTGCTGATCCTTGATAACTTGTTCACTTACAATCTGAATGTTTTGAGGAGCCTCCAATAAAGGTTCATTTAACCTTAAAGTAGCAGAAGGTAAGCTGACTTTATATTTATTTTTAATGGCTGCGATTTTTACTTCTTGTAAAGCCTCATCATTTACGGCCAAAATAAAATCGACTGTTTTAGTTTCTCCCTCACTCATTGAGATCATTTTTTCAGTAGGATGAATACCTACTGCTGATGCCTTAATGATATAATTTCCTGCTTTCACATGTTTGATCACAAAATCTCCCTTTTCATCAGTTGTCGTCCCAATGCTCTTGCCTTTTAGCATTATGGAAATCTGAGGAGCAGCTTTCCCATTGGAAATCTTAACATTGCCTTTGATAATTGCGTGTTGTTGTGCAAAAATAATCAGGCTGCTAAACAACATCGCTGCTGTTAGTATAAGTAGTTTTTTTAACATAGGTATTATTTAGATTTATTATTAATAGCAGCAAAACTAATAGATAACACTCTAAAATTCAAACTATTTAAAATAATTCTAAATAATCAGCAGAAAGAAAAATAATTTTACATTTGACGCATGGTAGCTATAGTAGATGTAGTCAGAGAAAGTATTGAACATTTTTTCAGGATAACCAGCTGGCTGGAATGGTGCGGTGTAATCACCGGAACCCTTTGCGTGTGGCTGGCAGCAAAAAATAATATTCTGAACTGGCCTCTGGCTATTGTCAGTGTACTGATCTATATCTTCATCTTTTTTGAAAGTAAACTCTACTCGGATATGGGCTTACAAGTCTATTTCCTGGTAACCAATGCCTATGGCTGGTATTTCTGGAGTAAAAACAGGAATAATCCCGAAACCTCCAGACCTGTCAGTATCATTACCAACAAAGAAATGGGTTTGTCGGCTGCTGCTATTGTTTTACTAACTATTCTTCCCGGAACTTTACTGCACTACTTTACCAAGGCATCTTATCCATTTCTAGATAGTTTTTGTACTGCATGTAGCCTGGTTGCGCAAATATTCCTCGCCAGAAAAGTCTTGCAGAATTGGCTGATCTGGATTTTTGTAGATATTGTTTATGTAGGTGTTTATGTGTCAAAAGATCTTTATGCAACTGCAATTATGTACGCTTTATATGTTTATATCGCCTGGGTAGGTTACCAGGGATGGAAAAAATCAAGATTGGAAACAGAAATTACAACGAAAAGTCATGACTAAAAAAATAGCTATTGTTGGACCTGAGAGTACAGGGAAGTCCACACTGACAAAATTACTGGCTAAACATTACCACACGCTTTGGGTTCCTGAATTTGCGAGGTATTACTGCGCGGCGTTAACCGCTCCTTGCACTATGCAGGATGAAATTAACATGTTTCATGGACAGCAGGCACTTGAAGAATCAATCCTGGCTATTGCAGAACAGGAGCTCATTTTCTGTGACACCACATTTCTGACGGTAAAAATATGGAGCGATGAGATGCTGGGTGAAACTCCTCAACTGGTATTGGATGCTTTGCCACTGAGAACCTATGATCATTACTTACTGCTGAATATTGACTTACCATGGCAGGAAGATCCACAACGCGATTTTCCGCATATGCGGGAACATTTTATGGCGATATGGCACAAAGAATTGAAAAACCTGGGTGCTGACTATGTTGTGATCAGCGGTATTGAAGACAGATTACAAAATGCGATCAAAGCAATAGATAAATTTTTGGAAACGAAATAAGAATACGAAATGAACGAAACAGAATTTTTAGAGTATTGTAAAAGTCAATTGACACGACCAATTCAAGATGAGGATATTATTACCATGTTAACTGCCTGGGGGAGTATCAAATATTCACAAGGGTATACAAACGCGCAAAGCGAGAAAGAAGATATAGAATAACGATACAAGCGTTGCTAAATTGCTATATCTAAAATATTTTATACATTTGCCGATATCAAAAGGGGTGCCTTGTTTTGTAAAAAACACAAAGACAGGCTGAGATCATACCCATTATTTGAGCGCTGAATTAATTTCAGGCGCTTCAAATATGCACCTGATCCGGGTAATGCCGGCGGAGGGATTGGAGTTATGGAGTTTAATTATGTTGTATTAGCCCTATCTACAACAGGTTTTACTAAAAAACAGTAGCAAATTGAAAACATTATTGATCGCAGTTATAGCTGTGTTCCTTTTACCTGTATTTGCCAATGCGCAATTCACAATCTCGGGATCTGTTTCCGAAAACACCAAACATACCAGCTTACCGGGAGCAAGTATCAGCTTAAAAAACACCAGTATTGGCGTTAATAGCAATACGAATGGAGCCTATCAGCTTAAAAACGTTAAGGCTGGTAAATATGTGCTTACTGCAAGTTTTGTTGGCTATGAAACGCAGCACAAAACTATTGAAGTGAAAGGAGATCAACAGATCGATTTCAACATGGAGCCTTCAGCATACCTGGCAGATGAAGTTATTGTCATGGCTACAAGGGCTACTGAAAAATCAGGTACGACTTATAAAAACGTCAGTAAATCTGATATTGAGGCCAATAATTTTGGACAGGATTTACCTTTCATTATTAACAACACACCGGGTGTAGTAGTCACTTCTGATGCCGGAACCGGCGTAGGTTATACAGGTATCCGGATCAGGGGGAGCGATGCGACAAGAGTCAACGTCACTGTCAACGGAATTCCTTTAAATGATTCTGAAAGTCAAGGTTCATTCTGGGTAAATATGCCCGACTTTGCCTCTTCGGTTGAGAGTATCCAGATTCAGCGTGGTGTAGGAACTTCTACGAATGGTGCAGGTGCGTTTGGAGGAAGCCTGAACATACAAACTTCTGCTCCAGGCTTGGAACCTTATGCAGAGATTAATAGTACCTATGGCTCTTTTAACACTTTAAAAAACACGGTAAAAATCGGGACAGGACTGATTGATAATAAATTCAGCTTTGATGGCCGCTTATCCAGAATACAATCTGATGGTTTTGTAAACCGTGGCGCGTCCTTATTAAAATCTTATTTCTTGTCTGGTGCTTACCATGGCAAAACCGATCTGTTACGAATCAATGTCTTTTCTGGTTCAGAGAAAACTTACCAGTCCTGGAATGGTGTTCCGGAGTCGAAGTTAAGAGGGGATGTACAAGGGATAAATGATTATATCGAAAGAAATGGAATAACAGGCGCTGATGCGACGAATTTATTAACAGCGGATAACAGAAAATATAACTCTTTCTTATACAAAGATCAGAATGATAATTACTGGCAGGATCATTACCAAGTCTTATATGCGAAACAGTTTAATGAAAAGTTCTCTTTTAATGGTGCATTGCATTATACTTATGGAAGAGGTTATTATGAAGAATTTAAAGCCGGACAAAAATTTGCCGACTATGGTTTAGTGAATCCAATTATTAATGGCGCACCAGTATTAACAACCGACCTTGTTCGCAGACGCTGGTTAAACAATAATTTTTACGGCGCAACTTATAGTTTCAATTATAAAGCGTCTTCCCAGTTGAATTTCACAGTAGGTGGTGCTTATAATCAATACCGCGGCAAGCATTATGGTCAGATCAACTGGGCACAAATCTCTTCGAACCTGAATAACTCTGATCATTATTATGATGGAGACGGAAATAAAAATGATTTCAATGTTTATGCAAAGATTTCTTATAGTCCGGTTGAAAAGCTGAACTTATTTGCAGACCTGCAATACAGAAGACTGAATTATGATATTACAGGTAAGGACAATGACTTACTTCCCTTAAACATCCATGATAAGCTGAATTTCTTCAATCCAAAGCTTGGTGCCTCTTATTTTGTAAACCCAAAAAGCAATATTTATGCTTCTTTGAGTATTGCCAACAAAGAGGGTAACCGGGATGACTATGTGAATGCAAATGCAGGTACTCTTCCACATCCGGAAAGGTTATATAACGTAGAAGCCGGGTATCGGATCAAAGATGCACAATACAGCGCAGGTGTGAACGTATATGGCATGTTCTATAAAGATCAGCTGGTGGTAACTGGAAAACTAAGTGATGTCGGGGCTTCTATCCGTCAGAACGTCCCTAACAGCTCCAGAATTGGAGTTGAGTTTGATGGATCTTACACCTTAAGCCGTCACTTTCTGATTAATGCCAATGCTGCATTGAGCAGAAATAAAATTAAAGACTTCTCTGAATTCATTTTTAATTATGATACGAACAAAGAGGATACCTACAATTACACCAATACAAACATTTCTTTTTCACCGGATGCAGTCGTATTCGGAGAGCTGGTTTATAAACCATTCACCAGTTTTGCTGTAGCTTTACAAAGTAAATATGTGAGCAAACAGTATATGGACAATACACAGAATGAAGGCAGAAAACTGAATGGATATTGGGTAAATAATGTCCGCTTAGGCTACGATTTCAGCTTTAAAGGAGTGAAAAACATGAATGTTGGTTTACTGGTCAATAACATCCTCGACAAAAAATACGAGAGTAATGGCTATACTTATGGATCTTATAGTGGCGGTAACCGGGTAACAGAGAATTTCTATTTCCCGCAAGCGGGAACTAACCTCTTATTATCCTTAAATGTTAGGTTTTAAGATTTAACTTTAACAAATTTTAATAAGAACATCTTTAACAAGAAATATACAAATGAAAAAATTCATCGAAAAGCTTCAGTTTATCACACATGATATTGATGCCTTAACGCATATTGAACAGGCGCAACTAGCTTGTGAGGCAGGTGCGAAATGGGTGCAATACCGTTGTTTGACGAAGGATGATGACGCCCTTTTAAAGGATATTCATGCGATCGCAGAAATTTGTGATGACTGGGGCGCAACATTGATTGTAACCAATCACATCCATTTGAACAGAAAAGCAGATATCCAGGGCTTTCATATCGAAGACATGGATGCTGATTTTAAAGCGTTACGTGAGCAATTAGGAGAAGATATTACCATTGGTGGTTCTTCCAATACTTTAGAAGGATTACTAAGACTAGCCGCAGAAGGTGCTGATTACGCAGGTTGCGGCCCGTTCAGCCATACCGATACGAAACCAAACAATTCACCGTGGTTAGGTCTGGAAGGTTATGCGAAGATCGCTTCTGCTTTAAAAGAAAAAGAGATTGACCTAGCGGTATTAGCAGTTGGCGGTGTAAAGTTAACTGATGTAGAAGCTTTATTGGAAACAGGCATCTTTGGAATTGCAGTTTCTTCTGCAATTAACCAGGCTGAAAACATGATGCATGCTTACCAGGATTTCTACGATCTTGTAAAATAATTCGTTAATGTCAAATATGGCTTTGTCATATTTGACATTACATTTCAAAAAGACTTGCTTATAATATACATTTGTTTCAAATTATTTTCCTTTGGACAGTCCCAGAATTGTAGATAAACAAGATCCTTACGCCGCCCTGCGCTACAGGGAATTCAGATCTTTCCTTGGTATGCGTTTCTTTTTTACGTTTGCCTATCAAATGCAAGCTGTAATTATCGGCTTTCACATTTATCACTTAACTAAAGATCCGCTTGCTTTAGGCTTGGTTGGTCTTTGTGAAGCACTCCCTGCAATTGGGATTGCACTTTATGGAGGTTATGTAGCTGATAAATCTGAAAAGAGAGGGCTATTGCTGAAAATATTCCTGGGCGTTTTTATCTGCTCACTGATCATGCTGGTGGCAACTTCTCCTCAAATGCATCCTTATGTTCCGGAAAGTTATATTATCCCAATCATGTATTGCATGGTATTCGGCATAGGGATAGCCAGGGGGTTCTTCAGCCCTGCTACTTCATCTTTGATGGCCATGACCATTCCCAGAGAACTTTATCCGAATTCAAGTACCTGGAATAGCTCTTCTTATATGACAGCCTCTATTTTAGGACCTGCCGTGGGAGGTTTAGTTTATGGATTTTATGGAATTACTGTTACTTATACAGTAATCATCGCTTTTATACTCATTGCTTTAGTCTGCGTATTTTTCCTGAAATCACATCCGCCAAAATATATTCCTAAGGAAAGTATTATGAAGAGCCTGACAGAAGGTGTTCAGTTTGTATTCAAGAGTAAAATGATGCTGGGTGCAATGAGCCTGGATTTATTCTCTGTATTTTTTGGTGGTGCTGTTGCTTTATTACCCGTTTTTGCGAATGATATTTTAAAGGTTGGACCTGAAGGACTCGGTATTATGCGTGCAGCAGCTTCTGCAGGTGCAGTACTGACCATGCTGGTGATGACCAGAATCTCTCCAATGAACAAACCCTGGAGAAACCTGCTGGTAGCTGTAGTTGGCTTCGGCACCAGTATTGTCTGTTACGGCCTTTCTAAGAACTTCTACCTGACTTTGGTGTTCCTGTTCATGGAAGGTGCGTTTGACAGCGTCAGCGTATTGATCCGGTCTACAATCATGCAATTACTAACACCCGACCGGATGCGTGGCCGGGTATCTGCTGTAAATAGTATGTTTATTGGTTCATCTAACGAAATTGGTGCTTTTGAATCCGGACTTACTGCAAAGCTCATGAGAACTGTTCCAGCGGTGGTGTTTGGTGGCTGTATGACTATTATCATTGCAGGTATCACTTATACCAAAACCAAAAGCTTGCTTGGCCTTACTTTACAGGATATTCACGAAGAAACAGTTTAGGAACTATCTTTCTCCTACCTGTTGTCTCCACATCGCATAATACAATCCTTTCTCTTCCAGCAGGTCTTTATGTTTCCCTTGTTCGATGATATGCCCCTTTTCAAGTACATAAATCCGGTCTGCATGACGGATTGTTGATAAGCGGTGTGCAATCAGTATCGTGATATGATTGGTAAACTCTGAAACTTCTCTGATCGTAGCAGTGATCTCTTCTTCTGTCAAAGAATCTAAAGAAGAAGTAGCCTCATCAAATACCAGGATATCCGGCTTACGCAATAAAGCCCTGGCGATAGACAACCTTTGTTTCTCACCTCCGGAAACCTTTACCCCACCTTCTCCGATAACCGTATCCAATCCTTTGTCAGCACGTGCTAAAAGTGTTTGACAGGCTGCTTGCTCCATCACCCGTAAACATTCTTCATCTGTTGCTCCCGGACGGACAAACTGAAGGTTCTCTCTGATCGTACCCGAGAACAGTTGTGTATCCTGAGTTACAAAACCTATTTTCTCCCTGAGCTGATCCAGATCAATCTCTTTACTTGAAATACCATTGTATAAGACTTCACCTACCTCCGGCTGATAAAGACCAACCAAAAGCTTTACAAGTGTGGTTTTACCAGAACCCGATGGCCCCACGAAAGCGATAGTCTCTCCGTCATGTGCTTTAAAGCTGATTTCATTTAGTGCATTTGTTTTTCCGGTCAGGTGCCTGAAATTCAATCCTGAAAATTCTAACGATTCAATTTTGTTCAGCACTTTGGGATTCAAAGGTTTCTGATCGATTGGTGTACTGAGGATCTTTTTAAAATTGCCCAGGGAAACCTCTGCCTCTCTCCAGGAAAGAATCACATTACCTAACTCCTGTAATGGGCCAAAGAGGAAAAATGAATAAAACAGGAAGGAGAAATATTGTCCTGCTGAGATCGTATTTTCAAAAATAAGAATCAGCAATACCACAACCATAATACTTCTGACCAGGTTCACTGTAGTCCCCTGTACAAAACTCATACTCCGCACATATTTGACTTTTCTGAGTTCTAAGCCTAATATCTTGTAGGTAGTTTTATTCAGACGGTCTATTTCCTGGTTAGCAAGCCCCAGACTTTTTACCAGTTCAATATTTCTTAAAGATTCTGTTGTTGAACCTGCCAATGCAGTAGTTTCAGCAACAATACTCCGCTGGATAACTTTAATCTTCCGGCTTAAGAACCAGCTGACAAAACTAATGATAGGGATAGCCAGGAAATAAATTACGGTTACTTTATAACTTACAGTAACGGAATAGACGATGACAAAAACCATCCCGATTAAACTGACAAATAAAATGCTGATGAAAGAGGTAATAAATTTCTCACTATCCAGCCTTACTTTTTGTAGGATTCCAAGCGTTTCTCCGCTTCGCTGATCTTCAAAAACCTGGTAAGGTAATTCCAGTGAATGTTTAAGGCCATCGGCATACATTTGTGCACCGACTTTCTGCACGATAATACTGGTAAAATAATCCTGGAAATTCTTTGCGATACGGGATACCATTGCTGCGCCAACGCCAAGGCCAATCAGCCCTAAGACGCCCCAGACAAACTGATCTCTGCTCAGCACGTCCTTTTTCTCAATGAACCTGTCCACAATGCGACCTGTGATATAAGGATCAAGCAATGAAAAGCCTATGTTAATGGCTGCAAGAACCAGCGCAAGACAAACTATCCATTTATAATTTTTAAGATATTGTACTAATAAGTTCATGTTAAAAAAATAGAGCGCAAAAATAAACAAAGGGAATATAGCAAAAGCCATATTCCCTTTTAATTACTCTTAAATTATATTTGAGCAAATCCGGATTATACCGTCATTACGTCTTTCTCTTTTGCTTCAGCGTGTTTATCCACCTTTACAATATAAATATCCGTCATTTTCTGTACTTCACCTTCACCTGTTTTGATTTCATCATCAGAAACTCCTTCGCCTTTCAGCTTTTTGATTTTCTCATTGGCATCTTTACGGATGTTACGAACTGTGATACGGCCACGTTCTGCTTCTTCTTTAACCTTTTTTACCAGGTCCTTTCTACGTTCTTCGGTTAGTGGCGGCACTACCAGGCGAATAACAATACCATCATTTTGTGGATTGATACCAATGTTAGCTTCCATAATTGCGCGTTCGATTGGAACTAACATGTTTTTTTCCCATGGCTGAACCAAAATAGTACGTGCATCAGGAGTAGTTAAACTCGCTACCTGAGCCAGACCAGTTGCGCTGCCATAATAGTCAACCATAATTCCATCCAGCATACCTACTGAAGCCTTACCCGCACGTATTTTAGTCAATTCAGTTTCACAATGAGCAATTGCCTTGTCCATTGTTGCCTGAGCATCTTGTAATTGTTTCTTTATGAGGTCGTTCATAATTTGTGCTTTTTATCAAAAAAATATATTTGTATTAAATTTAGCCTTTTACCAGTGTTCCGATTTCTTCGCCCTGCGCTATTTTCATGAAGTTCCCTGTTTTATTCATATCGAAAACGATAATAGGAAGTTCATTTTCTTCACAAAGTGTGAAAGCAGTCATGTCCATTACGTTTAATCCTTTCGAATAAACTTCTTTGAAAGAGATTTCTGTATAACGGGTTGCTGTCGGATCTTTTTCCGGATCTGCAGTATAGATCCCATCTACACGTGTACCTTTCAATACCACGTCTGCTTTAATTTCAATTGCACGTAATGCTGCAGCTGAATCTGTTGTGAAGTATGGGTTACCTGTACCCGCACCAAAAATAACAACACGGCCTTTTTCAAGGTGTCTTACTGCTCTTCTGCGAATAAATGGTTCGCAAATCTGCTCCATTTTAATAGCGGTAAGTAATCTTGTTTTAAGTCCTACTTTTTCCAATGCATCCTGTAAAGCCATACTGTTAATTACAGTAGCCAACATTCCCATATAATCAGCTTGTGCACGATCCATACCAGATTTCTCTGCGCTCAAACCTCTGAATATATTACCACCACCTATAACTATTGCAATTTCCAGGCCCTGTGCATGGACAGCTTTAATATCTTCTGCGTACTGCTTAACGCGGTCATTATCAATACCATATTGCTTTTCGCCCATTAGCGACTCTCCGCTTAACTTGAGTAGGATCCTTTTATACTTCATGACTCCAAAAATAACTATTTGTTTTAATTATTAAGCTGAAATGTTCAAACGTTTATTAAACCCGCTACAAAAACCTTTTGAAGGGCTAACTGGTCTGTGATTAATAACAAATCTGCTGCTTTGCCTATGGCTATTTGTCCGTGTTCAGTATCCATTCTCAAAACTTTTGCCGGATGAGCTGAAGCCATATTTAAGGCTGCTGACAGCGGAACATCACAATGGTTAACACAGTTGCGCACTGCATCAAGCAAAGTGATATTAGAGCCCGAAATTGTGCCTTCAGGAGTTACATATCTGGAACCTTCTAACTGATGCTGATACGGCCCTACATTACAAGCAGTAACTGCATCTGTAATCAGAAACAGGCGTTCTGGCATTAATTTATAAGTCATTTTAACAATTTCAAGATCAACATGAGCACCATCCGCAATGATACTGGCCATAGCAGTTGGATGATTAAAGACTGCAGCCGGTAAATTTGGATTCCTGTGGTGGATAGCAGGCATTGCATTAAACAAATGTGTGGTTGTGGTAAAGCCGCTTTTATAAGCATGGTTTGCCTGCTCAAAATTGGCATTGCTATGTCCTAAAGAAAGCACTATCCCCCGATCCAGCAAATAATTGATGACTTCATCATCCTGTAGTTCGTGTGCAATAGTCATCATTTTAACTACACCGTCTGCATTTTCAATTAATTCTTTTACTTCTTCCAACGTAGCTTTATGTACATATTCCAGCGGATGAGCTCCTAATCTTTCGGGATTTAAATAAGGGCCCTCTAAATGCAAGCCTAAAAAAGCACGGGCATGCGGTTTATAAGCTTTAGCCGCTTCAATGGCTTGTTTAAATATATCGATTGTATTGGTAGCCACACAAGCAAGGAAACCTGTTGTTCCTTTACTGATCAGGTCGGCATCCATCTGTTTTAATGTTTCTGCTGTAGGATAAGCAGAAAACAGATTTCCTCCGCTACCATATATTTGCAGATCCATAAATCCGGGGGTCAGATAACTGCCTTGCGCGTCTATGACTTCATATCCTGCTGGGATATCGCCTTTGATAATTTCTTTGATTAACCCATCTGCGATTAAAACAGTCGCATCGGTAATCAGCTGTTCACCTTTGAAAAATCTGGAGTTCTTGATTGCTATCATATCTTGTTTTTAACAGTTCTTAAATATGGACAAAAAATACAGGGCAAAAAAAAAGTCCCTTAAAATAAGGGACCTTTTAATTTATCATTGAAGGAACTATGATCCTAATTGAACACGTTTAAATGCAGTAACAGTTAAACCGTTAGCTGTG
Organism: Pedobacter sp. UYP1; assembly: GCF_040547305.1. Classification (NCBI taxonomy): domain Bacteria; kingdom Pseudomonadati; phylum Bacteroidota; class Sphingobacteriia; order Sphingobacteriales; family Sphingobacteriaceae; genus Pedobacter; species Pedobacter sp. UYP1. The sequence continues at coordinate 305,577 of NZ_JBEPPL010000002.1, read as the reverse complement.
TCATTTAAAAATTTACGAACGTCTTTAGAAGAATCCTTAACAAATTCCTGGTTTAATAAAGTACTGTCTTTGTAAAACTTGTTCAGTTTACCAGCAGCAATTTTCTCAACCATTTCTTCTGGTTTACCTTCTGCACGGATTTGCTCTTTAGCAATTTCCATTTCACGCTCGATAGTGTGTGTGTCTACATCTGCTTTGTCTAAAGCAACCGGGTTCATTGCAGCAATTTGCATAGCTACATCTTTTCCAGCTTCGTCAGCACCAGCAACAACTTGGTTTAAAGCAACCAAAACACCTAAACGGTAGTTACTGTGGATGTAAGGGACAACTTTTTCGCCTGATACTGTTTCAAATTTAGAGATACCAATTTTCTCTCCGATTTTACCAGTGTTTTCAACGATGATGTCAGAAACTGTTTGACCATCAACTTCAAGTGCTAATAATTCTTCTAAAGTAGCTGGATTTTTCTCAACAGCTAAATCAGTGAATTTATTTGCTAAAGCGATGAAATCAGCATTTTTAGCTACGAAATCTGTTTCGCAGTTTAACTCAACTACAACACCACGTTTTCCGTCAGCTGTAGCTTTTGCGATTACAACACCTTCGTTAGAATCACGATCCTGACGACTTGCTGCAACTTTAGCTCCTTTTTTACGTAAGTAATCAACCGCAGCTTCGAAATCGCCATTGGCCTCTATTAATGCTTTTTTGCAATCCATCATACCGGCACCGGTTTGTTGGCGTAATTTGTTTACATCTGCTGCAGAAATTTGTACTGACATTTTATTTTCTTTTTTAAGTTTTTATCTAAAAAATTATGGGTTGTACATTGTATGTTGTAAGTAAGAACCCGCAACGCACAACATACAACCCAAAAATATATTATTTATGCTTCGCTTGTACCTTCTTCGGTTTCAGCATTTTCTTTTCTTGCTCTTCTAGCGCCAGGTGCAGCAGTTTCAGGAGCATCAGCAGCAGTTTTAGCAGCTACAGCTTCTTTTTCAGCTTCATCATCTTTTTCACGTTTGCGCTCGTCTAAACCTTCTTCAATTGCTTTGATGATTACATCAGTAATTAAAGAGATAGATTTAGTTGCATCATCATTCGCCGGAATAGGGAAATCGATGTTAGAAGGATCAGAGTTAGTATCAACCATTGCGAAAGTTGGAATGTTTAATTTCAACGCCTCACTAACAGCGATATGCTCTTTTTTAACGTCAATTAAAAAGATAGCAGCTGGTAAACGGTTTAAATCCGCGATACCACCTAATAAGCTTTCCAATTTGATACGCTCACGCTGGATCATCAAACGCTCTTTCTTAGAAAGAATCGAGTAAGTACCGTCTTTAGTCATTTTATCGATGTTAGACATCTTTTTGATTGACTTACGTACAGTTTGGAAGTTAGTTAACATACCACCTAACCAACGCTCAGTTACGAAAGGCATGTTTACTTTTCTTGCTTGATCAGCAACGATTTCTTTAGCTTGTTTCTTAGTCGCTACAAATAAGATCTTACGACCTGATTTTACGATCTGTTTGATCGCTGAAGCAGCTTCTTCAGTTTTAGTTAAAGTTTTGTTTAAATCTATAATGTGAATCCCATTGCGTTCCATAAAAATATATGGTGCCATTTTCGGATTCCATTTGCGGGTAAGGTGACCAAAATGTACACCTGCATCCAATAAGTCTTGATATGTTGTTCTTGCCATTGTCTTTGTCCTCCTTGAGATTAACGTTTACTGAATTGGAACTTTTTACGAGCTTTCTTGCGACCTGGTTTCTTACGTTCAACCATACGCATATCACGGGTCATTAACCCTTTAGCACGTAATGCCGGTTTTTTCTCAGCATCTATTTCAACAATAGCTTTAGCGATAGCTAAACGAACAGCTTCTGCCTGGCCTTTAATACCACCTCCTGCTACGTTTACTTTTACGTCATATTGACCGATAAGTTCTGAAACTTCAAAACTTTGGTTTACAATATATTGTAAAGGTAATGTAGGGAAATATACTTTGTGATCTTTACTGTTAACAGTAATTGTACCGTTGCCCTCTTGCATGTAGATTCGCGCAACAGCAGTTTTTCTTCTTCCTGAAGTGTTAGTAACTGACATTTCTTTCTTCCTTTAATTAAAGTGTAATGGTTTTTGGTGATTGTGCTGCATGAGGATGCTCAGTACCTGCATAAACAAAAAGGTTGGTGTATAATTTTGCACCTAATTTTGTTTTAGGTAACATACCACGAACTGCTTTTTCTACTACACGTGTAGGATGTTTCGCCAATAACTCTTTTGGAGAGATGAAACGCTGACCACCTGGATATCCAGTATATGAAACGTACTGTTTGTCGTTCATTTTGTTTCCGGTCAACTTAATCTTGTCCGCATTGATAACGATCACATTATCGCCGCAGTCTACGTGTGGGGTGTACTCAGGCTTGTTTTTACCACGGATGATCATTGCGATCTTCGATGACAAGCGCCCCAAAATCTCGCCTTGTGCATCAACAACAACCCACTGTTTGTTAACAGTTTTAGCATTGGCAGAGACAGTTTTGTAACTTAACGTATTCACTTGCTTGTATTTAATTTGTTAAACAATTATTTTTTCTCCCTAGGATTTAGGGACTGCAAAGATAGATTAATATGTGTAATTGTCAAATAGTTAATCAAATTATTTACATGTTTTTTTATACAGGCTTGCTAAAAGCTGTAAAAAGATCGTAAATGAGAATAATACCCCTGAAATGATAAGAAGAATCGTTTCAGCAGGATAATAATGATAACTGATCGTATCAATTAACAATGAAACAGCACTGTATCCCATATAGGAAGCATATAGCAGGGTTACAAATCCTGCCAACCATTGTAAAACAGACCAGTTGGTTTGCTCAGTTTCCATATTCCGCAACACCATCCAGTTAAAAACAATGACAATCAATAAACCAAAAACAACCCAGCGATTACCATTCAACAGATAAGTCAAAAAATAAAGGACTGCAAAAATCAGGTTCAGATAAGATAAAGTTCTAAGCATGTATCAATTTTTTCAAAAAACAGCGTTTATTATATAAATTTAAGAACCTTTTTATTCGCATATTGTTACACTAACACAAAAAGACATTTATTATGACAAAAGAAACGAAAATAGTTGCAGGTATATTGGCAGGAGCTGCCCTTGGTGCTGCGGTAGCTTTAATCTTATCTTCAGACAAAAGCGATGACGTAAAAGATAAAGTTACAGACTGGTTCTGTGACTTGCTGGATGCTTCTAAAGACAAAATCTCTGATGTAGCTGACACTGTAAAAGACAAAATTGCAAAAGTAAGAGCTTAATACTCTTTATAACTTTATAGATGGCACCGGATGCTTACCGGTGCCATTACTGACTATTACACCTAAATATAACCGATGAAAATCGCTTTCCATGGTGCTGCGCGCGCCGTTACTGGTAGTAAACACCTGATAACTTTAACAAACCAAACTCAAATACTATTAGATTGCGGCATGTTCCAGGGCATGGGCGAATCAACAGAAAAGCTAAACAGTTATTTTGGATTTGAGCCTTCAAAGGTTACCTACATGATACTTTCGCATGCGCATATTGACCATTGTGGTCTGTTGCCACGCCTGGTAGCAGAAGGATTTAAAGGAAATATATTCTGTACCCCGGCAACAATGGATCTCGCCAGAATTCTATTAATGGATTCAGCAAAAATTCAGGAACAGGATGCGGCATATGCAAACAAGAAAAGACCTCAGAACGAAGAAGTAGAAGAAGCGCTTTATACGGAAGATGATGTAATTAAAACCTTAAGTCAGTTTAAGATTATAGACTACGATACTAGTTTTGACATCTGCCCGGAGGTCGCAGTATGCTTCACAGATGCAGGACATATTGTAGGCAGTGCAGCAGTACATTTGACGATAAAGGAAAATGGAAAATCGACACGCCTTACTTTTAGCGGAGACGTTGGCCGTTATGGAGACCTGATACTCAAAAGCCCGCAGGTTTTTTCGCAAGCAGACTACATTATTATGGAATCTACATATGGAGACTCCCTGCATAAGGATCTTGAGCCTATAGAAAATATGTTGTATGAAATCATTCAGCATACCTGTATAGAAAAAAAAGGTAAAGTTGTTATTCCTGCATTTAGTGTCGGCAGAACGCAAGAATTATTATATGCACTAAATAATCTTGAACTTAAGCACAAATTACCTGATGTTCCTTTCTACGTTGACAGCCCTTTATCTATCCAGGCTACTGAAGTTTTAAAGAACCATCCGGAAGTTTATAACAATGGCGTTAAAGAAGTTATGAAAACTGATGAAGACCCATTTAGCTTCAAAGGACTCAAATTCATCGAAAGTGTAGAAGAATCTAAAGCACTCAACAATGACAACAGACCATCTGTGATCATTTCTGCTTCTGGTATGGCCGAAGGAGGAAGGGTAAGACATCATATCCGCAATACGATCGGTGATCAGAAAAATACAATTTTAATGGTTGGCTACGCTTCTCCAGGTTCACTGGCTGGCAAATTAATGGCTGGAGATAAACAGGTCTATTTATTCAGAGAGAATCTTGATGTGGTTGCCGAAATTCGTTCTATACGCTCCATGAGTGCGCATGGCGATTATGAGGATCTGCTTCAATTCCTTTCTTCTCAGGACCCTGCGCTGGTTAAACAGCTTTTCCTGGTACACGGAGAGTATCCGGTTCAGCAGCATTTTGCAAAAAGACTGAATGAACACGGATTTAAACAGGTAGTCATTCCTGAATATCACCAGGTATTTGATTGCGAGACTGAACCTGCATGGAGCATTTAAATGATTTTTTTGGCTACCCAGTACCGCAATTCCTGCAAAATATAATCATTGCAGTATGCAGTTGCGCACTGGGCGCTATACTGACCATAATCATCCGGAAAGTCTTTAAGTTTTTTGCAAGATACTGGGCAACGTTCGAAATCCAATCGATCATTAAACATCTCAACAGGCCAGTAGGTGTTTTTATTCCCCTGTTATTACTAAACATGTCGTTGAGTTTGATGGTGATGAATGAATCCATCATGGCCCAGCTAAGCAGAATTATAGAGATATCCCTGACTATCATTTTTGCTTTAGTCCTTATCCGGATTATTAAAGTACTCGAAGACTATTTTTATCATAAATACGACCTTAACAAAGAGGATAACCTGAAGGAAAGAAAGATCAGGACACAATTGCAATTTATACGGAAATTTGTGGTTTCACTGATTATCCTGGTTACTGTCTCCATTATCTTACTGAGCTTTGAAAGCATGCGCAAAATCGGTACAGGCTTATTGACCGGGGTCGGGATTGGTGGTATTATTATTGGTTTCGCCGCTCAAAAATCACTAGGTAATTTACTTGCGGGCTTTCAGATTGCTTTTACACAGCCTATCCGGATCGACGATGTTTTGATTGTTGAAGGAGAGTGGGGCCGGGTAGAGGAAATTACACTCACTTATGTTGTGGTCAATATCTGGGATCAGCGGCGGCTGATTCTACCGATCACTTATTTTATTGAAAAACCTTTCCAGAACTGGACAAGGGTTTCCGCGCAGCTATTAGGAACAGTTTTCCTATACCTCGATTATACGATTCCTATTCCACCGTTAAGGGATGAATTAACCAGACTGCTGACCGATCATCCTTTATGGGATAAAAGGGTTAATGTGGTACAGCTTACAGATAATAAAGCAAATACAGTAGAAGTTCGTTTTTTAATGAGTGCCCGCAATTCTTCTCAGGCATTTGATCTGCGCTGTTATGTCCGTGAAGAGATGATTGCTTTTATCAGGGCGAACTATCCGGACAGCCTGCCTAAAACAAGACTGGAATATAATAGCAATAACTATCAGGGGGCAGAAGACGCCGTCCTTCAGAAAAAATAGTTTTTATGGCATTAGACATTCACAGACTCGACAACCACGATCATTTATTTGGAATTGATGATATTAAATTCAAAAATCTGGACGATATATTTACAGCATATAAACATTGGACAGGCACTTCAATTCATCAGTATGACGACACCAGGCTGATGGTAGGAGATCAGAAAATAATGATTAAAGTTATAGATGACTATGTTAAAAAGACAAATTTAAATCAGGACAAATCAAAGACCACAGATATCCTGGAATTCAGAGGTCTGTTAACCTATTTCATCAATAACAATTATGATATTGAATTTTTTAGTGATTAATCCTGCTTAACTCATAAGGAAAGTCCTTCATTATCCCTCAGCTTCAGAAAAAATAATTTAATATCTTTGCCCCCGATGGACGTTTTCGGAAGTGCTTTACAAGATCAGTTTACAAATGGTACCGCAGCAACACTACTGCTGCATAATTCTTATGATGAACCGGAGGAAATGCCAGTTGACATTTTTTTCCGTACAGAAGAAGAAATGCCGGACATAGAACTGGAAGCGATGGATCTTTGTGAAGGCAGAGTACTTGACGTTGGCGGAGGAGCCGGAAGCCATGCGCTTATTTTACAAGAACGTGGCTTTGATGTCATTGCGCTTGATATTTCACCAATCGCCGTAGAAATCATGAAAACAAGAGGCGTAAAGCATGCGGTAGAAGGCGATGTTTTCAGTTACCAGGGCGAGAAGTTTGATACTTTATTATTCCTGATGAACGGAATCGGACTGACAGGTACCATTGATGGCTTCAAAACATTCCTTAATCATGCAAAATCCTTATTAAACGAAGACGGACAATTATTATTTGATACTTCGGATATCTCTTATTTATATGAAGATATGGAGAAACCTGCTGGTAAATACCACGGGGAGATCGCTTATCAATACGAATACAAAGATCAAAAAGGAGAATGGTTCAACTGGCTGTATCTTGATCCACAGCTCCTGAAACAAATCGCTAAAGAATGTGGATGGGAATGTCATTTGTTATTTGATGATGGCCAGGATCAGTATCTTGCAGAAATGAGGGTCACTCAATAATCTGGAAGTCACAATAATTAAGAAACTCATTTGCCAGAAACAGACATTGTATTTTTGTAATACAATTTGTCAATATGAGCAATTCTTCAATTCAATTAAGCGTTCTTGACCAGTCACCTGTTAGAAAAGGTGTTTCTGCACAACAAGCAATACAGGAAACTGTTGAGCTCGCAAAAATAGCGGACAATCTCGGTTATACCCGTTTTTGGGTTTCTGAACATCACAATACAACTGCATTAGCCGGCTCAACCCCCGAAATTCTGATTGCACACCTGGCAGGTCAGACTAAAAATATAAAATTAGGATCAGGAGGCGTTATGCTTCCCAACCATAGTGCCCTAAAAGTTGCTGAGAACTTTCGTATGCTCGAAGTACTTTTTCCAGGAAGGATTGATCTTGGATTAGGCAGAGCTCCAGGTACAGACCGGATTACTGCCAGCGTACTTAATCCGTCTAACCAATGGAGAGAGCAGGACTTTTTAGAACAGCTGAATGACCTCAGAAATTATCTGCATGATTCCGGAGAACCTGGCACTATACAAGAAAAGATTATCGCTATTCCACAAGCAGCAACCGTACCGCCAATGTGGTTATTAAGTTCAAGTGGCCAGAGTGGTTTATTTGCTGCACATTTCGGTATGGGAATGTCTTTTGCGCATTTCATTAATCCTTTAGGGGGCCCTGAATCTGTTCAGATTTACCGCGACCGCTTTCAGCCATCCATTGATAAGACAGCGCCAGAAGTAAACGTAAGTATAGGTGTTTTTTGTTCGGAAAATGAAGAAATCATCTTCCGTCAGCAAGCAGTGATGGACTATAGATATCTGCAGCTTGAAAAAGGAGGCAGATTATATCCAATAGCCTACAACGACATTAAACATGTGACTTATAACGCTGCTGAACAGGAAAGAATAGACCATAACAGGCAAAGGATGTTAATCGGAACGCCGGATATACTTAAAGAAAAAATAGATACATTGCTGGCTGATTACAAAGTAAATGAGCTGATGGCTGTAACGATCACCGAAGGTTTCGAAGAACGCATCCGCTCTTACGAGCTTTTAGCAGCAATGTATCTGAAATAGTTTAGTTGCTCTTTTCTTCCCAGATCAGCGCAATATTGATAATAGTTTCCACTGCTTTTTCCATGTCTTGTACGGAAGCCCATTCCTGCTTGCCATGGAAAGCATGTTCTCCTGCAAAAACATTAGGACATGGTAAGCCCATCAGTGATAATCTTGAACCATCTGTTCCACCTCTGATACTTTGTCTTTTAACCGGAATACCTACACGTTCAATTGCCAGCACACCATATTCCAAGACTTGCGGATGCTGGTCCAGTACTTTTTTCATATTGCGGTATTGTTCCTTGATCTTAAGCTCATAAGTAGCATTCGGATAAGCAGCGATCACTTGTTTAACAATGGTTTCCAGCGTGCGGCCATGTTCAGCCAATAAAGCATCATCAAAATCACGGATAATAAAATGTGCTTCTGCCTGTTCTACATTACCCTGTATCGTAACCGGATGTAAAAATCCTTCTTTTTTCGAAGTCGCTTCTGGCGTTAAAGTATCTTTTGGTAAAGCACTGATAATATCACTCAGAATCTTAATCGCACTTTCCATTTTGCCTCTCGCAAAACCAGGGTGAGAACTAATGCCATGTATAGTTAAAACTGCTCCATCAGCAGAAAAAGTTTCATCTTCAATAGAACCACAGGTTTCCCCATCGATAGTGTAGGCGAAATCCGCGCCAAGTTTATCCAGATCCGCTTTATCTACACCTCTTCCAATTTCTTCATCAGGCGTAAAAAGAATCCTTATTTTACCATGTTTATGCTCAGGATGCTGCATCAAAAAAGCAGCAGCTTCCATAATTTCAGCTAAACCAGCTTTATTATCTGCTCCCAATAAGGTAGTACCACTTGCAGTAATGATATCATTTCCGATCTGATCTTTCAGGTCTTTATGCTCGCTCATTCTCAAAACCACTGAATGGTCATCAGGAAGTACAAGATCCTGTCCCTGGTAATTGGTGTGAATAATTGGTTTTACACCATATCCGCTACAATCCGGAGAAGTATCCATATGCGAGCAAAAACAGATTACAGGAACATCTTTAGTTGTATTGGAAGGAATAGTGGCATACACATAGCCGTACTCATCCAGGTGTGCATCTGTTATACCCAGCTCCAATAATTGAGCAACCAGTACCTTACCCAGATTCTTCTGTTTTTCGGTAGAAGGAACGCTTGCAGACTCAGGATCAGACTGTGTGTCTATTTTTACGTATTCAGTAAATCTATTTTGTAAAGAATTACCTGTGTTATGATATTTTAGCATAATTTTAAAAAAAAGTAAAGGCCTTCTTATTCAGTAAATTCAAAAGCTGTTTTTAAATATATTCAAACAGTTTCTTAAAAGGCTAAAGATAACCAAAGATGATATTTTATCTATAAACAATCAGCATAACTTGAAAAGGATACTTATTTCAACCTTATTTTTAGCATTAGCGTTCTCGTCTTTTGCACAATCAAATTTCTACAAGTTTTCTGTTGGTGCTGGCGCTGGTATTACGCAGTCTTTCGCAGATCTCAAAAAACATGACTTCGGGCTGGCCGGCTATGCTACGCTCGATTATTTATTCACTCCTTACCTTAGCATTGGCCTGGAACTTCAAAAAGGTGAAATCAATGGAGGGGACGTCAACGCTATTCCAGACGACAGGCAGTTCATCAATGGTTACCAGGCGGTGTCTGTCAATGGAAAAATATCTTTAGGACAATTTATAGATTTTGACTATAATGGCCTATCCGGCAAGCTCAGAGGCTTGTATTTTGGAAGTGGCCTGGGAATTATTCAGAACAAGATGAAAGGGATCAGACGCGCAAACGTTAACGACCCTACCCATCCATACCCTGGAGAAGATAGTTCAAATGACATTTACTTTCCATTGAACCTGGGTATTAATTTCTTTTTCCCGGATCAGGAGGGCTTTTACAGATATACACTGAATATTAATTGCCAGAGTAATGTGACCCTGGGAGAAGGACTGGACGGTTATGACAATTCATCTTTAACCCGCAAATCCGGAACACCTGATATCTATAATTTTTATACTATTGGATTCAAATACAGTTTCGGAAAAATGGGGCTGTATAAGAAAACATTCAGACGCTTTTAGTCTGGAGAAATGTGGAGTACTTTTATAAATGCGTATCAATGAAATATCTTTTACTGTCTTTAATTCTGCTAACGATGGAAACATTTGCACAGCAAACGCCTTACGAGCTTAGTAATAAAAATCAAACGGCTACTTATGAGCAGGCCATTGCTTACTATAAACAACTGGCTAAAGTATCTCCACAAGCTAAACTACTTACTTATGGGACTACTGATTTTGGAAAACCGCTTCATTTACTGGTCTTGTCAAAGAACAAGGTCTTTGACCCTGTTGAACTCAGAAAAAATAATCAAAGAATATTATTAATTAATAATGGAATCCACCCCGGTGAACCTGAAGGCATAGATGCATCAATGATGCTGGCCAGAGATTTACTAAAAGACAATCATTTACCAGCTAATGTTGTGATCTGTATTATCCCGGTTTACAATATAGACGGATCATTCAACCGCAGCAGTACCTCCAGAGCCAATCAGAATGGACCGGAAGCCTATGGATTCAGAGGAAACAGTAAAAACTATGACCTGAACAGGGACTTCATTAAAACTGACTCCAAAAACTCAGCTGCCTTTCAGGAAATATTCAATACCTGGCAACCAGAAATCTTTGTAGATACCCATACCAGTAATGGCGCCGATTATCAGTATACAATGACACTTATCCCTACTCAAAAAGACAAGTTAAATCCTATTTTAGCAAATTACCTGACCAAAACTATGGTTCCTGCTTTGTATGCTGGGATGAAGAAAAAAGGATACGAACTCATTCCATATATCAATTCGGTAGAAAACACACCAGATGCCGGAATCACAGGTTTCCTGGAAACACCACGTTATTCAACTGGTTATGCAGCTTTACACAATAGTATTGGATTTATGCCAGAAACACATATGTTAAAGGCTTATCAGAAGAGGGTTGAGTCTACTTATCAATTACTTCAGACCTATGTTGATTTAGTAAGCAGAGATGCAAAAATCATCGGGGAGAACAAGCGCAAAGCGGATGAAGCTGCTTCCATACAAAAAGAATTTCCATTGAGCTGGAAACTAAATGAGACTACCTACGAGCTGATTACTTTTAAAGGATTTGCTGCAAAATATAAGCCCAGTGCTGTGAGTGGAGCTGACAGGCTTTATTATGATAGAAACGATCCTTATACAAAAAAGATCAAATACTGGAATAAGTTTGAACCGCAGCTTACCGTAGCAAAACCAGAGGCTTACGTTATTCCAAAGGCATGGGACAAGGTAATTGGTTTGCTGAAATTAAACGGAGTCAAGGTGCAGGAACTTAAAGAAGATCAGGAACTTGCAGTCGACGTTTATTATATCGAGGATTATAAAACAGCTTCAAGGCCTTATGAGGGGCATTATATTCACAATAACGTTCAGCTTGTTACTAAAAAACAAACTTTAAAATTCTATAAAGGAGATTACCTGGTTTATGTAGATCAGCCGCAAAACAGGTATATTATGGAAACACTGGAACCACAGGCTACCGATTCTTTCTTTAACTGGAATTTCTTCGACTCTGTACTGGATCAGAAAGAACATTACTCTGCTTATGTTTTTGAAGATACAGCTGCCGGGCTACTAAAAGATGATCCTGAGCTTAAAACCAAGCTGAATCAAAAGAAAGTAAAAGATAATACATTTGCCCAGAATCCTTCAGCGCAACTTGAATTTGTATATCAAAATTCAAATTACTACGAAAAAACACATTTACGCTATCCAATTGCTAGATTGCAATAATTTAAAATCCGATACGAATACATTATGATACAAGAATACCTGATCAACACACCTGTCGCTTCTCTGATTTTCATTTTCACGCTGGCGACGAGTATATACGCTTTTAATGACAGTTCCCTGTATGGAAAGTTTATGCTTCATCCTTATAGCGTGTACCGTAGAAGTAATGTTTATACGCTTTTAACCAGCGGCCTGATCCATGGAAGCTGGATGCACCTGGCATTTAATATGTTTACTTTCTATTTCTTCGCTTTCTCATTGGAAGCTACGGTAGGGAGCCTGAGATTTGGCCTGATCTATTTTATCGGTTTGATTTTAAGTGATATTCCTTCTGTGATCAAACATAAAGATGATTACCATTACCATAGTCTGGGCGCGTCAGGAGCAATTTCCGCAGTATTGTTCAGTTATATTATGTTTTATCCGCTAAATACTTTAATGATATTTCCATTACCGGTCCCTATCTGGGCAGCATTATTTGGTGTATTATACTTGGTTTACTCTTATTACATGTCAAAAAGTTCCAGAGATAATATTAACCACGATGCGCATTTATTCGGTGCGATTACTGGTATCATCATTACGATATTAGTTGTACCAGGTATTGTCCCTCATTTTATTGAAACTATCACTGCCCGTTTCGGAGGTTAATCCGTAGCTGGCAGAGAAGGCGGGTTGAAGTAGCTTGTAGGTGCCAGTGGGTCTTTTCTGATTTCCATCAGCAGATTTCCCCAGGGTTTCCAGACGGTCTCTAAAACCTGCGCATAAATTTTATGCTGCCAAACGTCAAACAATGGTTTGTTGGTTGTCCCTCTTAAAGGCATTGCATCAATATAGATTGATCCATCAACAGGCATTATCGTATATTCTGGCAAACGGTTGAACAAATAGGCGGAATAAAAGAACCTTGCACACAGTTCTTCAAACTGCTGGTCTGTTAAAGACTGGCCTGCAATCTGATCAAGGATCTCCTGATGATATCTTTTATTGGTTCCATTATCCTGCAAGCAGGCAATAATACCAAAATCTTTAAGTTTTAAAGAGAAAGTAAGGGTATTGATCTCATCCCTGAAACTGAAAGGAATATCATTCTGCTCCAGCGGTACAATCACCAAAGACCATGGCGTAAAATCTTCCAATATTACACTCCGGTAAATACTCTGGATCATAGTTTGCAAGTTGCCAAATTTATGCATCAGCCCTTGTGACATATTTAATCCATCATCACTAAGTTGCTGCAAGTTTACCGCGGCATTCATCTCAATATAGATCAGGCTATAAAGAAACTTACCTATCCATTTAAACAAGTCCATTTCTTCCAGCTTTGAAACTCCGGCAAACCCTTCTGCAAATGCTGTGGCTATTTTAGCTTCCAGCGGGCCGATAAAATTGAGCAACACCTCTTCACTTACAGGTATTTTCAATGTATTATAAGACCTGATAGACTCATCTAACAATTTAATCTGTTCATCGCCGCTAAAATTTGCAACTTCCAATAACCAAGCAGGCAATACATTGGTCTGTATCACAGGCGCATCAAAAGTATCTCCGCTTAAAAAGCAGTTTTTGAATTTAAAGTCGAAGTTTTTAAACGGCTGATAGATTGTGTTAGTCATATTAAGCGCAATATTAGGGATATTATTTTTACATTCGGTGAGGCGCCCATTTTTTAACTTTGATATTACCAAAAGCTTTTAAAACACATGCAAGCAGTTCATATCTCTTTCAACCTGGAACTTAAACATCCTTTTACTATTGCCGGATTCACCAGAACAAGTACTCCTTTATTGTTATTAAAGCTTACTTATGAAAATATTGACGGTTATGGCGAAGCTTCTATGGTTCCCTATTTGGGTGAGAGTTATAGTTCGGCAGCAGCATTCCTGCAAAAGGTAGACTGGACACGTTTTAAGCAACCTTTTAATTTCGGAGAGTTCATGACCTATCTGGATAGTATTGACGCTGGTAATCCAGCGATAAAGGCTGCTATTGATATCGCACTGAATGACATCAATGGAAAGATTCTGCAAAAGCCATGTTTTGAAATCTACAAAGCCGATCCGGCAAAAATGCCGGTTACTTCATACACTATAGGAATCGCTGCACCAGAATTGATTAAAGAAAAGGTTGCTGAGGCAAAAGGGTTTAAAGTACTCAAAGTCAAATTGGGATCAGGTCATGATAAAGAATTGATCAATGCCATCAGAAGTGTAAGTAATTTACCACTTTATATAGATGCTAACCAAGGATGGACTGACCGGAAAATGGCTATAGATTTGATCTATTGGTTACACGACCAGGGAGCCGTACTGATTGAACAACCGATGGACAAGGCAAATATAGAAGGAAATGCCTGGTTAACGGGGCGTAGTCCAATTCCAATCCTTGCGGACGAAGCCGTACAAAGATTAAGTGATATTGACCACATTAAAGGGGCTTATCATGGTATAAACGTTAAACTAATGAAAAGTGGCGGAATGTATGAAGCCAACCAGATGATTTTAAAAGCCCGTTCTTATGGCATGAAAGTAATGATCGGCTGTATGAGTGAAACTTCTATTGCTACTCAGGCCGGATTGGCTCTAGCACCATTATGTGACTGGGTAGATCTGGATGGGCCTTTTCTGACTAAGAACAATCCATTTGAAACACCTGCGTTTGAGCAAGGCAGGTATATATTAAAAGACCTTCCAGGTTTAGGGCTGAAAGGTCTTTCTGCTAATTTGTTTCTTCCTTAACAGCAGCAGAATTATTCACAATATTTTGTTTTTCTTTGATACCAGCTCTCACTTCTTTGACAATCTTAATCTTCAGGTAAATGAAAAATAAACCTGTAGCGATTAACAAGGCAACAACAGGATAGTTTGCGTTCTGGAAAGCCCATTTAAGGCCGATTACAGAAATCACAATACCCAGGGTATAAAACGTATTTAGTGCAATTTGCTTCTTCATCTTAATAAACTGGCATGCTAGGATCAAATGCAGCCTGCCATGCAAGGATACCGCCTTTTAAATTATAAAGGTTTGTAAAACCATGCAACTGCTCCAATTGCATTACTGCTGCTGCACTGCGTTTACCGCTTCTGCATTGCATAATTACTGGTTTATCGGTTGCAATTTTCTCCACTTCAATCAGAATCCCTCCTAAAGGAATATTCTCTCCGTTAAGGTTTGAAGTATCGTATTCGAAAGTTTCTCTTACATCAATCAGTTGAAAATCTTCCTTGTTATCTATTTTTTGTTTTAATTCTTCTACGCTAATTTCTTTCATCTTCAAAGCTTTTAATGGATGGTTTATGATCCATGAATAATGGTCAAATATAAAGTTTATCAACAACTTATCTGCTAAATGCAAGTCAAAATTTATGGTTTTAACCTATGGCTTGTAACAACTAAGAATGCCGGGCGTTTAATAGTATTCTTTCTTAACTTTGTTATTATGGATGCCCTGTCACGTTTCTTTTGGTTTTGTTCTGGTGTACACCAGCCTACATTAGAGAAGCACCCTACTGAACATAATAAATATGTTGGTATCGGCGCAACTATCTTTTTCACTGGTTTATTCGCTGCTTTATCTGGTGGATATGCCATGTATTTTGTTTTTAAAGGCGACACCGCTGCCGTACTTTTCGCCATATTTTTCGGTATCCTCTGGGGACTTGCCATTTTTAACATGGACCGCTATATAGTGTCCAGTATCAACAAGAACTCTACTTCAACGAAGCAAATTCTACAAGCAACACCTCGTATATTACTGGCTATTATGATCGGCATGGTAATTTCGCGTCCTTTAGAGCTTAAAATCTTTGACAAAGAGATTAAAGAGCGGCTTAAGGTAAGTTACCTGAACAACCAGCGTTCAAAGATTGACACCCTGAATAAAGCATTCACCAATAAGTACACGATTGAGCTCAACAAACTGAACGAATCCAAGGCACAAAGAGACTCTTTGGAAAATGGGATCAAATCTGACCGGCAAAAACTTAACTTTGAAGTGTTCGGAACTAAAACGACCGAAACATCAGGGGTGATGGGTTACGGGCCTTATGCAAAGCGGAAAGAGGAGGAACTCAAACAGCGGCAGCAAAATCTGGATTCCCTGAATTCGGATGTAAGGAGGATGGAGCGTTTTGTAGATGGCAGAAAGCAGTTTGACGGGCTATTATCGGAGCGGCTTTACACAGGCAAACAACTGGATAGCCTGACCAGTATCGCCGGTTTTGCTGATCGTAACTGGGCACTAGGCCAGTTGAGTTTCAATACAGATGGAACCCGTGATACCACAACGGCCTTAGCAGTTACGTTTATTGGCTTGCTGTTCATCTTTTTTGAATGCCTGCCGGTATTTGTAAAAATGATGAGTTCAAGAGGCCCGTATGACAGGTCTGTAGAAAATCTGGAGACCAGCCAGATCCATACCTCTGAAAAGGACAGAGACTTTGAAATCGAAGTGACCGATGGCGTACATGATACCCGTGTAACCACTACTATTGCAAGAGAAAAAGAACTATTAACTAAATTATGATGAAATACTTTTATTACCCATTGATTTTACTTTTTATCGCCCGAACGGCTTCAGCCCAGGATATTGATAAAATTATCACAAAAGACTATGTAGACAATCTGATCAAAACCCTGAGTAGTGATGACATGCAGGGCAGAGCTACATTCAGTCCTGGAATTGATAAAGCAGCTACTTTTATTGAAGGTGAATTTAAAAAAATAGGCTTGCAGCCACTTAAAGGTGCAACAGGCTATAGACAGACTTTTTACAAGTACGAGCTTAAACCCGCCTCAGGTGAGGTATCAATTGATGGGAAAGTGATTGCTCCTGCTAACTTTGCAGTTTGGGGAAATACCAGCGAAAGCTTGAATTTCGATAATACCGGCGGAGACGGATGGGCAAAACTTGATTCTTCAAAAACCTTCAGAGAGCAGTACAGACTTTTAGTCCGTAATAAAAAAACAAAATTGGTTCTGGTAGATCCGAAATTCACCAAAGAATTTAATGAGTTAAAGGCTTACCTTTCAAAAGCAGCTGTTGTAGATGAAAAGATGATGCATGAGATCAACAAGTTTGCTTTAGTTCTGGTATTATCTCCAGATACAACGGTAAAAAACTTTACAGTATCCTTAAAAAACAAGGCCAACAAGCTACCGCTGTTTAACGTTGCCGGTATCATTCCCGGAAAATCAAAAGCCAAAGAATTAGTCATATTCTCGGGACACTATGATCACCTGGGTATTATTCCTTCGGCAGACCAGGATAGTATTGCAAATGGCGCAGATGATGATGCTTCTGGTACCACAGCTATGATTGCTCTTGCCAAATACTATAAGAAACTGAATAACAATGAGCGGACGCTTATTTTCGTTGCCTTTACAGCAGAAGAAATTGGCGGTTATGGCGCAAAATATTTCTCCGAGCAGTTGAATCCCGATGAGGTTGTTGCGATGTTTAACATTGAGATGATTGGTAAAGAAAGTAAATTTGGTAAAAACGCCGCTTTTATCACGGGTTATGATAAATCTGACTTTGGAAAGATTTTACAGAAGAACCTGGAAGGATCAGCGTTTACTTTCCATCCTGATCCTTATTTACAGCAGAATCTATTTTATAGAAGTGATAATGCCACACTAGCTGCACTAGGTGTACCTGCACATACCATCAGCACTGATCAGATAGATATTGATAAACTTTATCATACAGTTAAAGATGAGTACAGCACACTGGACACTGAAAACATCCTGTCAACCATCAAAGCAATTGCTAAAAGTGCAATTACCATTGTAAAAGGTACTGATACGCCAACCAGAATACCTAAATTAACTAATTAAACAGTTTTTAAAGGCGTTAGTGGCAGGGCCATCACATAATCATTCATAAAGAAACCGTTGCCAATTTCAATGTCGACGGTTTCTTTAACGACAAAACCCATCCTTTCGTAAAAGTCTTTTGCATTATTGTAACGGTTTACATTTAATTCCAGGCTATCTGCGCCCGCTTCTATAGCCTTATTTCTTACTTCATTCAGCAAGAGCTTACCCAGGCCTTTTCCATGAGCCTCAGGTAAAACATACAGTTTATGCAATTTGGCCACAATATGTTGTTGATGTGTTATAGTGGAGTAAGACATAAAAGCAAGATCCTGATCGCCATCCTGCGCAATCAGAAAAGTATGACCTTCCATCAGTTGTTTCGTTAAAGCAGTAATACTGTAAAACTGATCAAGCATGTAATCAATCTGTACCTGATCAAGAATATGGCCATAGGTTGGACCATAGGTAGAGGTTCCTATATGCTGGATGATTGCCAGATCTTCTTCTTTTGCTTTTCTTAGTGTAATCATATTTTTTCCGTTAAGAACACATATTCCGTAGCGAAAGTGAACTCTACAAAACCATCTTTCACTACCTCAAATTCCCTTTCGTCTTTTTGCATCAGATTAGTAGCTTCAAAATAAGAAACTACATCGATAAGAAACAGACTTCCGGCAGGTTTCCAAACACTAAATCCAGTGTTAACCGCATAAGACTTCTCGGTTGCACTGAATAAAACGATATTGATTTTAGGCAGGTAAAAAGCCAGATCTGACAGTGCTTTTTGTTCATCAATAATATTTACTGCAGAATACTTCTCTGAAATCAAGTAGTTCAGCACGGTATTATATTCATCACCGGGGCCCATAATAGACTTTGTGTTTTCTTGTGGAGCAAGTTCTCCTGTAGCATTCAGGATCACATCTACTTTTAAACCCAGGCTGAGAACTTTCTCATAAATTGCGCTGTTGACTATTAAAGTAGGACTCCATTCCAGGATTTGTCCTAAGTATTCCTCATCAAAATTGCCCAGATTGTGAATGTATAAGGCTGGCTCCTGTTTTTCTCTGACTATATGGTGCGACGACATGCTGCTAAGGTATTAATGATTACTGAGAAGCTAAATGATTATTTGAAGAAATAACAGGAAACATTCAACTCTGCTTACTGTTATACTATAAATATCATATGTATAAATTAATACTCTTATTGTTGATCATACCAATGCTTACTTTCGCGCAACAAGATAAAGAAGAAACACTCTATTTAAATAGCAAAAATGAAGTTACGACCACAAAAAGCGAGTTTAAATGTATTAAAAACGAGGAATTATCTAAAGAACGTGTGTATTGCTATGCATGTGAAGATGCGCAGCACCGTGTTGTAAAACAGCTCTCTGTTAATTTTCAGATCTCAGATAAGATTAAACAGGGCATTAATCCTGCTTATTTTGGACATCTGAATCATACTGACTACCTGGTTGGTGATTTTAAAACCGGAAAACCCTATAATGGTTTTTTCAAAGAAAAAAGAGATGGTTCTGAGTGGTTGATCTACAATTACTATCAGCAAGGTGTCCTGGTACAGCAATGGTACAATGATTTATTCAATAGACTCCTCTCAGAAGAGCATAAAGAAATGTCTGATGTGAATCTGGATTCTAAAACCACCTTTGTGAACGGCAAAATTGACAATGGAATAGAAATTATTCCTGTTGACATGAAGCAACAACACGCAATGGCAGAGCTCATCCGCACAGTTAAAGACACTAAAACACTTTTATTCAGCGTGCTCATTTTTGCAGAAAACACAGGCATCCTTCTTAGAGTCAGTCCAATTACTCAAGGGTATCTGCTAGAAGATTTCGGGAAGAATAGTCTAAAAATAACTTTTACCCCAGAGGGCCGGAAAATAGAAACAATAGCACCTGAGAAAAAATCGGGAGAGGTAATAACCTATAATTATTATAGCTTTTCAGACCGTACCAAAATTGATAAAACCCGTCCTTATTCCTATTTCCAGAAAAACAACAAACTCTATATAGAACAAGCCAGATTTGCTCAGCCAGAACCGAAAGAATACGATGGGGAAAGCAGCCGTATGCTACAAAGACTATCCTTAAGTTTATATGATAGCACTCCACTGGAGACCTCAGACATGATCAGTTTTCTGCAGGAGCGCAATGAAGTGAAAAATTATATGGGCCACTGCGGGATTTATGAAGGCAAACTAGAGGGATTTATCTATAAGCCGGGAGATACTGAAGGTACCTATACAATGCAGCTGTACAGCCAGGGAAAGCTTGAACCTGCAAAAGTATCCACAAAGAATAAGACGCTGAAGGAGCTTGCTGTAATTCTGAAAGCGCACTATTAAATTTTCTCAAAAAAAGAGGCTATTCTTTTTGGGAATAGCCTCTTAATCATTTTTTAATTCTTACTATGGATTCTGTCCCCCTGGCCCAATCGCTGGATTTGCGTTAATCTCAGATTGTGGAATTACCCATTGCCATTTTGGATCACCAGCAACTTCACCTAAAGTTGTTGCCAATTCATTTGTATGGTTAGAATTACTTCTGTCCAATGCAGAATTTAAACGCTTAAGGTCCGTAAAACGGAATCCTTCACCCCATAATTCAACACGGCGCTGAATTAAGATCTCATTGATCAAAGCATCACCAGTATTGGTTGACAATACATAATTAGGATCTCTGTTCACAGCCAATTTATATAGTGCTGCTTGTGCAAGACTATTCTGTCCTGTTCTGGCTAAAGCTTCTGCTTCAATCAGGTACATTTCAGCAGTACGCATATGCGCCACATCACCTATACTTGTAACGCCCGCTACTGTGAACTTTCTGTTCATATATGGTTTTCTTGCTCCGCTTGGTGGAACAAGAAAAGTCTTGTCTGCACCTGTTGGATCCCATAATGTCTTTCTTACATCAGTTGCAGCGATTTTATCATATAATAATTTGTTAATCGCTTTAGGGTTTGTTCTAACGTTAGAAGAGTTAAAATTTGAAGACATATAAGCAAAGAAAGAAGAGAAATCAGAAGATTGATCTTCCACTTGCTTACTTCCCCAAATCCATTCTTGATTTGCTGAATTATTAAAGCCGCTTTTGTATTCATCATTAGTCATTAAGCTGCTTGCAGCTCTTGCTTCTACAGCATTTGCAGCCGCAACAGTCCACAAACCTTGCGTTAATGCAACTCTGGCTTTGATACCTTTTGCTACTCTTAAATCGAAATGGCTTTTATTTGCTCTTACTGATGTTTTAGCAAAAAGAACAATAGCTGCATCGATATCTTTATTAATCTGCGTATAAACACCTTCAACTGTACCTCTTGGTTTTGCAGTTACATCAGTAGCCAATACGATAGGCACACCTGGCTGTGTATTATTTCCAGCTGCATCATAACGTTTCGAATAGATTTGTACCAATAAGAAATGTGCCCATGCTCTGTAGGTTAATGCTTCGGCCATAATTGCATCTTTAGCTACCTGCTCACCTTCAGCTCCATTTACTTTCGCAATGATCTGATTTGCATTTGCA
Organism: Pedobacter sp. UYP1; assembly: GCF_040547305.1. NCBI lineage: Bacteria > Pseudomonadati > Bacteroidota > Sphingobacteriia > Sphingobacteriales > Sphingobacteriaceae > Pedobacter > Pedobacter sp. UYP1. The sequence continues at coordinate 284,260 of NZ_JBEPPL010000002.1, read as the reverse complement.
ATAATCGTATAATAAAATTTATACGCGTATTTATCACTTGTGCTGGAAGCATTTCTATGGTCAATCCATTTGTACATGTTATTGTACCAGCCATTACCAGCTGTGGTCATTACCACATCTTCTCCAAGCATGTCCAGGTTGATTTTCATACCCGACTCTCCGCCTTGATCCTGGTTGCTATCATCGAATTGTTTGTACAACATACGGTGAATACCGTTTAAAGCAGCCATTGCGTTATCTGTAGTTTTAAATACAGTAGCATCATCCGCTTTATCAGTAGGATTTGTTTCCAAAAAAGACTTTTTACATGATGCAAAGGTCAATGCAATCAATAAAAAAGGAAGGAATTTATATTTTATAGTTTTCATCAGTATAATTTAATTAAAATGCAACATTTAGTCCCAAAGTAATAGTACGTGTTGGTGAATATCCAGCTGATGTAGTTCCATTATAAGAATAACTTGGATCTAAACCTTTACGTTTGGACAATAAGAATAAGTTCTCTCCGCCAACATATACTCTCGCATTTTTAAGATCTGCTTTGGCAACTAAAGCTTTTGGCAAATTATAAGAAAGCGTAGCTGATCTGAAAGCAAGGTAAGATGCATTGATTAACCAACGATCTGAAGCCGCATTATTGAAAGCAGACTGACCAACATCCAAACGAGGGACATCAGTAACATCTCCAGGGTTTTTCCAGGCATTTAACGCATCAACGTGTAATGCACCACCATATCTGCTGTAAGTCATTAAACCCGCATAAGCAGAATCATAAACTTTACCGCCAATCTGGTAGTTCACCATGAAAGAGAATTGGAAATCTTTGTAAGTAAATGAATTGGTAATACTACCTGCAAGTTTTGGAATAGCAGTCCCAGCATAGCCATATTCAGCATTGTTAGGATTTGTAGTATAATCTACACCATTAATAGTTCTGCTTTGTGCAGCATTACCAACAGGAATATTTTTATCTCTTACATAAAGTGAAACACCATCTGCAGGATCTACACCACCCCATTTTCTTAACCAGAAATCATATCTTGAATGACCACGTTGTAATTTTGTAACGCCATCAATGATTGTTGGTGTTTCTTCAGGTAATTCTGTAACGCTGTTTTTAACAGCTGTCATATTGATATTAGCAGTCCATTGGAAGCTTTTTCTTTTAATGATGTCTCCGCCAATTTCAAACTCAATACCTTTGTTATACATACTTCCAATGTTTCTTGCAATAGTTGGAACACCATTGGAAACTGGAAGTGGAACATTAAATAATAAATTATTTGATCTTCTGTCAAATACTTCAAGTGTACCACGCAATCTGTTTTTAAACAAACCATACTCTAATGCAATATCAGTAGAATAGTTAGTTTCCCATTTCAAATCAGGTGTTGCTAAAGTATTTAAAGCTAATCCACCTTCTTTGTTATTGTTATAGTTCAGATTATAATATGATTTGTAGTTATAATAAATATCGTTTCCATCAGCATCAAGTAATCTATCATTACCAACAGAACCGTATGAAGTACGTAATTTCAAGTAATCTACCCAAGGCGTACTTTTCATGAAGTCTTCAGCAGTAATTAACCACGAAGCGCCTACTGAGAAGAAGTTACCCCATCTCGATTGTGAGGAGAATTTAGAAGAACCGTCACGTCTGAAAGACCCGTTCATGAAATACTTACCATCATAGTTATAATTTAACTGTGTGAAATAAGATTCCAGGTTATAAACGTTTTTGTAAGCATTCAGATCGCTCGTTGTTGTAAAGTTGATCAGCTCAGTATTTCCATCTAAAACCTGTCCATTTCTAGAACCTGTTCTGTAGTTATAAGTATACTGGTAAGTTTCATGACCAGCAAGAAAATCAAAATTACTCTTCTCCACAGTTTTGTTGTAATTTAAAATCTGAGTTGAAGTAAATGAAGTTGTTGTCGAACCAGTGTTAGATGATCTGCCACTAGGAGCTCCATCACCAATAAATCTGTTATCGTAAGCAATTGCACTGTAGTCTGAAACGTCTACATTCAGTTTTTGAGTGAATTTAAAGTCTTTCAAGAAGGTAACCTCTCCGAAAGTTCTTGCACTCAATGAATTTATTTTAGTTAAATCCTGATTTAAAAGAGTTTCTTGTACAACATGTCTTCCACTGCTTGCGCCAGCTGGGCGAAGTGCTCCTGGATCATATATCTTATCCCCATTTTTATCAGTCATAAAAGCACCTGAAGCATCATGCATGTATACAGGATAAATCGGGCCAATATTACGTGCAAAATAGAACACGTTATTATAACTTGTTCCACCAGTAGTTCCTTGAGAGTTCAAAGTCATACCACTTGCTCTGTTCGATTTAGTCAAGTTTCCTGAAACATTTAAACCTGTTTTAAACCAGGTTAATGGATTTGCATTGACACTCACACGGCCAGTAATTCTGTTGTAATCTGAACGTTCAACATATCCTTTGTCATCAAGGTATCCCAATGACATGAAGTAATCTGATTTTTCAGAAGCACCACTGTAGTTAAGATTTGCATCAGTTCTTTTACCAACACGAATCAATGGTTTTGCCCAATCAAAATCATCATATAAAAGTTTTGCATTTGGGTTTAGCAATCCATCAGTACCAACAATTGCATTGTCAGCGACATTGAAAGGATTATATCCTAATGCACCTTTAATTGATGCAGATGCTTTTGCTCTCGCTTCTGCATCAGTCAGCCCTTTTCCACTTTGCGGATATACCAGGTTATTTTTATAAGCCTGCCATGCTAAAGGATAATACTGAGCTGCATCAACTCTGTCATATTCAGGAATACCTCTTGAGCTTATACCTTGAGTAATGTTTAATCCTAATTGATCATTACCTTTTCTACCTTTAATAGTAGTCACAATAACCACCCCATTTGCTGCACGTGATCCGTACAAAGCAGATGCAGAAGCATCTTTTAAGATCGAAATATTCTGAATGTCATTCACGTTCAGATTCGAAAGATCGCCATCATATGGAGCACCATCTACTACGTATAATGGAGTATTTGAAGCGTTAATCGATCCAAAACCACGGATACGAATAGATCCTGAAGCACCTGGCTGTCCACTGCCTGAACTAGACATTACACCAGCAGAAGCTCCAGATAAAGCGCTGTTAACATTCGTTAACGGTCTTAATTCAAGCTCTTTTTTGCTAATTTGTGCTACTGAACCAGTAATAGCTTCTTTTTTTGAAGTTCCGTAAGCAACGTTAATTACCACTTCACTTAACGACTGAGCATCTTCGCTCAGTAAAGCATTGATAACAGCTTTTGATCCAACTGTTTGTTCTGTTGTAGTATAACCGATTGCTGAAAACACAATCACATCTGCTGGAGTAACCGGGCCTATTGCATAAGCACCATTTCCATCTGTTTGGGCACCTGTCGTTTTTCCTTTAACTTTCACAGATACACCCGGAATCGGAAGACCATCTCCTTTTCCTGTTACTTTACCTTTTATTGTTGTATTTTGAGCAAATGCAGAACTTATGCATAGCAAACTCAGCACAATAAAATTGAGTAGTTTTCTTTTCATTTAGAATAAGTAAGGTTAATTATTTGTTATTTGGGGCACAATATGTACAATAAATTATACTTGTAAGAACAGTTGACGGACAAAGACTTCTTTTTAGCTTTTTTACTTATTTCTTTTATTTAACCGAAAATATTTTTACTTAAAGTGTTTAATGGTTCTGAAAAAACATTTTAGCGTATTAAATAAACCACATTCACATACGCTTGATATTTAGACTCCAAAACACAAACTGCCATTTCCCGCTTATAGCCTGTAAAGCAAGAGCCACATGATTTTTAATGAATATGGTTTTCCCTATCTTTGAATTGCCTGTCAAAGATCATTCAGGGCCAGTACTACTGAGCGATTCAAAAGACCGTTTCAGCCCGGTAAATATAAAGTTCAGTCAATAAGATCTTTGCATAAATGGCTTTAACACTAGATTTACAGATTAAACCTGTTTTGTTGATTATAAGAGAAAGTCATGGCCAAGAATACTAAAGAAATAAATGAACGTGCTTTTTATCAGAACTTCAGGTTTTTCATTTTACCTGTTGTCTTTTTCTGCTTCTACACCTTCATCTACCTGTTAAATCCTTACGATCCCTTCTGGAATGTTTATTTTGAACAGAACATTTATACACTGCTCACCGAGTGGCTGGGGGTAATGGTCATTTGTTTTTTGATTACGGAATCCAGTTTGCTGATTGCCCGCTGGCTGGACCGGCATATTCCATGGATAGAGTCGCCATTATTGCGCTTCGTTTGCCAGTTTTTTTTACAGATCCTTAGTGCGAGTATTGTGATCAGCCTGTTGCTTTATATTGATCATCTGGTCTACCCGCATTACGATACTTATTCACAGAGTGACAAAACATTTGGCTGGCAGGTTTGTATGGTAAGTATTATCATCAGCACCCTAATCAGCGCTATTTATACCGCTGATTTCTTCCTCCGCAAATGGAAAATGTCAATGCTTGAAACATCAGCGCTAGAGCTTAAAGCCTATGATCTGAATCAGGTAGCTATGCAGGCAGAACTCCAATCATTGAAAGCACAGCTTGATCCGCATTTTATGTTTAACAACTTCAGTACCCTCTCAAGTCTGATAGCTGAAAACCCGGAATCCGCACTCCTTTTTCTGGACAACCTCTCCAAAGTATACCGCTACATGATCATTAACCTGAGCCGGGATATTATCTCGTTAAGGGACGAAATCAAATTTATCAACTCTTATATTTACCTGATTAAAATAAGGGTATGTGATAACCTGCAGATCAATATTGATATCCCTGAAAATTATGAAACTAAAGGCGTACCACCAATCACACTGCAATTATTGATAGAAAATGCGATTAAGCATAATGTAGCCTCACGGTCACGCCCATTACATATCAATATTTGTATCAATGCTGAAGGCTGGCTCGAAGTTTCAAACAATCTGCAGCTGGTCAACTTTCATATACCATCAACACGGGTCGGACTAAAGAACATTATCAGCCGTTACCGCTTATTATCAGATGCCTGTCCGCAGATCATAGAAAATGATCACATATTTATAGTCAAACTACCCTTATTAGAAATAACTGAATAACAAACGATGAATGTATTAATCATAGAGGATGAAAAATTGAATGCCATACGCCTGCAAAAGATATTGCTTGAAATTGATAGCCATACTGAGATTGTTGCAACGCTGGATACGATCGCAGATAGTGTACAGTGGTTGCGTTCAAATCCACACCCTAACCTGATTTTAATGGATGTACGCCTGGCAGACGGTATTTGTTTTGAAATATTCTCTAAAGTTGAGATTACTGTCCCTGTTATTTTTACGACGGCTTATGATGAATATGCATTACGTGCTTTTAAGGTAAACAGTATTGATTACCTGCTAAAACCAATTGACATTGATGAATTAAGAGGCAGCATTTCTAAATTCAAGCAACAGCACACGCAGAAAATATCTTCCGGAACAATTGAGGAGGTCGTTGCGATTATAAAAAAACAAAATCCAAATTACCGTTCCCGTTTTCTAATTCCATACCGTGATGGTTACAAGACCATTATGGTTCCAGATATTGCTTATTTTTACTCTGAAAACAAGGTCACAAATATCGTTACCCGCGATGCAAAAGAGCAGGCTGTATCTTATACAATGGATGAACTTGAAGAGCAACTAGACCCGGCAATATTTTTTCGTGCCAACCGGCAATACCTGATCAACATCAAAAGCCTGGAGAGTATACACAACTATTTCAATGGTAAATTAAAACTTATCCTGATCCCCGCAGCGGCAGCAGATATTCATATCAGTAAAGAAAAGGCAAGTCAGTTTAAGAAATGGCTGGATAGCTGATTCAGTCGTACTGAAAGTTGTTTCATCAGCCAATAAAGCGTTCTCAGTTATTTCTTCTCCCTCATTTTGTGACTTAAATCATAAAATTGCATCGTTGTAATCTGTATTTCATTAAGCAATATGGGTTCCCGCAATTTATGCAAATCCTATCACACTCATGAAAGTTGAAAACAAATCTCTTCTATTAAGAAGACCAGGCCTTTTATTTTGTTCAGCACTGCTCCTTACTTCTTTGTTCAGTTGCCGCTCCGCTAACGAAGGTTCTGGCGCTCAGGAAGCCCCACCAACAATACCCGTTATTACACTGACTAATTCTGCAGCAACAACTACTAAAGATTATACAGGCACCCTTGAAGGAAAGGTAAATGTTGAAATCAGACCTCAGGTAGAGGGTTATCTCGACAAGGTTTATGTTGATGAAGGTGCATTTGTACACGCAGGCGAACTATTATTTAAAATTAACGATCAGCCTTACCAACAGCAACTTAATAATGCCGTAGCCGTTATGCATGCTGCAGAAGCCACATTAAGCAATACACAGCTGGAAATAGATAAAGTTGTCCCACTGGTTAAAAGTAACGTAGTCTCTGCTATACAACTTAAAACAGTGCAGGCAGCTCATAATGTAGCCAAAGCAAACCTGGAACAGGCAAAAGCTGCAGTAGGGTCAGCAAAGATTAATCTGGGGTTCACAAAAATTAAAGCACCGGTGAATGGGTTCATCGGCAGAATTCCACGCAGGTTGGGCAGTTTAGTTGGCCGGAATGATCAGCAACCTTTAACAACGCTTTCAGATGTACATGAAATCTATGCTTACTTCTCTATTGGTGAAAGTGACTTTATCAATTTCAAATCACAATTTCCAGGCAAAACACTGACAGAAAAGATCAAGCAGATCCCCCCGGTATCCTTACTCCTTGCAGATAATACTATTTATACACATCAGGGGCGGATCAGTATGGTAGACGGACAATTCGACAAGAATACAGGGTCTATTATGCTGAGGGCAACATTTCCGAATGCAGACGGCTTGTTACGTGCAGGGAATACCGGAAAGATCAGAATTGACCAGCTTCACCAAAGTTCTTTACTGGTCCCTCAGGCTTCAACACTGGAACTTCAGAATAAAGTCTTTGTCTACAAACTAGCGGACAGCAACAAACTCAGCAGAGTAATGATTGACATTGCGGGTAAAAGTGGTGCAGACTACATTATTAAGGATGGTTTAAAGCCTGGCGACAAGATCGTATCCGTTGGACTAGACCGCTTACATGAAGGCATGGTTATCAATCCTGGCTCTTCACCGGCGCCTTCAAAAGCTGCAAAAAAATAATATTAACATTAGCCGGCAGTTCAACTGTCCGGCATCATTATACAATGAATCATGTTTAAGAAATTCATAGAAAGACCCGTATTGGCTACGGTGATCTCCATTTTACTGTTAATACTTGGACTCTTAAGTATGACAAAACTCCCGGTCACTCAATTTCCGGAGATTGCACCACCCAGTGTATTCGTAACAGCGGTATATCCTGGTGCAAATGCAGAAACAGTGGCACGTACTGTTGCTCCTTCGTTAGAAGACGCGATTAATGGGGTAGAGAATATGACTTACATCAAGTCAACCTCAAGCAATGATGGCTCCTTAAGTCTCCAGGTCTATTTTAAACTTGGCACAGACCCAGACCAGGCAGCAGTGAACGTCCAAAATAGAGTATCACAAGCCATTAGTCAGTTACCCACCGAAGTGGTTCAAATTGGTGTTACTACGCAAAAGCAGCAGAATAGTATGATTATGTTCATGTCTATTTATGATGAAAGCAAAAATTATGACGCTGCATTTGTTGAAAATTATGCGAAGATCAATGTGATCCCTGTGCTTAAAAGAGTTACAGGAGTTGGTAACGTTACAGTATTCGGGAACAAAGATTATGCGATGCGTATCTGGCTAAACCCGGAACAAATGGCCTCTTATGGGTTAACTCCGCAAGAAGTAATGGCAGCTATTCAGGATCAGAATGTGGAAGCAGCTCCAGGAAAATTTGGTGAAGGCAGTAAAGAAGCATTTGAATATGTACTTAAATATAAAGGTAAATCTAATCAGCCTTTAGGCTTTGAAGAGATGATTATCCGTGCCAACGCCGATGGATCAGTATTGCGGGTAAAAGATGTGGCGAAAGTTGAATTTGGCTCTTATACGTATAGTGGTGACACTTGGGTAAATGGCAAGTTCGGTGCGGGTATGGCTATTTACCAAACCGCAGGATCCAACGCAAATAAGGTACAGGAAGACATCAATGAAGCGATGTTGAAACTCTCAAAAACTTTCCCTAAAGGCTTAAAATATGAAACTCCTTTGAGTACAAAAGTTCAACTAGATCAATCGATTTCACAGGTAATACACACCTTGATAGAAGCATTTATATTGGTTTTTATCGTGGTATTTATTTTCCTTCAGGACTTCAGATCGACCTTGATTCCCGCTATTGCCGTGCCGGTAGCAATTATCGGAACGTTCTTTTTTATGCAGTTATTCGGATTCTCAATTAACTTGTTAACGTTGTTTGCCCTGGTACTTGCCATCGGAATTGTAGTAGATGATGCCATTGTTGTAGTCGAGGCCGTCCATTCAAAAATGGAACATGAGCATCTTGCTGCAAAACCAGCCACTTTATCGGCTATGCACGATATAACCGGGGCAGTAATCTCAATTACACTGGTTATGGCAGCTGTATTTTTACCAGTAGGTTTCATGGAAGGTCCCACGGGAGTCTTCTACAGACAGTTTGCCTTTACCCTGGCCATTGCTATTGTGATCTCAGCAGTGAATGCATTGACACTGAGTCCTGCATTATGTGCATTATTTCTGAAAAACAACCATACCGCGCCTGCTCAAAAGACAAAGTTCAGCGACCGGTTCTTTACCGCATTCAATACCGGATTTTCGGCAATGACAGATAGGTATATCAGAAGTGTCAAAGTATTGATCCGTTTCAAATGGGCAAGTTTCGGTGCATTTGCCTTGTTGATGCTTTTAACTTTCTGGATGCTGCGTACCACACCTAAAGGCTTTATTCCTGATGAGGATGGCAGCTTCATCGTATTTTCTTTAGCAATGCCAGCCGGATCTTCTCTGGACAGGACCGGAAAGGCATTGAAGAAAGCCGATAGTATAATTAAAACCATACCTGCCGCTGAAGGAGTTACCAGTATTTCTGGTTATGATATGTTAAGTTCAGCTACCAGCCCATCGTTTGGTGTTGGGTTCGTGAAGTTAAAAGATCTGGATAAAAGAGGAGAGGTTAAAAACATTAATGAGATCATTGGTGTGATGAATCAAAAACTCTCCACCATTCTGGAAGGCAGCATATTCGTGTTCACCATGCCAACTGTCCCTGGTTTTGGAAATGTCAGCGGATTGGAATTTGTTTTACAAGACCGTACAGGAGCCAAACTTGATAAGTTCAGTGAAATCGCTCAGGGATTTACCCAGGAATTGATGAAGCGTAAAGAAATAGAGGCGGCATTTACTACTTTCAGAACAGATTATCCACAGTTGGAAATGGAGGTCGACGCGGTAAAAGCCAAGCAACTTGGTGTCAGCATAAAGGAACTGATGGGAGTTATGCAAGCCTATTACGGAAGTATACAAACTTCAGACTTTAATCGGTTCGGCAAATATTACAGAGTAGTGGTGCAGGCAAACGTAGCTTCAAGAGCGACACCTGAATCGATGAACGGAATATTTGTTAAAAACAATGGTGGCCAAATGGTTCCTGTCAACACTTTAATTAAATTAAAGAGGGTTTATGGCCCTGAAACTGTAGCCCGTTATAACCTATTCAATGCGATTAGTATTAATGCAATGACCAAAGCCGGATTCAGTACAGGCGATGCCATTAAAGCGACAGAAGAAGTTGCAGCTAAATATCTTCCTGAAGGTTATAGTTATGAATGGACTGGAATGTCTCTGGAAGAAAAAACCTCTGGTGGACAGGCAGCGACCGTATTCGGCTTATGTTTACTTTTCGTTTACTTCCTGCTGGCAGCGCAATACGAAAGCTATATTTTACCACTCGCAGTTATTCTTTCTGTTCCTGTAGGTATTCTGGGTGTACTGTTAGCTGTTAATATGGCAGGGCTGGAGAATAATATTTACGTCCAGGTAGCTATGGTCATGCTAATCGGCTTACTCGCTAAAAATGCGATCCTGATTATTGAATATGCCGTACAAAGAAGGAAGGCAGGAATGACCTTGTTAGATTCAGCTCTTGAAGCATCTAAACTCAGGCTGCGTCCAATTATTATGACCTCTCTTGCATTTATCGTTGGGCTAATCCCTTTGATGCGTGCTGTTGGGCCATCGGCATTAGGCAACCGTTCTATTGGAACAGGTGCGGCAGGCGGAATGGTACTGGGTGTAATTCTGGGTGTGTTTATTATCCCGGTACTTTACGTTGCCTTTCAGTATTTGCATGAAAAAATAAGTGGTAAGCCTACCGCGATAGAAAGTTAACAGACCTTTAGAAATCCGAACATGAAACTGAATAAATATATATACCTTTTAGCTGTACCATTGGCATTATCGGCTTGCAAAACGGGGAAAGACTATGTCAGGCCGCAAACTGCCCCGCCGGGAAAATTCAATACCAGCACAGCAAATACCGGAACAAGTATAGCAAATATTGCCTACAAGGATTTCTTCACAGAACCAACCTTACAGCAACTAATAGACAGTGCAATTCTGCGTAATTTTGACCTGGCTTTTGCCATTAAGAATATAGAAAGCGCCAGATTAAGCTTAAAACAGGCAAACGCAAGCCTGTTCCCTGACCTTAATCTGCAAGTCAATGCAGCGACAAACAGATCTTCAGACAATAGCATAAACGGAATGAGTGCGGCTATGTTCGCCGGATCAAAACATATAGAAGATTACAATGTGAGTCTAGGCTTATCGTGGGAAGCGGACATCTGGGGAAAAATCGGAAGACAAAAAGAAGTTGCACTAGATACTTACCTGCAAACTGGAGCTGCCGCCAGGGCTGTTCAAACCCAGGTGGTAGCGAATGTAGCACAAGGCTTTTTTAACCTGCTGATGCTGGATGCGCAATTGGAAATAGCACACCATAATGTTATCCTGAATGACAGTACTTTAATGGTTATCCGTTTACAGAAGGAGGCAGGACAAGTCAATAGTCTTGCTGTTCAGCAAGCCGAAGCACAACGCCTTTCTGCGGCATTGCTTGTTCCACAATTAGAACAGACGATTGCTATCCAGGAAAATGCGTTAAGGACGCTGGCCGGTGCTTTCCCTTCAAAAGTTGAAAGAAAAGTGAGCCTGACAGCCTTTACTGTACCAGAACATTTAACAACAGGTATTCCTGCAGATATATTAGCCATCAGACCAGATGTTAAAGCTGCAGAACTAGGTGTTATGGCTGCCAATGCAAAAGTTGGAGCAACCCAGGCGAATATGTACCCTTCACTAAACATCACAGCAAGTGGCGGTATCAATGCGTTTAAAGCAAGTAACTGGTTTAATATACCTGGTTCCTTATTTGGGACAGTAGCAGGAGGATTAACACAGCCAATCTTTCAGCGACGCCAATTAAAAACACAATTTGAGCTCGCCAAAGTAGAGAAAGATAAAGCTGTTATAGAATTTAAGAGAGCCGTACTCAATGCAGTAACAGAGGTTACTGATGCGCTTGTTAAACTGGAAAAGCTAAAAAAACAACGTGAAATAGAGGAATCAAGGGTACAAACCTTAAAGCAGGCGATTAAGAATGCAGCTATGCTGTTCAAAAATGGAATGGCAAATTATCTGGAGATCATTACTGCACAAAGTAATGTATTACAGAGTGAATTGAACCTCATGGACATAGAACGTCAGCAACTCAGTGCAATGGTAGATCTTTACCGTTCACTGGGCGGAGGATGGAATTAGTAGTGTAAAAGCCAGAATTGTTTTAGATATTTGCAGAATAAATATCGCTGAAATCCTATTTAACGATCTCCCGATCCTATTTACTCTCATTATCTAAAACAACAACATGGCAACGCCGGCAACAAAAGAACATGCAAAGAATATCGCACTGATAATTTTAGGAACCCTTATTTTCGCTTCGGGTATCAACTACTTTGCTATTCCTAATAAATTGTCTGAAGGCGGAGTAATCGGACTGACCATTGTGGCCTTTTACTATTTTCATTGGTCACCTGGTATTCTGAACCTGATTCTGAATGCTATACTGATGGCAATAGGCTATAAATTACTCGATAAACGTACGATCGTTTACACGTTGTTTGGTATATTTTTCTCTTCCCTATTTTTATTTCTTACAGAGAATACGCATCCTCCTTTAACTTCCGATCCGCTGCTTGCGGCAATATTTGCAGGTTTATTTGTGGGTGGAGGTATAGGCCTGGTCTTTCTTTCGGGAGGAACAACTGGTGGCTCAGCCATTATTGCCAGGCTATTTCAAAAGCTCTGGGGATGGAAACTGGGTACAGCAATGCTGATCGTTGACATTGTAGTTATCGGCCTCTCTACCTTTATTATCGGCCCCGAAAAAACAATGTATACCCTGGTTGCAGTTTATATTGGTGCAAGAGTTGTAGATTTTATCGTTGAAGGCTTTAACACTAAAAAGGCAGTAACTATTATCTCTGCTCAATCGGTGATGATTGCTGAAAAAATAACCATGGGGCTGGTCAGAGGAGCAACTGTTTTACATGGTCATGGTGCTTATACCAAAGACCGCAAAGAGGTTATTTATGTGGTGATCAGCAAACCTGAACTCATAGAATTAAAAACGATGGTACATGAAACAGATCCTGATGCTTTTGTCGTGATCCATGATGTCCATGACGTTTTCGGTAAAGGATTTACTATATAAAAAGGAGCTGCAAATTTTGCACTGCCCCAAAAAATCAGACACTTTATGGGGCAGTCCATTTTAAGATGCAGGCTCCTTTTATTTTATTTCTTCTCCAAAAGATCTTGTGCTGCTGTTACCCAATTTTGAGTAGGTGTCAATAGATAGTCTGGCTTGATCCCGACGTTATCTATACCAAGCCTCATATCAACTCTTCGGCTGCGGCTTGTCGCATAATGCAATGCATAAGGCATACAGTTAAAAGAAATATCCCTGACATTCGCATAATCCAGTACTCCAGCAGAATTTTCACCCATCACGATGATTTTTTTACTCTGTTTTGCAGTCAAAAGAAATTGCTCAGTAGTTGATCCGCAGCCCTTATTAATCAAGACCACAATCTTTTTGGGAAAAACTTTAATGCTATCCAATACTAAATCATTATCTGCCCCCAGGCTAATAAACTGGTCGCGGTGAAGCTGCATATCCTTTATCTTTTCACGGATAAATACTTTCTGGTCTTCCGGAATATCATTCATTTTTAACAGTCCTCTCCATCCTTCTTCGTTATCTTCTGAGGCCAGGATATCCGGTCCTACAGTCTTAATTTTATTCGTATACAAATAAGGGAGCAAAGGTCTGTAGGAGAAATCGGCACCCCCGCCATTATTCCTCAAATCAAGAATCAAATTAGGTGTTTTTTCCAGAATTGCCTGATTTGCCTGGATTACAGAGTCAATGCTTTTAGCATTTCTCTGATTAAACGTACCAATCTGTATATAAAATGTCTGGGCTGAAAGTGATTTACAAGAAATATCGTTTGTCAGTATTTTTTCTGTTTTCACGCCTGCTGTACCTTCTCTCTGCCAATCGCCAAATGCATTTTGACTCAGCTTCCATGAGACAGATTCCGGTGTATAATATTTATCATAGATAATTCCTTTTAAACTGGTTTTCTGAGCTTTCAATTCCAAGAGTACAAAACCTGGTTTCCATGCTTTATTCTTAGACTCAAGAATTACACCTGCATAATCACGAAAGCCATTTTCACTTTTGATAAGCGCCACTTTGTAAATAGAATCTTTGCTCCAGTAAATACCTGTTACTCCTGCAGATTTCTTTAAACTGTCGATATCCTGTTCACTGACTTCACGTTTTTCAAGACTTGCAATTAGCCTGTCCTGATCTGCGTCATATTTCTCTTTAGAAAGTCTGTTGCGCCCAACTTCAATATGCCCATCCTTAAAAAAGCCAATCCATTCATTGATCAAATTGACACAGTAGGCAGGTGAGCTGATCTTTTTAGCTCTTTCCAATACCTGGGCAGAATATTTTTGATAAGCTATTTTAGTTTTAGGGTTTACTTTATCTCTGAACCCGGCATAATTCTTTTCAATCTTATGTTGAACATATTGAAATTCTTCTGCGCAATTACAGTCCTGAGAGAAGCTGCGGGGCTGGAATAGAAAAAATAGAAGGAGAGAAACAAGAATTACTTTCATATGGTCTTAACTGGTGTGATTAATCAAATATAATTATATCTGCTAAACGAAGGAAGCAGCAATAAAATGATACCGTATATTTCTTTTTACAGGATGTCTAAAGCACCAGCTAAACAACAAGAAATTCAGTTAAAAAACGATAAACTTAATTAACCGGACAATTCTATTGAAATCTTCCCCATAAAGATGTATTCCGTTGAATAAGAATAATATATTTCAATATTGTCATATTAATAAATATATAAAGAAATCAATCCGATAATATATCAAATACGTAAAATAATAACTGCATTTATTCTTAAATAATATATTTATTAAAATAAATTATTTTACTATTAAAAATAGTTACATTTATTTTAGTATCAAATGCCTGATACACAACAACCTAACCAAACCTATGAAAAACCTAACCATTTTCAATCTGTTAAAGTCTAAGACGGCACTTTTCGTTTTAGCAGGCACAATGATTCTTGCCTCATGTAAAAAAGAAGTCGAAGTTCAAAACCCTGGTTCACAAGACGTTTCAGCAACCAAAGTTGATGCTGAAGTATGGCGAAAAGCCAATTTAACCAATTATGAATCGTTTCCTCTTCCAGGAAGTCCGGAATGTGTAGAGTTTAATGGCTGCACCTGGGCAGGTCAGTTCGCATTTCTTAATGGGAAACAGACATTAAGCTGGGTAAAAGCAAACAACATTATTTCTATCCATTCAAAAGATGCAGGCAAGTATAAATTAAAAACATTTAGAATAAGACAAGGCAGCAAACAAATTGATGCCAAAGTATACGACAATTGCTCCGATTCTGATTGTGATGGATGCTGTACCATTAATGCGAATGAAAATGGAATCGGCTTTCTGATAGATCTTGAAAAATACACCATGCAGCGTTTCGGTTCAGGAGAAGGAATCGTAGAATGGAGATGTCTTGATTGCTAATCATCTTTAACTTGCAATCGGAGCTCTTTTATTAACAGCAAAGAGCTCCGTAAAAAACCCAAAAGGGAGTTTTCTGATTGAAGAAGCTCCCTTTTATGCTGTATGATATTTTAGATTTCTTATCTTTCAGCAATTAATAGATCAAATTCAATCCATGAAAAAATTAGTACTCGCCATCCTTATGCTATCCTTTATGGCCTGTAAAGAGGAAAATGACGATAAAGTTAAAGAAGTAGATAAAAGCGGATCAGTAGAAACTAAAGTTCACATTTCGCACCTGAATGATTCACTAGATGTAATGAAGACTGAAAATATATTCTGGGTTAAGAACAAAGATGTCAAAAGAGTAACACGGTTAGATACAATCCCCTCACTCGGGCTCTCCACTGAACAGGGAGAAAATAGTTCTGGCCAGGATACCACTTTAAAAGTTAAAAAAAACTACCAGCTCTTTATTACAGTTAATTAATATGAAGAAATCAAAAGTCGTAAACCTGGTGCTTATTACCGCAGCGCTGGCTTCCTGCAGTAAGCCTAAACCAGACTGGGACTCAAATGAAGTGTATATGCGCTCTGATACGACTGCAAATTATACACATACCCAGGGCATGCACCTCTCACCATTTCTATGGTACTATGCATTCAGGCCATATGGCATGTATTATGGAGGCAGCTATCATCACTCTGGTTATTATTCTTCCTCACTCTCTAAACGCTCTAACATTGGCAGATCCAGTATGAAAGGCGCAGCAATAAGAGGCGGGTTTGGGGGCTCACATTCATTTTCTGTTTCTTCGTAATGCAAAGACATACTATTATCCCAAGAAATAATTGGCAAGCCTCAGTAGAAAAACTAGGCTTTGGCTTTCATACGGCAGATGTTCCTTATTGGAATGAAAATGCTTATTATGAGTTTTCTCTTTCAGAAGTTAATAAAATTGAAACAGCTACAGCCGAACTCTGGGGCATGTGCCTGGAAGCAGTGCAGTATGTTATAGACCATAAATTATATGCCAAATTCGCTATCCATGATCAGGCTATAGCAATTATAGAAAAGAGTTGGAATGATGATGTTCCTGCTATCTACGGGCGTTTTGACTTCGGTTTTGACGGAACAGACTTAAAGTTGTTTGAGTTTAATGCAGATACACCAACCTCGTTATTTGAAGCAGGCATTGTCCAATGGTTCTGGCTACTGGATTTCGCATCTCATAAAGATCAATTCAACTCCGTACACGAACGCCTGGTTGATTACTGGAAATATCTGAAACCTTATCTTCATGAGGGGATTTTACATTTTACCTGCGTTAAGCAATCACTGGAAGATTTAACAACAGCAGAATACATGAGAGATTGTGCAATTCAGGCTGGTATACCAACAAAACTTGTTTTCATTGATGATATCGGCTGGAATCAGGAAGAATGTGAGTTTGTAGATTTAGAAGATCAGGAGATTAAGAACATTTTCAAACTTTATCCCTGGGAATGGATGGTTAATGAGCCGTTTTTCGATCAGCTACTCTTAAATCCTGAAGTATACTGGATTGAACCGGCCTGGAAAATGATCCTTTCTAATAAGGCTATACTACCCATTTTATGGAAGCTATACCCTAATTGTCCTTATATCCTGGAATGCTATTTTGAAGAAGAAAACAGATTGAATGATTATGTAAAGAAGCCAATCTATTCCAGAGAAGGAGCAAACATCAGCATTGTTAAAAATGGACAAGTAGTAGAGGAAACCAGAGGTATCTATGGCAAAGAGGGTTTCATTTGTCAGCAAAACTTCAACATCCCCAGATTCGAAAGTAAAATCCCAATTATTGGATCATGGATTATTGGTCAGCAACCTTCGGGCATGGGAATCCGGGAAGATGATAGTTTGATTACCGGAAACACATCCTGTTTCATTCCACACCTGATTAATAATTAAATAGAGTTGATATATACTGATGAAAAGTCCGGACTGAGGAAATGCTCCAGGGCTTTTCTCTTTGAAATATTTAACTTTGCATATGAGCTCAATAGAGGAAACTGGTATTACCGACCAATATCTGGACAATATACAAACTGAACGTACTCAATTCAGAGTCGCAAATACCTGCACAGCCAGTTGCAGCCTGACTTCTTATAATCGCCGCGATTTCTATAAAATCACACTGAAACTAACTGGCAATAGCATGCTGTATTATGCCAACAAAGCGATAGAAATAAATCGGCCTGCCCTGGTATTTACCAACCCGATGATTCCTTATGCATGGGAAGGTGATCATGAAGCTAACATCAGCCATTTTTGCGTTTTTACTAAAGAATTCCTTCAGGAAAACGGACGTATGCACAGTTTGGAAGATTCTAATCTATTTAAGCCTGGGGGAGACCCTATCTATTTCCTGACTGATCAGCAAGCTGATCACCTGACCAGTATCTTTATCAGAATGAAACTAGAGCAAGAGAGCGACTATATACATAAGAATGATCTTGTTCGCAATTACCTGAACCTTATTATTCATGAAGCGATAAAAATGCAACCTGCGGCTGCTTATTTTACCCCTCAAAAAGCTTCCTCCCGTATTGCCAAGCTATTCTTAGACCTTCTGGAGAGACAATTCCCTGTAGATTCGCAGCAATACACACTCCTGCTCAAAAAAGCAAGTGACTATGCAAATCAACTAGCTATACATGTCAATCATTTAAATGCCGCGTTAAGTGAGGTAACAGGACATTCAACCACAACTCATATTAATAACAGAATATTAGCTGAAGCAAGATCACTGCTTACCCATACCGACTGGAATGTAGCAGAAATTGCCAGGAGCCTGGGCTTTGACTATGCTTCTTACTTTAATAACTTTTTCAAAAAGCATACTGGCATTACTCCAATGGCATTACGCAAAACTCTTTGAAAATTATAATTATTGCTTTGAATTTTGTAGTTATGATCCGGACTACAGGTTATACATTTGAATAATAATATAAAACATAAGATCTTAACCATGATACAAGCCAAAGGATATGCAGCACAAGATGCTCAAACAGACTTAGCTCCCTGGAACTTTGAACACAGGGAAGTAGGGCCGCATGACGTTCAAATTGAAATCTCTTATTGTGGCGTCTGCCATTCCGACCTTCACCAGATTAAGAACGATTGGTTTCCGGGTATATTCCCAATGGTACCAGGACACGAAATCGTAGGCAAGATTGTAAAAGTTGGTGAACACGTAAAAAAATTCAGTGCAGGGGAACTTGCTGGCGTTGGCTGCATGGTCGATTCTTGCCAGGTTTGTGAAAATTGCAAAGATGGACTGGAGCAATACTGCCTTGAAGGAAGTACTCAGACCTATAATAACAACGACAGATCAGGAGTACCAACTTATGGAGGTTATTCTAATACAATTGTAGTTCGTGAAGAATTTGTATTGCACATCTCTGAGAAATTATCCCTGGCAGCAACAGCACCATTACTTTGCGCAGGTATTACTACTTACTCACCTTTACGTCACTGGAAAGTTGGTAAGGGCCATAAATTAGCAGTTTTAGGCTTAGGTGGGCTAGGACACATGGGCGTTAAGTTCGGCGTGGCTTTCGGTGCTGAAGTAACCGTATTAAGCACTTCTCCTGCAAAAGAAGAAGCTGCAAAAGCATTAGGAGCACATCACTTTGTAGTGACTTCAGATCCTGCTCAACTTGAAGCTGTAAAGGGCTCATTTGACTTTATCCTGGATACGGTATCTGCAGTACACGATATGGACATGTATATCTCCTTATTGCGTACAAATGGCACACATATTTGTGTTGGTGTTCCATCTGAAGCATATGCGATTCAGCCATTCTCTTTATTAGGTGGCCGTAAAAGTGTTGCAGGTTCAGGTATCGGCGGTATAGCTGAAACTCAGGAAATGCTTGATTTCTGTGCAGAACATGATATTGTTTCTGATATTGAGGTAATTGATATTAAAGATATTACTGCATCTTACGAAAGAATGCTAAAAGGCGATGTCCGTTACAGATTTGTAATTGACATGGCAACGCTTTAAGCGTAAGCTTAGCAATCATACGCTAATCAACAAGAAAAGCCACGTTACGGTGGCTTTTCTTGTTGTGGTTCTGATGAGTAGTAATAAAATCTATGGTGTGAGGTTACCCACTACACGAATAAGCCTTCCGCTTACCGTATAAATCTTAATATTAACCCGGATAACACCGTTAGTTACGAAAACACCCCCATTTTGTACGTTATCAATGGCAATACCATTCCTTGTAGCAGTTTCATAAACGTCTACACTTGATACTTTATTAGTGGCAAGATCTCCAAATATGGAAATAGTATAAATACCCTGGACAATGTAACCCAGATAAGAATTTGCTTGTTTATTACTATGAACAGGAATAATTGTTTTTCGCAAAAGAATAAGATGTTGGGAAGCTTAGAAACATTGACATGAACAGCGCTCCGGTTAATGTTTTTTTCATATATTGATATTTTAGGATTATAAATCATATAAATACACCTATTAATTACTTAATATATCACCATAAGATATTTTGTATATATTGTCTTTACGCTCATTTTGTATTGACAAGAAAAGCCACATTACGGCGGCTCTTCTTAATTGTGATTCTAAAGTGGTTAATCTTTATTTTGTAAGCTTACTGCTTATACGAATAAGGTCTCCATTTACTGTATAAATCTTGACATTAGCAGTAATAACCCTGGATAACGTATCCCAGGTAAGAATTTTCCCTTTGATTATTATGAACAGGATTAACGGTTTTAGCAAAAGAAGGTGAGGCTAAAGGCATCAGTCATTTGCTTTCAACTCAAAAAACCGCTAATAGGAGAATAATACTGAATATAAAAAAAGCCTTTAGAAATAATCTAAAGGCTTTTGTGGTCCCGACGAGAATCGAACTCATATCTAAAGTTTAGGAAACTTCTATTCTATCCGTTGAACTACGGGACCTGTACTACCTGATTACGCTTCCACTTACATGGTTTTGTAAAGGCGACACAAAAGTAAGTTTTCCATCTGAATTTTCAGACATTAAAATCATGCCCTGAGATAAAATTCCTTTAATTTCTCTCGGAGCAAGATTGATCAATAAGCTAACCTGCTGACCAACTACTTCTTCTGGAGTAAAATACTCTGCAATTCCTGAAACAACCGTACGCTCATCCAAACCTGTATCTAAAGTAAGTTTTAACAGTTTCTTGGTCTTCTCCACCTTTTCAGCAGCGATTATTGTCGCTACACGGATATCCATTGCACTAAACTGATCGAAATCTATATTCTCTTTAGCAGGAGCTACCACTACATTAGCCGCTATATTATCAACTTTACTCTGGTTTAACTTATCGATCTGAGCCTGAACATCAGTATCCTCAACCTTTTCAAATAACAAAGCAGTTTCATTCAGCTGGTGACCTGGCTGCAATAAATCAATTTTACCAGCATCTCCCCACAAATGTGCCTCGTGGTTCAACATTCCTCTTAATTTCTCCGCCGTGAACGGTAAAAATGGCTCTATTAAAATCTCCAGACTAGCAACAATCTGCAAACTGATATTTAAAATAGTTTTTACCCTGTCTTCATCAGTTTTAATAACCTTCCATGGCTCAGTCTCCGCCAGGTATTTATTTCCTAAACGTGCTACGTTCATCACCTCAGTTAATGCCTCTCTGAACCTGTAAGTCTCTATAGAAGCGCTAATTTTTGAAGGATATAAAGCCAGTTCATCAATCACTTGCTGATCTTGCTCATTTAACGTCATTAGCTCAGGCACCCTGCCCTCAAAATACTTATGCGTCAATACAACTACCCTATTAATGAAGTTGCCTAATACAGCAACTAATTCATTATTATTTCTGGCCTGAAAATCTTTCCAGGTAAAATCATTGTCTTTGGTTTCAGGTGCAGTTGAAGTCAAAACATAGCGTAATACATCCTGCTTACCCTTAAACTCAACCAGGTACTCATTCAACCATACTGCCCAGTTTTTAGAAGTAGAGATTTTCTGTCCTTCTAAATTCAGGAATTCATTTGCAGGAACATTGTCAGCAAGAATATAATCTCCGTGCGCCATTAACATCGCCGGAAAAATGATACAATGGAATACAATATTATCTTTTCCAATGAAATGTACCAATTTGGTCGCATCATCTTTCCAATAATCTTCCCATTTCCCCTCCACTACATTATCCTTGTTCAGGTAATATTCATCAGCCTTAGGATTCTGGCCTTCCGCACCAGCATAACGGAACAATTCTTTCGTCGCTGAGATATAACCAATCGGGGCATCAAACCAAACATACAAGACTTTGCCCTCAGCATCTTTTACCGGAACCTTTACGCCCCAGTCCAGATCCCTGGTCATAGCTCTTGGCTGCAAACCTGCGTTTAACCAGCTTTGACACTGACCAGAAACATTTGGTTTCCACTCTTTGTGACCTTCAATATAAGTTCTTAATTGTTCTTCATATTTCTCTAACGGCAAGAACCAGTTTTTTGTCTCTCTGCGAACCGGAGGCTCACCAGATAAAGTTGATTTTGGATTAATCAGGTCAGTTGCATTCAGCGTACTTCCGCAATTCTCACACTGATCACCATATGCATTTTCATTTCCGCACTTCGGACAAGTTCCGGTGATATAACGATCAGCAAGAAAAGACTGTGCTTTCACATCATAATACTGCTCCGTTACTTCTTCCGTAAAAATACCTTTATCGTAAAGAGTCTTAAAGAAGTCAGATGCCGTTTCATGATGCATCTCAGAAGAAGTACGGTGATAGATATCAAAAGATACACCGAACTCTTTAAAAGAATCCCCTATGATTTTATGATATTTATCAACCACAACCTGTGGAGTAACACCTTCTTTTTTGGCTTTTAATGTAATGGGTACACCATTTTCATCAGAACCACAAATAAATTTAACGTCTCTTTTATTTGAACGAAGGTAACGTACATAAGTATCAGCAGGCAAATAAACACCAGCTAAATGCCCAATGTGTACCGGACCATTCGTATAGGGTAACGCCGCCGTAACGGTATATCTTTTTATCTTACTGTTATCCAAAACTATTTATATTATTTTATCAAAGATAAGATTTTTGACCCTGATTAAACAGCCCGGAAGCAAGATTTAATAAAACATAAAAAGGGTGCCCGAAACATCAGGCACCCTTTTTAAAGAATAAAATAGTGTTACTATTTATCTACATACACTCTTACATAAGTAGGAACGATTACCTGACCATTATCTAAAGTGATCATGAAGTAAAAGTTTCTAGCCAGAAAGCTGGTTGCAGTACCTGCTGTTGCAGCAGTTGGTGCAGCTAAGCCTGTTTTTGCAGTATACTCTGCTAAAGTTGTATTAAATGTGATCGAAGTAGTTCCCGTACCAGCTATTGGTCCTGTAACATACAAACCTGTTGTAGCCTGTACACTTCCATAAGCTGTACCTGCTGCTACCTTTGTTATTTCCTTTATTGTTCTTCCTGAACTTGCAGGAATCTCAAGAATAACTTTAATAGCACCGCCGCCTGAAAGCGAAGTACTAACTGCAGGAGCAGTGAAAATCCCGATTTTATTCGTTACCGTTACAGGAACGTCAGGAAAATTATTCACTAATGAAACGTTATCCTTCTTACAAGAAGTCATCGCCATTGTAATAATCACACCCAGGGATAATATTGATTTTATATATAATTTCATAATATTCATTTATAATAGTTACTTAATATCTTATAATCCCCACCAAACTTTCTGATCAGTCTTAGGACGAGGCTTAGGTTGATTCGGGTTACCATTTCCTTCAGTCGTAGTGTAAGGCAAACGTTTAGGGATTACAGATGGATTATCACCACCAGTAACATTTAACGCTAAAGCTAACACAGGAAATCCTGTTCTTCTGTAATCGTTATAAGCTTCAAAACCATTACCAACCCAAGATAGATACTTTTGAGTAATAATTTGTTTCAATTTATCCTGAGTAGTTCCAGTTAAGTTAACGACAGTTGGATTGTTTGTGAAATAAGTACTGATTTCTGCAGCAGTCAAACCTGCTTTAGCCATAGAAGCAGTTATACCTGCCTGGTACAATACATTTGCATCACCAGCAGTTCCTAAAGTAAGTGCCGCTTCTGCCAAGTTAAATTTAGTCTGGAAAGCAGTCAGCAATCTTACAGGAGCCTCACCATTTGCACCTACTACATAAGTATTATAGATAGAGCGGGTAGCAAGAGTTGGCGCAGCACTATTCGCACCGTTTTCATAAGCAGTGAATTTACCTCCTGGTTTAGTATAGAATTTAGCCAGTCTAACTGTATCATTTACCGATCTCGATAAAGCCAGTAAGCGAGAGCTTAACATCTCATTATTTTTGAAACTTCCTGAGATATCATAAACATACATCGGATTCTGGTTATTCAATGAAGTTGTGAAAGGAACTGCCAAATCAAATTTTCCATCATCGATAACTCCATCAGCACTTCCCAAAACAGCAGTAACTGTAGAGGTTGCTAATGGCTTGCTTACATTGGAAACAGTAATTGCGAATTTTAATAACAATGAATTCGCTGCTCTTTTCCATTTAGACAGATCACCGCCATAAACAAGATCATCTACTGTACCAGGAACCAAAATTGAAGTTTTATTTAAATCAGCAATTCCGCTTTTTACCAGGTCAAAAAGACCAGTAATTCCTAAAGCAGAATTTCCTTGATAAATATCTTCTTGCTTATCATAACGTGGTTGAGGAAATTGCAAACCGAATCCTGCCTGAGAATAAGGAACATCTCCCCATAAATCTGTCGCCATAGAAATAACATAGGCTAACTGAATTTTAGCAATCCCAGAATAAGCAGGATTAGTCGCCTCATTATTTTTAATAATAATTCTTAAGTTACTTACAATGCCGGCATAGATCTCACCATCCCATTGGTTATTAAATGAGCCTTCGTAATTATAAGAATCATAAGTAAGCGAGGAGTTGGTTATCCCTGCATTATATTGCATTAGGATGGAAGAAACTCTTCCCAGCTCATTTGCATTTGTAAATCCCAGACCAATTGTTGTAGTCGGCAAAAGTACTTTTGCCGGAACATCAGTTGGTGCATTTGGATTCTGGTTTATATCTGTATATTTTTTGCAGGACGCAAGCGAGAGCGTGCATAATGCAAGTACTATTGTCTTTTTCATATCTATATTTTTTAATATTCTCATTAGAAAGTAACTCTTAAACTAGCGCCAAAATTCCTTGTATTTGGAGCACTTTGCAGTTCCAATCCACGAATGTTTCCAGCTCCCTGAGTACTTAACTCTGGATCAACCGGGCTGTTTGGTGCGTAATAATAAAGGTTTCTTCCATAAACTGTTAAACGAATATTTTTAATAGCTTTTGTTTTTAAAACACTTCCAGCAAGATCATAGCTTAAAGTA
This sequence comes from Pedobacter sp. UYP1, assembly GCF_040547305.1. Lineage (NCBI taxonomy): Bacteria > Pseudomonadati > Bacteroidota > Sphingobacteriia > Sphingobacteriales > Sphingobacteriaceae > Pedobacter > Pedobacter sp. UYP1. The sequence goes on along the minus strand of NZ_JBEPPL010000002.1, from coordinate 259,601 downwards.
ATTTCTCTTATTCTCAAAGTAGTTGCATCAAATACGTTGAATTCACCGCCGCCAATTCCACCAAAACCACCGTTCCAGTAAGTCTGGCCAGGAATTTGAATATTATTTGGTCTGAAAGTTCCATCGCTGTTTTGAATTACACCAGGTAAAATATGTGGTTGCTCACGGTCAACAGCAGTAACCTCAAGAGAACCATTCTGTCTTAAAGTAGAAGCTGTCCAGGAAACGATATCGCCTCCTTTTTTGAAGTCAACTAATCCTGAGAAAGTAAAGTTTTTAAATCTTACAGTATTGGTAATACCTGCAGTCCATTTTCTGTTTGGATCAGCAATAATCTGATTTGCATTTAATGTAGAGTTATATAAACCAGTATTTGGATCTACGATCAGTTCTCCTGATGGACTACGTTGATATTTACTACCCACAATCACACCAAAAGGCTGGCCTTGATAAACAGAAGGAGTTACACCGGTAAAAGAGTCACCTGCAATCCCGAATGAAGTAACACCTGGTGCTATGTAGATAACTTTACTGTCATTTTTAGAGAAGTTAGCTGAGATATCCCACGATACATTTTTGCTTCTTATAGCACTTCCGTTCAACATTAATTCAACACCTCTGTTTCTTAACTGACCAATATTGGTAGTTTGGCTTTGGTAACCTGAAGATGCTGGTAATGCCACATTCACAATCTGGTTTTTACTTCCCTGAGAGTAGAAAGTCGCATCAAAAGTAAGTCTGTCCTTGAAGAATCCAAAGTTTGCACCTACTTCGTAAGATGTAGTAAATTCTGGTTTCAAATTAGGAGCTGCGATGCGGGTATTTGCACCAAATCCTGCAGTTGGGCCGAAAGGGAAAGAAACACTAGAAGTATTATTTCCAAAAGAACCATTCAGGTAGGTATCCTGAATCTGATAAGGAGTTGCATCTCTACCTACTTTTGCAAAGGAAGCGCGAATCTTTCCTAAAGAAAAGACATCAGACTTAATATCAAATGCATCAGTGAAAACAAAACTACTGGAAACAGATGGATAGAAATAAGTATTATTATTTGTAGGAAGCGTGGAAGACTGATCAACACGTCCTGTTGCTTCTAAGAACAAATAGTTATTGTAGCCAAAAGAGAGCTGAGCATAATAGCCCAAAAGACGTCTTTTAGTATCAAATTCAGTAGTATTTGTAAAATTAGTTGAATTACTCACATTCGTAAAACCAGGAATTGCAAGTCCTAAACCAGATGCAGAGACATTCTGATAAATTCTCTGGTTAAAATTCTGACCCAATAAGGCAGTCATGTTCAGTCCATCAGTAAAGATATTCTTTTTCTTAGCGGTAATGATTAAATCACCATTCAGCTCATTTCTAAAGAATGTATCATCCTGAATAGCTCCAGCAGATCCTGTAGCCTGAGTTGAACCAATTGTGATATAGCGTTTTCTTCTGTCAGTATAAGTATCCAAACCAAGTCTGTAACTTACATTTAACCAATCCAATACATCATATCCAACAGTAACATTTCCCAAAAACCTGGTCAGGTTACTTGTAAATGTATTTTCATTCGCAGAATAAAATGGATTATCTCTTCCTGGAACATACCAGTTATTGGTACCGTCTGGTCTTGTATAGTTATTTTTATAATAATCAAGATCAGTACTTCTTGTTACACCATATAAACCGAAGATTGTACTTCCTGCTCCGTTACCCTGAGTCGTTGCACCATTTTGTAAAGTATTGAAATAATTAATACTTCCAGCGACAGTCAACTTATCTGATAAAGCAGAAGACGCAGAAAAAGCAGCATTTGTTTTTTTGAATTCCGAAACCGGAAGAATACCTGTAGTACTTGAATTTCCTATAGAGAATGAATAATAGTTTTTAGCATCTCCACTGTTTATCGAAAGATTATTATCCCAGGTATGACCTTGTGTGAAGAAATCTTTGATGTTGTCAGGGAAGTTTGTGTAAGGAATAACGTCACCTGGTTTATAAGTAACTCCATTAACATATGGAGACGTACCTGGTGCAACGATTAAGCCATTTGCCAAAGATGGAGTAGTTCCAAATTTCGGGCCTAATGAGTTACCTGAAATTGCATTGAAAGAACCACTTGCTCCTTGTCCGTATTCATTTTGTAATTTAGGGAAACCATAAACATTTTGAACTCCATAAGAGCTGTTCAATGCAACAGACAATTTTCCGATTCCGCCGCTACCTTTTTTAGTAGTGATCACAATTGCTCCGTTTGAAGCTCTTGAACCATATAATGCAGCAGCACCTGGTCCTTGTAAGATGTTAATCGATTCAATATTGTTTGGATCTAAATCTAAAGCCCTGTTTGCTGGTTGGTTACCATACAAAGTACTTACTGTTTGATCCAGGTCATTACTGATTGGAATACCATCTACCACAAATAATGGTTGATTGCTTCCAGAAAAAGATGACATACCACGTAAAACAATGTTTGTAGATGCACCTGCGCTACCGCTGGCTCCGGTAATCTCAACACCTGCAACTTTTCCTTGCAAAGCATTTAAAATGTTTCCGTCACCTCTGTCAACAAGCTGATCATTTTTAATTGTTTGAGTAGCATATCCAAGACTTCTCTTGCTTTTTACTACACCCATAGCTGTTACAACTACTTCTCCTAATTGCTTTGAATCTGCAGAAAGAGATACATTAATAACATTTCCAGAGCCGATAGCTCTAGTGTGAGGAATGTAACCTAAAGAAACGAATTCTAATTCTTTTGCGTTAGCAGGTACTTTGATGGAGTATTTACCATCTGCCGCAGCACTTGTTCCGGTGGTAGTTCCTTTAACCTTCACAGTTACGCCTGGCAATGGCAACCCATCTTCTTTGCCTGTAACTGTACCGGTAATTGTTCGTTGCTGAGCCATTGCAGGAATTGCAAAAAGCATAATCACGAACAAACTTTGTAGAAGTTTTTTCATAAATTCTTTGGTGTTTAGTTTAGTTAATTAATCCAAGATAGCCGATTAGCTTAGAGAAAAGCTGTAAAAATCACTCAAAAAGATCATTATGACAATTTAATGACTAAAACGTTAAAGTGCTGCACAATAAATCATTAGGGGTGACGAACATCTTAATAAAGAAACAATATTTAGTTAAAATAGCGATATATTTAACCTTTAGAATAGTAAAATCAAGAAAAAACAACAATAAATAATTAATTATCACGTTCAACGCTTATTCCTATACCTCTATATGATTGTCCAGAATTAAAAAGAAAACATTGCAATCAGATGATTTTAAGAAAAAACGATTAATCAGTATAAAAACAGATTTCGAACTTAAGTTATCGCATTTAAAATAATATATTCACCACCCATAGCACCAGAAGAATAATTATAATCCAAAAAGAAAATACACATATAACTATAAAGAAAAATTAGAATTACAACAAGCTGATTTAACACCCCATTTTTAACGAGAACCCTTCAAACAAATTATCAGGCAAACTGTTTGCTTATATTACCATAATTCAAGACTATTTGTATTCTTTTGTAAGTGCTTAACAATTATCTATGAATATTCAACCTCCGCATTTAAAAAGAGGAGACAAGATTGCGATCGTCTGTCCTGCAAACAAATTAAAGAAATCTATTGCGCCTGCCATTGCGCTGTTAGAGACCTGGGGACTCCAGGTTATCCAGGGAAGAAGTATCCATGCGGATCACTTTCAATTCGCGGGAGATGATGCATTAAGGGCCGCAGATCTTCAAAAGTTTCTGGATGACAAGGACATTAAAGCAATCCTTGCCGCAAGAGGTGGCTATGGAGGTATCCGGATTATTGATCAATTAGATTTTACCAGGTTCACTAAAAATCCAAAATGGTTAGCTGGCTTCAGTGATACAACCGCTTTACTTTCTCATATCCAGGCGGTATTCGATACCCAGAGTATTCACGGACAGATGCCCGCCTCTTTTGAAGCCGGAACTCCCTTATCTTTAGAGACACTGAGAAAAGCATTGTTTGGGGAAGAGCTTCAGTATACTTATACCAGTACAGCTATAAATCGTTCCGGTAAAGCAGAAGGGGTTTTAATTGGCGGGAACTTGTCCCTGTTAGTTGCCATGCAAGGTTCAGTTTCAGAAATGGACTATTCAGGCAAGATCTTATTTTTGGAAGACGTCGGCGAGCATGAGTATGCCATAGACAGAATGTTGCGTATGTTGAAACGCGGCGGGAAACTGGCCCGTTTAAAGGGATTAATTATCGGAGCGTTTAATAAGATCGAACCACAGGAGATTCCTTTTGGACAGACGCCAGAAGAGCTGATCATGGATATTGTCCGGGAATACGATTATCCGGTCTGCTTTAACTTCCCTGTTGGGCACATCCCTGACAATCATGCATTGATTATCGGAAGAACCGCTTTAATAGCTGTAAATGACTATGAAGTAAACCTATCTTATCAATAACTATAAACAAAAATTATCCTGTAAAAAAAACGGCTATCAAATGATAGCCGTTTTTTTTACAGGATAATTTTTGTTTAGTTCTTTTTACCCCACCAAACTGGAACATTTAAAGCAATGGTACCAGGATAATTTAAGTTAGTAACAGATTCACTGTTCGGATAAAGCATTCTTCTTGGCGGTATAGTAGTACCCGCTGGTGCAGCTTTTGAAATGATCAGGAAATCAGGATAACCTGTTCTGCGGTATTCAGACCAAGCCTCAAAGCCCTGGAATCCACACAATGCATAATATTTCTGCGTGATAATCGCTTTTACTTTTGCCTCAGGCGAAGCTGCTGCTGTTAAAGCTAATTGTCCGTCTCTTGCAGTAGTAATGTAAGTTGCAGCTATAGTAGGATCAGTAATTCCGGTTGCAACAAAACTTGCATTAATTCCTTTTGCAAATAAATCGTTAACATCACCAGTTGCCCATCCTCTTGCTACAGCTTCTGCCTGCAAGAAGTAACTTTCCGAAGCAGAGATAAGCTTAACAGGAGCAAGCGCTGATTGTGCATTGTTAGGACTAGCACCTACTAAAGCAGAAGGAGTAGACACAACAGCTGTTGGAAATTGAGCAAAAGTTCCTTGCACTAAAGTTGTAACAGTAGTAGTTCCTGAAACAGGAACATAAAGCTGAAGAACCCTAGGATCATTATTTGCAACAAATTGATCCACAGCTGTTGCACTCGCAACAAGATTCTGTGGTTTACCTAAACCAACGATCTCACTATAAAGTGGGTTATCATTACCACCAGTAGAGCTATATTTAATTGACGCATCCTTAGTCAGGAAAACAGGGCTGGTTGCATATAATGCAGCTATACCTGCGCTAGCTTTAGCAGGGTCAATGTTTGTTAATCTTAAATAAGCTTTAAGTCTTAAAGTATTAGCGAAAGCTTTCCACTGTGCCATATCACCTTGAAAAACCACATCCTGAGAACCCGGAGGTTTAACCGCATTCGCAACACCAATTAAAGCAATACCTTTATCTATATACTTGAAAACGCTATCATAAACAGCAGCCTGAGCAATATACTTAGGTGATAGATTAGTAGTTTGCAAGGCATCTCCAACAGGAATATCACCAAATGCATCAGTAGCAAGCTGGAAAGTATATGCTTTAGTTAAATAAGCGATACCTTTTGTCTGCTCAACACCGCCTACTTTACTATCAATGATTAGTTGTGCATTGATTAAAGCTTTGGTATAAATACGGTTCCATACCTGATCGAAAGCAGTATTCGGATCATTATAACGTTCAATTGATCTATACTGACTCGCACTTGGACCTTGTGTCCAGTATTGACCCCAGATATTACCATAAACCTGGAAATAATTTCCTACTACTGTACCAACAGCAACCTGTGAAACAGGTAACAATAAGTTAGGATCTGCAGTACTGGGTTTATTAGGATCCTGGTTAACGTCTAAGAATTTTTTACAGCCTGATAAACCTACCACGCCAATAAAAACAAGAAGCAACAACTTCTTAGGATTAAATATATACTTTGCGCTCATAATGAGTAATTTTTAAAATGAAACTTTTAGATTGATACCATAATTTCTTACAGATGGCTGTGCAGTGAAGTCAAATCCTTGTGCATTTGAAGCACCTGAAGAGTTGATCTCAGGATCTGCATATACATTCTCTTTAGCTGTCCATAAGAATAAGTTGTTACCATATAATCCAATAGTTAATGCACCAAAAGGACTACGTCTTAACTGATCTTTAGTAAACTGATAAGCAATACTTGCAGAACGTAGTTTAATGTAAGAAGCATCGATTACGTTTACACCAGGAGCAACACTACCAGTGTAATAATCTTGTTTGTTATAAGTCGAAGTAGTATTTACAACTGAAGCACCGTTCTCTATGTAAACAGAGTTAGGATAGATCACATTCATTCTGTCTCCACCTGTAATTTCAGCAGCTCCTGAGAAACTTAAGATATCTTTAGTTCTCGAGAAAAACTTACCACCTTGTTTAGTATCAAATAACACACTTAATGATACTTGTTTGTATTTGAAAGTTGTTCCCAATGAAGCCTGGTAATCTGGATTGTAACTACCTAAATACTGAGCGCTTTTAGTTTGAAGAGGCAAACCGCTTGATTTACTTACAATAGTTCTGCCTTGAGCATCAGTCTGGTTAGTAACCCCATAGAATTCACCATAAGGTCTGCCAACAGCAGCAACAATACCCATTCCACCAAATCCACCAATGGTAACCTGATCAACTCCAGGTAAAAGAGAAACAACTTTACTATTGTTTTTAGTGTAAGTTCCGTAAACTTCCCAGGTAATATCAGTAGTTTTTACTGGAGTACCTCTTAAGCTTAACTCAACACCATTATTTTGGATTTCTCCAGCATTTAACACACTGAAAGCATAACCTGTTGAATTAGGAATTGGAACAGGTAAGATTTGATTTTTAGATTTGTTTTTATAATAACTGAAATCTACTGAGAAACGGTTATCAAAGAAACCCAATTCTGTACCCACCTCGAAAGATGATGTTTTTTCAGGTTTAAGGTTAGCATTTCCAATAACATTGTCAATCATTAAACCTGGTACATTGTTAAAAGGGAAAGTTGTACCTCCGAAAGCACTGTTAACATTTCCACGAACATAATTAGTAGCCAATTGATAAGGATCAGTATCATTACCAACCTGAGCCCAACTCGCACGAACTTTACCATAAGTCAACCAGTCTGCTACTGAAGAACCTTTCAATAATTCAGAGAAAACGAATGATCCACTTACACTAGGGTAGAAGAATGAATTGTTTTGTGGAGGCAATGTTGAAGACCAGTCATTTCTGGCTGTTGCTTCTAAATAAATTAAGTTTTTGTACGAAAGGTTTAAATCTGCATATAAACCAACTAATCTTCTTTTGCTGATCTGGTCAGTTATAATATTAACAGGACCATTGCTATTTCCCAGGTTATACCAGTCAGGAACAACTAAACCAGAACCATTATTTGTAGCAGTCTGATTAATGTTGCTTGATCTTTGGCGAATATTATTACCTAACATTAATGATCCTTCAAAATCATCATTAAATTTATGACGTGCGGTAACCATTAAGTCATGCACCAATTCAGTCACATTGAACTGATCTATTTCATATGATCCAACATTTGATTGTTTATTACCATCCGGATCATACATATTACCGGTATCAGCTGGACTAAAGCTATATTTTGGAGCGATTAATCTGCGTCGGTCTGAATAAGTATCAATACCAACTCTTTCTTTAACATCTAACCACGTTGTAGGCTTGTAACCAATATTGAAATTTCCAGTTACACGGCTAATGTTATCCGTATTTTGAAAGTTTTGTAAAACATAATATGGATTCAGTGTATAAGCACCGTAATAACCATACAGATCATCATGAACTACTCCATCTGCACCTGTATATCCATAACCATTATATTTGTTACCTAAATCTTTCAAGCTACTCAAATCAATATCTCTTGGTGTTTGATATACGTTATTCAATACTGAAGAACCACCTTGTCCACCACCAACATTGGTACTGGCTACATTCGTATAATTGAAGTTAACACCTGCTGAAAATTTGTTACTGAAGTCTGTGTTACCGTTAAACCTTACACCATACTTATTGTAATCGTTACTTTTTCCAGGAAAAACACCTTTAGAATTCAATGAATTTAAACCTAAATAAAAAGTAGACTTATCAGAACCACCAGAGAAACTCAAGTTGTTATCTGTTGCAAATCCTGTTTTAAAGAAATCCTTAACGTTATCCTTAACTGCCGAATAAGGCTTCTGCTGACGAACACCGTCAATCTCTTGTCCCCAAGGCTGTACAGTTCCTGTAAAAGGAGCACCCCAGCTACCATTTTCTCTTGGATCATTCACATATTGCTGAACACCATTAATAACTTCAGGTTCACCATCATCACCAACTGCATAATAACCTTGTCCATATTGATTTTGGAATTTAGGTAATTTTAAAATAGAAGAGAATGTATTGGAAGTGTTAAAAGTAATAGAAGTTTTATCAGCACCTTTAGCACCACTTTTTGTAGTGATAATCAAAGCACCGTTAGATGCACGCGCTCCATAAAGAGCCGCAGCAGCAGGGCCTTTTAATACCGTTACCGAAGCAATGTCATCAGGAGCAATATCGTTTCCTCTGTTACCAAAGTCGACACTTGATCTGTCATCACCACTACCAGCTGCACTACCACCAGTAATACTAGAGTTATCGACAGGTACACCATCAATAACAATCAGCGCCTGGTTATTTCCATTAATAGAAGATCCACCACGAAGAACGATACGGGATGAACTACCTGGAGTATTTGAACTTGAAGTAATGTTTACCCCAGCTACTTTACCAGTTAAAGAAGTAATGGCACTTGGATTCCCGCCCGACGTCAATTCATCGTTTTTAATAGTTGGCGCAGAATAACCTAACGTTCTCTTTTCTCTCTTGATCGAGTTTGCTGTAACGACAACTTCACTTAATGATTTAGTATCAGCTGCAAGGCTAACACTAATTACATTACCTGCTTTAAGTTCAACAATCTGATTGATATAGCCTAGTGAGCTGAATTCAAGGCCTGTAGCTCCTGCTGGAACTTTGATTGCGTACTTTCCGTCAGATCCAGATTGTGCTCCACCCTGAGCTCCTCTGATTTTTACACTGACACCAGGAATGGGCTGCCCGTCATCCTTTCCTGTCACAGTACCAGTTATTGTTCTGTCCTGAGCCATTGCAGCTACTGCAACGCATAGGAACAAGAATAAACTTAGTATAAGTTTTTTCATAAAAAATATTTGTCTAGGTTGTTAATAAGTTAATTAGCATCTAAGATAAACTAAAAAACTATTATTATTATTTTTTTACTCCTTTTTTGAGTGTTGTAACATAAAAATCATAAACCGGCATTAGAGCTGGTAAAAGGATATTTCATCTTCGAAACGGGCACTTTATAAACCCGAAATTTACCAATAAATGTGACAGAAAGAGCCAATTTCCCGTGTAGCTGTTTACACTATTGTAAAAACAGTTTAATAAAAGGAAACATGAGTGCAACCTTTCACCCCGGTTGTTAACCAAAAATCGGTTATCAGCCAGTTTACTATTAAAAAATTTCCTGTTAATCGATTTAGTTTTTAGCAAAAATGAATTATCTCAAAAAAAACAATCTTAAAAAAACAATAATTCACCCCGGAACTGCGCTATTTTTAAACCGTATATCACAGTAAATCTGTACACTTATCTATTGGATTGGACAAAAGATAAGGAACACCCATTTATGTCATTCAGCATGGAGCGTCCTATGGAAATGACTTTCTGCCTTTTACGGCTCTTATGAACAAACCTCACTGGAAACCTCTTAAAATATGACATAAAGAAAACAATACTTCTTGAAGTATCAACCAGTTTAAGCGCTATTTAGAAAACGAGAAAGATTGTATTCACAAAAAGCTGTTTGCCACTTTCCCAAAATGAACGGAACAACAAGTTACAGGAGAGATACACAATATTTCCTTTACCAGCCGGCTGTACCCCAAATAGCATTCCCTGTGTCAGCTTTTCCTGCACATTTTTGCCAGCAATTCCAGTGACATAGGCGTCTTGCTTCAGCACGCCAACATTCCAACCCTTTAGTAAAGGCTCGTAAATCTTGTCATCCGTCTTTAAAGTATAATAAACTTCTCCCAGCCCAATAGAAAAAGGATGACTCTTATCCAGGTTAACTTTATAAATAGCGCCAGGAATAGCATCTGCCGCATTGTCCCTGTCCTTCTCATTATAACTCCGAAAAAAACCATCCTTTGCTGTAGCAGCAGGAAACTCTTTTTTCCTGATTTCAAATGGCTTAATCCCTGCCACGCTGGAAATTGCGTCTTCCAGCAGGATCACTTTACCACCAAGGTTAATCCAATCTTCCAATTTCTCCATATTCCTGCGCATATAGGCCCCATCAGGTAAAATCAGGACATTAGTGGTCGCCAGGTTTAAGCTTCCAATACTTTGTTCTGACATAATATTCAATGGGTAATTTAGTTCCTGCTCAAAAAAGTGCCAGACTTCACCAACACTTTGCGCAGAAATATCCTGGCCAGCAACCATCGCAACTTTAGGCACAGGGAGTAATGGATAAGCAGAAGAGCCCAGATCTTTTCCTTTCTCTACATAACTACCAGCAATAGCAAAGAAGGGTTTTCTATATTTTTTAGAAAGCGCAGCAATAGCTGCTTCTATGAATTTATTTTGCTTTTCATTTTCAGCTCTGTAAATCAATAATGATCCTGCCTGACGAACTTTTCCTCCAACAGTAAAAGCTTGTTCCGCAATACGCACCTTAATATTTGCCCGGTGCAGTGCGATCAAAATCTGAGCGTCCTCAACTGCATCCCATGATAAAACCCATCCATAAGGCTTCACTAAAACCTGCACGCTATCTTTCCGGGCTTCAGGTTCCTGGAATTCACCAGTAAATACCTCTTTACATGCAAAAGCATTCAGACCGTAAGCATATGGTAATGCCCATGCGGTAATGTCATAAGTATTTGAATCAGTAACCATCGTTTGAGGCTCGAAGAGAACATTAGCGAGAACAGAAGCGGGTTGTTTAAGACTAATGACCATATCATTTCTGCCTGGCCTGAAAATCGCGGTCTTTTTTGTTCCAAAATTAAATCCCGTTATGGTCTTATCTCCGCCAAAAGCATAATGGATATTATTCTTTGTTAACAAAGCAGCCATTTTTTTCATCCTGCTCATATTATCAGCTTTTACCACATAGGTTTTATAAGTCCCGGGAGGATAAGCAACAGCTTGCGTAAAATATTTCTTAAACTCTGCAACCAATCTGTAGCTGTTATCAGATACCGTTTCGAGCGTAGCAAGCCCGGTTGTGAGATGATGGTTTATCCTGTCTTTTAAAGTTAAAGAATCACCGTTAGCGGTCACCACAGCTAAACCAGCGCCAATTCCACCTTGCTCATAAGTCATTCCAATTGCCCCATTATATAAAGGATAGGTATCTCCATAAGAAGGATATAACAGGTCAAATCGTTCTTTAGTAAAGTATTGCCATCCATTTTTATCAAAATATCTGGCATTATTTTTTCCTGCTATAACTTGAAATTCACGTTGAAAGGCCGTGATATCCTGATGTACCGGTTCGGCAGCAGGTGCAAAATAGTAGGGCTCGTTATAACTTTGTTCGTGAAAATCTATATGGACTTCAGGCATCCACTGATGATACAAAACCTGGCGTTGCTGTGTTTCAATTTGTGATTGCCAGGCCCAATCGCGGTTAAGATCAAAATAATAATGATTAGGACGACCACCTGGCCAGGGCTCAATATGTTCTCTGGAAAGAGGGTTCGCATCAGGAGTAAGTCCCACTACCCCCGTATAATAATTAATATACCTTTCTCTTCCATCAGGATTCAAACAAGGATCGATAATAACTATCGTATTTTTCAGCCAATCTCTGGTCTGCCGGTTTACGCCCTCAGCTAAGGTATACAGCATTTTCATAGCCGTTTCTGACGAACTGGCTTCATTTCCATGAACATTATAGCTTAACCATAAAATAGCTGGCTGTTTACTTAGATTGAGTTGTCCGCCTTCTGCCTTACTCAAACTTAAATTATTCTTCCTGAGTTGTTCCAGATTACTCATGTTCTCTTTTGAGGAGACAACAGCTGCCAGCAGCTCGCGGTTCTCATAAGATTTCCCATAATTGATGAGCTTGATGTTACTATCCGCTCCCGCCAGGTACTTAAAATAGGCCAGAATTTGGTAATGCGGGGTAAACCTTGTGCCTAATGGATAGCCTAGAAATATATCCGGAGATTTTATCTGTGCCTGAATAGCCGTAAAGCAGATGAATAACGATAAAAATAAGAGCGTAATTTTCTTCATCAGGCTGGTTTATTCAGGTTGTTAATAATAAGTTAATTTAGAGGCTGTTTAAATTTAAACGATTTCTTAACACCAAAGTACTAAAGAATATTTTTTGTTTGTAATCCATAATGTAATTTTACCAACGATTACTACAACAACCTACGCCATGTCCCAAATTGAATCTCTTTATCAACACTACCTGTCAAACCCGGTGATCTGTACTGACACCAGGAATATTAGTGCGGGCTGTTTGTTCTTCGCATTGAAAGGGGCGCATTTCGATGCCAATACATTTGCAGCAGAAGCTTTAAAACAAGGTGCTGCCTATGCGATTATAGACAATGCGGAATACCAGATCAATGCTTCCTGTTTATTGGTTGAGGATGTCTTAACTGCCTTGCAGGATTTAGCCCGCCACCACCGTACACAGCTTCATATCCCTATTATTGGCCTGACTGGGAGTAATGGAAAAACAACCACCAAAGAACTGATCAATGCGGTACTTAGTGAAAAATATAAAACCTTTGCTACAAAAGGTAACCTGAATAATCATATTGGCGTTCCTTTATCAATTTTAGCGATTGCACCGGGTACAGAGATCGCTGTGATTGAAATGGGTGCCAACCACCAAAAAGAGATTGAGTTTTTATGCACTATTGCTCAGCCTACTCATGGGATGATTACGAATATCGGGATGGCCCACCTGGATGGGTTTGGAGGCTTTGAAGGAGTGAAAAAAGGGAAAGCCGAGTTATTTACTTATCTCAAAAATGCTGATGGTATAGCTTTTATCAACAGAGACAATCCATACATCATGGAAATGAGCGGTGTTGCCGGATTAACTCACCTGGTTTATTATGGAACCGAAGGAGAGAATTCCGTGACCGGAAAACTTTTGAAATCAGATCCGCTGATTGAATTAAGCTGGAAAAAAAAGCAGGAAGTTTTTAAAGTTAAGGCAAACCTGACAGGGGCCTATAATTTCGAAAATATCCTGGCTGCAATTTGCATCGCTTCTTTCTTTGAGCTTAACCCGGATCAGGTCAATAGAGGCTTAGCAGCATATTTTCCGAATAATAACCGTTCACAATTGACTAAAACGGCAACGAATACCATCATTTGTGACTTTTACAACGCTAATCCAAGCAGCATGACCGCAGCGCTGGGCAATATCTCTATGCTGGAGGCCAAAAATAAAGTTGCTATTATCGGTGATATGTTTGAACTGGGCCCGGAAACTGAGCAGCAACATCATTTGATAGCTGCTTTAGCAGAAAAATCAGGATTAGATACCGTCATTTTAATCGGCAAGCATTTTTATGCTTTAAAAGATGTTTTTAAAGGGTTGTTTTTTAACACCCCGAAGGAAGCTGAAGCCTGGTTGAAAGCGAATCCAATAACAGACAGCCTTGTTTTATTAAAAGGGTCAAGAGGTATGGCTTTAGAGCAATTATTGCCCGTCTTATAAAAAACAAGAGTTTTATAGCGGTTGCGGATAGGTTATATCTTATACTGAAATTACTTGACAGATAAAATCAACAAAAAATCCGGCTCTGTAAACAGCCGGATTCTTTAATAAATAGCAATAATATGTTTTTATTTTACTGGAACCCCGGAAACGGTAATTCCTGCATCGCTGATTTCCTTTAAAGGATTATCGCGCATATTCTGTTCAATTTCAATGGTATATTTCCCTGCTTGCGGAAAATGGTAATTAGTCAGCAACGGGAGAACAGAAGTATATAAATTCCCCGAACCTTTACCTAGCCATTGCCCGTCAGACTCGGCCAGTTTATATTCATAACGTCTGGTGATTTTAGGCAAACCAGGGCCACTCAGGTGCATTAAAATATAAATATTAGCATATCTGTAATCTGCAGTATGTCTGAGCTTAAAATGCAGAGATACAGGCATTGCAGGATCTTTGATCTCTGCAGTGCCCTTAATCTTATTGACATAGCTCCAGTTGCGCTGAGGCATTTCTTCGTTCGTATCAATCAGGTTATTTGTATTACATCCCAGCAGTCCTGTTGCCAGTACGCCGGAAAACAACAATACAAAAATCTTAATTCTCTTCATTCTTTGGCTTATCCGTTGGTTTGTTACGTCTGCGGTTATTCCTCGACCTGTTGTTTCTGCTGGCAGAAGGGGCTTTAACAACTTCCCCATCTTCTGTTTTAACAGCCTCAGGTGCTTTTTTCACTTCTTGATTCCTTCTGTTTTCAGCAGGTTTCTGGTTTGGCTGTGCAGCTTTCTGAGCTGGTTGACCAGGTTTTACACCCGGCTGGCCTCCTTTTGCAGTTTGCTGGTTTGGCTTAACAGCTGGTTGCCCTGGCTTAACGGATGGCTGACCCGCCTTAACTGCAGGCTGTCCCGGTTTTACACCACGTTCAGGCCTGTTAGGCGCATTCGTTTTATTCCTGTTATTGTTATTCTTTGCGTTTTTATTTCTTGGCTTATCGTCCAGACGGGTTAAACTATCCTGACCAACAACATTCTCATAATCAGGGATTTTCTCCACAAAAACTGTCGTTGCTAATTCCACCGCTTCATCTTTTAGATTAACAGGCTTCTGCCCCTTTTTATTCATGGCCATGATTTCTTTCACACGGTCCACTTTCAATGGGATCCAGTCTTCCTGATTTGGATAACTAAACCACATTAATTTCTTGAAAATATCTGTTTTTTGATGACGTGCTGTCCCGATTTCTGTTTGAAGACTTTCTACGCGATCCGGAATATCCTTTAAAGCATCCAGATAAGTATCCAGCTCATAGTTTAAACAGCATTTCAGCTTACCACATTGTCCGGCAAGTTTTAAAGTGTTCAATGAAAGATTCTGATATCTTGCAGCAGCAGTAGAAACTGTTTTAAAGTTAGTTAACCAGGTAGAGCAGCATAATTCACGTCCGCAAGACCCAATTCCACCTAATCTTCCAGCTTCCTGACGCATTCCGATTTGCCTCATTTCAATCCTGATGCGGAAAGTTTCAGCCATTTTTTTAATCAGCTCCCTGAAATCTACCCGCCCTTCAGCAGTATAGAAGAAAGTTGCTTTGGTTTTATCACCCTGATAATCCACGTCACTGATTTTCATCGAAAGACGCAGGTCAAGAGCCAGCGTACGGGCCTTGTGCATGGTTTCCCATTCCAGGTCTTTAGCTAGTTTCCATTTATCTACGTCAGCTTCTGTCGCTTTTCTGTAGACTTTGCGGGTCACCTGATCCATTGGTGTTTTACGGCGTTTCATCTGCATACGCACCAGTTCTCCCGTTAAAGAGACATGGCCAATATCATATCCGCCAGTAGAACCTTCTACCGCAATCAGTTCCCCGATTTCCAGATAAATATTATCAGTATTCAGATAAAATTCCTTTCTCGCACCTTTGAATTTAACCTCTATAACCTCGAAAGGTTTATAATTAGAAGGCATGTCCAAATTAGACAGCCAATCGTAAACTTCCATTTTCTGACAACCTCCAGTAAGGCATGAGCCATTACTTTTGCAGCCTGAGGGGGCGCAACCGCCACCTGTAGAACAACTTCCACATCCCATAACTAATTGTATATATGTTGAGTCCCTTTCGGGAGCGTTTTAAACTTGATTATTTTTACCAATTGTAAAGATACATCTAAAAATAGTATTTTAGGATTAGCGTTACGTTCTATATGGTAATGTGCTTGCTCCAGCTCGTTAATAATTGCCGAAGCCATATTCAGATCCAGTACATGTTTACTTAGCTTTTGTGCAGTCTCCAGCGTTCTGGCAGGTAATTTCACTAAACTATCTGCCCCGCTCATCAGTAAACTGCACTCTCTTAAAAAGCTGATTCCGTACTTTAAAAAATTCTTTTGATTTTCTCTGCCCCAGCTTGCAGCCTGGTCTACAAAATTGACCAGATCAAGCACCCGGTTCCCATAACCCATTCTTAACCATTCTGCAAAAACCTCTGCATTATCATTGTGTGATTGTGCAGCCTGTAATTTAGCTTCAATTAAATTGCCGTCAGCCAGAAAGCTATAAGTCGCGGCCTGTTCTTCGGACAAATTATGATTGCTGGTGAGGTAGTTTTGCACAGTTTCAAAGGGAAGCTTCGGTATTTTGACAATTTGTGTCCGGGAAAGCAACGTAGACAGGATGTGTTCCTGATTATTCGCAACCAATAAGAATAAAGTATTTGCAGGTGGCTCTTCAATAATTTTCAACAAAGAGTTGCCTTCTTTTTCCAGGTATTCCGGCAGCCACATAATCAGCACCTTGGTCTCTGCTTCAAAAGCTTTATAACTTAATTTCTTAATGATATCATGGCATTCAGCGATATTAATATTCGCCTGTTTATTTTCAGCACTTAACTGTAATCGCCAGATATCAAGATCGACATAAGGGTCTGCCAACAGCATAGTTCGCCATTCTTCCAGTACATCGACAGCAATTTTAACATCTTTCGATGCAAAAAACGGATAAGAGAAATGCAAATCAGGATGAATATATCTTTCGTACTTCCGGCAAGAAGAACAAATCCCGCAACTATCGGTAGCAGATTTGTCTAAACAATTGATATACTGCGCATAAGCAATAGCGAGAGGCAAAGACCCCGTACCCTCCGCAGAGAGAAATAACTGGGCATGACTGACCCTGTTTTCAACAACTGTTTGTATCAGCTGACGCTTTATTTCTTCTTGTCCAACGATCTCTTTAAACTGCATTTGGTGCAAAATAGTAAATTTATAACAATCTTTGCAGCTATGTCCCGTATTATCGCATTTGATTATGGTACCAAACGTATCGGCATTGCCGTTACAGATCCACTGCAAATTATTGCTACAGGTCTGGATACCATACACCCAAAAGATATTGTCGAATATTTGAAAAAATATCTGCTGACTGAACAGGTAGAAGCCTTTGTTATTGGAGAGCCAAAACAAATGGATGGCACCCCGTCTGAGTCCGCGCAGCATGTAAAAGGTTTTTCTACAACCCTGAAAAAAAACTTTCCTGAGATTCCTCAGCATTGGGTTGATGAACGTTTCACGTCCAAACTTGCCCATCAGACAATTATGCAAAGTGGCCTGAAAAAACAGGATCGCCGCAATAAAGAACGGGTAGATACGATTGCTGCAACAATTATTTTACAATATTTCATGGAAGAACACCGTTTATAGAACATCACATGAGCCTGATTAAAGAAGACTTACAACTTTTACTACTGAATTTCTGCGAACCGGAATCCGAATTGCTACAGCAGATTGACCGGGAAACTAATCTGAAGGTTTTAATGCCAAGAATGCTTTCTGGCCACTATCAGGGCCGTGTTTTAAGCATGTTAAGTAAGTTGATTACCCCTAAACGTATTCTCGAAATCGGCACTTTTACCGGCTATGCTACTTTATGTATGGCCGAAGGACTTGCCCAGGATGGGATCATTTATACTTTAGATAAAAATATGGAACTCGAAGACCGCGTCCGCGGTTATTTCGCTGTTTCCCCTTATAATTCACAAATAAAATATATCATGGGTGATGCCACCCAAACCATTAATGATTTAAATGAGACTTTTGATCTTGTTTTTATTGATGCGGATAAGAAAAACAATGGAACCTATTATGATCTGATCTTTGACAGGGTAAGGCCAGGTGGGTTAATCATTGTTGATAATGTACTGTGGAGTGGAAAAGTACTAACACTTCAACAAGACAGAGATACCGTTAATATTAGTACTTTTAATGATAAAGTTGCTGGAGATGACAGGGTTGAGAAATTAATCTTACCCGTCAGGGATGGCTTGTTTATCATCAGAAAAAAATAAAATATGATAACAAAAAAACTAATGCTGATTTGGCTGGCACTAATTTTACTGGGCTCAGCTGCCCAAAGCCAGACTGTTACCCAATACGTTGAGGAGCATACAGATCACGCACAAGAATTAATGAGAGCATATGATGTCCCGGCAAGTGTAATTCTCGCGGTCGCCATTCATGAGTCAGCAGCAGGTAAAAGTAAAGTCGCCCGCCATTTGAACAATCATTTTGGCATCAAAGGGTCAAACAGTAATGCCGAAATCAATTCTTCTTACCGTGATTTCGAAAGTGCGGATGAATCTTATGATAATTTCGTTGAGGTATTACAAAACAAGTCTTCCTTTAGTAAATTGTTCGATGAGTGTGATCAATATGATTATGCGGCCTGGGCAAGAGGGATTCAACGCGGTGGTTACGCCAGCAGCAGAACCTGGGCTAAACAGGTTATCGCGATTATCAATAAATACGAATTGTATCAATATGATGAAAGACCGGATGACTATGCGGAACCAGTAAAGATTGCACCTGTAAGTATCAAAAAACATCATAGCCGTAGTTATAAAGCTAAGAAACATCGTTCTTCTGTTAAATTGTATACCGTTAGGAAAGGGGACAACCTGAATAAAATTGCGGAATCACACGGTACTTCTTCCCTATCGCTGATGCGTAAAAATGGATTGAAGAAGTCGGCGCTTAAACCAGGACAAAAAATCAAGCTTTAATGAAACAACCATTCTTACTCTTCGCTATAGCGATCGTTTTCTTATCCTCGTGTAAATCGAGAAAGTATCACCGGAACAATGCGCAGATTGAAAAAGCTGCCAATAAAGCGAATCCGAATTTTACTGATTATAATACGCTGAGCTATATCGAAGCTTTTAAGGGTGTGGCCATTGAAGAAATGAATACTTATGGTATTCCTGCCAGTATTACACTGGCCCAAGGTATTATTGAGTCTGGCAGCGGAAATAGCAGCCTGGCGAAATATGCAAATAACCACTTTGGGGTTAAATGTACGGCAGAGTGGAGAGGGAAGGCATATTATAAGGATGATGATCAGCGTAATGATTGTTTCCGGGTCTATAAAGATGCCAGGGAATCTTATAAAGATCACTCTGAGTTTTTAAAGAGGAAGCGTTATGCCCCATTGTTTGAGCTGGATAAAAATGATTATAAAAACTGGGCTAAGGGTCTGAAACAGGCTGGTTATGCAACCAATCCAAAATATCCTGACATGCTGATCAATACGATTGAGAAATATAATTTGCATCAGTATGACCAGTCTGAATCTGAACCAGATAAAATTAAACGTGAAGACCGGGTATTTACGGAAATCAACGCGAATATCCCTAAGGAAACAAAGAAATTTGCACCGGTAGAAATACCTGTATCCAAACAAGTTATCAACACAACAGATCCTAATTATACCGTTCAGAAAGGCGATACACTTTATAACATTTCAAAAAGATATAACATGACTGTAGACGAATTAAAGTCGCTGAATGGTCTTTCGGATGAGGGTGTAAAAATAGGACAGAAGCTGGTAGTAGTTAAATAATGTTAATATAAGCCATTTAGCCTCGTCTTATTTGTATTTTTGCTGTGCAATGAAACCTACTCTTTTATTCCTTTTCTGTTGCTTTTTTTGTGGTGTAGCTTTAGCTCAAAAAAAATCCGTTCAAGGGTTTGTTATCGATAAGGTATCCAAACAGCGTTTAGCTACAGTCTATATTTATAATTCTCATAATGATGATGGGATTTATAACAACAGTAAAGGTGAATTTACAACGCAAGCCGCTATTGGCGATACTTTATTCGCTGTACGTCAAGGCTACGGATTAGATACGGTAGTTTATAAAGGAAGTGCAATCTTTTTTCAATTAAAGCCACTGGCCATTCAGTTGAAAGAGGTTTCTATTATTGGAAGCTCCCTTTCTCCAAAGCAGCGGTATGAACAGAGAACCAGAGAATACAAGTATGCAACTGATCTGGGAAGCTCCAGAGATTTACTGAATTTAAGTTCAAGAGGAGTCGGCTTAGGAATAGATGCGATCTATAATTTGCTGAGCAGAAAAGGTAAGAATGCAAGACATTTGCAAGCTATCCTGGAAAGAGACTACAAAGAAGAAATTATTGATTACAGGTATAATCCTGCTTTTGTAGGCCGTGTGCTAAGAATTAAAGATTTTGAACTGAAAGATTTTATGCAGCAGTACCGCCCTAGTTATGACTTCGTGCTTGCAGCTTCTGATTATGCTTTTATAGTCTTTGTGAGAAACAATTATGCTTCTTATAAGCGGAATCCGAAGGCGTTCAGATTACAACCACTTCCTGTAATCAAAATTGATCATCCATGAAATACTGGCCTGTAATCTGGAGGGGACTTCCTGCAAATGCAATGGCTATTTTTCCGTTTATGTTTTTTAAGGATCCCGGACAGAAAACTGATACGTTATTGATTAACCATGAAAAAATTCATTTCTACCAGCAATTAGAGCTCCTGATCCTTCCTTTTTATATTCTTTATTCAATAAACTACCTGGTTAATCTATATAAATACAGAAATCACAGCAAAGCTTATTTTAATATAAGTTTCGAAAAGGAGGCTTATGCCAATGAATTGGACATGAATTATCTGAAAAACAGGAGACTGTATTCGTGGTTTAAATATTTATAATAAATCCTACGAACATTTTTCTTTTCTTTGTATCAATGAGAGGTATATACGCATGTTTACTATTTGTATTTGCAGTTTCAGCACAAGTAAGTGCACAAGAGATAGATACAGTTCCTATAACAGTTAAAGATTTTGACCTTAAGCTGAGGAAAAGTCCATTGCCTTCGCTAAAAGGTATTATCGTCTTTAAACCAGTGGAGATTAATCCGCTGATTGTGAGTTCAAAGGTAAATTACTGGAAAACTAAAACTGCAATCGGGATTAATGTAAATCAATCTTCTTTCAGTAACAACTGGAGTGGTGGTGGTGTAAATTCACTGGCCGTAGAGGGATTAGTCAATTACAAAGCCGAATACAAAAAAGAAAATTACAGTTATTTAACTGAGGTTGATCTGCGTTATGGAAAAATAAGAAATAAAGGTCAATTGCAAAAGAAAACGAATGACCGGATATTCTGGAATAATACGGGAGCATTCAAAATCTCTAAAAACTGGAATTTATTTACCCAGGTAACTTTTGAATCGCAATTTGATAACGGATATTCGTATTCATCGCCTAATGGGGTGGAGACTGCTACATTAATTTCCAAATTTATGTCTCCGGGATACCTGACGGAATCTTTCGGTTTTGAATACAAGCCAAATAAATTTTTCTCTACACAATTTGGTACCGGTGCTGCAAAACAAACATTTGTTTTGGATAACAAGGCACTGGCTGCAGCTGATGCGAAGGCAAATCCGGACCCTGCGACCCAGAAAACAGATTTTTATGGGGTTCCGGTAGGAGATACTTTTAAAAATGACCTGGCTTTTCAAATCACTGTTAACTTTGAAAAAGATATTTTTCATAATGTAAACCTGAAAAGCAGATACTATGTCTTCGTCCCATACGATCATTTTGAAAACATGAAACACAGGCTGGATGTGACTTTAACAACTAAAGTCAACAGGTTTATGAACGTGACACTGAATGGTATCGGAATATATGACAAGACGATCAGTGACCGGATCCAGGGCAGCCAGTCTTTAGCGATGGGCGTGATG
The DNA here is from genome assembly GCF_040547305.1 of Pedobacter sp. UYP1. Classification (NCBI taxonomy): domain Bacteria; kingdom Pseudomonadati; phylum Bacteroidota; class Sphingobacteriia; order Sphingobacteriales; family Sphingobacteriaceae; genus Pedobacter; species Pedobacter sp. UYP1. The sequence goes on along the minus strand of NZ_JBEPPL010000002.1, from coordinate 237,696 downwards.
TTTATATTCCCGCGCTAAATACCTTTGCATCCTATTTTAATGTTGATTGTTATTAAAAATGTTTGCAACTTTGTACACGACTACCATTATACATTAACTAATTGACTATCAATTAATAAAACATGTTTGAAAATTTACAGGATAAACTAGACCGGGCATTTAAAGTTCTAAAGGGTCAGGGAAGCATTTCAGAGATCAACGTGGCTGAAACCATGAAAGAAATTCGTAAGGCTTTACTGGATGCCGATGTAAATTTTAAAACGGCTAAAAGCTTCACTGACGAGGTTAAGGAAAAGGCCCTTGGCCTGAATGTACTTACCGCGGTTTCTCCGGGACAATTACTGACTAAGGTAATGAACGACGAGCTGACTGCATTGATGGGCGGTGAGGTTAAAGAATTAGATTTAAAAGCGAATCCTACAATCATATTGATTGCTGGTTTGAACGGTGCGGGTAAAACAACCTTCTCTGGGAAACTGGCAAATTACCTGAAAAGTAAAGGTAAAAAACCTTTATTGGTAGCTGGTGACGTTTACCGTCCTGCAGCGATTGATCAATTGCAGATTTTGGGTGAGCAGATCGGTGTTCCTGTTTATGCGAACAAAGATTCTAAAGACCCTGTTGCAATTGCACTGGAAGGTATTGAACTTGGAAAGAAAGAACATCATAACGTAATTATCATTGATACAGCGGGTCGTTTAGCGATAGACGAGCAGATGATGAATGAGATTTCGGATGTGAAATTGCATACTAAACCGCATGAAATCCTGTTCGTAGTTGATGCCATGACCGGACAGGATGCGGTTAATACAGCTAAAGCATTCAATGAAAGATTAGATTTTACAGGTGTTGTACTGACAAAACTTGATGGTGATACCCGCGGTGGTGCGGCTTTATCTATTAAGTCTGTGGTTAACAAACCGATTAAATTTGTCGGTACTGGTGAAAAAATGGAAGCACTTGATGTTTTCTATCCAGACAGAATGGCTTCCCGTATTTTGGGAATGGGTGACGTTGTTTCCCTTGTTGAGCGTGCTCAGGAGCAGTTTGATGAAAAAGAAGCAGCAGAACTTCAAAAGAAAATCCGTAAGAATAAGTTTGACTTCAACGATTTCTATAACCAGATTCAGCAGATCAAGAAAATGGGTAACATGAAAGACTTGATGGGCATGATCCCAGGGGTAAGTAAAATGATGAAAAACGTAGAGATTGAAGATGATGCTTTCAAAAATGTGGAAGCAATTATTCAGTCGATGACGAAATATGAGCGTGAAAATCCAGACAGCATTCAGCAAAGCAGACGTTTACGTATTGCTAAGGGTTCTGGAAATAAAATAGAAGAGGTTACTAAACTGATTAAACAGTTTGAGGATATGCGTAAGGTGATGAAACAGTTTTCTAACCCCGCTGCTGCTGCTAAAATGATGCGCGGTATGCCTAAAATGCCACAGGGAAGAATGTAATCATTCTTTGCTGATCTTTAAAAACCGGGCTCTCAATCCGGTTTTTTTTATGTCTGTACTTTTTTAACCTATAAGGCTTAATATGGAATTAAATTTACGTGCTAATTCGTAAATCAATATGCTCATTAAAACTTATGGCAGCGCAGTCTTTGGCGTTAATGCTTTAACAATCACTATTGAAGTTAGTATTAGCAGCGGAAATAAATATCATATTGTCGGATTGCCCGATAATGCAGTTAAAGAAAGCCTTAAAAGAGTAGAGAGTGCGATTCAGTCTTCCGGCTTTAAGATGCCCAGGCAAAAGATCGTAGTCAATTTATCACCAGCAGATATCCGTAAAGAAGGTACATCGTATGACTTGCCCATTGCTATCGGGATTTTAGCAGCTTCAGGACAATTAATCAGCGAAAGGGTTGCAGAGGTGCTCATTGCAGGAGAACTTTCGCTGGATGGAGGTATACAGCCTGTAAAAGGAGCCCTTCCTATTGCTATCCAGGCGGCAGAAACAGGTTTCAAAGGATTTATTTTGCCTGCAGAAAATTCAAGAGAAGCGGCTGTTGTTGACAATCTGCTGGTTTATGGCATGCATCATTTAAAAGACCTGGTCGCTTTTTTCAATGGAACTGCCATTTTTAATCCTGTTCTTGTGGATACGAAAAGTGAGTTTACAAAAGATACTGGTTTTTATGATCATGATTTTTCTGATGTCAACGGACAGGAAAGCATTAAAAGAGCTTTAGAGATTGCTGCCGCAGGCGGACATAATGTAATTCTGATCGGGCCGCCCGGAGCTGGGAAAACAATGCTGGCTAAACGTTTACCTACCATTTTACCTCCTTTAAGTATGCAGGAAGCATTGGAAACAACCAAGGTTTATTCTGTGAGCGGGAAATTAAATGCAGCGACTTCATTAATGACGGAAAGACCATTCCGCAATCCGCATCACAGTATTTCTGATGTGGCTTTAGTGGGCGGAGGAGCGAATCCGCAGCCAGGAGAAATCTCAATGGCACATAATGGTGTCTTATTTCTGGATGAGTTACCAGAATTTAAGCGGTCTGTGCTGGAGGTGATGCGCCAGCCACTTGAAGACCGCAAAGTGATCATATCAAGAGCGCGTTTAAGTGTAGAATATCCGGCGAGTTTTATGCTTATAGCCGCCATGAACCCCTGCCCTTGTGGATTTTATAACCATCCGGACAAGGAATGCGGCTGTTCTCCATGGATTGTCCAGAAGTATCTAAGTAAAATTTCAGGGCCGCTTATGGACAGGATTGACCTGCACGTGGAAGTCACTCCTGTTCATTTTGATGAATTGGCTTCTTTGCGGCCTTCGGAAAAAAGTGCAGTGATCAGGAAAAGAGTAATCAGTGCAAGGTCAAAACAGGAAATCCGCTTTGCTGAGCATACAGGTTTGTATTATAATGCGCAAATGAGCCCCGCCCAGGTCAGGAAACTTTGCAAAATCAACGGGGAAGGCCTGGAACTTGTCAAAAAAGCGATGGAAAAACTCGGTTTATCAGCCCGTGCCTATGATAGGATCTTAAAGGTCTCAAGGACAATTGCCGATCTGGCAGGGACTAAAAATATTGAATTGGAACATTTAGCTGAAGCGATTCATTTCCGTAGTCTGGACCGGGACAATTGGGCTGGATAAACAGAAAATCCGGAGACTGAGTCATTCCGGATTTCTGTTTTTAATCTGATTTGATTATTTCGAAGGGTAAGCATAAAAAGCGATACCACTTACCGGTAACCAGTAACGTGAATCAAGCTGTCCTCCATCAGGCGTATAGTAATGATCTTTACCATCTTTGCTGGTATGCAGATAAATCGGAATAGTTCCTGGAAATTGTTGACTATAAGCATAAAAAGCGATTCCTTCACTTCTCCACCATGAAAAATCATCGACAGATCCCTGAGTATAAAAGTGATCTGCCCCTTTTTGGCTAAAGAAAACATTGATTGGTACAGTTCCTGGTATAGGTTTATTATAGGCACGGAATGAAGAACCGAGATAGCTCCAGTAGTTCCAATCATCAACCATACCTGTTGACAAATAATGATGTCCTTCTTTTTTAGCGCTAAATGAATTGATATTGACTAGTTGGGAAGTAAAATCATTGTCTACAGTTACTTGGTTATCAATCAGATATTGTTTAATATAATTTTCTACTTCTGCTTTTTTCGCACCGTCAAAAATTAAATCTGAAATTGGAATCAATCCGTCATTACTAATCGCTATAAGCTCTGCATTAGGCACATTAGAAGTGCTTTGCCAATTGGCAATATTTACTGTTGGAACTGTTTGATCCAACGATAGTGTTCCTATGAGGCTTTTTGATGGATCGCCACCATAGGTTTTATAATGTAATCGCTGAGAGGAATTTTGACTGGCAGAGGCTTTATCATAGTTTAAACCAGTGTTTATATTAAATATAGCTCCTATACCTACATCCAGTCCGGCAGCAGCAGCTACTGTCCTGTCTGCTTTTGAAGTTTCTGACTGATACAAGACTTGCAATTTTGCCCCTAAAATAATGTCAGATAGCACATGAGTGCCATATTTTCTAACAATATATGCCGCAGAGTTATTTTGAACATCCGTCGTAAACTCAGGAGTAACGTAGCCTCTTAATAACTCATTAGTTGCGTTAAATTTGTTTCTTTTTTCCTGAATCATTAATTCATAACTGCTGTAAACATATCTCGAAGAAAAAGAGCTTGCATCAGAATAGGAGCCTGTTATAGTAGACTTAAATAAGGCAAATCCTACCGTTGCTTTTAACGTAGCAGAGATTTTTTTTGAATAGCTTTCTGCATTGTCAGCAGAAAATATTTTACCTTCCTGTTTTTTAGAAAGATCTATTTCAACCCTGTTTGGCTGATCACTTTTCAATCGCTCCACGTCGATTACCTTATACGTAGCTGCGCTTGAATTGCCATATTCTCCGGTTACATTATAACCGTACCCAAGTACATCATACAGTCCGTCGACAGCTGATTGGGGTTTATTGGTGGAGGGATTACCATCTTTCACTGCGGCAGATTTGTCTTTTGAACAACCGCTGATCATAACAACTGCTGCAAAAGCAGCAATCAGAGCGTAATTTTTTTTCATATAAATAAATTTAGATTAATGCTAAGATATTAATCTATATCAAAAAAAATACTCATTGATAGAAAAATAATTTCAGATTAAATAATTAAAAATCCGGCTACAGAACAAAAAAGCCCGGTAAATTAATGCCGGGCTTAATACCATGACTCATAAATCAGCTAGGATTTGCAGATTAGTTATATAAATAGTTTAGGGCAATTTTATCATTAGAATTAAACGTCCTGTCAGATCCGTTTGAGCAAGCTAACATAAATGAAGATGCATCTGGTCCTGATGGTGTACCTGGAATCTGGATGGCGCCAACCCCGCTTGAACCTTCATTTACTGCGGTTCCACCACAGCTGTAAGCCCGGTTTGAATAATCAGTATGACGGAATCCAATACAGTGTCCAACTTCATGCTGTAAAACAGAGGTCAGGTATCCCAGGTTAGGATTAGCTCCGTATGCTGCAGCGTTTGTATTCATCTGAATCTCCCCATAAGGATCGCCTCCCGAAGGGAAACCTGATGAGCCTAATGTAATATAACCACCAGAAGGACCTTCATTAAAGCCTACTACATCTATATCACCAGTGGTTCCTGCAGCTGCACGCTGGAAAGTAATGCGCAAGCCTAAGTCATTATATCTTTTAATCATTCCGTCTACAGCATTACCATAAACAGCAGGTAAATTTGTTACCGAAACTGTAATTACTCTTGGTAAACCACTAACCTTATTCAGCGTACGGTATTGTTCTGTTTTGGCAATACTTAAGTAACTTGTAGCCGCTTTTTCATTGAGATTTTTATCACTCAAAAAAATATCTCCTTCTACGAGGTATCCTCCTTTTACTTTCCGGGCATTCTCAGTGCTAAAGCCCAGGTTACTGATTTGAGATTTTGTGCTTGCAGAAATTTGATCCTGACTAGCAGCTGAGGAAGTTTGTGCTTCTTTTTTCTGGCATCCAAAAATGCACAAGATCATTGTACCCACGAGGGCAAATGACAATAAATTCAGTTTTTTCATTAAGTTAATTTTAGGTAGATGATTAATAAGTCATAGGTAACCTAAAATTATATATATATTAAGATAAAAACGAATTTATTTTATTTAAACAACTGAATATCAGAAGCTAACACAAGGAAGTCTTAAAAAGACTAAGCCCGGCAATAGTTATTGCCGGGCTTAAAGCCTTTAATTCACAAAATATCTAGAGGTTAGGTATTTTATTTATATAAATAGTTAATTGCTTTTACATCATTCGCATTAAAGGTTCTGTCGCCGCCATTTGAGCAAGCTAACATGAATGATGCTGCATCTGGTGCAGAAGGAGTTCCAGGAATCAGAATTGCTCCAACACCGCTTGCGCCTTCGTTAACTGCAGTTCCACCACAGCTATAAGCTCTGTTAGAATAGTCAGTATGACGGAATCCAATACAGTGTCCAACTTCATGCTGTAAAACAGAGGTCAGGTATCCCAGGTTAGGATTAGCACCGTAAGCTGCTGCATTAGTGTTCATTTGGATTTCGCTATATGGGTTACCAGAAGCCGTTGGGAAACCAGAAGAACCTAAAGTAATATAACCGCCAGAAGGACCTTCGTTAAATCCTACTACGTTAATTTGACCAGTAGTTCCAGCAGCTGCACGTTGGAAAGTAAAACGTAGCCCTAAGTTGTTGTATCTGGTAATCATTGCATTCACTGCATTACTATAAACTGCAGGCAGGTTAGTTACAGAAATAGTAATTACTCTTGGCAAAGCTTTTACAAGATTAGTGGTTCTGTACTGCTCTGTAGAGGCAACACTTAAGTGTGTAGTTTCAGCTTTTTCAGTAAGATTAGCTTCGCTTAAAAGGATATCACCTTCTACAAGGTAACCTCCAGCTACTTTTCTTGCATTTTCAGTACTGAAACCAAGACTTGAGATCTGTGATTTAACAGTTGCTGAAATTTCATCTTGTTTAGTATCAGCTGTAGTAGCAGCTTCTTTTTTCTGACATCCGAAAACGCAGAGTGCTAGCATGCCGGCTACGGCAAGCGAGAATAAGTTAAATTTTTTCATTAAGTTAGTTTTTTAGGTAGATTGTTTGTGAACTAATAGGTTAATCTAAAATTATATATAATTTTAACCATTAACAAATTTTTAATTTCAAATTATTGTGAATTTCAAAATAAAATATGCTTTAATTATAATTCTTTTTTGCAACACAGCTGCAAAGGCACAAAAATTATCGGTTGCAGAAAAAAAAGAGATATTCCACAAATACAGCTCTACTGTATCGGATTCAAAGATTAATGGTGAAAATCTTCTATTAGTCGAGCTTTCCCGCCCGTTAACATCGGCAGAAATTCAGGAGTTAAAACCGTTGCGCAGTTTTTCTTTGAACCATTTAATTATTCCGGAAAAGACGGCTGCAAAATTCAGTTCTCTGATTATTTCTCAGACTAAAGCAAACTCTTTATGGAAAGCCAGTGATAAACTCGCACGTCAGTATGCGCAATATTCAACTCAAAATAAGCAATTTACAATAAGAATTTCGATAAACCCAAAGACACCAAGTGTTCCTGTTTCAGTACAAGGCTTAAAATCTTACACATTTGATCAAAACAATTACGTCGTTACAGCCAGTATACAAATGAGTGAGCTGATGCCGGTCTTACAACTAGAAGAAGTCCTGTTTGCTGACGTTTATCAAACCGCAAAAGACGAAACGGTCATCAACGACATGGATCTTTCCAGCAATGAAATTTCAGCCGTACACCTGCGTTATCCTGATATTGACGGGAAAGGCATTACGCTTTCCATTAAGGAACAAATGTTCGTTAAAGAAGATATAGACCTGGCAGGAAATATCGTAGCAACACCTTCAACTGCTCCGGTAGTAGATGATCATGCAACACAAATGGCTACACTTGCTGTTGGCAGGGGAAATACGTTTATACGTGGACTGGGAGCAGCTCCTTTTACCTCATTAACAGCTTCAGATTACAGGAAAAACAATAATGATCTCATGCCGGATGATATCAAGGAGTTAAATCAATATAAGGTAAATGTACAAAACCACTCTTATGGTCTTGGGATAGATAACTTTTATGGGATGCAGGCTGTTGCTTATGATAAACAAGTATTTGAAGCAGATACGATAGTGCATGTATTTTCTTCGGGAAATTCGGGTTTGGTTACAGCGGTGGATGGTATTTATAAAAACATTCCGAATACTGCTCAGTTAACAGGAAATTTTAAGACTGCGAAGAATGTATTAGTTATAGGAGGGATAAATCAGGAAAATGTATCAGAAAGTCAAAGCAGTAAAGGCCCTGCCTATGATGGCCGGGTAAAACCTGAGCTGGTTGCTCTGGGACAGGATGGTACATCTGGTGCCGCGGCATTAACTTCAGGATCGGTAGCCCTGTTTCAGCAGCAATACAAAAAACAGTACGGAAAACAACCTTCTGCAGCCACGGTAAAAAGTATCCTGATTAATTCGGCAGACGATATTGGAACGCCTCAGGTGGATTTTGCGACAGGGTTTGGAAAATTAAATACTTTACAGGCTATTCAGACTATTATTGATAAACGTTTTCAGACAGGAGTAGTGAACGATCAGCAGGATTTTACGTTTCCATTGCAAGTAACCGCAGATCAGCAGGAACTTAAAGTAACCCTGGCCTGGCTCGATCCTCCTGCGCCGGTTAACAGTGTACAGAGTATCGTTAACCATCTGGACCTATCTATGGAAACACCGGCCGGAACTGTCATTTTGCCCTGGATATTGAATACCTATCCCAGTGCGGATTCTTTATTGATGCCTGCAAAACGGGGATTAGATAACTTGAATACAGTGCAACAGGTAAGTTTAACCAATGTACCTGCAGGAACCTATACCATTCATGTAAAAGGCAGAACTGTCACCCAGGGAAAACAAGATTTCAGTATCGCTTATCAATGGAAAGCAAAGAATGATTTTAGCTGGACCTTCCCTTTAAAAGACGCTGCAATATTCGCTGCTGAGAGCAATTATATCAGATGGGGAAGTACTCTATCAGGTCAGACAGGAAAGCTCTCTGTGAGTTACGACAACGGTGCTAACTGGACAGTTGTGAACAGCAACATTGACCTTGGATCTTCTTTTTATAAATGGGCTGCTCCAAATTTATTTACACGCGCCATTTTCAAGATGGAGACTGGCGGAAAAGAGTTTCTTAGTGAATCTTTTGTTATTTCGCTTGCTGAAAAACTACAAGTGGGTTATAGTTGTACAGACAAGATTTTGTTTCATTGGCCAGCTCAACCGCAGGCAACGGGTTACACGCTTTACAATTTAAAGAATAATACCTTAACGCCGATCCGGCAATTGACAGATACCCTGGCTATTGTTGATAAATCTGCTATAGCCTCCAATTATTTCACAGTTGCAGCAAATGGCCCTGATTTCAGCGGGTTAAAAAGTTATACGGTAGACTATACGGCACAGGGTGTAGCCTGCTATGTAAGAACTTTTCTGGCAAATATTGTAAATGATGCGGGTAAACTTGACTTAACGATAGGCACAACCTACAATCTGAAAAGTATCATTTGGGAAAAACAAACTTCCCCTGGAGTATTTGCAACGCTGGCCGAAACGGTTGTCACTTCTGGACTTTTGAATTATAGCCAGACTGATCAGAACCTGGTACGTGGCATTCAGTTCTACAGAGTGACCTTGGTTACAAATGATGGGATTAAAATCCCTTCAGATATCTTACCGCTTAACTTCCTGAAAGAAAATGATTTTGCAGCTTTTCCAAATCCGGTGATTGACTTTTTATCGGTACTTAGTGGCGATTTTGATCCTTATACACTTACGCTTTACAATTTGTCAGGACAAAAGATTTTCCTGAAAGAAGCCAATGGGTTATATCAGTTTGATTTATCTGCATTATCTACCGGGTTATATATCGGCACAATTACCAGAAATGGGAATACACTCAAAAAGATTAAGATTATAAAAAGATAAAGTCCCTGTAGAGACTTTATCTTTTTATAGCTTTTATAAATACTATTATAATTCTTCGTCTTCCTGTTCTTCTTCTTCGTCCTCTTCTTCTGGCACATAAGCGATGATCTCCCGGCCGATAGCATTTACTTCTTCATCTTCTCCAAACAAGGGTAGTGCAGTCTCAGGATCCAGTGTCAGCCACTGTGATTCTGTATCTTTCAGGATATGACGGTATTCCTTACCATCCTTAAAAACAACATAAGTATCATTTCCTTCTGGAAATATAGCATAGTCGATTTCACCTATAGTAATATCAAATGGTTGTTGCATGATTATTCTTTAACCGGGTATATAAATTGATAATTATTAATTCGTTGTTTTCAGTTTATTGATAAATGCAATGAATTTTGAATCTGCGTAGTTAGCGGCTCCGGCTTCATTATAGGAAATCCTGCCTGCTTTATCAAATACGACTGTAGTGGGTAATGAACCTTTAAAAAGTACTTCTGGAATTTCACTGTCTACGGCATAAACAGGCAACTGATATCCTTTTTTATCCATAAATTTTTGTGCTTTTGGCAATTGACTATCAGCATCAACCAAAATAAAAACCACGTCTTTATCATCCTTGAATTTTTCGTGCAATGCATTTACACTCGGCATTTCGGCCAGACATGGAGGGCACCAGGTTGCCCAGAAATTAAGAAAAACAACCTTTCCTTTCAATTCCCCAAGGTCAATAACTTTTCCATTGATATCTTTAAACTTAATACCGGATAGATCGCCTGCAGCATTAACCTGTTTATCGACTGCAGCAGTATCAGGCTTGAAAAACCCAATTTTCATTAAGCCTTCCAATACCAGCGCTTTCGCAGGAGGTACAAAAAGCAGCACCAGGAATAATACAATCAGCATCCCGTTAAAAATATTCTTTCGGTTAAGAATCTTATTCATGATGATATATAGTTTATAAAAATTAATCCTATTTTGCAGTAGTCAAAGCCCGAAAAGCAAACAACAGAAACGGAACAAATCATCAAAGGGCGCCATGATAGCTTTTTAGCCTATCTGTTAGTTAACCTCAAACGCCATACAATGAAGAAAATTATTCCGTTTATACTCTTGCTAAGTTCAGCTTTAGCTTGCACAAACAAAGATACGAAAATGGAAACTTATAAATGGCCGGCAGCAAAAGCCCCGATAGCAGAAATCAAACCTAAACAGCGTGTTTTACATGGTGACACGGTAATTGATAATTATTACTGGATGATTGATTATTTTAAAAAGGGGCCGGACAGCACAAAAACGATCGATTATCTCAACGCTGAAAATGACTACCTCGACAAGATGATGAGTGGCACAAAAACGTTACAAGCCAATCTCTTTAAAGAGCTGAAAGGCCGCATCAAGGAGAAAGATGAGTCAGTTCCGGTATTTAAAAATGGTTATTTCTATTATTCCAGAACTGAAGAAGGAAAACAGTATTCCAAATTCTGCCGTAAAAAGGAAACATTGGATGCCAAAGAAGAAATACTGCTCGATATTGACGAACTGGCTAAGGGACTTCCATATTATTCAGCCACCGGGTACAGTGTAAGTCCTGACAATAAATTACTTGCTTATGGGGTCGATAAGGTTTCCAGACGCCAGTATACTATTTTGATCAAAAATCTGGAAACTGGAGAGCTATTAAAAGATAGTATTCCCAATACAGAAGGAGATGCGGTTTGGGCAGCAGATAATAAAACACTTTTTTACACCTCAAAAAACGCAAAAACACTGCTTAGCGAAAAAATCAAAAAGCATAAACTCGGAACAGCAGCTACCAAGGATATTGTTGTATATCAGGAAAAAGATAAATCCAACTATATCGGTGTCGGTAAATCCAAATCCGGTAAGTATATTTTCATTTATTCTTCGGCAACCTTATCTGCCGAAGAGAGACTGATTCCTGCAGATCAGCCTGACGCCGAATTCAAAGTATTCCAGCCCAGAATTAAAGATGTACTTTATAATGTAACCGCCTTAGCCGACAAATTTCTGATCGTAACCAACTGGAATGCTAAAAACTTCCGTTTAATGGAGTGTCCACTTGACAGAACAGAAAAAGAGAATTGGAAAGAGGTGATTCCGCACCGCAAAGATGTCCTTTTAGAGGATGTGGAGGGATTTAAAGATTTTATAGTGATTTCAGAGCGTAAAAATGGTCTGGCCCAGTTACGCATCCGTAAATTAAATGGTGCTGAACATTATATTGATTTCGGTGAACCCACTTATAATGCTTCTGTTGGTAATAATCCAGAATACAATAGTGAAAAGCTTCGCTACATCTATACTTCCATGACTACACCAGTATCCGTTTATGACTACCATATGGATACGAAAGAAAAGCAGCTGATGAAGCAGCAAGTGGTTGTAGGTGGTTATAATAAGGCCGACTATACGACAGAGCGCCTCTACGCGACAGCCAAAGACGGAACACAGGTTCCCATCTCGTTAGTCTATAAAAACGGTCTTAAAAAGGACGGAAACGCGCCTTTGCTACTTTATGCTTACGGTTCATATGGACACAGCATGGACGCTTCTTTTTCTTCCAGTAATCTGAGCCTGCTGAACAGGGGCTTCGTTTTTGCAATTGCACATATTCGTGGTGGACAGGAAATGGGCAGACAATGGTACGAAGATGGAAGGCTGATGAAAAAGATGAATACTTTCACCGATTTCATTGATTGCGGGAACTTCCTGATTGAAAAAAAATATACAAGCCCGGCACACCTTTATGCACAGGGTGGTAGTGCTGGCGGCTTGTTGATGGGTGCAGTAATTAACCTTGCACCTGAGCTATGGCATGGGGTGATTGCTCAGGTCCCATTTGTAGATGTGGTGAATACAATGCTTGATGAAAGTATTCCGCTTACGACAAATGAATTTGATGAGTGGGGAAACCCTAAGAATGCGGATGCTTATCATTATATGAAAAGTTATTCTCCATATGAGAATATTGAAGCTAAACATTATCCAAATATGCTGGTAACCACCGGTCTTCATGACAGCCAGGTTCAATATTTCGAACCCGCTAAATGGGTTGCAAAGTTAAGAGCAACCAAAACAGATAAAAATGTCCTGCTGCTAAAAACAGATATGGACTTTGGACACGGCGGAGCATCCGGCAGGTTCGACTATCTAAAAGATATCGCATTGAACTATGCTTTCCTGTTAAGCCTGGAGAATATTAATAAATAACAAAAAACCCTGTTTTCTGCATAAATCCTTTATAGGAATACAGGAAACAGGGTTATTATAAGAAAAGAGCAAAGGCTCCTTCTGATTAAATCAATTCAACGCTTCTGTTAACAAATGCTGTTAATTCAGCACCGGTAAGCATCCCTTGAGAAAGTAAAGCTAAATCTACAGCCTGTTTAGCCAGTGCACTTTGCTCTTCGCTATTTTCAGTCTGTAAAATTTTATTCACCAACTTATGGTTACCATTGATTGCAACTTTATAACTATCAGGCATGCTACCATAGAAACTCATTCCACCGCCCATTTGAGCCATGTCTTTCATTCTTCTCATGAACTCATCCATAGTCACTGTTACAGGGAATTCTTCTGGATGTAAGCCAACAATCTCTACCTGGAAACCTGGTTTAACAATTGCTTTCTCAAAAACGTCTTTCACTTTTGCAGATTGCTCATCAGTCAATACTGATTCTACAACCTCATCTTTTTCAATCAGTTTACTTGCAACACTAGAATCCACACGTTTCAACAATGTTTTCTCCAATTTTTGCTCTAAAGAGGTTACAAAGTGATTATCGATTGCTGAGTTCATCAACAGAACGTCGTAATCTTTTTTGTTTGCCGATTGAATGAAACCGTCTTGTTTAGCAGGGTCGTTTGTATAGATATAAACCACCTGACCATTTTTATCAGTCTGGATATCTTTTACTTTTGCATGGTATTCATCCAGCGTAAAGTTTTCATTTTTAGTATTGGTTACTAAAGCGAAATCTTTTGCTTTATCATAGAATTTCTCTTCGCTAACCATTCCGTATTTTACGAAAAGGCCGATATCACTCCATTTCTCTTCATAAGCCTTACGGTCTTTATTGAAAAGCTCGCCTAATTTATCAGCTACTTTTTTAGTGATATAGCTGTTGATTTTTTTCACATTGCTATCTGCCTGAAGGAAACTTCTGGAAACGTTCAATGGGATATCAGGAGAATCAATTACACCATGCAATAACATTAAGAATTCAGGAACGATATCTTTTACTTCGTCAGTAATAAATACCTGGCGGCTGAATAATTTGATTTTATTACGTTGCATATCAAAATCATTCTTCACTTTAGGGAAGTATAAAACGCCCGTTAAGTTGAAAGGATAATCTACATTCAGGTGTATCCAGAATAAAGGATCTTCTCCAAAAGGATATAATTGTTTGTAGAAGTCCAGGTAGTCCTGATCTGACAAATCTGCAGGTGCTTTAGTCCAGATAGGGTCAGTGGTATTGATGATGTTATCAGTTTCAACACTTACTGTTTTAGGCTTTCCTTCTTCATCCTCACCGTCAGGAATTTCCTGAGTTTTTGTACCGAATTTAATTGGTACCGGTAAGAATTTACCATATTTATCTAAGATCTCTTCTAATTTATGCTGACTAAGGAATTCAGCAGATTCTTCATTGATATGAAGGATAATTTCTGTTCCGCGGGTAGTACGTGAACCTTCAGTAATCTCATAAGAGGTACTTCCGTCGCAAACCCAACGTGCTGGTTCTGCGCCTTCCTGATAAGATAAAGTCTGAATTTCAACCAGATCTGCTACCATGAATGCAGAATAGAACCCTAATCCGAATTTACCAATGATCTCATTGGCATCTTTAGCGTCTTTAAATTTCTCTACAAATTCACTCGCACCTGAAAAAGCTACCTGATTAATGTATTTCTTAATCTCTTCGGCAGTCATTCCCAATCCGTTATCACTGATTGTGATCGTCTTTTTTTCCACATCAAGCGCAACTTCTACTAAAGGATTGCCCAACTCACCGTTGTATTGTCCTAAGGCAGCTAAACGTTTGATTTTTTGTACCGCATCAACCGCATTTGAAACCAGCTCACGCAGGAATATCTCATTGTCTGAGTACAGGAATTTCTTAATAATAGGAAAAATGTTTTCGGTATGTATGGAAATACTCCCTTTTTCTTCTATGCTCATATGTTAACTCATTTTTAAGTACATAACGGCTTTATCAAGGGATGTTCCAATTTCATTTTAGTTGTCAAATTGACAGTCTAATTAAATTTTCGTAAGCTTACCATAGAAATTATAGCTTCAGCCGGAAATATGAATATTAACCTTTATAAAAAGCTGCATACTAAGGGGCTCATTAGTGAGCAAACACTGGAAAAGGCAGTGGAAAGAGATAAAAACTCTTTATTCTCTTTACACTGGGAGCTGAAAACTCTTTTATACCTGGGTGTTACACTCTTGAGCACAGGCCTGGGAATTTTGATCTATAAAAATATTGACACCATTGGTCATCAGTTTATCTTACTTTTTATTGCTGCGATCTGCACAGGCAGTTTCTTTTACTGCGTTAAAAACAGGAAACCTTTTAGCAGGGAAAAAGTCAAATCTCCCAGTTCTTTTTATGACTATATCTTATTATTAGGCTGCCTCAGCCTGCTGAGCTTTCTGGGTTATCTTCAATTTCAATATCATGTTTTCGGCGATAATTATGGCCTTGCCACGTTTATTCCAATGCTCATCTTGTTTTATGTAGCTTATGAATTTGACCATATCGGTGTGCTGAGTATGGGCATTACCAACCTGGCTATCTGGCTGGGTGCAACCATTACGCCTTTCACTATCCTTTCAAATGGGCTGTACAGCAGTAATCCTTTAATTGTCCCTTATCTCTTTTTAGGGTTGTTGTTGTTAGCTGCAGCTTACCTTTCTGAGCACTATAACTTTAAAAAGCATTTTAAGTTCACTTATCAGAATTTCGGAGTGAATATTTCTTTTATTGCACTTTTTACGGGTTATTTCAGTTTTTATGAAAATATGCTAAGCTTTCTGTGGTTAATTGCCGTGCTTATACTGGCTTTTATCTTGTACCGGAATGCCTTAAAAAATAAATCGTTCTATTTTCTGCTGCTGGTTATCTTATATGCTTATGCAGCAATCAGCACCCTTGTAGTCAGAGTGCTGTTCAATATAGATTCAGAAGCTGCTTTTGTGACAGGGTTACTCTATTTTATCGGATCGGCAATCGGTTTAATCGTTGCACTGGTCCAGCTGAATAAAAAAATTAAAGAGATATGATCATCTACAATAAAATATGGCTGACCAACCTGAATATACAAGATCAGGTTTATCCTTCTCTGATCGCGGGTGATCTGACCAAAGAGGAATTTAAAAATATAGAAAAAGCTTATCCGGTTGGATTTTACTCTCCTAACATCTTTGTCAGATCAGGATTATTCCTGTTAACATGTGTGATTGCTTTGTTTGGGGGCTGTTTACTGACCTATATGTGCTGGGATTCAATCGTCACTTCTCATAGTGGTGCCTGGGTGCTTTTTTTAGGTTTGATCAGTTATATTGCGCTGGAGGTGGTTGTGAAAAACAAACATCATTTCAGATCTGGTACTGATGACGCCCTGATCTGGATTTCGGGCGGCCTGTTTTGTGTTGCATTTACCTGGCTCACATTTACGATGGACTGGGATTTTAACACCACCATGAACACTGCAATCTCTATGGCTGCTTTTACGCTTTTCCTTAGCTTATTCCTGACGGTAAGATTTGCAGACAGCCTGATGGCTTTATTTTGCTTTTTAACGGCATTAGTACTTGCGGTACTGTTGGCTATCGCGCACCTTTCTTTTGGTAAAGCAATACTTCCATTTTTAGTGATGTTGCTATCTGCTGTTGTTTATTATTTTTCATGGTCTAAAAGTCGTCATCCAAAATTTGCTGATTACCAGTATTGTCTCCGCTTTGTGCAAACAGGCAGCTTACTTACCTTATATCTGGCGGGTAATTATTATGTAGTTCAGGAAATGGGTAATGCACTTTATGGCTATACGACCATTGGGCCATATAAAGTTCCTTATCCTGTTTTTTTCTGGCCATGGACTATACTTGTTCCTTTCATTTATACTGGCCTGGGCCTTTATCAAAAGAATGTGATTTTACTCCGTACGGGGCTTGTGCTGATCGCTATAGCTGCAGTCACTTTTAAAAACTATTATCATGTACTGCCTATTGAGGGCACGCTTGTTTTGATCGGATTGATTACACTCGGAGGCTCTTATTGGGTAATCAGCTATCTTAAGATCCCTAAAAAAGGCTTTACTTCTGAAGAGTTGATTGAAGATACTATTCCTGGAGGCCTCAATGTGGAGTCACTGATTATTGCGACTACTCAGCTGGATACGCCTTCCGGAACAGAGAGCCGCTTTGGTGGCGGAGATTTCGGTGGAGGGGGTTCTTCTTCAAATTTTTAAGAAAGAATATTACAATTGGTTAGCAATGTTCTTCTGTATCTTTGCATAGAATGGAATATAATGTACACACACTGCCTAATGGCATTCGTCTTCTTCACGTACCCTCTGCATCAGCGATCTCTCACGCCTGTATTATTGTAAATAGCGGTTCGCGCGATGAGACTGAAAGCCAGGCTGGACTTGCCCATTTTATTGAGCATTTAATTTTTAAACGCACAGAAAAAAGGAATACAAACCAGATTCTGAACAGACTCGAAAGTGTTGGGGCAGATTTAAATGCCTATACAACGAAAGAATATACTTGTATCCACGCTTCTTTTCTACACCCTTACCTGGACAGAACACTGGAACTGTTTAATGATATTGTTTTCCATTCTACCTTCCCTGAAGAGGAAATGGAAAAAGAGAAAGGCGTGATCTTAGATGAGATTGCATCATACCTTGATCAGCCGGAAGAAGCTATTTATGATGATTTTGAAGATATCGTATTCGCTGATCATTCGTTAGGAAGGAATATTCTGGGTACAACAGAAAGTGTAGATAAGCTTTCTCAACAAGATATTAAAGATTTTATTGCAGCTAACTACCATACAGATAAAATTGTTGTTGCGGTATTGGGTGATTACTCTTTAGCTAAGGCCGTTAAAATCTTCACTAAATATTATGAGGAAATTCCAGAAAATCTGCATCAGGATAACAGAGAAGCTCCGGCTCAATCACAAGTAATTACGCGTATCGACCAAAAACCGATTATGCAGGCACATACCATGATTGGCTCTACAGCTTATTCTTTACATCATCCTTTTAAAACAGGCCTGTTGTTATTGAATAACCTGTTATGTGGTACTGGAATGAGTTCTATTCTGAATTTACAGATCAGAGAAAAGCATGGGATTGCTTACAGTATAGAATCGGGATATAGTCCTTTGAGTGATACGGGTATTTTTACTTTGTATTTTGGGACGGATAAAGAAAAAGTGAATAGAGCGCAATCCCTTATTTATAAAGAATTTAAAAAAATAAGAGAAAACCCATTGACAGAAGTGCAGTTGCAAAAGGCCAAAAATAAGTTTATAGGACAAATTGCACTAGGAGAAGAAAATAGAATAGGGCTAATTGTCTCCATGGCCAAAAGCCTGATTGATTATGATAAAATAGACAGTCTGGAAACTGTTTTTCAAAAAATACAAGCTGTAAATACGCAGGATATGGCACAAATTGCAGACGAAATTCTGGATGAAAAAAACCTCAGCGTCTTAACCTTTTATCCATTAGCTTAAGAGCCAGTTTGAAACAGGCACTAATATTTGTACTTTTGTAATATACTTTGTTACTGTCAATAAGCAGTAGCAAGATAAATACATATTGTATGTATTTAAACAGGTCAAAAAAAATTATACAGATGAAATTACCAATTATAGCTTATGGAGATCCGGTATTAAGGAAAGTATGCGAGAGCATAGATGAAAATTATCCGGATTTACAAAAACTAATCAGCAATATGTTTGACACCATGTATGCAGCAAGTGGTGTTGGTTTGGCTGCGCCACAGATTGGCCTGCCAATCAGGCTGTTCATTGTGGATACTGGTGAGGATGAAGATGGAAAGCAAGGCTTCAAAAGGGTATTTATCAATGCTGTGATTTTGGAAGAAACAGGTGAGCCCTGGGCTTTTACAGAAGGATGTCTGAGTATTCCTGAAATCAGGGAAGATGTATTACGTAAGCCTGATATCAAGGTTCAGTATTATGATGAAAACTGGGAAATGCGTGAAGAAGCTTTGTCAGGTATGGCAGCACGTGTTGTACAGCATGAATATGACCATATAGAGGGCAAGTTGTTTACCGATACTTTAAGTTTATTGCGTAAAACAATGCTGAAGTCTAAGCTGGATTCAATTTCAAGAGGAGATATTCATGCAGATTACAGAATGAAATTTCCAAAACAGCGCAATAAGAAACGCTAATTATTGTTTTGTCTGCTTTTATCCCCACTAAAAATCTGCTGCATGAGCTTGCCCCAGGCAAACGGATTTAATAATGGGTTAGTTTGTACCATATTTTTATTCAACGCTCTTTCCTGATCTATACGGAAATTCGTTGAAGATATCTCTCCAGCATCCCTGGGGAGATATTGAATTTTTCCATTGATGGAATGTGAAGACATGTTCTTCCTTGCAATTTCCATATCATCATCAGCTACCTTCATTGCCAGAAAATCTTTGGTAAACTCTTCTACGGTAGCCCATGGATAAACACGTACAGCTGGAAGGTAAACGATCTCTGATTTCATTTTTACCATCGCTGTGTACTTCGAGTCTTTAATATCAAACGGGATAAGAACCACTTTGTCGGTGTATCCGATAGCGTTGTAAATCAAAGTGTCTCCCGGGTGGGCAACGAAAGAAAAATAGCCTTTATAATTGGCAGCATAACGCTGGTCCTGGTTGGTTTTATTGGTTATAGTCACGTAAGGGACAACAAAACTACTGTCCCTGTCTGTTATAATACCAGAAAATTGGATCAATTTCTTCCCTGAAGGCGTTTGTTGCGCAAACAGCCCTGCAGTAAAAAAAATCAAAACGACCGTAAAGATGTATTTCATTGTACAAAAATAACTGTAATTCTTACAGTGACTAGTTAAATTTTGTTAAATGGCTAAACTGATTCAGTCAGGTTAATAGCTTCAACCGCAGTAATTTGTGGTACCGCTTTCATTATAGCCTGCTCAATTCCTGCTTTCATGGTCATAAAACTCATTTTGCAAGATCCGCAGTTTCCCAATAACTTCAATTTAACGACATTGTCCGGCGTAATTTCTTCTATCGCAACATCACCCCCATCAGCCTTAAGATAAGGACGGATAGTTTCTAATGCTTGTTCTACTTGTTCTTTTAATTCCATGATATATTTTAAAATATAAATTTACTAATTTTTTAGCAATCTGACCGCAACGCATTATTAATTGCAATCTGCTGTGCAATCTTTCCTGCCATTTCTGAAAATGCAATTGACGTCTGGCTCGCTTTATCCATTGCAATAGGCGTACCACTATCTCCACCTTCAGTAATTCCCTGAACAAGAGGTATTTCCCCTAAGAAAGGCACATCAAAAGAAGCTGCCAAAGCTTTTCCACCGTCTTTTCCAAAAATATAGTACTTGTTTTCAGGCAGTTCTTCAGGGGTAAAATAAGCCATATTCTCAATTACTCCTAATACCGGGATATTAATACCTGGCATCCTGAACATCGCAAGTCCTTTTCTGGTGTCTGCTAAAGCCACTTGCTGTGGTGTTGTCACAATTACTGCACCTGCAATCGGGAAGCTTTGGGTAATAGTGATGTGAATATCCC
This sequence comes from Pedobacter sp. UYP1, assembly GCF_040547305.1. Taxonomy (NCBI): domain Bacteria; kingdom Pseudomonadati; phylum Bacteroidota; class Sphingobacteriia; order Sphingobacteriales; family Sphingobacteriaceae; genus Pedobacter; species Pedobacter sp. UYP1. Next base: position 217,286 of record NZ_JBEPPL010000002.1, on the reverse strand, counting down.
CGGTTCCAGGAGGAAGATCTACAATCAGATAATCCAGTTCACCCCAATCAGCATCGTTGAACAATTGTTTAATTGCATTAGATGCCATAGGCCCACGCCATGGTACGGGCTGGTCAGGATCTGCAAAAAAGCCAAGTGATAATAACTTGATACCATATTTTTCAATTGGAAGAATCAGTGTTTTTCCTTCTGCAGTCTCCCTTGCACTTGGTTTGGCACCCAAAAGGCCGAACATAGTTGGTACAGAAGGGCCGTAAATATCTGCATCAATTAAACCAACTTTAGCTCCATCTGCTGCCAGCGTAACAGCAAGATTACTCGCCACAGTCGATTTCCCTACTCCACCTTTACCAGAAGAGACCAAAATTATATTCTTGATGTCTTTTAGCTGGGTAGTATCATTTGGTTTGGTCACTCTTGAGGTAATTTTTATATTTATTTCGGCCTCTTTGTCTACAAAATGCTTGATGGCATTGAGGCAGGCATTTTTAAGCATATCCTTCATTGGACAGGCTGGAGTGGTCAGTTCTAAGGTGAAACTAATTTTTTTATCTTCGATGCTCAGCTCTTTAATCATGTTCAATGTGACCAGATCTTTTTTAAGATCAGGGTCTTCGACATTTCTTAAAGCAGCTAAAACTTGTTCGTTGCTAATATTCATTGCCCAAAATTAACAAAAGGAGGTTACAATTAATTGATTTTAGGCTTTTTAAGTGTAATTTTAACACGAAATAAACATTTGCATTTAACGTTAAGCAATTAAACATCTATTTTACAGCATGCGTCTTCCAAAAATAAACATCCCTAAAAAGTACATCAAAGCAGGTGCATGGGTTCTAGGGGTATTTCTTGTATTAATTGCCATCCTTGGTTCTGTTGCTTATAGCAAAAGAGAAGCTCTACTCAAAAAAATGATAGCCAAGGCTATCCAGAAGGCCGATACTGATTATGGATTAGCCATAAAAATTGAGACTGCCGGCTTTAAAGGATTAAGCACTGTACACATGAAAAACATCTCTGTGGTTCCTAAAGACCGGGATACTTTATCTACGGTTGCTGATCTTACTATTGGTGTAAAGCTATTTCCTTTACTTTTTGGAGACGTCAAATTAGCAGAGGTGGCTTTAAATACGGGTAAAGTAAACATCGTATTGAAGGATAGTCTGACCAATCTGGATTTTATTCTGAAAAGAAAAAAGAAAGATAAAAAAGACAATAAAGCAAAAATTGATCTGAGTGAAATTGCGCATGATATCCTTAACCAGGTACTCAATAAAATCCCGGATGATATGGAGATGAAGAACCTGGTTTTTACATTGAATGACAATGACACTGCAAAATTAAGTTTTCTGACTACAACGGCGACAATTGACGGGGGAGATTTAAAATCGACCATTTTGGTCAATAACAATGAGGCTACCTGGCATATTGATGGTAAGCTGAAACCGGGTAAAAAACAGATGGACGTGCTGTTCTTTGCAGATGGTAAGAAGGTCGAATTGCCTTACCTTGAAAACAAGCTGCATGCTAAACTAAGCTTTGATACCGTCAGAACTGAAATGAGAAGCGCTGAATATAGTGGTGACAATTTCAAGATTTCTGGTTCCTGGTCAGTCAAAAACTTACTAATTAACCATGCAAAGATTGCTTCTAACGACATTATAGTCAAGGACGCTAAAATTGACGCTGACATGCTGATCGGGCCAGATTTCGTAGCGCTGGATAGTACATCAACGGTATTCCTTAAAGACGCCGCAATTCATCCTTATCTGAAGTATACACTTTCACCGGATAAAATTTATGAAGTGAAACTTCATGCCGATGAACAGGACGCGCAGGCTGTTTTAAATGCTTTTCCAGAAGGCTTATTTGAATCATTGGATGGGTTACAGGTTAAAGGAAAGATTAAATACGATCTTAATTTTTATTTGGACAGCAGTACGCCGGATAGTTTAAAATTCAACTCTACGCTGACACCTTATAATTTCAAAATAGTGAAATGGGGTAAGTTAAATCTGCAAAAGATCAATGATACTTTTGTATATACGCCATATGAGTATGGAAAACCAATGCGTGATATTACAATCGGGCCATCTAACCCCAATTATACGCCACTTTCTGAAATCTCAAGTAATTTCAAAAATGCGCTGCTGACTTCTGAAGATCCTTCTTTTTATACACACAAAGGCTTTGTGGAAGAGTCCATCCGTAAATCGTTCGTGATTAATTTCAAAGAGAAGAAGTTTGTGAGAGGAGGAAGTACAATTTCAATGCAGCTGGTGAAGAATGTATTTTTAAGCAGACAAAAAACGCTTGCACGTAAGGCAGAAGAAATCCTGATTGTCTGGTTAATTGAGAATAACCGCCTGATTAGCAAACAGAGAATGCTTGAGGTCTACTTCAATATCATTGAGATGGGTAAAAACATCTATGGAATAGGTGAGGCATCACGCCAGTATTTTGGAAAGAGCCCTTCACAACTGAGTATCGGTGAAGGTATATTCCTGGCCAATATCGTTCCGCGCCCTAAAATAGCTATGTTCAAATTCCGTGGTGATGGTGGGTTGAAAGACTATATGCTGCCTTATTTCAGATATATGGGCAGGATCATGGCTAAACGTGGCTTAACACCTGCTGATACCAGTGGTTATGGTTTTTATAATGTAAGATTAAGAGAAGGTCTGCGCCGTTATCTACTGCCTGATTCGGCAAAAGTGGATACTGCTGCTTTTGATACAGATACCGATGCTCCTGTTAAAATGCAGGATGAATCAAAAAATCTTTTTGACAGGTTATTTGGCAGGTCTAAAAAAGAGAAGGATACGACAAGTAAACAGTTAACAGTACAGGATACTGTAAAAAAAACAAGAAAAGAATTGCGAAGAGAAAGGCGGGAAAAACGCCGTCTGGAAAAAGAAGCCAATTAACTTCGCCATAAAGAAATGATGAATACGATAGAAGTTGGAGACAGAAAGTTCGGGATATCGATCACGAACGAACGCATTAATGAGCGTACAAAAGAAATTGCAGCACAAATTAATGCTGAGTATAAAGATAAACGCCCTCTTTTTATTGGAGTGTTGAATGGCAGCTTTTTATTTATGGCTGATTTGCTTAAAGAAACTGAAATTCCTTGTGAGGTAGCTTTTATGAAGGTTTCAAGCTATAAAGGCGGACTAACCAGCACTGGAGAATTGAAAGAGATATTTGGTTTGCCAGAGAATCTTCAGGACCGTCACCTGGTCATAGTAGAGGATATTGTTGATACAGGGTTGACGCTGAAATATATATTAGAAAAGGTTTATCTGCAGCAGCCGGCGTCAGTGCGCGTTTGCAGCTTGCTTTTCAAGCCAGAGGCCATTCTTTCGCCTATTAAAGAGCTTGAATATGTAGGCTTTGAAATCCCGAACGAATTTGTAGTAGGCTATGGCCTGGATTATGATGAATTGGGCCGGAATCTTAAACATATTTACCGCACAATTTCCTGATCGTGATTCTTTAGCCTGATTCCCGTAAATTTTTCACAATTTTGCATCAAACATATTTATACTTAAATGACAATACATAAAGAAGGTTATACAACCATCGCACTCTCTCTCCTTTTTATTTTCGTCCTTAATGCTATTATTGACTATAGATTTGCTGATGTTACCTGGCTAAGGTGGGCAGTGTATATTGCTTCATTCGCGTTATTCATTACTGTTCTTCAATTTTTCAGAAATCCATCCAGACCATTCGTAACTGGCGGAAACCTGATCATCTGCCCGGCTGACGGGAAGGTTGTTGTAATTGAAGAAACTCAGGAAAATGAATATTTCAAAGACAAAAGATTACAGGTTTCTATTTTTATGTCTCCTGTAAACGTTCATATAAACAGAAATCCAATTGCCGGTGTAGTTAAGTTTTTCAAATATCATCCTGGAAAATATCTAGCGGCATGGAATCCAAAATCTTCTACTGAAAATGAACGTACAACAGTTGTTGTAGAACACGCAAACGGAACGCCGGTATTATTCAGACAGATTGCCGGAGCACTTGCCAGAAGAATCGTATGGTATGTTAAAGAAGGTGATGTAGTAGAACAAAGTAAAGAATTTGGCTTTATTAAGTTCGGCTCCAGAGTAGATATATTTCTTCCTGTTGGGACTAAAGTTAACCTGGAACTGAACCAGGTAGTTAAAGGCGGTATTACTGTCCTTGGCGAACTCGCTTAGTTTCCATAAGAGAACTCAATAAGATAAGAGGGTCAATATTGGTGTATACATACATCAATATTGACCCTCTTTGTTTTTACACTATTTTCATACCCACAAAGCTTTTCGGCTTCCTGGTGACCTTTGGAATCCCGTTATATAATCGAGGTAAGAAAACTTTATTGACCGCTTAATATCGCCTTATTTACGGCTTGATCACTCTTAACAATGTATGCCTTGGATAACCAGCTCCAGAGCCCCTTTAACCTGGCTGTAGAAATCCAATTACTTCCTGATTTTATAGTTCAATTTATCCTTATTAAACGCTCCTGATTACTTTGATAAGAGATCGGCCAACCCTTCAGCGGAATTCTCAGGGGGAGGAAAGATCCTGATTTTTTCCAAGCTTGCTACTTTTACGAAAGTTCTCTGATGCCTTTCGGTTTCCATTGATTGTTTCATTATGCCCCTTACAGAACTTTTGAAACAACCTGTACTCCAAACTGCTGCTTTAAAAATGAAATCGCCCAGGATTCCCTTTAAAAATTTACCCGTTAAACTTCCCATAATAAATAAATGCCTTTCCACCAATGTAGGCTATTAGCGTTAAAGATTATCCTGATGCGTAAAAAATGTCCGTAATTGTCCGCAGCTGTCTGCAATTGTCCGCAGTGGTCCGTGGGTTAGTCAAAGGGAAAATTATAATTTCATTAATCTTCATCCGGTTGTGATTTAGTTGTGCCTGAGTGGTGGTCGGGGTGACAGCAGGTTGTAAACAGCCTTTAAGCATAGCAACTCTAAGTCATTTCAACTAGTTGTTTTGACCTGGACTTGCCATGCTCTCGCGTTACTTTAGCACTGCTCTTACCCTAACGAGTACTCGGACAGTACTCAGGCAGTACCCGGCCGGTATAGATCTGTTATTTGGCTATTTTGAATTTATTTACGAACAGCCCGGCCTTGTTTCGCCTGAGTCATTCCCATACAAATTGAAAGCTTTCGGCACAACTTCCAGAGGCATAAGCGCATCCGTGATCGCAAAGGCTTTCTGTTAACGTGTCCAAAATTTATGCTTAAAAAAGAGACTGCCCCACAAGTTTATGACTTGATCCGGGTAAAATAGGACTGTCCGGCAAAGAACATGCGGAACCAGGGGATGAGGTAAGTACAAACAAAAAAACCTCCCCGACAGAATCGGGAAGGCCTATATATTTTGTAGAGAAATTAAACTCTCTTAGACTTGATACGAGCTGCTTTACCAGTCAATTCACGAAGATAGAACAACTTAGCTCTACGCACCTTACCGTGACTGTTAACTTCAATTTTAGCGATGTTTGGCGAGTTAATTGGGAAGATACGCTCTACTCCAACTCCATTAGACATTTTACGAACAGTAAACGTCTCATTAGCACCTACGCTGTTACGTTGTAAGACTACACCTTGGTAAATTTGAACACGTTCTTTATTACCTTCGCGAATTTTATAGTGAACACTCACTGTATCTCCTGATTTGAATGCAGGAAACTCGTTCTTTGCGATTACCTGCTCTTCAACAAATTTTACTAAATCCATGATTTTAAGCTATTAAGCCGACTTTTTGTTGTTTAAAATCGGACTGCAATATTAGGAATTTTATTTAATAAAAAAAAGTGATTCTTGTTTTTTTTCAACATTCTTTACGAAATCCACAATAATTCTTCTTTTTTTTATTTCTCAATAGGTATTAAATTACGCTTGTCATTGGCCTTTAAGCAATTGCACGAGGCTTTTTCCGTTCATTTTTGTAGTTTCCAGCGCCCCGCTTTCCGCGTCAAATAAAATTTCCATGAGTTTAACTTTTTCATACGGGATGTCCTGGGTCTCGCCAATTTTTATTCTCCGGTAATTATGAAATGTGTTCATCGAAATATTCAACAATTTGGGAATCATTTTCATTGCAAACTTATATTCCTTAACGGTAAGCTTGTCTAAGAAATAATTGATCTTATACTTATCTATACTTTCACTCATTCTTATTGAATTTATTTACACGATTTACAAGCAGCCCGTTAAACGGGCTACAAATACTATTTCGTAAATATATAAATAATTTCATCTGTAAATAACGAACAAGTGAAATAAATTATTTATTAAAGAATTAAAAGAGTTTTAAGAGAATAATATTTACAGAAACCTGTTAATCTTCCAACAGATCGGGACGACGCTTCATTGTCCGTGCCAGAGCCTGCTCATGCCTCCAATTGTTAATCTTCAACTCATGGCCACTCAAAAGGATTTCGGGTACCTGGTGACCTTTATAATCGGCAGGACGGGTATATAACGGAGCGTCAAGCAAGCCTCCCTGGAAACTGTCGCTCAAAGCTGACGTCTCATCATTCAATACACCTGGTATTAATCTTACTATTGCATCTACAAGAACTGCTGCAGGCAATTCACCACCCGATAAAACGTAATCACCTATAGAAACTTCACGTGTCACATAAATATCCCTGATCCGCTGGTCAATCCCCTTATAATGACCACACAAAATGATTACATTTCCTTTTCCAGACAATTCATTAGCCATAGACTGATTCAATGTTACTCCGTCTGGTGTCATGAAAATAATCTCATCATAGGTACGCTGCTCTTTTAAAGCATCTATACAGCGCGCAAAAGGCTCAATTGACATCACCATACCACTACCACCGCCATATGGATAATCATCAACACTGCGTTGCTTGTTTGTGGAGTAATCTCTAAGACTGTGCACTACTATTTCAGCAATACCCTTAGTCTGTGCCCGCTGCAAAATAGAATGTGCGAAAGGGCTTTGTAATAGGTCTGGCAAAACTGTTATGATATCAAAACGCATAGGATCAAATTAATTAGACAAGTAAATATCAAGCAGACCATCTGGAAGATCAACCAATAATGTACTGGCATCTTCGTCAATCTCAACAATCATATCATCGTTTAAAGGAAACATGATTTCTTTCTCCTGATAGGAAACCGTAGCTACAAACTGCTGAGGATATTCATTGACTTCAAGAATTTCACCAAGCTCTCCATGAGTTTCATCGGTAACTATAAATCCAACCAGATCAGTATAATGAAAGTCATCATTATCTCTGTCAGGCATCTTGCTGATTGGCAAATAAACCTTTTTCTTTAGCAGAGGTTGTGCCTTGTCAATATGATCGATATCGTCCAGGTAAATATTTCCAGTGCTATTAGGCTGCATTTTAAACGCCGAAACGAAAAAAGGAACCATCTTGCCGTTCATCTCTGCAAAGATGACATCAAGCTCAAGTAAACCTGGTTCATCATATTCAAAGTATAGTTGAAGTTCACCCTTTAATCCTTTTGTTTTGGTAAAATACCCTATATAAAATGCCTCTTCGTGCGTCATTAAATCTAAATCAATTATTACATTAAATAAAAATAGCGAAGAAAACCTTCAGATGAAGGATTCTTCGCTATAATCAAGAATTACAAATTACTATGCTTCTTCTTCTTTTGTTTCTTCTGTTGCAGGAGCTTCTTCAGTTGTTTCTTCAGCTACAGGAGTTTCCTCTGTTTCTTCAGCTACAACTTCTTCTACTACTGGTGCATTTTTCAATGCGATAGCAGCACCACGGTCTGCATTTTTCTTAGCTTCAGCAGCAAGAGCAGTTTTCTTAACTTCATCTTTAGATTTAGTCAAGCTGTCTTTTTTGCCTTCGATTTTACTGTCTTTAGCTACTAACCACTCAGCAAATTTAGCATCTGCTTGTTCTTCAGTTAAAGCGCCTTTTTTAACACCACCTTGTAAGTGTTTTTTGTACAAAATACCTTTGTGAGATAAAATAGTACGGCAAGTATCCGTAGGCTCAGCACCTTTGTTTACCCAGTCTAATGTTTTTTCGAAATTAATTTCGATAGTAGCAGGATTGGTGTTTGGGTTGTATGAACCTAAACGCTCAATAAATTTACCATCTCTCGGTGCGCGTGAATCCGCTACCACTACGTGGAAAAAAGGTCTGCTCTTTTTACCGAATCTTTGCAATCTGATTTTAGTTGCCATTTCTTTATAAGTTTATGTATTCAACATAGTTCCCGGAGCTGCATGCTAGCGGGGATGCAAAAGTAAGTAAAATACTAATGATAAGCAAGATGCCGCAAAAGTAATTGCTCAATTGACTATTTAAGCACATTAATTACTACAAAGAGAGAATCTCTACCAGTTTTAACCAGACCGGGCTTACCTCTTCTGCATCGATGTGTTTGATAGCATGGTCAAAAGGAGTAAACAAAATTTCTTTGTTGATCTGACCGACCATACCACCCGATCTGCCTTCCAGCAGACCTTCTACGGCTGCTACACCAAAACGGCTTGCTAGCACGCGGTCCATACAGCTTGGCTTACCACCACGTTGTATATGCCCCAGAACAGAGACACGGATATCATAATTAGGGAAGTTCTCTTTAAGCACTTCTCCTACATTAAAAGCTCCGCCTACTTCATCGCCTTCAGCAACAATAATAATTTTAGATGATTTATCCTTTCTTCCGTATTCTAATCTTTTAATTAATCCTTCTACACCCATATTGGCTTCAGGAATCATAATGGCTTCTGCACCTACACCGATCCCACTTCTCAAAGCGATTAGTCCAGAATCCCTGCCCATCACTTCTACAATAAAAAGTCTGTCATGTGATTCTGCAGTATCCCTGATCTTATCAATAGCATTCACTACCGTATTAATTGCGGTATCATATCCAATAGTAAAATCTGTACCTGCTAAATCATTGTCAATAGTACCTGGCAGACCAATCACCGGGAAATCAAATTCACTGGTAAACAAATTTGCGCCTGTAAAAGTACCGTCGCCACCGATCACAACCATTGCATCAATATTGTGCAATATCAACTGGTCATAAGCTTTTTGTCTTCCTTCTTTAGTCCGGAAGTCATCACTCCGGGCTGTTTTAAGAATGGTACCACCACGCTGTATAATATTCGCTACGGATTTCCGGTCCATGGGGATAAAATCTCCATTAATTAAACCTTCATATCCTCTAAGTACTCCTGAAACATTTAAATCATAATATATCCCGGCTCTGACTACTGCCCTTATGGCAGCATTCATACCTGGTGCGTCTCCCCCTGATGTTAATACAGCTATGTTTTTAATTTTGTTCATTATTTCTTGGATGCTTTAAATTTATCAAGTCCGCTTTGCAAATAAGCGGCGTATTCTTTAGCGTCAAAAATTGCTCCCTGAGGGGCAACTAAAGGTGCCAGATCATGCCCGCCAAGGACATAAAAAGGTTGTGAGTTAGAATTATAAGTCGTAGCCTGGAAATCACCGTTCCAACGGCCAAGGTCATCTGTAGTAGTCCTTAAAATTTTAGAGTAATGTACTTTCTCTGGTGGCATTTTAACAGACCGCTCATCTACATATAATTGTATAAGAACGTATTCATCCTTAATTAAATGACCCACTTGCGGATCGATCCATACTTTATCTTCCATTTTCCGGCAGTTTACGCAAGCATGTCCAGTAAAATCTATCAGTACTGGTTTATTTACTTTTTTCGCATAAGCCAACCCTTCATCCAGATCAAAGAATGCATTGAATCCATGCGGAGGATGTAAGACATCGTTATATTTAACTACCGCAGGAAAATCGGAGGTTCCCTGTGAACTTCCACCACTATTTCCACCCAGAATAAAATCCTGTGTATTTAAAGGAGGCGCAATTCCACTTAAAATATTAACCGGCGCTCCCCAAAGACCAGGAACAAGGTACATCGCAAAAGAAAAAGAGAGTATAGCAAAAAACAACCTTGGAACAGAAACATATGGGACATCACTATCATGCGAAAACTTGATCTTCCCAAGAATGTAGATACCCATCAGGAAGAAAATTACAATCCATAAGACCAGGAATATCTCTCTGTCAAACCATTCCCAGTGCCAGACCAGGTCTGCTGCAGACAAGAATTTTAAGGCCAGCGCAAGCTCAAGGAAACCAAGACAAACTTTTACACTGTTTAACCAGCCACCTGATTTAGGCATGCTGCTTAAGAAACCAGGAAATATCGCTGATAAGGTGAAAGGTAGTGCTAAAGCCAGCGCAAATCCAAACATCCCAATTGCAGGAGCCAGAATTTCGCCCTTCGAACTCGCCTGTACTAACAATGTCCCAATAATAGGACCAGTGCAGGAGAATGAAACAAGCGCTAAAGAAGCCGCCATAAAAAATATTCCGCCTAAACCTTTAGTGTCATCTGCTTTCTGATCAATTTTGTTGACAAAAGAACTTGGTAAAGTAATTTCAAAAGCGCCGAAAAATGAGATCGCAAAAACAATCAGCAAGATAAAAAAGGTAAAGTTGAACCATCCGCTGCTGCTGAGTTCATTTAATTTAGCAGAACCGAAAAGCAGGGTAATCAATAATCCGAAAGCTACATAAATAACAATAATAGAGAGTCCGTAAATCACAGCCTGACCTATTCCCTTTTTTCTGCTGCCTGCTTTTTTAGTAAAGAAACTAACTGTAAGTGGCACCATCGGGAAAATACAAGGCATTAAAAAGGCAATAAAACCACCAATCAACCCCTGTATAAAGGTTTGCCATAACGTTTTCTCCTGCTCTGTTTGCTGTATTTCTTTCACAGGCTTAATGACAGCGGCGGCCTTTACAGTATCTTTTTTAACACTGTCTTTAACTATAGCGTTCGCAGCACTGTCAGCAGGAGATCCAATTTCAGTAAACTGGATATCATCGCTTATTGCTGTAGAATCATGGCTTTGTATCAAAGCAAAACTCTGGCTGGAATGCACTAAAAGCATCGTAAGCACCAAGCCAAGCATTAAAATTAACTTTTTCATTCTCATGTTTTTTAACCTGATTGGGTATTACCCTTTTCTATAAGGCTGTGAAATTACTTATAATTTCTTGTTTAAAAAGTTTTGAATTACCGGATTGCCAATATTTTACTGTACTTCGATATTCGGCAGAAAAAGACAAAAAAAAGAGCGCCAGAATTTCTGGCGCTCTTCAATAGTCCTTTTAAATCTATTTGACTTGTACAGAAAACTTCACTTCGTCCGGAGGAAGACATTTCGAAGCATCACAAACCATAAATTCTATGGTACCAGAAACAACTGTTGCTGGTTTATTCAATTTAATTTTTTGCTGGAAGACAACTTGATTCTCAAAATAACCAACATTCATATCAAAAACTTTCTCAAATTTAGAAAGAGCTTTAGGTTCTGCAGTAGTCCCTACTTTAGTAAAATCTTTTGATGGATTAAACTTAATCGTTGTTTTAACCGGCCCACCTGGTTTTACAGTTTGAGAATAGATATGCCATCCATCCTGAATAGTTGCTTTAAGATAAACTATGGCTTCTGTTTTACTGATCTTCTTTTGTGCATAAGACCAGGTTACCGGATTCTCAATCTGAGCAGAAGCTCCAAGAATGGTAAAAAACAATAAGGCAAATACTAAGGTTATTCTTTTCATGTTTATAAATTATATTGGTATTTACTAAGACTGATAATTTCTATTATGGTTTAATGAATTCAATTTCTTTAAAATTATACGTCTTTATTCCCTCAATGGTTTCCAGACTCAATAATCCATTTTCGCTTACATCGACTATTTTTCCCTCAATTATCTCGCCATTTTGTCTGTAATTGGCTTTTATGTTATATTGATAAAGATAATTCAGGTACTCATTACGCAAACTGTTATAGTTCCCTGCTTTGAGTTTTAAATATCCAGCCTCTATATGGCTGCAAATTTCTGCTAAAAGCGTTACTAAATCAACATGCCGGTGTAAAATTTGATAGATTGAGCTGGCCCGGTCCTGTAACTCAGTTTCAAAGACTTCCTGATTAACATTGATTCCTATTCCTACGATACAAGCCTTTATATGGCTTCCAGCAACGATATTCTCCAATAACATCCCGCCTATCTTTTGATGTCCAAAATAGATATCATTCGGCCATTTGACAGATAAACCTGTACCAATAAGACTTTCCAGCGCTTTCTGAATCGCAATACTGATAGTCATATTCAAGTTAAATTGCGCTCTGAGCTGCATGAACGATGGCCGGAGAAGAATGCTAAAAGTGAGGTTTTTACCCGGTTCAGCATGCCATTTACTCCCTACCTGGCCACGCCCTTCATATTGATTCTCTGCCATAATAACAGTTCCTTCGGGTAATGGCTCGGAATTTGACACCATCCTTTTCAAAAAATTATTGGTAGAATCAACTGCTAATAATTTGATAAGATTTTGACCAACAAATAGTGTTGAAAAAGTGTTATTTTGCAATAGTTGATTTTATAGTTGTTATTTATCAAAAATAAAACATTTTAATGGTAAAAAAGAAATTAGTAAACCTTTCTACCTACCTTTCAGAAATAGCCGTTCAAGGCATGCAGGAAAAAAAGGGCCACGATATAGTCCGTCTGGACTTAAGAGAATTAAATAGCTCCGTATCAGATTATTTTATAGTTTGCAACGCAGACTCGTCGACACAAGTGAAAGCTATCGCAGATAGTGTAGAAGACGAAATTTACAAAAACACAGAAGCCACGCCGTGGAGAAAAGAAGGATTAGAAAACGCAGAATGGATAATCTTGGATTATTTTGATGTTGTTGTTCATATCTTCAAAACTGAAAAAAGAGATTTTTATGGGATCGAAGATTTATGGGGCGACGCACAAACAACTTCTTATCAAAGCGCATAACCAGTTACAACCTTATACATTTTTTTGAATCAACGATGAAAGAGAAAGAAAATACTAAGCCCAAATTAATTAAGAGAATACCGAACATTCCCAAAAAACCTCAAAAGGGTTCAAACTTCAATATATTCTGGGTTTACGCTGCTATCATTTTAGGCCTTGTCCTGGTTTCCGTTTTGTTTACCAATGATACCAATAAAACAATCACGTACAGGGAATTTGAAACGAACATGCTTGCTCCGGGAGATGTTCAGAAAATTATAGCATACAAATATGAAGACCTGGTCAGGGCTGATGTATTTATTAAACCAGACCGTCTTAACCAGGAGAAGTATAAAAAATATCAGACTAAGAGCAATTTTGGTTCAACGGGAGGCCCTACAGTATCGTTTACTGCCGGATCTATGGATGCATTGGATAAGCAATTGTCAGAATCACAAAAAACTGTTCCGGTTGACAGCCAGATTTTAGCAGAAAAAGAAACCAGACAAAGTACTTTTAATTCATGGTTCTTCACAGTAATTATTCCTGTGTTGTTATTTATTGGATTCTGGATCTTTATCATGCGTAAAATGGGTGGTGGCGCCGGCGGTGGCGGCGGACAGATTTTCAATATCGGAAAATCCAAAGCAACTCTTTTTGATAAAGAAAGCCAGGTAAACGTAACATTTAATGATGTTGCAGGGCTGGAAGAAGCTAAACAAGAGGTTATGGAGATTGTAGATTTCCTTAAAAACCCAAAAAAATACACCAACCTGGGTGGTAAAATACCAAAAGGGGCGTTACTTGTAGGTTCTCCCGGTACTGGTAAAACTTTATTGGCGAAAGCTGTTGCTGGTGAAGCTCAGGTTCCATTCTTCTCGCTTTCAGGTTCTGATTTCGTGGAAATGTTTGTTGGAGTTGGTGCATCACGAGTACGTGACTTGTTTAAACAAGCTAAAGATAAAGCTCCATGTATCATCTTTATTGATGAGGTTGATGCAATTGGACGTGCCCGTGGTAAAAACAGCATGATGGGTGGTAATGATGAGCGTGAGAACACTTTAAACCAGTTATTAGTAGAGATGGATGGATTTGGTACAGATTCAGGAATTATTATTCTTGCTGCAACTAACCGTCCTGATGTATTAGACAGTGCTTTACTTCGTCCGGGAAGATTTGACAGACAGATTTCTATTGATAAACCAGATTTAGTAGGTAGAGAGCAGATTTTTAAAGTCCACTTGAAACCTATCAAAACTGATGTGGTCGTGGATGCTAAAAAACTTTCTGCACAAACTCCTGGTTTCGCCGGGGCTGAAATTGCAAACGTTTGTAATGAAGCTGCATTGATTGCTGCCAGAAGAAACAAAGAATCTGTTGATATGCAGGATTTCCAGGATGCAATTGACCGTGTTATTGGTGGTTTAGAGAAGAAAAATAAGATCATCTCTCCTGAAGAGAAGCGTATAGTTGCTTATCATGAGGCTGGACACGCTATTGCTGGCTGGTACCTTGAACATGCAGATCCATTGGTAAAGGTATCTATTGTACCGCGTGGTGTTGCTGCATTAGGTTATGCACAGTATTTACCAAAAGAGCAGTTTTTGTATACTACAGAGCAGCTTACTGATGGTATGTGTATGACTATGGGTGGTCGTGTTGCTGAAGACCTTGTGTTTGGTAAAATATCTACAGGTGCACAGAATGACCTGGAGAGAATTACGAAATTGTCTTATGCAATGGTGACTATCTACGGAATGAACAGTACGATCGGTAATGTTTCCTTCCATGATCCTCAAAATGAATACAACTTCAATAAACCTTACTCAGAAAAAACCTCTGAACTGATTGATATTGAAGTACGTAAACTAATCAATGAGGTTTATGTCAGAACAATGCAGTTATTAATTGATAAAAGAGATGGTTTAGAGAAACTGGCGGAGAAACTATTGGAAAAAGAAATTCTTTTCCAGGCAGATCTGGAAGAAATCTTAGGTAAACGTCCTTTTGATAACCGTACTACATATGATGAATTCGTGAATGGCACAGGAGATCAAAAACCTGCAGCCGAAGGCTTACTTCATGAAGGCGTTGGAGAAACAACAGATCCGTCTGCTCCTTTAGTATCGCCTTTAAATTCTGAATCTTAATAATTAACTTTATGGAGCTGTCATCAGGTATACTGATGACAGCAAATCCATTTTTTTATGCAAGAGAATATTTCCTCCAAGGAGTTAATGCTAAAAAAGATAAGGAAAGCTCTACTTGAAAAAAGAGATAATCCACATCCTAATTTAGAAGAAACCCCGCTTTACAAGCCCAACACAGAGATTCCGGAAATTTTATTTGCCGAGCAGTTAACCGCTGTATCCGGCAATTTTATTTATTGCGAAGACGGTGTTGAATTCATCGAAAACATTCTCGAACTGGCTGAGAAGTTCAAATGGAGAAAAATATATTGCTGGGAAACCGAGCTTCAGAAATTACTTTCCACTTACGAATTCCCTTTTTACAAGACCGACAAGGACTTTGAAATGGCTGAAGTTGGAATTACCATGTGTGAAGCCCTGATTGCCAGAAATGGCTCTATATTGCTGAGCAATCAAAATGAAGCAGGAAGAAGGCTCAGTATTTTTCCTCATCACCATATTGTCATAGCGAGAACAGGTCAAATGGTTATGGATCTTAAAGATGGATTTCAACTGATCAAAAATAAATACGGCTCACAGCTGCCCTCCATGATCAGTACGATCACCGGCCCCAGCAGAACTGCCGATATTGAGAAAACACTCGTCCTTGGTGCCCATGGCCCGAAAGAATTATTTGTTTTTTTAATTGATGATTTCTCTTAAATTTTTGTTTTCAATAAATTAATCCTAGTTTTATACTAAATACTAAAACAGTATACGGTTCAGAATGGGTAATAAAAAGCATATATCTTCAGTAATTGCAGGCACAGGAAGTTACATTCCGGAGAAAATTGTTTCAGGAGATTCCTTCCTAAACTCTACTTTTTACGAAAACGGGCTCATTCTTGAGAAAGACAACGCAGACATTATCAGTAAATTCTCTGAAATTACTGAAATTATAGAGCGTCGTTATATCGATGATAACCTGCTTAACAGCAATATCGCTGCCATTGCAGCACAAAGGGCTCTGGATGATGCAAAAATCGATAAAGAAACCTTAGATCACATTATTGTATGTCATAATTTCGGAGATATTCATCATGGAAGCAACCGTATGGATATTCTGCCTTCTCTTGCGGCTAAAGTTAAGCAGCAATTAGAAATTGTGAACCCTGATTGTGTTTCTTATGATATTATATTTGGATGTCCAGGATGGGTACAAGGAGCTATACAAGCCAATTACCTGATTCAAAGCGGAGATGCCAAACGTGTTTTAGTAATAGGTTCAGAAACACTATCCAGGATAATTGATCCGCATGACCGTGACAGCATGATTTTTTCGGACGGGGCAGGAGCAGTAGTTTTTGAAGGCGTTGAAAAGGAAGAGCCAATTGGTATTATCGCTCATAAAACACAAACATTCGCTGGTGCCTTTGCCTCGTTGTTATATATGGCTAAAAGCTGTAATCCAGATGCTACAGATGGCAATACCTACATGAAAATGAATGGGCGTAAGCTCTATGAATTTGCAGTTGTAAACGTTCCTCAAGTAGTGAAAATGGCTATTGATAAAGCAGGATTAACTATTGAAGATATCAAAACCGTATTTATCCACCAGGCCAACGGCAAAATGGATAATGCAATCATGAAAAGATTATTCAAATTATACGATAAGGATGCTGTTCCTGAGAACCTGGTTCCTATGACCATTTCATGGTTAGGTAATAGCTCAGTTGCGACTATCCCAACTTTACTGGACCTTGTTTTAAAAGAGAAAGTAGCGGGCTATAAGATAAAAGCAGGCGAATATGCAGTCTTTGCTTCTGTTGGCGCAGGAATGCACATTAACGCCTTCGTATATCGGTTTTAATTGCCTAGTTTCTTCAGGCCTTCTTTAGCCTGAGTTTCAATACTATTCTCATATTCATGATTTTTCATATTGATTGCCTGGTTAAAGTAAGCTTTAGCCTTGGCATCATTCTTTTTCTTTGCATAGATCTTACCCATATTTAAAGCAGAGGTCGCTGCAAAGTAATACTTTAAATTTTTCCCGTAGTTTATAGCATTCTGATAAGACTGCAAAGCACTATCGTCTTTATCCAGCGCATCATAAATTCTGCCTGTACGATAATAAAACTCCACTTTATCTTTGATAGCCTGATAATCTGAAGCATTCTCTCCAGCTAATACTTCCAATGCTTTCGAATAATATCCGCCGTCAAATAATAACCTGGATTTTAATAATCCTTTATCCGGAACTGGAGCTCCAGCCTCATTCATTGCCTGCTTATCTTTTTCAGCATAAGTATATCCAGCACTTTTAACTTTGGCTATATAACCCCTATAAGCCCCTGTATCGCCATTTAATAAAGCAACCCATGACAAGTGAAGGTTAGCGTCTTTGATGTAATTCACGCCTTTATTAAGCTGTAAAAATCTTTTGAAATTAGTAGAAGCTGAATAATCCAGCTTATTCAATTTTGCGGTTCCCATTAAAAGCTCCAGGTAAGGAAATGCCTGGTAACTCTCACCAGCTGGCCTCTTTGCCAGGATAGCGATCGCTTCTTCGTTATGGCCATTCCGTGCACAAACATAAGCCTGTAAATAAGCCTTCAACAGACTGCTGTCAGAAATCCTGGCCGTGTATTTCATAGTTTTGGCATAAGCATCCGGGGAATGGATTACATCAGATAAAACATAAGAATAGTAGAAGACTACTTCCTCGTAAAATGGCTCAAATGCAGAACGGGGAAGGTTTTGTGCCAGTTTATCCAGCATCAACAATCCCTTTTGGACATCACCTTTAACTCCAAAAGTAGAAAGCATGCTCTTCAGTGTACCATCAGGAAGATTTCCCAGGAAGACATTAATCAGGCCCAATCCTTTACCATTTAAATGAAACCCTGGAAACTTCTTACTATTATCCTGCAAAAGGCTATTCGCTTTCTTGATCTCTCTTGCAGCTGTAAAATACTCTCCATAACGGCTCCTTAATAAAGCCCACTGCAAATTAACCTCTGCCTGCGCATACAGGTAATAAGGAGATTTATCATCGTCATCCTCAATCTGACTAAGTCTGCGGGATTTTTCGTCTTTCAACCTGTCAAAATCCTGTTTACTTTCTACCGTAATCAGGTAAAAATAATCCGCATAATTCTCTAATAAGGGCACTATGGAATTTTTAGGGTGTGCGCTCTTTTCAGCCGCGATCAGTTGTTTTGCCGCGTTAATTTTAAGCTCAAATATTAATTGATAGGCCTTTAAACAATTAGCATTAAAATCAAAATTAGCATGAACTGTACCGGGAATGACTAAGAATAGGGGAAAGAGGCAATATCTTAACAGGAGGATGAGTTTCCTTTTGGCGGGCATAAATAAAATATTTCTATAACGTGAATCCATAAAAACGACGAACACAACGCTATTGTTTTAAATTTAGAAAAAACTGTATAAAAAAAACGGTCAGATTACAATCTGACCGTTTTTTTTATAGGATTAGCAATAATTGCTTAATTATGCTGGTACGTTTTCTAATGTTAAGGCTTCATCCACTAAAATCCTTCCGCAATGCTCACATACGATGATTTTTTTACGCTGACGAATGTCTAACTGACGTTGAGGTGGGATCTGATTGAAACATCCAGAACAAGAATCACGATCAATTGTTACAACAGCAAGGCCATTGTTTGCGTTTCCTCTTAATCTTCTGTAAGCAATTAACAATCTTTCTTCAATTACAGACTCAGCTTTCTCCGCTTTTTTATTTAAACCCTGCTCGTCTTTTTCAGTTTCAGATGTAATCGTTTGTAATTCTCCTCTTTTGATCTCAAGATCTTTCTTTCTTGACTCCTGATCAGCTAAAGCTTTCTCATAAACTTCAGTCTTAGAAGAGATATCAAATCCATATTCTCTGATTTTCTTTTCACAAACCTGAATTTCAAGAGACTGGATCTCTACTTCTTTTGTTAAAGCATCATACTCACGATTATTTTTTACCTCTTTTAACTGAGTATCATATTTCTTAATCAAAGCCTGAGATTCTTTGATCATATTTTTACGTGTTACAATAGCATCTTCGGTTTCATCCAATTCAGCTTTGAATTTTTGTATACGTGTATCCAATCCCGCTACCTCATCTTCTAAATCAGCCACTTCCATTGGCAATTCACCACGAATCTGACGTATTTTATCAATTTTTGTATGAAGGGTTTGTAATTCGTATAAAGCTTTCAGCTTTTGCTCTACAGTTTGTTCCATTAAATGAAATAATTTATGGGTATGGGTATAATTATATTTGACTAATTGTCAGTTCTTTAACTGTTTCTTAGCTCTTGCACAGACTCAAAACAAAATATAATTCCCCAAAATATAGGAATTAATTGTCATATAGTCTATTGCTAAAGCTTGCAAAGATAAGTATTATATTTTCTTTCAGCCATACAATTTGCTATTAATCTGCTGATTGGCTTTTAATTAAATATTTTATCCCGGATATCCCTCTTATTTCAACCTCCCTTTTAAGTCTTCACTAGCCGTACTTCGTTGTTTACCACCCGCTCCATCTCCGCCAAAGCGATAACTGAAAGAGAGGACTACAGCCCGGCTGTCAGGCCTGCTATGGCTGTAAGCAGAGATATTCCCATACTTGGCAGATTGCTTAATTTGTTTGCTCTGGAAAATATCATTCACCAGTAATTTAAGCGTTCCCCTGTCCTTAAGAATATCTTTCTGGCCACCCGCCGACACCATATAATAACTTTTAGTCGTAAATACGCCCGAAACTACTTTCGACTTGTACATTCCGCCCAGCTCAGTCTTCCAGCCATTTCCCAGCTTAAAAGTATTTTGAGAATCAAATGTGAAACTTGTACCTTGAATACGCTGTTCTCCCTGAGGAGCCGCAATAGAAAAATCATTTCTGAAAAGATTAGCAAACTGAGTTCCTGACCACCATTTGGTAAAATCTACAGTCGCTGTAAAACTGATCCCATAATTTTTGAAAGTTGCCAGGTTCTCTGGTCGCTGAAAAGCAAGATTACTGTCACCTCCAACCAGGCTGCTGATTACATCTGTACTCGAATTGTAAGTCAATGTCGTATAATAACGGGAACGAAAGCCATAGCTTAGTTCAAAAGCATTTACAATAGACGGACTCAGGTAAGGATTTCCTTCCTCATAAGAAAACGGATCCATATAAACCCTGAAAGGATTCATATCCCAATAGCCCGGACGTTCTATGCGCTTGCTATAACTCAGCTGCACCCTGTTCTTATCATTTATTTCCTGCGTCAGGAATACACTTGGGAATAATTTAAAATAGCTCCTTTTAACTAAAGAATCTGTGGTAAGCTGATGCCCCTGCGTATAAGTATATTCTCCCCGCAGCCCCGCCTGGATACTGAATTTTCCAATATCCTTTTTCAAGTTGACATAACCGGCCTGAATTTGTTCTTTGTAAATAAAATCATTGCTTGTTGAATGATCAGGCACATACATCCCGTTTTGTAAAGTATCATATTTCAGGTTGTTTACCATACGTACGAAACTTCCTTTCCAGCCAGCTTCCAGTTTTCCCAGCTTACCAGCAGGCAGGACATAATCAATCTTCCCTACATAAATATCATTGTCAGAAGGAAGATCACCAATTCTTGATTTTAATTCAGGCAGGAACATATTTTGTGCCCCCATGAATCGCGTATCCAGCTGTTGATCCATTTTAGAAAAGTGAGAAACATAATCTATGTCCGCTGTTAATTCATGTCCTTTATCATTAAAAAGGTGCTTATAATTAATGTTATAAAGCATATCAGTCCATCTTTCTTTGCCAGTTGTATTCGTATGGGCGTCCCAGATTACATCACCAGTTTCATTATTGTATAACCGGTTCCGGGTAGGCTGTACAGATGGATATTTACCAACTCCTCCATTTACCATGAAACCTAAAGTATTTTTCTCATTTAAAAACAGATCCATTCCTGCCTGGAAATTATGCGAGCGTAATTTTGCTTTTTCATCCATTCGCTGAACAGAACTGCTGTAAGGAGTTTTTCCTGTCCCCATGCCATCCTGGTAAAAATCTCTTTTCACATCATCAGAGCCCTTTAAATCCTGGTAGAAATAATTATAATTTCCAAAAAAGCTAATCTTTTCCGTTCGGTAATTCAGGCTTGTACCCCCACCAAAACGGGCCGACTTTCCTGCGCCACCATTCGCAGAAACAGTCCCATTTAAACCTGCCTTTGTCTGCTTCTTTAAAATAATATTAACGATCCCACCATTACCCGCAGCATCATATTTTGAAGAGGGGCTTGCCATAATTTCAATTCTGGAGATCGTGTTTGACGCAGTTCCTCTTAATAAATTTGCCAGCTGATTTCCTGAAAGGTAAGCAGGCTTGCCGTTAATCATCACCATAGTACCAGGCCTGCCTTTTAAACTAAGCTCACCGCTCTCACTCATGGTTACACCAGGAGCTTTATTCAGCAACTCTAAAGCTGTTCCTCCTTCGGCCATGACGCTATTTTCTACATTCATGACCATCCGGTCAAGCTGTTGCACTATGGTCGCTTTATTCGCTTTGATTTCTACCGTATTTAGTGACATCTGTTCAGCAACCAGCCGGATACGTCCAAGGTTAGAAACCAGTTCAGTACCATCTAACTCCAGAGGCTCGCTCCTGTAAGGCTGATAGCCAATAAAGCTGATTTTGACAAAATATTTTCCCTTTGGGACATTAGAAAGATTAAAATGACCGGTTGAATCACTCACAACAGCCTTAACCTTCGTCGAATCGGCTGCACTCAGCAAAAAAATCCCCGCATAACCTACCGGTTTTTGATGCTCATCCGTTAAATGACCTTTTACTTGATGCGTCTGTGCATTTAACTGAGTTAATAGGAAGAAACTGATTAGAGTCAGGATTATTCTCATGCCGTTGTTATTTTATTTTTTTTCGTTTTTTTCCTTTTACCCCACCACACATAGAACCCTGTGATAGGTAAACCAGCGCAAATCAGGCTGGTTATAAAAGCTATAATTTTCGTGAATAATCCACCAATAGCCCCAACATGCAACGCATAATTGGATTTACGGAGCCAGTCTGCAAAAGCAAGATCTGACAATCTTTTTCCGGAGTAAGGCAATGCCTCTATCGTGACAGGGTCAAAATAAAGATCTCTCCAGCTACCGTTGTGCATATCTGTACAAGCGTAAATCGCCTCATCGTCATGATCAGGAATGGAAACTATAATGGAATTTTTTTCATGGACAGCGATCTCTTTTCTTACTTTGTACCAGACCTTATCCGAACTGTAAACGATTGGATTTGGCGGCGGAATTATTTTAATTTCCTGCTGTTTAACTCTTTTGGCCATACTTCCACCACTTAACCAGTAAATACTTTTCGAAAACCACGAAAAGCTCATTACCAAGCCCGTACAGGCCAGTACAACGGCAATTAACAGCGAATAAAACCCCAATACATTATGCAGATCATAGTTAAGTCTTTTGAATTTTGCATCCCATTTTATTTTAAAGCTCCTGTTGAAATTTGTCTTGCTCCACTTTTTCGGATACCATAAAATTAATCCGCTGATCAGCAGCAGGAAGAAAATAAAAGTTCCCCAGCCAACAACAGCCTTACCAACTTTCCTTCCCATCCAAAAATTCCGGTGTCCCTCATCCATGAAATGGAAGAAAGCGTCATGATCAGCCACGGCCAGCACTTCACCGCTAAAAGGATTCATATAAACTGTAGAATCAGAATTAATAGTTACATGTGCAGATTTATTTAACCCATGATACCAGATACTCTCCGCTTTTTTGCCTGGTAAAGCTTTCGCTAAACGTTCAGCCAGCTGAGAAGGAGGGAGATATTTACTTTCCACTTCCGGCTTTACGGTCAAATATGGATACAGCAGGTTATTTATTTCCTGCTCAAACACTAAAATGCAGCCCGTAAGACTAACAATAACTACAATAATACCCGAAGCAAGCCCTAGCCACAGATGGAGCCAGGCATTGATTTTTTTGAACATCAGTATGGAATAAAAAAGGGCCGCTTACTCCTGGTAATACGGCCCAACAAAACACAATATTTTAATAGGTTAATTTCGATATGGCAGTTACACCAGCTGCACCTTCAATATGCGCACCTTTTGTTACACTTCCATTGTCTGCATTAATAATATATACATAATATTCACCTGCATTGTCCTCCATAACATAGTTGATCGTTTTACCGTCTGGTTCAGCATAAACAATTAGCTTAAACCCACCAAATTCATGTACAGGAACTCCTGGAACCGGGGTGATCGTATTGTTAAATACATCAGCAATAACCATCTTGATTTTTCCTCCGGTTGCTTTGGCATCCGTATAAACCGCCATCAGGAATTTACCTTTACCAATATATTCACCTCTGCAGATTTTTGATCCTGCAGCTGCCTCAACATTAAAGAAATAAGATTTATCGAATTGTTCCGCTCCTTTTTTGATACGGACAATACCAGATGGTTTTGTCGATGTTCTTTGCTCACCATCACCAGATGCAGTAGACCAGGCATAAGTGTCTCCGTTCTCAATTTGCTTAAGACCTTGCTGACTGCTCCAGTCTCCGATATAACCAGTGCGATCATCTGAAATTGTTTTTTCGTATTTAAGTTCAGGATAACTGAAAACAGCCACCCATGTACTGTCTAAACTACCATATTCACCCTCGTAAACTCTTCCACCAGGAGTATGTTTAAACTTATAATAAGGGATATACAGCTTGTTATTTACTTCAAACAGACCTGTCCATACGGCATTGAAGCCTGTTCCAGTTATTTTCTTTAAATCAGTTGTACTTCTTCCTGCAAGCTGGAGATTAACTGCATCAAAACGGTATAATTCACCCACACCACTTGAACGCGGGTCACCACCACCTACCCAGAAATCATTACCAACTTTACCAGATATACCTGTACGGAAAGTTGTTACTGCTCTCCCGGCTTCAAATATTTTACCCTGTTCATTCAAACGAAATGGCCTGACAAGGCCCTGTTCATTGTAAGCCTGTGCAAATACCGTATTATTCTGGACAACAAAAGACCATGCATCTACTTCTACACCATTATTGGTTGATGAAACTCCTCCTTTGGTAATATCATCCGTACTTACAATATAGGTTGCAGCGCCATCGCCCTTTCCAGTATAAACAAATACATATTTTGAGCGACCTGTATTTCCTGGATCTACAGGAGAATCCGGAGTTTTATCTTTGCTGCAAGCACCTAACAGTACAGCCATTCCTAACATGCCTGTCATTAAAAAATTAGTAGTCTTTTTCATTGTTATATAGTTTGTTTTTTAATTGTGATGAAGCTATCCTGTGCTACCCGATTTTGTTCATTCCGGTTTGTTTTCGCACATGATGGTTTCATTGTTTTATTTATTTAATTGTTAAAAGCTGATTTAAATGGCAACTCTGATCAGAGGCCTCTTTTTTTAGAAAAATAATAGCGAAGCTTTAGGTTAAAAGCCCGGCTGGGCTTTTGCAATGCATAATTATCAAACAGCTGAGCATCAGTCAAATTCAAACACTCTACTGCGATGTTATATTTTCCACCTGCCATTGCATAGATCATATTGACATCATGGGCCCACTGGGTCGGGACAACCATTTTAGTCTCTTTAGATCCCTGTCCTGGCCAGTACAGGTAAAATTTATTGACAAATAATACATTATAGCCTACAGTAAGCTGGTTGCCTTTTTTCAGGACATCATTGAAATAAAAACTGCCGTTTGCATTTCCAAAAAGGTAGGGAGTATTTGGAATACGGTCTCTATAAATGACACTTCTTGTTTTCGAGAGTTCACCTGAAATCAGTCTGTCGAATTCATTGTCATTCCTTAAATTCTGATAAGTGAAATTGGTATTCAACGTGAACAGCTGCTTGTAAGCATAACGAAGTTCTGCATCAATCCCGCGATTGGTTACTTTACCCTCATTGCTAAACTTGCTTAAATATCTTCCATTACTTGCGCCAGGCAATACATTAGCCCGGATATAATCATTTGCATTACGAAAAATATAATTAGCCTGAATTTGAAAGAAATGTGTTTTGTTTATTTCTGTAGTGTAAGTCGCTCCAATATTAATGTTATCACTACGCTCAGGCTTCAGTTCCAGATTTGCAACTGTCAGATATACATTACCAAAAAACTCATCATTATCAGGCAGGCGATAGGCCTTCTCGTAAGAAGCCTTTAACTGAAGATTTTCTGTTAAGAAATAAGATCCCGCAAATCCATAACCTTGTTTAGATAAATCCGAGCTTCGCGAAAGGATAGTATAAGTTGTTACTTTAGTAGAATTATCAAAATCCCTGACTACATTATTACTGGTAATGTGTTGATTATATTGTTTGATAAAGGCAGTAAAATTCAGTTTTTCATTAAGATTTAAGCGATAACCTAACCCTAAAATGTTCTTCCTGGAAATCTGAGGCTGCTTATCCTGTCGATTATCCGGATCAAAGCGATTCAGTCCTTTCCTGTTAAAAGTCGAAAACTGATCATTAAGAGATAAAGAATGACGGTCATTTATAGCATAGTTAAGCCCTGCGTTAGCCAGCCCATTGTTATTTTTAAACTTAAAATCAGCCAGGTCACCTTCTCCGCCAATGGCTTTAGGGTCGTTCCTGTTTCTGGGTACAGAAGACCCATCCCAGGTGAATTTTCGGGGAACCGTATCTACATTGCGCTCTTCTCCAAAATTAAAATTTCCATTTACCCTTAAATCCAATCCTTTGACAAACAAATCCTTCTTCACATACTTTAAAGTAGGCTGTATTGTATTTCCGGATTTCCACCTTCCACCAAATACATCTTCCATTCTGTTTCCAACCTGTATGTCTGCTTTGTTTTGCCCCAGAGTAATACCGACCAATAACTGATCAGCATATTTTTTCCCGGACACACCAACATTTGCGACTACAGTTTCATTGTGATACCGATCATGAAATCTGCGCACTCTTGTCGGCGTATTTACTCCGGTGATGCTATCTGTCACTCCCCCTGTTACCCAGTAATTATTATCAGAATAGTTTTGAAAAGCACTTAACTGTGCAGTAAAACCAGATTTAGCCGTATAACCGGCATTAACAGAGCTTTTATGTGTGTTAAAAGAACCATAAGAATAAGAAGCATCCACATAAGTTCTCGGATCAGTATTCGTTACAATATTCACCGCTCCCCCTAAAGCATCACCACCAAGCCATACCGGAACAACTCCTTTATAAACTTCAATCCTGTCGGCAAAATTCACCGGAATATTATTTAACTGGAAAGAAGATCCAAAATTCTCCATCGGCATACCATCCAGAAAGAACTTCACCTGGTTACCGGAAAACCCGTTCAAACTAAAAGTCATATTCGATCCCACTCCACCAGACTCACGGACACGAGCACCAGAAACCCTGTTCATTACCTGTCCAAGGTCCATTGTCGTATTGTGAAGCGTCTTTGCATCTATAGAGATTACATTATAAGCCTGCCTGTTTGTCTTCTGATTTTTATTGAAGCCGAGAATTGCGACTTCGTCGATCTCCCGGACGTCCTGCTTTAGTTTATAACTAACCTTCAGCTCCTGCCCAGTAGTTACTGTTAAACCTTTTTCAGCTTTAACATGGCCTAACGCATGAATTTTAAGCTGGTAAGTTCCCCCAGCTAATCCATCAAAACGGAATTCGCCTTTTTCATCACTGACCGCTGTTTTATTTAAGGGTAATAACTGGATGATTGCACCTGGAATGGCTTCCGACTGGTCATTATAGACACTTCCTTTAATCGTGCTGTTCTTGCCACTCTGAGCCTGAACAAAAAAAATCAGGGCGCACAAAATACCCGTCAGAAAAATTTTCTTAATTTGCATTACTTTTAAATGATAAACGATTTAGAGGTAACCCCATTTGGGGATGAGTCATACAGGTACGAACTGTATGGCTCTTTTTTATTTGTTTTACATATTCTATTGCTGGTTTCCCTGCTTCTACTATACTATTATCATAAGTCGCACTTTCCCCCTACGGCTATTTAGAATAATTTTAAATAAAATGAGATAAAGGCTTTAATCTGCTAGTTTGTCGATTCGGATGATCTCTCCATTTACAGTTACGCCACGTTTAAGTATCCCCGAGCGGAGATTATAAATCCAGATTTGACTTTTGTCATTCTCCTGATAAACCGATAGATAGGCGAAATTTTCATCCGCAGTAACGTTCATTATAAAATTAAGCATCACAGGAGGCATAGCCAGCTTGATCCTTTTTTGCCTGCGAAGGTCCAGTAATTCATAACGGGAAATTCTTTTCAGCATATAATCGTCAAACTGAGTGACTTCAGAAGATTCTACAATCCTGGTAATAGCCAGACCG
Organism: Pedobacter sp. UYP1; assembly: GCF_040547305.1. Classification (NCBI taxonomy): domain Bacteria; kingdom Pseudomonadati; phylum Bacteroidota; class Sphingobacteriia; order Sphingobacteriales; family Sphingobacteriaceae; genus Pedobacter; species Pedobacter sp. UYP1. Next base: position 189,836 of record NZ_JBEPPL010000002.1, on the reverse strand, counting down.
TGTCCCATATTATAAAGCGTATAAGCCTCCTGACCGCCATGATTACCTAGTTTAAACAAATAACCCGGATCAAACTCCTGAGCGCCTTTATTTAGCCTTAAAATGGCTGAAGGGGCCGTAGGATGATTACCTGTTCTACCACCAGGCTGCCCTAATACATAAGCAGTATCATTTAAGACCAGAGAATTGGAACTCCATATATTATAACTTCCGGGCCAGGTAGTCCTCTTATCTTCAAAACTACTTTGTAATTTCAGCTCAGGAAAGCTAAAAACAGCAGTATGGATTGCATCATCAGGCGGATTAACATGCTCCCGCATAAAACCCTTTTGAAAAGTATAGAAGATAAAAAGTTTGTCTTTAACCAACTGAGCCGACATACCCGTATAATTGACACCTTTCGGTGCTGGAGGAACCGCCAATAATCCATTCCGCAATATTTTCATCTCCCTCAAGTCTATTTCTATGTACCGGAACCGCTCATCAACAACGCTCCCCAATAAAATAGTATGGTCATTTACCCAGTTTACCCAGCCAGAATAAGGTTCCCAGGGAAATTTTTTCATGTCAATTGACTGCTCCAGTACTAAACCCTCTGCCGTTGCCCGGTATTTCAACAAACTATGATCAGACATATCCATCAGCAAATAACAACGGTCATAAATAGCAATCGTCATTCCAGGCAGCTCAATGCCTTTAGGCTCAGGTGTCCCTTCCTGTATTTCATAAACAGGCATAAAATGGGTTACATCTTTATCCTGATCATAAACAATCAGCCCAAAATTAAAATCATCTTTCCCCTTGTGCCCATCACAAGCACAGATCAGGAGGAAAATAAACCAAAATAAAAGCCGGAAACTACCCGTTAGATAACGATTCACATCAATGGGTTTAGAGGTCAAAATCTCTTTTCATATTCAAAGCCAGTATGGGTGGCATATTCATGAGATTACGATTTTCTACTACAACGAGTTCATCATCCTTAAAAAGATAATGCGCCAGTAAATAAGATCTGCCCTTTCTTAAATTAAGTTTTTTAGACCAGGCCTGGCCCTCATTATTTTTAGATAACACCAAAATTTCTTTGTCAGCAGAAGTTGTATTGCGGACCATCATATTTCCTGAAAAACTGATATCCAGTGTATCATTTCCCTGTTGCGCTAACCTGACCATTCCATTTTGTCCTAAGCGGATCTTTAATCCATTAAACTCATTTTCATAGGATGGTCTGGATTGATCATAATGAAACACCATTAACTGATCTCTTGAGACACTTTTATGGAAACCAAAGCAATAAAACATAACCAGTAAACTAGCAGCAACCAATAACTTAAAAAGCTTGCTTTTATAAAGCTTTGAATGCTCATACTTTAAATTATCTGCTTTGATCTTAGACCAGACTTCCCCCTTTAAAGGAATGTCATCTCCAGTTAATTCCTCTGCATCGAAATCATCAGTTTCCCCTTCCATCCATTTTTCATAGGTTTCAAGTTCTTCTTCAGAAGCATTGCCCGATAAACATTTTTTTAATAACTCCGGATTCATATAGTGGCCTGCTGATTATAATTATCACAACCTATCTTTATCCCCTATGTCAGGGCAGATAAAGACGATTTATTTTAAGATAATGGATACTTTTCGAGTCCCTTCCGGATAAACTTCAGCGCTTTTGTCAATTGGTTTTCAACTGTTTTTTCAGAGATCAGCAGACTACCTGCAATTTCCTGGTTATTTAACCCTTTTTCTCTGCTTAATACATAGACCGCCTTACAGCGTTCAGGAAGGCAATTGACCAATTTATCAATATCTTCTCTTAAAAACCGGTACAGAACTTCCTGCTCTGTCTGGTTATGATTACTTGCTGTTTGTCTTAACAGCAATTCATCCATCTTTTTTGCCTTGCGGACTTCATCACTATAGACCCGGCTGATCCGGAAACGTACTGCACGAACCAGGTAATTTTCTATCGTATCCTCACTCAGCAGCAAACTATCCTTACGCTGCCAGATAGAGGTGAATACCTCTTGTACTACACCTTCCGCACGATAAGCATCTCCAAGATATTTATAGCTCATTTGATATAATTTTTTCCAATAGCGTTCGTAAATGTGAAAAAAAGACGTTTCATCAATTCTGAGCTGGTTCTTTAAATTATCCGGTGATTGTTCAGACACGATTTATCAGGTGTTTATTGGTCAAAGTTAATATAATTTAGAACGATTCAAAACGACGTAATATGTAACGATTTTATGTAGAACGACATTAAATAACCCATTAAGCTTGTCAGTTGAAATAATTTATAGATTTTTATAGTACATGGAGAACAGAAGAGATTTTATCAAAAAGGCATCTTTATTAACCGGGGCCTTAAGTCTTTCAACAATTTTACCAGGATCAATACAAAGGGCATTAGCCATCGATCCTGAGCTGGGAACAACCTTTTTAGATGCAGAACATATTGTTTTTCTGATGCAGGAAAACAGATCTTTCGATCATGCTTTCGGTTCTTTAAAAGGAGTCCGGGGCTTCAACGACCCCAGGGCAATACGTTTGCCAAATGACTACCCGGTATGGCTGCAAACCAATAAAAAAGGAGAAACTTATGCACCTTTCAGACTAGACCTTAAAGATACCAGGGCAACCTGGATGAACTCTCTGCCACATTCCTGGGAAAATCAGGTCGACGCCCGTAACCATGGCGACTTCAATGGATGGCTTGAAGCCAAAAGATCCGGGAATAAAGATTATGCGGATATGCCACTCACCATGGGCTATTATAACAGGGAAGATATCCCCTTCTATTATGCCCTTGCAGATTCCTTTACCGTTTGCGACCATAGTTTTTGCTCTTCCCTGACTGGTACAAGCCCTAACCGCACCTTTTTCTGGACAGGAAAAATCAGAGAAGAACAAAACGATACCGCTAAAGCTCACCTTGACAATGGAGATATTGATGGATCAGAACGCCTTTCCTGGGGAACTTTTCCAGAACGTCTGTCTGCTCACGGCATAGACTGGAGAATCTATCAGAATGAACTTAGCGCAGGGGTTGGATTTGAAGGAGAGCAAGACGACTGGCTGGGGAACTTTACAGACAATCCGATTGAATTTTTCCAGCAATACCACGTTAAAAGGCACCCTGAACATATTGTATGGTTAAAAAGAGCAACTGCTGATCTAACGGCTAAGCTAAAAGACAAGCCAGATCCGAAGCTGCAAAAGACACTGGAACGCTATCAGAAAGACCTTTCTTTTCTGGAGAGCAACCCCCTTGAGTCCTTAACCCCCGAACAACAAGACTTACATCAAAGAGCATTTACCACGAATAGAAATGATCCTGATTTCCATCAACTGGAATCCATTACCTATCATGACCAGGGCAAAGAAAGAACTACAGCAATCCCTAAGGGAGATGTACTCCATCAGTTTCGCTCAGACGTAGATTCTGGCAAGCTGCCCGCAGTTTCCTGGTTGGTTGCACCATGTAATTTCTCCGATCATCCTGGTGCACCATGGTATGGCGCATGGTATTTATCAGAAGCCATAGATATTTTAACAAAAAATCCTGAAGTCTGGAAAAAGACAATTTTTGTGCTTACTTACGATGAGAATGATGGTTATTTTGACCACGTTCCCCCATTTACAGCCCCTAATCCTAAAGACCCATCCACAGGAATCGTTTCAAAAAGCCTGGATATTGCAGCAGAGTTTGTACAAAAAGGCCAAAGTAAAAGAGAAAGTCCGGTAGGCTTGGGCTTCAGAGTGCCCATGGTTATCGTTTCTCCATGGACACGCGGAGGTTATGTCAACTCACAGGTTTTTGACCATACCTCATCCATTCAATTCTTAGAACACTTTTTAAGTCACAAAACAGGACAGAAGATTCATGAAGAAAACCTGACTTCCTGGCGAAGGAGTTTATGTGGCGACCTGACCTCGGTCTTCAGGCCGTACAATGGAGAAAAGATACCATTGCCAAAAACGATAGAAAGAAAGCCCTTTATCGAAGGAATTCATAAAGCTCAATTTGCTAAGCTACCAGATAACTTTAAAAAATTAAATCAGCAAGCAATTGCTGCGGTCATCAAAAGCACAAAAGGATCTCCGCACCTTCCAGCACAAGAAAGAGGGATTAAGCCAGCCAATGCCATTCCTTATGAAATTTATGCTCATGGAAGACTAAATACAATTAAAACCCAATTTGAACTTTCCCTTACTGCCGGCAATAAATATTTCGGCAAGCAGGCTAGCGGTGCAGGCTTTAACATTTATGCAAAAGACAAAAATTGGTCTTTTACCGCAGCAGCAGGAGACACCCTTACTTATCAATGGCCATTGGATACATTTGATCAACAGCAATATGACCTGAAAATATACAGTGTAAATGGCTTTTTCAGACACTTTATTGGGAATGCCGGCGATCCTGAAATTATGATTTCTCTGCATTATCAGAATGAAAAAGGAAAGATTGATCAATTAAACGGCAATATAATCCTGGAAATTACGCGCCTTAAAAAAGGTGTCCCACTTCAGTTCATCCTTACAGACAACGCTTATCAGCAACAGCAAATTGAGGTTGCAATCGGCGCAAAAGAAATGGTAAACCAAGTTACCCTTGATTTAAAAAACAGCCATAATTGGTATGATTTTACAGTGAAGGCAAAAGGTTATCCTACTTTTAGCCAGCAGTTTGCCGGCCATGTAGAACATTCCAGAGAAAGCTATACAGATCCATTAATGGCAAACATATAATTAAGCTATTTCATTAAAAATTTATATATTAAGAATTCCCCAACTTAACCAAATAACCATTATGAAAAAGCTTTTAGCTTCGTTTGCGGCACTCTGCTTACTTGTCAGTAATCAAACCGTATTTGCACAGACAGAACCCCTTATTTCTCCGCGTCCCTTAACTCTGGAAACAGCCCAGGGAACTTTTCAGCTTAATGCTGCGACAACAATTATTGCGGCTAAAACATTAACCACAGAAGCGAATTATCTAAAGGACAAACTCTTAGCCGCTGCCGGACTAAATGTACAGATCAGCAGCCCATCAAAAGCCGAAAATCATAAAATTATACTTGCACTGGAACAAAACCTATCAGCAACAGCTGGTAAAGAAGGCTACCAACTCACTGTAAATGCTGCAGGTGTCAAAATAACCGCAGCAGATAAGGCTGGTTTATTTTACGGTATTCAAAGTTTGCTGCAATTAATTACACAGCAGGAAAACGGTAAAAATGTAAACATTCCTTTTGTAACTATTCAGGATAAACCACGCTTTAGCTGGCGTGCACTAATGCTCGATGAAGGCCGTCATTTTAAAGGAGAAAAAGTAGTTAAGCAACTATTGGATGATATGGCTATGCTGAAAATGAATGTCTTTCACTGGCACCTGACAGATGATCAGGGGTGGAGAATTGAAATCAAAAAATACCCTGAACTAACAAAGATCGGCTCCAAACGCAAAGATTCACAATTAGCCTGGAGAAGCGAAAAACGTTCAGGAAAACCCCACGAAGGCTTTTATACACAAGAACAGATTAAAGAAGTGGTTCGTTACGCTACCGAAAGACATATTACAGTAGTTCCGGAAATCGAAATGCCGGGTCATGCAACTGCGGCTATAGCCGCCTATCCCTGGTTAGGTACTACAGGAGAAAAAGTAGAAGTCCCGGTTACTTTTGGCAAATTTAAAGACACCTACAACGTAGCCGATCCAAAAGTTTATACCTTTCTGGAAGATGTATTAACTGAAGTTATGGCCCTGTTTCCGTCCAAAGTAATTCACATTGGTGGAGATGAAGTTTTATATGACCAGTGGAAAAGTTCTCCTCAAATACAAGCACTGATGGTTAGAGAAGGCTTAAAATCACCAGCCGATGTACAAATATGGTTTACCAACAAAATATCTAAGTTCATTGCTTCAAAAGGCCGCAGGATGATGGGTTGGAATGAAATTATGGGTGGTAAAGTCCATGAAAATATAGATGAAAAAGAGACGATGGTCAAAGAGAAACTGGATCAGGGAACAATCGTTCATTTTTGGAGAGGCACTACAGATATGATTACCAACGCAGCCTCAAAAGGATATGATCTGGTTAACTCTTATCATATTTACACTTACCTGGACTACGACTACAAAGAAATACCAGTTCAAAAGGCCTATGAGTTTAATCCGATCCCAGAAGGCCTGGATCCTAAATATGATAAACATGTACTAGGCTTAGGCTGTCAGATGTGGAGTGAATTTATTCCGGAAGTTGCAGATATGCAAAAGAAAATTTATCCACGCTTAGCTGCATATGCAGAAGTAGGGTGGACGGATTTATCCCGTAAAGACTATACCTATTTCAAAAATACAATGAAGCTTATTGAAGCGCATTGGAAAGCAGAAGGAGTGGATGTTGCGATCGTTGATTACGATGCTAAGGCCGAAGAAACTAAACAATAAAAAAAGGGGGTAGCTTATCGCTATCCCCTTTTTAATCTATATTTCTTAATAAAAATACTGGATCGGATTTGTATTCACTTCGGTTAAACGAACCGTGAGTTCCGGGAATTTTCTTTGCAGAATATCCACCAGCAAATCAGAAGTGAACTGTTCACTTTCAAAATGTCCGATATCCGCGATAATAAGTTTTCCATCTGCATCAAAAAACTCATGGTACTTAAAATCTGCTGTAATAAAAGCATCAGCACCAGCCGCAATTGCATTTCCCAGCAGAAAACTACCAGAACCTCCGCAAACGGCCACCTTTTTAATTTTCCGGCCTGTATCTTTTGTATGTCTGATCACGCTTACATTCATTCTTGATTTTACAAATCTCAGAAAATCAGCTGCGTCCATTTCTTCTTCCAGCCAGCCGACCATTCCTGATCCAACGGTGTTTAACTTATTTTCCAATGGATAAATGTCATAGGCAACCTCTTCATAAGGATGATTTTCAAGTAATGCAAGCAATACTTTTCTTTCATCCTGTATTAAAAATACAGTTTCAATTCTCACTTCAGGTTCCTGATGCTGCACACCTTGTTGACCAACAAAGGGCTGTGTACCAGCTGAAGCCTTAAACGTACCTACACCTACTGCGTTGAAACTACATTCACTGTAATTCGCAATATTTCCAGCACCCGCAGCAAAAAGAGCTTCTCTTAATCTGGTCACCTGCGCTGTTGGGCAAAAAGTAACCAGTTTTTTCAGAATCCCGTCTTTAGGCGCAAGAATTTTTGGCTGTTTTAAACCCAGGCGTTTGCAAATCACTCCATTCACACCGTTTTGTACACTATCAAGATTCGTATGAATCGCGTATAAAGCAATATTATTCTGAATTGCTTTCACAATGACACGCTCCACATAATTCTTACCCGTAAACTTCTTCAATCCCTTGAAAACAATTGGATGATGCGTAATGATCAGGTTACAATTTCTGGCAATGGCCTCATCAACAATATCTTCAGTACAATCAAGAGCAACTAAAGCACCTGTGATTTCCTGGTTCATATCACCCGTTAGCAAACCCGAATTATCATAATCTTCCTGATAATTTAACGGTGCATAAGCTTCCAGATGTTTAGTAATTACAGCTAATCTCATCATACGTAAAGATACGATAACATTTAATTATTGGGTAATTGCACCCATTTTTGCCATTTGTAAACTTTCAAAAGCCACCTTCTGATTGTATTCAAAAGCCAGGTTTTTATAATTTACCAAATCTATAATTGTTCCGATCATGCATAGACCATAGGTAAAAAAGTAAAGGATTCCCATCCCGATCTGATTAACCAGAAACCTGGATAATCCAGGTACAAAAAATCCCAAAACACAATAAAGTACCATATCATCCGGATTTCTTCTTTTGCTATTGTAGATCATCAGAAATCCATTCAACTGCTGCTCATTAAAACCTGCAGTCATAGATTGCAAGTAAGAAAACTCTTGAGGCGTGATGCCCGGAAGCATCATAAATGGTGAATTGTACATAATATCTCTCCTTATCTTTAATTTATTCTATTCTTATTTTTTTCCCACCCGTACTTTCCAAGTGTAACAATTCTCAAACCGATAATGATTACTGCAGGTATGCCCAACCAGTGCTGATGAATACTTTCATCTAAATTACCATGGAACAATTGCGTAATCGACCTCCCCAGCCCGCAGCCCGGACACCAGTCCAAACCCAGGTTTGCTAAAGGGCAAAAAGTAAAATGATGCACCTGATCATGTCCCTGAGGTTCAGCAATTGCCAGCAGCAATATACCTGTCACCCAGAAAACCAACTCCAGCGGTATACGGTCTAACCAGTTAAGCATCACGGTTTTGAATTTTAGAGTCATAAATGGCCGCATTGTTACATATTAGCAAATCATAAATATTATCTTTGTGAGGTGAACATCCGTGACCTGATCAATAGATATAAAACTGATGAGCGCATCGAAGCGCTTGCAAAGACCCTCAACTCGGGTAAAGGTAATAAACTTCAATTAAAAGGTTTAGTAGGATCTGCCGATGCTACAGTTGCCGTTACCACGTACTTCCTGCTGCATAAGCCACAATTATTTATTCTTCCTGACAGAGAAGAAGCGGCTTATTTCATGGCAGATCTGGAAAGTATACTTGAAAAAGAAGTCTTAATTTTTCCATCTTCTTTCCGTAAAGCCTTTGATTTCACTCAGGTAGATACCGCTAATGTGCTGGCCAGAGCAGAAGTACTCAATGAGCTGAACCACAACTCTTCTTTTGGAAAGATCGTGGTGACCTATCCCGAAGCGCTTGCCGAGAAGGTAATTAACAGAGATGTGCTCGAAAAAAACACCCTTGAAATAAGCTTGGGCGTAAAATTAGGTATTGACTTTATCAACGAGTTTCTTGTTGATTATGATTTTAACCGCACCGATTTTGTCTATGAACCCGGTCAGTTCTCTATTCGTGGTGGTATCGTTGACATTTTCTCTTTTTCTCATGATCTTCCTTACCGGATAGAATTTTTTGGTGATGAAGTAGAGAGCATCCGGACTTTTGAAATAGAAAGCCAGTTGTCCGTAGAAGATGTTAAAACCTTTACTATCATCCCTAACGTACAATCCAAATACTTGACAGAAAGTAATATTAACCTACTGGATTATGTAGAAAATGATACACAGCTCTGGTTTAAAGATGTAGAATTCACTTTGGATGTCATTAAAACCGGTTATAAAAAGGCCGTAGAATTATGGAAAGCACTTCCTGCAAAAGAGAAGCAGGAAAATCTGGACTGGATTGACCCGAAATTTGCCTTTTCTGATGAACGGATGATTGGAGATATTTTACATGATTTCTCTGTCATAGAATTTGGAAAGCAATTCTTCTATAAAACTGATAACGTTTTCCTGTTTGACACTAAACCACAGCCCTCTTTCAACAAGGATTTCAATCTGCTGATCCATAATTTGAAAGAAAACGAGAAAAACGGAATTCATAACTTTATTTCCAGCTCTTCTCCTAAACAAACCGAGAGGTTATACGCTATATTAGACGATATTGATAAAACAGCAAAGTTCGTCCCTGTCAATATTCAGCTAAGAGAAGGCTTTATTGATCCTCAGCAATCTATAGCCTTCTATACCGATCACCAGATCTTTGACAGGTTCTATAAATATAAATTAAAAAGAGGCTATCAGCGTAGTCAGGCTATCACCATGAAAGACCTGAGAGACCTGAAACCTGGTGACTTCGTGACCCATATAGATCATGGTATTGGTAAATATGCCGGCCTTGAAAAGGTCGAAGTCAATGGCAAAACACAAGAGATGATCCGGTTGGTATACGCTGATAATGACTTGCTTTATGTCAATATCAACTCTTTAAACCGTATTGCAAAATACAGTGGAAAAGACGGTACACCACCCAAAATGAATAAACTGGGTACAGAAGCCTGGGATAAACTAAAAAAGACTACAAAAAAAAAAGTTAAAGACATTGCCAGAGACCTGATCAAACTCTATGCTTTGAGAAAATCACAGGTAGGAACCGCATTTGATCCCGATGGCTATCTGGAAACTGAACTGGAAGCTTCCTTCATTTATGAAGACACCCCCGATCAGATGAAAGCCACCAATGATGTCAAAAAAGATATGGAAGCTCCACATCCAATGGACAGGCTGGTTTGTGGTGACGTAGGTTTTGGAAAAACAGAAATAGCCATCAGGGCGGCATTTAAAGCTGTAGCAAACGGCAAACAGGCTGCGGTTCTGGTTCCAACAACGATCCTTGCTTTACAGCATTTCAAAACATTTTCAGGAAGACTAAAAGAGTTTCCGTGCAAAGTAGATTATATTAACCGTTTCAAGACTAATAAACAGATCAAAGAAACACTGGCACAAGTAGAAGAAGGTAAAGTAGACATCATTATCGGAACTCACCGTTTATTGAGTAAAGACGTGAAATTCAAGTCACTCGGTATTATGATTATCGATGAAGAACAGAAATTCGGTGTCTCTGCCAAAGAAAAACTACGCGCCTTGCGTGTGAACGTAGATACGCTTACACTTACCGCTACACCAATACCAAGAACCTTGCATTTTTCGCTGATGGGCGCAAGGGACCTGTCTATTATGAGTACCCCACCGCCAAACAGACAACCAGTTAATACTGAACTTCATGTATTCAATGACAAGCTTATCCAGGAAGCAGTACAGTTTGAACTGGATCGTGGCGGACAAGTATTTTTTATCCATAACCGGGTTAATGACCTGCCACAACTCGGCGGATTAATACAAACACTTGTTCCAAAAGCCCGTATAGGCATCGCTCACGGACAATTAGACGGAGATGCGCTGGAAGATGTCATGTTAGATTTCATCAATGGAGAAAAGGATGTATTGGTAGCCACTACGATTATTGAAGCTGGTCTGGATATCCCAAATGCCAATACTATCATCATTAACCATGCCCACATGTTTGGTTTAAGTGACTTGCACCAGATGCGTGGAAGGGTAGGAAGATCTAATAAAAAAGCTTTCTGTTACCTTTTAAGTCCACCTTTATCCACACTAACCTCCGAAGCAAGAAAACGCTTAAGTGCCATTGAAGAATTTTCTGATCTGGGCAGTGGTTTTAATATTGCCATGCGTGATCTGGATATCCGGGGTAGTGGAAACCTTCTGGGGGCAGAACAAAGCGGATTCATCGCAGAAATAGGTTTTGAGATGTACCATAAGATATTAGATGAAGCGATACAAGAGCTTAAATCTGATGAATTCAAAGAATTATTCAAAGATGACAAGGAGCGCCCCTTCGTTACCTTTACACAAATAGATACAGATCTTGAATTATATATTCCAGATGATTATGTAACCAACATTACAGAGCGATATAACCTCTATACCGAACTTTCGAAACTGGATGACGAATTACAGCTAACTGCTTTTGAAACGTCTTTAAAAGATCGCTTTGGTGCTGTTCCGAAGCCTGTAAAAACCATGTTGAATGTACTGAGGTTACAGTGGACAGCAAAGAAGCTTGGGTTTGAAAAATTAAGCTTTAAAAAAGGGGTATTAAGAGGCTATTTTATTGCCGACAAGCAATCCAATTTCTTCGACTCCCCAATGTTCCATAAAATATTAACCTTCGCGCAGCAGCATCCCCGGATGTGTAACCTGAAAGAAGTTAAAAATACTTTAAGAATTGCTTTTGAAGATCTGAAAACGGTAGATGAAGCGATTCAAATGCTGCAAATGGTTGCAGAATAAATAAACAGGATGAACCCACAACTATTGAACGATCTGGTTACCTTCAGGATGCCTTTTGGCAAATACAAAGACAAAATAATCTGCGACTTACCAGAGTCGTATCTGATCTGGTTTAATAACCAGGGTCTTCCTCCAGGTAAGCTTGGAGAATTGATCGGAACCATGTATGAAATCAGGCTAAACGGACTAGAATATCTGTTAAAACCATTGAGAACAAGATAAATCAAACATAAAATAACTGCTGGATCAATTTATCCAGCGGTTATTTCTTTGATAAAACGCAAACGGCCTCCTTCTAATTTGAAAGTCCATTGCTGCGCAGATTCGCCACAAACTTCTTCCTGATCCGGATGCGCTTCCCTGTATTTGGGATCTGAATTTGTTCCATATTGCAGACTTACAGTATCCCCGTCAATCTGGACTACATAGAAAGAATAACAGCCCTCGTCTTCCACATGCGATTCATTTTCTAATCTGGTCTTATCCTTTAACTCAGCAATATTAACGGCCTTAAAAAGGTCATTAATGCCACCCATTTGAAAGTAATCGTAGATATCATTAAAGTTTTTGATAAAAAGTGTTCTGCTGATCATTCCGCCGTTCGCTTTTCTTACCTGATCAAAGTCTTCATTGACATCAAACATGGACATTGTACTATCAGCCAGTGGAAAATCAAAATACTTTTCAATCTGATTCACATCTTTTGCAATGAAAGCCTGCTGCATCTTTTTCAATTCAGCAATCATCAAAATGCGTTTAGCAGCAAGTGAAGTATCATTTTGTGCTTGCATTCCTTTATTCTTTGTACCGTCTGAACCATTTTTTCCAGCCCCGGATTCTTGAGTACAGCCGGCAGAAACTGCTAATAGAAGCAAAATAAAATAAGCAAATTTATTCATCAGAAATTAATTTAAAACAAGGTACAAATAGGCAAAAACAACAGGCGCCGCAATCAATAACCCATCAAATCTGTCCAGTAAACCACCATGTCCAGGTAAAAGTGTACCCGAATCCTTTGCATTTAAACTTCTTTTAAGCATCGATTCTACCAGATCTCCAAGCGTACCAAAACTTACAATTAAAACAGCCATTCCAGCCCAAACCAAAAATGGTATTTCAGTAAAAAACAAAGAAATTACAAAAGAAACTAAAACACTGGTCAGCATACCGCCAAAGAATCCTTCCCATGTTTTTTTCGGAGAATGACGCTCAAATAACTTATGACTTCCTAGTTTTCTGCCAAATAAGTAAGCACCGGTATCACTAGCCCATAACAAGAGCAAAAAAGCCAGCGGCAAATGATAATTATGTGTTTTGAAATCTTGTATAAACGCTAAAGAATAGAAAAAACAGAAAGGAACGGTCACATAAACAAAGCCTACAAAAGTATAAGCAATATTGCCAAATGGAATCTTATCTTTCTTGTAAAGTTCGCCCAGGAAAACTGCGGAAACCAGCGGGATCAACAACAATAAGTATTTGGTATCAAACTGATACAAATGGTAACCTGCAGTGATTAAAAATATAAATGCACTCACCACCAAACCGATATTCCGATGCGGCCTGATTCCAGATGTTTTGATCAGTTTATAAAATTCTGCCAGAGAAAAAACACTTAAAAACAGGTAAAAGAAAGTAAAAGTCAAGGCCCCCAGAAAAATAGAGCCTAACATCACAATCGTAAAAAAGAAGGCTGTTATTGCTCTGGTTTTCATTCTGTTTCCGTAGATTTTATATAAGTATCCGCAGCATCAAAATCCTTTTGATTCACCAATACTTCAATCACACCGAAAGTCTGATAAGAAGAATCTTTTTTATTCATAATTACCGCAGCAATATCATTTTCTATTAATCCTTGTTTGATAATCTCTGCCGTCACAGGATTTTCTGTGGTATAAACCTTAACCCAATTGTTTTCCATTGCCCGATGTGGTTTTGTTTTTTAAATACTTAAATAAAAATATGCTCAAAATTAAACTAATAACATATGCATACCATGGAAAATTTGAAGAATTATCCGCTTCGGTTAAAGGAATGTTATGCTTTTGCAAATACCAGGCTACACTAACTGCATAGGCGTTGTTCAAAAAGTGCGCCAGCATAGCATACCATAAACTACCCGTCCACCAATAAATGTAACCAAATGCCGCCCCTAAAAATAACCTGGGGAAAAAACCAAAAAACTGAAGATGTATTGCACTGAAAATAAAAGCAGAAATCCAGATAGCCACATGCGGATTCTTGAACATTTTAGTAAATGACCGTTGAATCCCTCCTCTGAACATCAGTTCCTCTCCGATGGCCGGTAGTAAAGCGATGACCAGAATATTTATCAAAAAGTCAGAGATATTCTTCGTTTTTAATAATAAAATTGTCATTTTCATCGCTTCATCCTCCTTACTCCGCATCCAGTTTTCAAGTGGTTTAAGAAATTCCGGAAGCACCATTTTTTGATTAGCCAAACCAACCCACTCCATTAAAGGCATGGAACAAAGCATGATCAAAAAGACTAAAAAAAGAAGAGAAGCCGTTGGTTTTTTAAAACTATAAAAATTACTGATTTTAATCTTTTCAGTCCAGGCAAGCATTAAAGGCGGTAAAATGAACATACAGCCGGTAGTTAAAACCTGTGAAACTTTAAGGACAGCTGCAGAACTGGCATCTCCGCTCATTAAAACGGCAGCATTACTTAAACCATCGGTTCCGTAAACGGCCACTACTACAGCTAAACTTAGAACTGAGCCTATAACTAAACCTAATATCGTATAACACAGAATCATAAGTAGCTGTATATAAGCATCCTTTTCTTCCGCCTCGTTGTAAATGAAATTCATTATTGGGAATAGTTTGTACCTTTGTCTTTTAATTTTGGATTGAAGATAGAAAAATGTCCGTAAAGATAGGAAATATTGACTTGGGAGAATTCCCATTATTGCTGGCACCGATGGAAGATGTAAGCGATCCGCCTTTCCGTTTTGTATGTAAACAAAGTGGTGTGGATATGATGTACACAGAATTCATTTCTTCGGAAGGACTGATACGCGATGCGGCTAAAAGCAGGCAGAAACTTGATATTTTTGAGTACGAAAGACCTATTGGTATTCAGATTTTCGGAAGCGAAATATCAACCATGCACGAAGCTACTGAAATTGCTACCCTGGCCAAACCAGATCTGATTGATATCAATTATGGCTGTCCTGTTAAACAGGTAGCTTGTAAAGGCGCAGGATCAGCTCTTTTGCAGGATATAGATAAAATGGTTAAAATGACTGAAGCTGTAGTCAAAGCCACGCATTTACCAGTTACTGTTAAAACCCGTCTAGGCTGGGATGATAACACTAAAAACGTAGATGAGGTTGCCGAAAGACTACAGGATATTGGTATTCAGGCGCTAACCATTCACGGAAGGACAAGATCGCAAATGTATAAAGGCGAAGCAGACTGGCGGATGATCAGAGATATTAAGAGAAATCCAAGAATCAAAATTCCAGTTTTCGGTAACGGAGACATAGACAGCCCTCAAAAAGCACTCGACTGGCGCAGAGAATTTGAAGTAGATGGAATCATGATCGGCAGAGCTGCAATTGGTTACCCATGGATTTTCAGAGAAATTGCCCATTTCTTCAAAACTGGGGAAAAACTTGCTGGCCCTACAGTTGCAGAAAGAGTTTCAGTCTGCAGAACGCACTTAGATAAATCTATTGCATGGAAAGGACCAAAAGTTGGTATTTTCGAAATGAGACGCCATTATGCCAATTATTTCAAAGGACTACCTGACTTTAAGAACTATAGAATGTTATTGGTCAAAGAAGATAATATTGAAATAATTCATGCTATTTTAGACGAAGTGGCAGATAAATATCATCACCTGCTCCTGGAAGGAGAAATGGCTTGATTTTTGAAAAACACTTAATAAATTAGATTAGAATTTAGATTACAATGGTCACAGCGATTACACAAGGCGTTAAGATTTCGGTAGATACGGTGTATCAGGAAGAATATTCCAATCCTGAGAAAGAACATTTTATGTTTGCTTACCAGATTTCTGTAGAAAATCTGTCAGATTATTCGATACAATTAATGCGCCGTCAATGGTTCATCTTTGATTCCAATGGCACACAAAGGGAGGTAGAAGGAGAAGGCGTTGTTGGCATTCAGCCTGTTATAGAACCAGGAGAAAGCTATTCTTACGTTTCGGGATGTAATTTAACAACAGATATGGGATCGATGTCAGGAAATTACCTGATGCACCGTATTGCAGATGAAAGTGATTTTACAGTCGATATTCCTGAATTTCAATTGATTGTACCTTACCGTCTGAATTAATTTTTATTTCTTCCAAACAACATGGAAGCGTAATATAATAAATTGGACAATGCACCAAGGGCAGCTACTACGTAGGTCATTGCTGCCCACCATAAAGCATCTTTTGCCTGCGCATTTTCTTCATAGCTATGCATTACTACCTGATTATTTTTAAGCCATATTAAAGCTCTTTTACTGGCATCAAATTCAACTGGCAAAGTAATGAAACTAAATATAGTGATCAGCACCAGTCCAGCTACTCCCATTCCAAGCACAAAAGGATTACCCGTAAACCCAATCAGCAAAATACCTATAATCAACACCCATTGTAAAAGATTAGAAGATATACTGACTACAGGAACCATATTAGTTCTGAATTGAAGCCAATAATAGGACTTAGCGTGCTGAACAGCGTGTCCGCATTCGTGAGCAGCTACGGCTGCGGCTGCAACACTTCTTCCATAATATACGTCCGTACTCAAATTAACAGTCTTATCTGCTGGATTATAATGATCGGTTAACTGCCCGTCTGCATTCATCACTCTTACATCATATATACCATTATCATGCAGCATTTTTTCTGCAATTTCATGTCCTGAAAATCCAGAATTCAACTGCATTTCCGCGTACCTCGCAAATTTATGTCTGAACTTCCATTGCACAAAAATGCTTAGAATCAGCATCGGAATTATAAAAAACAAATAGGTTGCCATCTCTTTATATCACATTTTATCCATTGCGCTAAATCAAAAATTGTTCCCATAATCTTGAATTTCAATTATATTTCAATAAAACAGCTATTCTATGATTAAAAAACATTACCATAATTAAAAAACACTCTTAATAATTAATTTATTAATTCTTTATTAAAAAAATACCCTTTTCATTCTTTCAAATAAGGAGCAGATTTTCACTATAAAAACTTTATGTCCCTTAAAAACTTCATAAATAACAGTAATCACGGCTATATAAATACTAAAATAGTTGTTAAAATCGTTTATATTATAGATTTTTGATAAAAATATTAGCAAATGAATATTCTTATTATAGTATTGCTTATCGTAGTCATCATCTTCCTTTTTTTCATTTTATTAAAAAAGCCAGGTGTAATTAATAATCAGACTGATCTTTTATGTTTAAAAGAGGCAGAGCATGAAAAGATTTTAGGGTATTACAAAGAAGAAAAGCAACGCTTAGAAGACGAAATTATTGATTTGCGTACAGGTTTCATGGATGAAAGAAGCCGTGCTGTAAAAGCAGAAGAAATGCTTAAAGCTCAGGTAGACAAACAAACTGAACAGGAAAAATATATAGCAGAGCTGCAACAAAAATTCAAAATGGAATTTGAGCATATCGCAAATCAGATACTTGAGGAGAAAACTTCAAAATTCACGGCAAATAATAAAGCGAACATGGACCTCATTTTAAGCCCGCTGAAGGAGAATATAAAAGCATTCGAAGAAAAGGTCGACCGGGTATACAAAGCGGAGTCAGACGAACGCAATATACTCAAAGGCGTCATTTCACAACTGATGGACCAGAGCAGACAAATACAAGAAGACGCAAATAACCTGACCAAAGCACTAAAAGGAGATAATAAAAAGCAAGGTAACTGGGGAGAAGTAATCCTGGAACGTGTACTGGAACGTTCAGGACTTGTTAAAGACCAGGAATACCGCATACAATCGAGTTTTAGCACCGCGACGGGCAACAGAGTACAACCCGATGTAATTATCGATCTGCCGGAAGATAAACACATTGTTGTCGATTCTAAAGTTTCACTGATTGCTTATGAGAAATATGTCACTGCCGAAACCGAAGAAGAAAGAGAAATATTTGTCAAACAGCATTTACTTTCCTTAAAAAATCATATCCAGGATCTTTCTGGTAAAAATTACCAGGCACTTTATCAGATCAATTCCCCTGATTTTGTATTGCTGTTTATCCCTATAGAATCCTCGTTCGGTATTGCAGTTCAAAAAGACGCTGAACTTTTCAATTATGCCTGGGAAAGAAAAGTAGTGATTGTAAGCCCGTCTACCTTACTCGCTACTCTGCGGACCATTTCGAGCATTTGGAAACAAGAAAGACAGAACCGGAATGTACTGGAAATAGCACGTTTAAGCGGCAGTATGTACGACAAATTTGTTGGTTTTGTAACTGATATGGAGAGTATTGGAAGAAATATCAGGCAGAGTCAGGATGCATACGATAAAGCCATGGGCAAATTAGCTACCGGCTCAGGAAACCTGGCTAATACAGCTGATAAAATAAAAAAGCTGGGTGCAAAAACAACCAAACAAATTGATCGTAAATTTTTGGACCCAGCTTTAATAGAGGATGAAAATCCTATAATTTAAAGGCGTTCCAGCCCTGTGCTTTCAATTCATGAACAACACTTGATTTAGAAATCATTTTACAACCTGAAGCTTTATCAGTGATATGACCAATTACAGTAATATCCACGTCATGCTTTAATTTTGTATAATCTTCCTGCTTGATCGTGAATAACAATTCATAATCTTCGCCACCATTTAATGCACAAACAGTTGGGTCAAGTCCCAGCTCTCTGGCAGTTTCATAAGTCATCGGATCAATTGGAAATTTATCTTCATACAAAGTACAACCTTTTTCAGATTGCTTGCAGATATGCATAATATCAGAAGCTAAACCATCAGAAATATCGATCATTGAAGTAGGTACAATTTTCATCTGAGCCAGCAGATCCACAATGTCTCTTCTGCCTTCAGGCTTCAATTGTCTTTCAATAATATAATCTTTCCCTTCCAGATCAGGTTGAACATCAGGATTTTCCAGGAAAATCTGTTTTTCTCTCTCTAAAATCTGAAGCCCTACATATGCGCCGCCTAAATCACCAGACACACAAATTAAATCACCTTCATTGGCACCGTTTCTATAGCAAATATCTTCTTTAGCTGCATAGCCAATGCTCGTTACACTCAATACTAACCCTTGTTTGCTCGAAGAGGTATCCCCACCAATTAAATCAATATTGAACTTATTACAAGCCAGCTCTATCCCTTTATAAATTTCTTCGACAGCTTCCAATGGAAATTTACTCGAAACTCCAATAGAAACAGTAATTTGAGTAGCTACCCCGTTCATTGCGTAGATATCGCTTAAATTAACCTGGACCGCCTTATATCCCAAGTGCATCAGGGGTACATAAGCCAGGTCAAAATGGATTCCTTCCAGCAATAAATCTGTGGAAATTAAAATTTCCTTATCGCCAGAATGCAATACCGCAGCATCATCACCAATCCCTTTGACACTACTTTCGTGTCTTATTTTAAAATTATTTGTCAGGTGTTCGATCAGACCAAATTCGCCCAATTCACCTAATTCTGTACGTTCTTTATTCTCAAACATATTTTTTTTATAAATATTAACCGCTGGAATTTTCCGTAGGTTTTTACCCCTGTTTCTTAAGTTTTAAAACTTATTAACAGTTGTTAGGAAAGTTTAAAAGCTAACAATTCCTATAAGCCAAGACTTGCCGATATTTCCAGCATTCTTTCAATTGGTTTTCTTGCTTCTCTGATAATATGCTCAGGAACAGTCACTTCTGGTGACCCATTTTTTAAACATAGATATAGTTTTTCCAAAGTATTTCTCTTCATATATGGGCAATCATTACAAGCACAATTATTATTCGGCGGGGCCGGAATAAAAGTTTTTGTCGGATTAGCCTTTTCCATTTGGTGAATTATACCACTTTCTGTAGCTACAATGAATTCTTTCGCATCACTTTTGATGGAATAATTTAACAATCCGGTAGTAGATCCGATATAATCTGCCATTTGTAATACAGCTTCCTCACATTCCGGATGCGCAATAAATTTTGCATTCGGATGACGCTCTTTTAGCTTGGTTATTTTCTCTCTTGAAAATATTTCGTGAACCATACACGCACCATTCCACAAAACCAGATCCCTGCCAGTTTTTTTCGCCACCCAGGCACCCAGATTTTTATCTGGTCCAAAAATAATCTTCTGCTCTTTTGGCAGGCTTTCTACAATTTGAACTGCATTGGTTGAGGTACAAACAATATCACTCATCGCTTTTAGCTCTGCGGTACAATTCACGTAGGTAATTACCAGGTGATCAGGGTATTTTTCTTTAAACTTTTTAAACAAATGTGGCGGACAACTATCTGCTAATGAGCACCCTGCTTTTAAATCTGGTAGTAAAACCCTTTTTTCCGGTGAGAGAATTTTAGCTGTTTCTGCCATAAAATGCACTCCTGCAAAAACAATTACATCTGCCTCTGTTCTGGCTGCTTCCTGAGAAAGCCCCAAACTGTCCCCAATATAGTCAGCAACATCCTGTATATCAGGCTCTTGGTAGTAATGTGCCAGGATTATC
Organism: Pedobacter sp. UYP1; assembly: GCF_040547305.1. NCBI lineage: Bacteria > Pseudomonadati > Bacteroidota > Sphingobacteriia > Sphingobacteriales > Sphingobacteriaceae > Pedobacter > Pedobacter sp. UYP1. The sequence goes on along the minus strand of NZ_JBEPPL010000002.1, from coordinate 169,412 downwards.
GCATTTTTCTCTTTTTTTAATTTTTCAATTTCCGCAAAAAGATCAAGTGTTGGGTCGATACTTTCTTCTACAAATCCTCTTCTGTTCAATTCTTCTAAGGTATCCATTTTCAACGTTTCAATAATTAATAATTATTTAATATAAATAGATTTCTATTGTTTATTAGTGTGTTAGTAATGTTTGTAACTCTGAGCTTTTTATTCGTTTTTATAACTTGTTCTATACTTATCAACAATTAAATTACTTTTTTTTTGAAAAAATCCGCTGATTAACAATTAGATATTTTTAAGATTAAAAACTTATCCATACTCAGATGTTTATTAGTTACTTGGTAGTAAAAAGTTAATAACTCATGCAAAGTTGCTGAAAAATAACTTAAAATATTGTGTCTAATTCTCATTTTACCTTAGCTTTAAACATTCTTAAATAGTTACTCTATTTATTTAGACAAGTAATCAACATATTTCTAACGTTGTTAACAACAAGGCGGATTTAGCACAATTCAATGAAGAATACAGACTTTTTAGTAATAGGATCGGGGATTGCGGGCTTGAGCTTCGCTTTAAAGGCCGCTAAGCATGGTAAAGTTTTAATTATAACAAAATCAAATGAGGATGAATCCAATACAAAATACGCCCAGGGTGGGGTAGCTGTAGTTGTTGATAAAGATGATTCTTTTGAAAAGCATATTCATGATACTTTAATTGCCGGCGATGGACTTTGCGATCCGGCAATTGTGGAAATCGTGGTTAAAGAAGGGCCTCAGCGTATCCAGGAGATCATAGATTACGGAATTAAATTTGACAAGGACCCCGCAGGCGTCTATGATCTTGCGAAGGAAGGAGGACACTCAGAGCACCGAGTTTTACACTATAAAGACGTTACCGGATATGAAATTGAGAGTGTTTTGCTGAAGCAAATTCATGAAAATCCGAACATAGAGATATTAACACATTACTTCTGTTTGGAGTTAATTACCCAACATCACCTTGGTGAGTTTGTTGACAAGAGTACCAAAGTTATTAACTGTTTTGGTGTATATGCCTTTAACACAGAGCTTAACGATGTGGAAAAGATACTAGCAAAGGTAACTGTGCTGGCTTCAGGTGGCGCTGGTCATGTGTATTCCAGCACCACAAATCCAGTAATTGCAACAGGAGATGGGATGGCAATGGTTTACCGTGCAAAGGGAAAATTGAGGAATATGGAGTTCATTCAGTTTCATCCTACCGCTTTATATAACCCTGGGGAGTATCCATCCTTCCTGATATCGGAAGCTGTAAGGGGCTTTGGAGGCGTTCTGAGGCGTAAGAATGGGGATGAATTTATGTACGAATATGATGAAAGAGGGTCATTGGCGCCACGTGATATTGTGGCTAGAGCAATAGATTCTGAGATGAAAAAATCGGGTGAAGATTTCGTTTATCTGGACATCAGGCATCGTTCAAAGACTGACATTTTGACACACTTTCCAAATATTTATGCGAAGTGTTTATCTATAGGTATAGACATGACTAAAGATTTAATTCCGGTTACTCCAGCTGCACATTATATGTGTGGTGGAATTTTAGTCGATGAATTCGGAAAATCTTCTATTCATAATTTATATGCTTGCGGTGAATGTTCTTCAACAGGTTTGCATGGTGCAAACCGGTTAGCTTCAAATTCGTTACTGGAAGCTCCTGTTTTTGCACATCGCATTTATCTGGATGCTATAGAAAAATTTAAAGACAGCGTTATTCCTGAAAATATTCCGGAATGGAACGATCATGGAGTTATTCAATCTGATGAAGATATTCTGGTCACACACAACCTGCGCGAAACTCAGAAATTAATGAGCGATTATGTAGGAATTGTGCGTTCAGATTTTAGACTGGACAGAGCAATGAGACGTTTATTTTTACTGCATGAAGAAACTGAAGAATTTTACAAAGCCAATAAAGTTTCTGTTAAATTGTGTGAATTGAGAAACGTTATACAAGTTGCTTTTACAGTGATAAAATCTGCGATGGCAAGAAAAGAAAGCAGGGGTTTACATTATACTACAGATTACCCTGGCCATGCGGAAGAATTAATTGATACTATTTTTTAATATATATAGAATATGCCCGTTATTTTACCGGTTTTAGATAAACATCCCAAATGGGGAGATAATTGTTTTATTGCGCCAAATGCAACTATAGTAGGGGATGTCACTATCGGAACGAATTGTTCTGTATGGTTTAATGCAGTAATACGAGGAGATGTAAACACGATTACTATCGGAAATGATAGTAACATTCAGGATGGTGCAGTCATTCATGCTACTTATCTCAAAGCAGCAACTACTATTGGAAACAGGGTCTCAGTGGGTCATAATGCAATTGTACATGGCTGTATCCTTAAAGACCATGTTTTAATTGGTATGGGTGCCATTATTATGGATAATGCTGTGGTAGAAGAATATTGTATTATTGGTGCAGGATCAGTTGTATTGGAAAATACAATTTGTGAAACTGGTTTTCTCTATGCAGGAACACCTGCAAAAAAAATAAAGCCCATTACTGAAGAGCAACGGGCTTTATTAAATAAGTTACCAGATAACTATATTATGTATTCAGACTGGTTCAGATAAGCTATTTTTCTTTAGGTAGTGTAATCGTCTCATTTCTATCCCAGTTAGCCCGTATAGAGAGCTCTTTAGGCTCATTATAAATGGTCTCTGGCTGTATGCCCAACTTTACATTACCAGTGTCCCAGATGCCATTTTTATTGGTGTCATAAATGATCCTGATAAAGTATCTTCCGGCTCTGTAATTCGCGAATTTTACGGTGGTGTCTCTGGATACCACCAGATTATTTACCAATGCTTTAGCTTCGTTGGTAATTTCCAGGAGATACTGCTTATTAGGTTCAGGAACAATTATTTTTACTTGTAAAGTTCCGTAATCGTCCTTCTTTGCCAGCTGGAATTTCTTTAAAAACTCTTTACTTTTTGTCGCAAACAGCCCGGTAAAAGCACCATCACCAAACTTGATTTCATAAATGTTATTTGCTTGCCAGGGGTACATGATATGGTAAGCCAGGAAGTTTGCACTATCCTTAACCACTGTGAAATTTGTCTTCACCACAGAATCTTCCATCAGAATTATTTTTGATGGATCTACGGCCTCAATAGGCATCCCAAATGTCAAAGTAAATGGCTTATTCGGATTGATTAAATTGGTTTCGATATTATCCGTTGCAACAACAGTTCTTTTATATGTATCTTTTTTACCCCTGTTAAAAGTAACTGTTTGCAGTAATTTTCCCTCATTAGTGACACTTACTTTTGCAGAATCAAAGCTTAAATCTGCTAACCAAACCTTTACGGAATCACCATTTTTATTGAATTTAACTAATTTAGTGGCGTCCAGATTTTTAGGTTCCGTCACTACAATTTCTGGGTTTTTTAGTTTCTGATTGAAGTTCATCGAAATACTTCCATCTGCATTTAGCCTTCTATCATTGATCCTGAAAAGTATTGCGTCTTCTTTAAAGACCAGCATATTTACATTTTGGGTATCTTTTTTCAGAACCAGAGGTTCTTTAACAAAACCAATTTCATCAGAACTTTGCTGGTAAATCTTATCACTGCTTTGTTCTTTCAGTGCATAAACTTTATAAGTATCTGCTCTTAAATTATTGATTTTATAATTCCCGCTACTGTCCGTTAACGTATAAATTGAAGCTTTCTTTTTTCCGAAAATACTATCCCTTGATAGGGGCAGAACAAAAGCGACACCTTCGATCAGCGGCTTACCTGTTTGTGATTCTTTGATGTTACCTGAAATACTCAGAGAATCCAGAGAAGCTCCGGTTGAAAAAACATAAGTCAGGTTTTTAATCACATTGCCTTCATTCACATCACCAACTGCCTTACCAAAATTAAGCGTATAGGTCGTGTTCTTTTCCAGAGAATCTGTGAAAGTAATTTCCAGTGACTTATCCTTAATTTTTAAAGTGGGCATCACCTCAACGTCCGGAGAAATCGAGAACTGCTTATATTGATCAGTCAATTTGAAATACTCATCAAACTGGATAATGATTTTCTTGGCCTTAAAATTTCTGGTTAAATTTTTTGGGGTCATAGAAAGCACCTTTGGCGGAGTTTTATCTTTTGGGCCTCCCTGAGGGCCCGGTCCAATGCTCGCGCAACCATAAATCAGGGAAATTCCTGAAAATGTATAAAATAAACTCCTTGCAATCTTTAATAAGCTGTTTTTGGCCATTTATGTGCGATGTAATAGAATCTTTAACCTTTTTAATAACTATAATGTAAAAAGTCTGAAAGCTTCTTATATCGCTTTAAAATAAGCTGCTTTCAGACTGTGTTATTCTTGTTTGTAATTAGTTGATTGTCAATTAATTATATTTTATTTGCTAATGTGTACCATCAAAACTGAAATGTCTGAAGGAGAAACCCCCGAAATTCGTGATGCTTGTCCTAATGTACGTGGTTTTATCTTCAATAATTTCTCTCTGGCCTCTTTTGACAGCGACCCTAACGATGAATAATCAAAATCCGGATTGATATCTTTGTCTTCCATCTTTTGCATTTTGTTGACGATCTCCTGTTCTTTTAGAAAGTAACTTTCATATTTCACTTTGATCTCAGCTTGTTCAATAGTTTCCTGATCGAATGGAGCTAAGTATTCATCAAGACTTTTACTCACCTTTCTCAGGTCGTCAATTCCAACCTGAGGCCTGCCAAGTACACTGACAATTTTAACATTTTGTGCTAAAGGTGTTGAACCTAAAGTTTCCAGCATGTCATTAGCTTCAGTCATTTCGATTCCTTGTTTGCGGGTGAAAGCAACGATATTATCTGAGTTCGAAATTTTCTGATGAACAATGGCCAGGCGCTCGTCACTAATTAGTCCTAAAGCATGACCAATAGGGGAGAGCCTGATATCTGCATTATCCTGACGCAGCAATAATCTGTGCTCAGCTCTGGAAGTAAACATGCGATATGGCTCTTCAGTTCCTTTAGTTACCAGGTCATCAATTAAAACACCTATATAGGATTCTGAACGTTTCATAATTAATGGCGCTTTCTCATTAATTTTTAAGTGCGCATTAATTCCGGCAATGAATCCCTGGCTCGCTGCTTCTTCATAACCTGTAGTTCCATTAATTTGTCCGGCGAAATACAGATTCTCAATTAACTTAGTTTCTAAGGTTAAAGATAACTGGGTAGGTGGGAAGTAATCGTATTCAATTGCATATCCTGGTCTGAACATCTTTGCATTTTCAAATCCTGGTATTTGGATCAAAGCTCTGTATTGAACATCTTCAGGCAGTGAAGTCGAAAAGCCGTTTACATAAATCTCACAAGTATTCCATCCTTCAGGTTCTACAAAAATCTGATGTCTGTCTCTTTCAGCAAACCTGTTAATTTTATCTTCTATAGAAGGACAGTATCTTGGGCCAAGACCTTTAATTCTACCCGTAAACATTGGTGATTTTTCGAAACCTTCTTTTAAGGTTTCGTGAACATTACTATTGGTATAAGTAATCCAGCAACATCTTTTTTCTGTTGGTCTTTCTACATTGGTGTAAGAGAATCTTCCTGGATTTTCATCTCCCCATTGTTCTTCCATTAACGAATAATTCAAAGATCTTCCGTCCACGCGTGGGGGAGTTCCTGTCTTCATTCTGCCAGCTTCAAATCCAATTGAAGTTAGTTGTTCTGTAATTCCTGTAGCTGCTTTTTCACCAGTACGGCCACCACCAAATTTCTTTTCACCAATATGGATCAAACCATTCAGAAAAGTACCATTTGTTAAAACAACACTTTTAGCTTTTATCTCTACACCAATGGAAGTTTTAACTCCAGTTACTTTGTTATTTTCAATGATCAGACTGCTGACCATATCTTGCCAGAAATCAACATTTGGTGTACGCTCTAAAGCAAGTCTCCATTCTTCCGCAAATCGTTTCCTGTCGTTTTGTGCACGTGGGCTCCACATCGCCGGGCCCTTAGATAAATTCAGCATTCTAAACTGTAAAGTAGTCTTATCGCTGATGATTCCGGAGTAACCACCCATGGCATCAATCTCTCTTACAATTTGTCCTTTTGCCACACCACCCATAGCGGGATTGCAGCTCATCTGCGCAATTGTCTCCATATTCATGGTGACTAATAAAACGGAAGATCCCATGTTTGCTGCTGCCGCTGCTGCTTCACAACCCGCGTGTCCGGCACCAACAACAATCACATCATATTCTTTAAACATCTTATTTTGTATTTATGTTCCACGTGAAACAAGGTCTGTAATTCTTGTTCTGGAGCCCTGGTGTTTCACGTGGAACGTTAATTCTTATGCTGGCTTAACGGGTTTGTTTAGTCATTCTGAAGCCTTAAAAAGCCTTATAATGACCTAAACTGATTCTTTAATTAAGTCGTTTTATTTGTCTTCTCTGATAACTCTACCCAACGTTCCATGGTGTGTTCTAAAGTACTATTTAGCTTTTCGATAGCTTTCGTTACTTCTTGTATTTCCATATAGTTAGTGCTATCAATGGAAAGCAGGGAATTAGTTAATTTATCAATTTCGTTTTCAGTCTCTGCTATTTTAGCTTCTGAATCATCTAATTCTTTCTGCTCTTTATAGGTTAATTTATTAGCTGGGATAGCAGTAGTTTTCTGTTCGGTTTTATTCGACTTTGTTTCTGCTTTTTCTTTAGGTGTATCCAGGCTAATTCTATATTCAGAATAATTACCATTGTAAATACTTACGATACCTTCACCTTCCATAATGAATAATTGCTCACTCATTTTATCTAATAAATACCTATCGTGAGAAACCAGGATCAATACTCCCGGGAAGTTTTCCAGGAACTCTTCCAATACATTTAAAGTATCAATATCTAAATCATTGGTCGGCTCATCCAAGATCAGGAAGTTTGGATTTTGCATCAAAACCTTCATCAAATGTAACCGCTTTTTCTCCCCACCACTTAACTTTTCTACCATCCCATGTTGCTTTTTAGGAGGGAAGAGGAATAGTGTTAATAATTGAGAAGCGGAGATCATCGAACCATCAGCCATCTTGATATATTCGGCATCTGATTTTACAATATCAATCACTCTTTCTTTTTCATTAAATGCTAAACCACCTTGTTTATAATATCCATAAACAGTAGTTTCTCCAGTGCTTACTTTCCCTTTTTCCGGAATTTGAAAGCCTGTAATAATGTTTAGTAAAGTAGATTTTCCAGTTCCATTTTTTCCTGCTAAACCAATACGGTCTGCACGCTTGAATGTATAACTGAAATCATTGATTATCTTTTTCTCATCAAAAGACTGACCAATGTGATCCAGCTCCAGAATTTTATTTCCCTGGCGGGACATCTTCATGCTCAGTGTTACACTTCCTGTATCAGACCGTTGTTTAGTTTTACTTTCTAAATCATAAAAAGCATCTATCCTCGATTGAGATTTAGTCGTTCTTGCCGCAGGCATTCTGCGCATCCACTCTAATTCTTTCTTCAGGAGATTCTTGTTTTTTTGGAAAGTACTCTCATCAGAAGCTTCACGTTCTGATTTTTTTTCAAGGAAATAAGCGTAATTCCCATTGTAATTATAAATCTTACCTCTGTCCAGTTCTACAATGGTATTACATACATTATCCAGAAAATACCTGTCATGTGTTACTAATAATATTGTTTTATTTCCTGAAGTCAATAACTTTTCTAACCATTCAATCGTATCGATGTCCAGGTGATTCGTAGGCTCATCCAATACATAAATCTCAGGGTCTTCAATCAAAAGTTTAGCCAGTGCCAAACGTTTTTTCTGACCACCAGATAGCGTTGAAATTTTTTGTTGCAGATGATTAATCCCCATACGGCTTAAAATCGTTTTGATTTCATGCTCATATTCCCAGGCATTATGTTCGCTTAACTCTTCGTATAAACGGTTAAGTTTTTTCTCATCAGGGTTTGGATCTTCAATCAGTTCTTCATATTCTTTGATTAACTGTTGCTGCTTATTGTCTGTAGAAAAAATAAAATCACTGATAGAATATCCATCCGGGAAGGAGGGTTCCTGATCCAGAAAGCCAATCTTAACGAATTTATTTTTTACTATTTTCCCTTCCAGCGGAGTAAACCGCTCGGCCAGTAATTTTAATAGGGTGCTTTTACCAGCTCCGTTGATCCCAACCAACGCTACGCGCTGGCCAGTCTGGATGCCTAAGGTTAAATTTTTGAATAACCATTCATCGTTGTAGGCATGGCCTAAATTTTCTGCTGCAATTAATGTGCTCAAAGTATATTTTTAACGAATTATCAGATAAGAAATTATCCGCAAAAGTAAGCAATATTTGTGGGTATAATATTCATGTGTTTAAACAACTAAATATTATATTACAATTCAGTAACCTACGGATTTATAAGTATATATATAAAAAGAGCTGTAATGAAGATTTGAAAAATCAGAATGATAAAATTATAGGGGAAAGGAGCTGTCGGTTAACCTGAAAAAGAAAGAATTGATTTTATTAATCAGCACCTGCTGACAGGTGATTATGGGGCTAAAGAGCAAAGATTTGACAAAACACGATAAATCAGATGACTACTCACTTTAATGTGCTGTTTTCGGCACTTTATAGTCGATTTAAAGAAATTATTGATGTTTTGAACAGATGAGTCTAAGAAATTTTAAAATGAGCTTATAGCGCTTTAAATAAGGCCGGTGTTTTAAGGCTCAAAACTAAAATGTAAGTATTTGATTTACAGGAGCTAATGCGATAATCTTTAAGTGCGATCAGAATTATATGGCTGTTTTTATCAATGCAGCGTTGAATAAAGCCAGATATTGATCTTCTTTCTGCGTCATCAGGGTTTTCGCTGCTTTTCCCTTATCCTTATAACCTAATAAGTGTAAAGTACCATGAATAATTACTCTGCACAATTCATGCTGTACCGTACTCTTAAATTCTTTTGCATTTTCCTGGATACGTTCTATACTAATAAAGATATCTCCCTGAATTATTTCAGGAGCCTCTGAGTTATCAAAAGTGATCACGTCGGTATAAGTATCATGATTTAGATATTGCTGGTTTATGGCCAGCAGATATTCGTCAGAGCAAAGGATAAACGTTAACTCCTCCAGTTGAAAACCTTCTGCAATGATAGTCTCATTGATCCAGTTTCTGATTACTGTTTTATTTTTAAGGGTATACTTAACGTCTTCTAAAAAAAAATGTACTGCTGGTTTGCTCATGACTCACGATTTACGGCTGCAAATTTAGCAATTTAAAATAGTCTGCTATTTTATTTTTGTAATAGTAATTCAGCGAAGGCGGCAATTTCTGTAATAATTCCTGTTCAGCAGCTTGTTTCTTTTTGAACTGTTCCAACAATTTAGGATAGGATGGAGGAAAATCTTTTCCGGCTTTGCTTTCTCTTTTCTCATCTTCACTTTGTTCTCTGCTTGCTTTTTCAGCATCCAGTAGCTTAGTCAGTACGCCTTGCTGACGTTTGATCGTTGCGTCTTCCAGTCTTTTATTGATCAGGTCAGACTCCGTCGTTTTCATGTCTTTAATGACCTGGTTTAAATTACCCAGACCACCACTTCCATCTTTATTTTGTTCTGTATTGAGCTTCTGTAAAGCTTCGCGGATCATCTGCTGCTGCTGCGCCATTTTTGCAAAACTTTCACTCATTTCTCCCTTAGGTACATTTCCTTGTTTACCTTCCTTTTGGAGCTTTTGTCTGGCCTGTTCCATATTCTTATTCAACTGCTGCTGCATTTGCTGAAGCTGCTGCATAGCTTGTTTCCCCTTTCCTTTTCCACCAGATTTAGAATTCCTCTTGTTTTTTTCCAATTGTTCCAGTGCTTCATTCAACATTAAAGCCAGATTATTAATTGAAGTCATCGTATACTGCTGATTTTTGACGGCCTCATAGGTCCTGCGTTCAGCAAGGTTTTCCAGGCTTTTATCCAGGTTAAAATTGATCTGCTGCATTTCTTCACCCACCGCAGTCTGGATCTGAGGAATTCTTTTGCTTAACGAAGACAAACTATCTGAAATCGTTTTTAAATTATCTTTTATTCCGCGTTGTAACTGGACATTGCTAACATAAGCAGGATCATTGAATGCCATTTTCTTTAAACTAAGCATCACTTTTTCCTGATCAAAAGAAGTTTTTAGCAAATGCTGAAGCAATAGCCTTAACTCTTCTACCTGTAGATTATTTTCGGTTTCAGTTGCAGACTGCTGTTCTTCTTTGAGCTGATCGGCCATTTCCTGTAGTTGATCGCCCGCTTTTTGCTGTTGCTCTGAGGCCTTTTGTCTTTGGTTTTTCGTTAACTTTTCCAGACTTTGCTGCTGTTGCTGCTGAATTTGCTGTGCTATTTTTTCCTGTGGCTGAAAAGGGTTAGGTCTTTCCAAAGCCTGGTTTTTAGCATCCAGTTCTTTCATCTCTTTTTTCAGGTCATTAAATTCCTGTTGTTGCTTTTCCTGTTTCTTTTGTAACTCATCCAGTGAATTCTTCTGTTCTTTAGTAGACTTGCTTAAATCCTTTTGAGCCTTGGCAAGGTCAGCTAAGCGGTCGATCTTATTTTGCAGATTTTGCTCAAATTCCAATTGCTTATACAATTCCAGGATCCGGTCAAGCTCATTCTTTAAGGATTTATTATCCATGGTCATTTTGCTCAGCTCCTGTTGCGTCTGATCTTTATTATTCTGAGTAACCAGGCTTTGCAGTTTTTCGAGTAGCTCTTTGGTTTTAGGATCAAGAACATTGTTAAACAAATCATCTATTTTTTTCTGCTTTTCTGCTAATTCTTTCTTTAAATCATCATTCTCTGTAGAATTGAAAGTGCTTTTCTGTTTAGCCTCCTGAATTTCCTTTACAACAGCCTCTAACTTCTTCTGCTTTTCCATTAACTGCCCGATATCTTCCTTATCCTCAAAAGTGAGCTCCTTTTTATCCAATAATGTTTCTCCCAGTTTCTTGCTTTCTTTCTCTACCTGACCGGCCAGTTTAATTGCCGACTCCATTTTCTGTTTCAATTGACTGCTTGCGGTATTAGTCTGTTTTTCCAATTGACTAGCGGTAGGCTGCTCATAAATCCTGACTGCGGTTCGGCTTTTTTTAGGCCCATTCACTGCATCATTATCCGCTACCTCAAGGTAATATTCTAATAGCTGACCAGGTTTAATCTCAATATTTTTGAGATTCCAAAAATAAAAGAAAGAATTCTCCAGCTGATTAGCCTTCACAGGAATACCTGTTTGTACTGTTTTTTTCGCGATGCCATTTTCTTTAAGCGTATAAACGAATTTTAAAGCGCTGAAACCATGGTCATCATGAATATTACCGGTAAAATATAAAGCTTTTCGGCTCAGTGAATCCGCAGTTTCTTTCACTTCTATAGCAGGAGAAAGATCTGCAATTACCTCAATTTTATGGCTGATCGAATCCTGATGTATAGAAAATTCATTTTTAGGGACAACCCGGTAGTCCTGGCTTTTTTTGAGTACAGCTTTAAACTCCGCTGAATTATTTTCCACAGGAAGTTCCCGAAGCTGGTTACCTAATGCAAATAATAATTGTTTCGTATTTTCAGTAGAGACAATCCAGGTGACAGCAGTGCCTTCCGGTAGGGTTAAATCTCCAGCATTGGAAATCGTTTCATTCTTTTTCTTCAAATAAGAAGGGTAGCTCAAACGCGCCTCCAGCGTTAAAACAGCTGGTCTGGGTTTAATAGTCAGGGTATAAGGCCTGGAATCAAAGCCACCTGCACTAAAGCGGATCTGTTGTGTTTTTTGCAGGTTTTTTAAAGTATAATGAAAGCTACTATTTGTTTTTTTTTCCAGTTTAAAAGTATTAAGTCCCTCTTTTAAATATACTTCTTGCGGGAGTTGATCTCCGTCTATTTTGAGATTTAGCTGTAAATCGTCCCCCTGCGTTACTACAAGAGCCTTATTGAGCAATATAAAATCAAAAGGAGCTACTGGTAAAACCTCCTGATCATACTTAACAAAGCTCTTGGTCCCTTCTTTTAAAACAGCAGGAGCTACGATTCCTATAGTGATAATTAATACCAGCGGAACTACAAAATACTTGATTAGTTTTTTATTATCCCCAAGGTTAATCGCTTTGCTAAATGGAACAGGTGTTAATTCACTGATCTTCTGGTTTATTCCTGCTAAAATTAACTCATTATGCTCAGGAGATAAATCTGCCAGGGCTTTAAGCTGCAAAGTATTCAGCAATTTATCACGCACGGGCTCAAAATGGTTTCCTATAAGTGTTGCCGACTCCTCTAAGCTAATAGTCTTACTTAGCCTGAAATAAGCAAGAGCGGGTTTAATAATGCCAACGGTTATAGAAACCAGCAAGATTAACAAATAAGAAAAGAAGAGGATAGTTTTAACCAGGGGTGCAGGGTGCAGATAATACACCAGTACAAATAAGAAAAGGTAAAGGGCAAATAAAAGAGCAAGTGTATAAATAAGGCCATGAAGCAGTTTATTAAGATAAAACCGCTGCTTAAATTCATTAATCTTTGAAATTAAAAGGCTGTAATTGCTATCCATTTCTGCTATTTAAAAGCCCGTTTAAGCTGTTTCTGAATTTAAAGATAGAAAAGCCTTGTACAGAGAACGAATGTAATTGTTCTTTTTTTATTCAAAAGGTCAGTAAATAGCCTTTTTGTATTCCGGATGGATTTTAAAGGACATAAAAAAAGCTTCCCGATATCTCATCAGGAAGCTTGTACGAATTATGGTTATAATAATCTAGATTACTTTAACATTGATCGCATTCAAACCTTTTTTACCGCTTTCAACATCGTATTCTACTTTGTCGTTTTCACGGATTTCATCGATAAGGCCTGTTGAATGTACAAAAATTTCGCTATCGCCATTCGCTGGTACGATAAATCCAAAACCTTTAGTTACATTGAAAAATTTTACTGTTCCTTCTTGCATTGTATTATGTATTAATAATTAAGTCTGCAATGTAGTAATTATTTTTTTATAATCTGCAAATGCTTCATTTTTTGATAAATATAATTTTTGACGATTTATTTTGAGGGTTTTCTTCCGACCACATTTACTGTAATTTCGCTCGTATGAGGCACCCCAAGAGTACTCCCAGGTTTAATTATTAGTAAATTTTGCAGATATACGCTGATAATTCCTTCCAGAACTTTTTTTCTTGTTTCCTTGAATTCCGGAAGATTTGTGAAAAAATAACTTAATCTCATTTTGCCTTTCTCGTCTACCAGAACATTGAATCCATAAGCAAACTCTTTATAAGCATCAGGAATAACCAATTTATATTGCGGATAGAGATAATCATAAGCTTCTGTCCTGCCATTCAATTTATCGACGCTACTTAAGCGCTCCACGGTAATGCGGTTATCGCGCGGACGCAAAGAAACAACCTGTCTGCCCGCAAAAACACTATCTCTCTGGTCAGGGTATTTAGTCGCTTTAGCCACCATTTCCGCAATAAAAAGGGTATCGGCTTTACTTGGCCGCTGCAACTTTTCGGCAGTAGTCTTTAATTTATTTTTAATATAATCGTCGGCATAAAAAGTCATGTTTACATCCGACCGTATATCATCTGCAATCACTTTTTTAGTGACTTGAAGTCGCTGAAAAACAAGACTGTCTTTGCTGATCAGCTTAAACCTGAACCATTCTTTCGCAAAATTAAAGACATCAGCATGATCATGATGCAAATGAAAAGGTTGCATGATTTTTTGTACAGGATCATAAGCCAGCACTGTATCAGCAGATCTAAATTGAATAATCCAGCTTGGTTCCTGCTGAAAACCACTCGTATCGAAAGACAGTCCGTTGCTGAAACGACGTTTTACTTCCGTATATCTGATTCCTTTTACCGGAGTTACATCCAGTTGCACATGTTCTGGTGGTTTCTCTTTCTTCGTTTTTGTATTACAGGCAGTAATTAAAAGGCTGAAACTTATAAAAATAGACAAGGAGGGTATTGCTTTCATATTACAAACAACGCTTTTTTCTTTCAAATATATCAGGCTTTCTTTGCCAATCATAACAAGAGTTGATAAAAGAAAAGCCCTTAAGCTATAAAAATATTGCTTAAGGGCTTATTAAAGGGAATAGATCCGATTATTTTTTAGGAAAAAGAATATCATTAATCCTGATCACCAGGTCATCATAGTGTGCTTTTGTCAAGCTATCGCCAGCCAAAGCTCTTGCTTTAGTGAGCGTTAGCAGTGATTTTAATTCAGCTCTTACCAATGGTCTGATATCCGACAAAGAAACATTAACAGGAGTAAAACCATAATTAGCAAGCCCTTCGGCATTTGCCCCTGGTGGAACATCCATTTCTTTAGTCATCAATTGCGTTAACGTCTCTACATAAGAACGTTGCAAATTACGTTTAAATGCATCTGGTCTGTTGGCGGAGAATACGCTGGTTTTCAGATCCGTAAACAGCTCAGGAAGCGTATAGGCATTTGCTGTTCCATTTTTTGTTTCATTGTCCAATAAGCGCGCAATGCGGCCAGGTGTCAACAAAAGACTCAATGTGCTGGTCTGTACCGCCTTAATTTTATTCAATATTTGTCCGTTATCAAATTTATTCAGTTGTTCGTTATTAATCAGCCATACTGGCGTAGTAAACAACTGTGTATTAAAAAAGGCGATCGCTTCTCTTTGTTTGGCTTTAGGCAAATAAGAATAAACAGTACCCTTTTGATCATTCGTTTTGAAGTTTTCACTCATTCCGCCAACATTAGCCCTTACGTGCCCCATATATCTGTTGTACTGCGTAATAACTTCATTGTAGAGCTCTTTCAGGTCACTAAAATCCTGCCCTTTCTGATAAGTCCATATTTCTATATTCGGAAGGATACGTTTTAAGTTGGCAATACCATAAGTGCTAGCTTTCATAGCGTTGTCTCCCAAATCTTCACTTTGTAAACGCGGATCAAGACTTGTGCCCTGACGGCCATAATAATACAATGGATTTCCTGCTTTAGCCACCGTCCATACATCCAGTTTTGCTCTTTCCTGTTTGGCGGTTAAGTTACCCGGAAACCAGGTATAGCCCCATTTAATGGACCATTTATCATATTCACCAATCTCAGGGTGCAATTTAGTTACTCCGTCACCAGGTTGTGCGATATAATTAAAACGCGCATAATCCATGATAGAAGGTGCTGTTCCATGGGTATTGGTAAAAGTTTTCGAACGAAGAGAATCAACCGGATAAGCATAGCTGGAACCAAAATTATGAGGTAGACCAAGCGTATGCCCAATCTCATGTGAGGAAACAAAACGGATCAGTTCACCCATTTGTTTATCGTCAAATTTGGCTTTTCTGGCTGCCGGATTAACGGCCGCAGTTTGCACAAAATACCAGTTTCTCAGTAAATTCATGACATTATGGTACCAGCCAATATGTGTTTCAAGAATTTGTCCGGTACGTGGGTCAGAAACATGCGGGCCATAAGCATTGGCAATGTTTGAAGCAAAATAACGCACCACAGAATACCTGGAATCCTCTACACTAAAATCAGGATCTTGTGCAGCAGTAGGGGCTTCCTTTCCAATAATTGCATTTTTAAAACCTGCTTCCTGAAAGGCAACCTGCCAATCATTAATCCCCTGAATTAAATAAGGAACCCATTTTTTTGGAGTAGCCGGATCAATATAAATTACAATTGGTTTAACAGGCTCTACCAATTCGCCGCGCATATATGCTGCAGTATCTTTTGGAACCAGGTTCCAGCGGTGGATATAGGCTGTGCGTTCTGCTTTTTGGGCATCTGTACCATAATCGGTTTGTGATTGTCCGAAATAGCCTACTCGTGGGTCTGTTAATCTCGCTTTAACCGGAGTTTTTGGTAAAAGGAGCATCGAGGTGTTGAATTCAAAAGTGACCGCACCAATACTATTGTCGATAGGTGATTCTGCCGATTTATAGGTTTTGCTGGTCACTACTTCAATATTTACAGGGAAAGTTTTGATCGTGTCGACATAAGAACGTCCGGCATCTAAAGCACTGGCTTTATAGGCTTTTCTTAAGGCATCAGTCGCACCGATTGCCACCACGTCACCATTGTAGAAATCTGTTACATCGATCACTACGCCTGTCGTATCCTTGTTATAGGCCTTAATCTCAAAGCTGGCAAGAATTGTAGAAAGATTCGAATTTTTAACGGATTGGTACATATCTGAAGTGCTGTCAGCTCTTACAGAATAGCTGGGTACACGGATAAATACCTGTTTTCCGCGACGTTCCCATTGCCAAACCTGGTCATTTAATTCTTCTCCTCCATATTGCTGATTACCAACAGATACGCCAGATGGGACTTTATTTAAACGGGTAACAACAAGCATTTCGCGATTTAATAAGGTATCAGGAATCTCGAAATACCACTTGTCATCTACCTTATAGGTTTTAAATAATCCATTTCTCGTTCTTGCTTTAGCAGTAATTACTTCGGAAAATGGTTTCAGTCCTTCTTTTTTCGGAGCTGGAATAGTGGGAGCGGGCGCCGCAGTTGCAGCTGTCTTTTTAGATTTTTTCTGTGCAGAAGCAGTTTCACTGCAGACCGTACCTAAAAAACACAGACCGGCAATGGCCAGTAATTTAGTCTTTGAATTCATTGGTAGTTAAGAAATTTTGGATTTTGGGTGATGGTATAAAAATATTCATTGTCCGCTTAAAATGATGCAACGTAATTGCAACGTTACAAAATAGGCCGGAGTTTAAATGAAAGGACATACGTATTTTCTGAAAAAGCAATATATTCGACCTATGTCAATGGTAAAGAGTATAATGGAATTAAAAAAAGAGTACAGTATTCAATCATTTTTCATTCCAGCATTGCTGATTTTGCTATTTCTTGAAAGTTGCTCTGTTCAGCATCGGTTAGCCAAAGATGTTTCTCGTTTTTTAAGGGATTCACCTGTTCTCAATAACCATCTTGTCGGATTTGCCCTCTCCGGATCAGATCAACAGGGGATGATTTATGCGCAAAATGCGGACAAATATTTTATTCCCGCTTCTAATACAAAGTTGTATACTTTCTATGCAGGGCTGAAAATGTTACCAGATTCTATTCCATCTATACGCTACATAGAACGCGGTGATTCTCTAATTTTCTGGGGCACAGGAGATCCATCCTTTTTAAAGCGGGGAATGAAAACGGATAAAACCTTCAGGTTTTTAAGTACAAGTCCCAGGCGGCTATTTTTTGCGGCAGGCAGATATACTGGTAATGCTTATGGACAAGGCTGGGCATGGGATGATTACAATGATGATACTCAGGCAGAAATTAATGAGTTGCCCATGCTGGATAATCTGGTGGGATTCAAAAATGAGAATGGAAGGGTCACTGTGGACCCACAGCATTTTAACGATTGTCTGCTGAAAGATAGCTTAAATCATCAAAAAGAGTTCAGCGTAGTCAGGAAAGTAGGAACGAATGAATTCGACTATCCGCCGGGAGCTGTTCCTGCAGATTTTATGCAGCTTGTTCCTTATAAAACGAGTACTTTAACTACGTTAAACTTGTTAAGGGATACTTTGGGCAGCGATGTACAACTCATTCAACTGGAAATGCCGGGTAATGCAAAAACAATTTACAACAGCCGGTCTGAAGATGTTTTTCGGGAAATGCTTTTACCGAGCGATAATTTTATTGCCGAGCAGCTTTTACTGGTTTACTCGAATCAGTTTCAGCAAAGCTTAAGCAGTACTGACGCGATCCGGTATATTCTGGACAAATACCTGAAAGATTTGCCTGACCGTCCGCGCTGGGTAGATGGATCGGGAGTATCAAGGATGAATCTCTTTAGTCCCAGAGACATGATTATGCTGCTTCAGATGATAGATAAAGAAATAAATAACCGGCAAAAACTCTTCAGTATGCTCCCTGCCGGCGGACTGAGAGGTACACTCAAAAATGCCTATCCTAAAACAGAACATCCTTTTGTATTTGCCAAAACCGGAACCTTTTCCAATAATTATAATCAAAGCGGTTATATCGTTACCAAAAAGGGAAAAATACTTGTTTTTTCTTTCATGAATAACAACTTTATGGGGCCTGTTAAAGAATTGAAGGCTGAAATGGCCAAACTTATGGGATATATTCACGACCAGTATTAAACCTTGTTCTTCTCGTATTGTATTAACTTCCAGCAGGGTCTTCCTTGCTATTGTGGTTGGGGTTCTCTTACAGTTACTTTTGTAAACAGGGGTTGAAAAGGTATTTAATAAGTATACTCCTGGTTATAAATCATAAGGGAAACAATCTTGTACTTTACAATTTTATCATCTCAATTTAAACTGCTTCTCTGAATTTTATCTTTATTTTTGTGCGGATATGCAAAAGTCTGATCAATCGATTTATACCCTGCAATTTGGCCTGGTATGTTTAAGTTCCTTCCTTTTTTCTGCCAGTTTTAATATGCTGATTCCCGAATTGCCTGCCTATCTGAGTGCGATGGGTGGTGCTTCTTACAAAGGATTGATCGTTGCGCTGTTTACGCTTACAGCAGGCATCTCCAGGCCTTTTAGTGGTAAGCTGACTGACACTATCGGCCGTGTACCAATAATGGCTGTAGGCTCAATAGTTTGCTTCGTTTGCGGATTCCTGTATCCTGTACTAACTACAGTTGCCGGATTTCTGTTTCTTAGATTAATTCATGGATTTTCTACTGGATTTAAGCCAACAGCAACAGCCGCTTATGTTGCAGATCTGGTTCCAAAAAACAGGTGGGGAGAAGCGATGGGGATTCATGGAATTTGTTTCAGTACAGGTATGGCCATCGGTCCCGCCATTGGCAGTACTATAACCGATCATTTTTCCATTAATGTCTTGTTTTATTGCTCTTCAATTTTTGCTTTATCATCCATTGTAATTCTTGGAAATATGAAAGAGACCCTGAAAGAAAAAAAACCTTTCAGTTTCTCCTTATTGAAAATTAAAAGGCAGGATATCATTGAATGGAGGGTGATTCCTGCGGCTTTAATTACACTATTAAGTTATGTGAGTTATGGTGTAATCCTGACTGTAGTCGGAGATTGGAGCAAGTATCTTGGTACCAGTAATAAAGGCTTGTTTTTTATGGTATTCACCCTTTCTTCTTTGCTCATCCGGTTTGTAGCAGGTAAGGCCTCTGACAAACATGGAAGGGTCTTAATCCTTAAAATATCCCTGGCATTACTGGCCGTTTCGCTGTTATGCATAGGCTTTGCGAATTCATCTTTTACCTTGATGGCCGCTTCAGCATTATACGGCGTAGCAACAGGAATGCTTTCGCCAACGGTAAACGCCTGGACAATAGATCTGAGCGACCCAAAACATCGTGGAAAGGCCATGGCAACCATGTATATTGCACTGGAAGCTGGAATTGGTTTGGGCGCTCTGCTGGCAGGATGGTTATTTATTGACAATATCAAAACTATACCCCATACATTTTTCATCTGTACAGGCATTACTATTGCAGCACTGGTTTACTTGCAATTTGTCTGGAAACCGAAGCTTACAGCAACAGTTTAGCTATTGATTAGCAGCCACTAATAATTCGATGTCCTTGTAAGGCAGGTTAAACCTGGCAGCCAGATCTTTGCTGGTCAGGTGGCCTTTATAAATATAAAGCGCTTCTCTGATGCCTGGTTTATTCCAGATCAGGCTCATTAAGCCGCCCATTTCGCCTATATCTACCAGTATTGGGGTAAAGATATTCGTTAAGGCATAAGAAGCTGTTCTGGGCACTCTGGATGCGATATTAGGCACACAATAATGAATAACATCGTGTTTTCTGAAAACAGGGTCTTTATGGTTTGTCACCTCAGAGGTTTCAAAACATCCACCCTGATCTATACTCACATCAATGACAACTGAGTCTGGTTTCATTCTGCTCACCGTTTCTTCGGTCACAATACAAGGGCTCCTGCCGTGTGTCGCGCGGATGGCACCAATCACTACATCACAGGTTGTTACGGCCTTTCCTAATACGATAGGCTGCATAACAGAGGTAAATACGCGGCTTCCCAGGTTATTCTGAAGACGGCGCAAACGGTAAATAGAACTGTCAAATACTTTAACCTCAGCCCCTAATGAAAGTGCTGTCCTGGCTGCATATTCTCCAACAGTTCCGGCACCAAGAATGACAATCTCTGTCGGAGGGACACCCGTAAAACCGCCTAGCATTAAGCCTTTACCACCGGTTACACTGCTTAAATATTCTGCGGCAATGAAGATCGAAGTTGCGCCAACGATTTCACTCATAGCGCGCACAACCGTTAAAACATTTCCTTCATCCCTTAAATTCTCAAAGCATAAAGCGTTGATTTTCTTATTCAGCAATGCTTTCAGGTAACCTTCTTTAAGTGCGCCCATCTGCAAAGCGGAGATCAGCGTCTGGCCCTTATGCATCAGATTGATTTCTTCTACCGTTGGCGGGGCTATTTTTACGATAATATCAGCATCATATACATCCTTTTTATTGAATGTAATCTGTGCACCCTGTTCACTGTAATCATTGTCAGAAAAGTTTGCGCCTGTACCCGCACCACTTTCCAGCAATACTTTATGGCCATGATTGACCAGTAGTGCAACGGATAAAGGTGTGAGTGCAATCCGGGTTTCCTGAAAAGAGATCTCTTTAGGAATACCAATATAAAGACTGTTGCTTTTTTGTTTGATTTCTGACAATGTCTCTTTAGGCTGTAGCAGTCCTTTTTGAGCAATAGAGGCCATTTCTTCCCGTAATCCTGTAGCCATTCTGTCTATCTGATTTTTTGATTGAAATTAAGAAAAATAAGCTGAATTTAAGAAATTTTTGTGAAGGTGAAAGATCGTTTGTTTTCTGACAATGCGGTAATTTCCACTTCGATATAAGTTTCAGGCAGCAATTCCCCAATTCGCTGGGGCCATTCTATCAGGCAGATATTGCCAGAATAAAAATACTCTTCATAACCAATATCAAATACTTCCTGCAGGTTTTTAATTCTATAGAAGTCAAAATGATAAATGACCTGATGAGCCGGTGCTGCATATTCGTTTACAATGGAAAATGTAGGACTGTTGACTACATCTGTTACGCCTAATTTCTGGCACAGGACTTTAATAAAAGTTGTTTTTCCTGCTCCCATTTCGCCCTTGAAGGCGAATATTTTTTCGTTTCCTGCAAAACTAAGCAGTGCTTCAGCGGCACTGCCCAGTTCGTCCAGGTGATTAATTTCAATGTTCATTTCAATATGCTATCTTGAGCTATAAGTCGCTACAGGAATCATCATTTCCTCCAGAGAGATCCCACCATGCTGGAACGTTTCGTTATAGTAGTTCACAAACTGGTTGTAGTTATTCTGATAGACAAAATAACGGTCTTCTTTGGCGAAAATATAATTAGAACTAATATTTATTTTAGGCAATTGTGCCTCATGAGGATTTTTAATCAAAAAGACCTCTTTTGCATTAAAATTCAGATTTCTGCCCTGTTTATAGCGCAGATTTGTATTGGTATTTCTATCTCCGATTACTTTACTTGGATGTTTAACCCTGATTGTACCGTGATCTGTAGTAATAATTACTTTAACTTGTTTCTGAGCAAGTTTCTTTAACAGCTCTAGTAAAGGAGAGTGCTCAAACCAAGAAAGCGTTAGTGAGCGGTAAGCAGCATCGTCATTTGCCAGCTCTCTGATCATGGCCATATCAGTACGGGCATGAGAAAGCATATCAACAAAGTTGTAAACGATTGCATTGAACTCATTCTGCATCAGATTATTCATTTGTTCGTTAAGCGCTTTTCCATCATCATAAGTCAGAATTTTATGATAACTGAATTTACAGTCTTTACGGACGCTGCGTTTAATCTGATCTGCAAGGAAGGCTTCTTCATGCATGTTTTTACCACCCTCTTCATCATCATTTTGCCAAAGTGAAGGAAAACGTTTTTCCATTTCTAGTGGCATCAGACCTGAAAAGATGGAATTCCTTGCATATTGTGTAGCTGTTGGCAGGATACTCGTATAAATATCTTCCTCGTCTAACCTGAAATGTTCTGTAATTAGAGGATTGATAATCTTCCACTGATCGTATCTCAGGTTATCTATCAGAATAAAGAATACGGGTGTAGTAGAATTGATATGCGGAAATGCTTTCTTTTTAAGCAGTTCATTAGACAATAAAGGCGTTTTACCTCTTTTATTAACCCAATCAATGTAATTGTCTTCGATGAATTTAGAGAACTGTGTATTCGCTTCAGACTTTTGCATGGTCAGAATTTCATGCATCTGAGGATCATCCAGTTTTTCAAGCTCCAGTTCCCAGAAAATTAGTTTTTTATAAACCTCTGTCCATTCCTCGTAGCT
Source organism: Pedobacter sp. UYP1 (assembly GCF_040547305.1). Lineage (NCBI taxonomy): Bacteria > Pseudomonadati > Bacteroidota > Sphingobacteriia > Sphingobacteriales > Sphingobacteriaceae > Pedobacter > Pedobacter sp. UYP1. The sequence goes on along the minus strand of NZ_JBEPPL010000002.1, from coordinate 147,053 downwards.
TAATTTGTCATTCAGTGTCATGCCTAAACGTCTGAAGTCTTGTTGATAAGCCATCGAAGTTTTAGCACTGATCAGTCTTTTATTGTCTATGATTTTTTTGATTGTCAGCAATACTTGCTTAGGATTAACCGGCTTTATCAGATAATCGTCAATTTTTGAACCGATCGCATCCTCCATCAGATTTTCCTCTTCACTTTTGGTAATCAGGACAACAGGGATGTCGCTTTTTATATTTTTAATGGCTGACAGGGTTTCCAATCCACTCATGCCGGGCATATTTTCATCCAGAAATACCAGGTCGAAATGCTCCTTGCCAAAAGCCTCCAATGCATCGTTTCCATTCGTAAATGTAGTCACGTGGTACCCTTTTTCGTTCAATAGTAATATATGCGGTTTTAATAAGTTTATCTCATCATCGGCCCATAGAATCTTGGTTTCCTGCATTATTGTATGTATAAGGTGTAAATAAATCCTTAAAAAGAGATATCTCTTTCTTAAGTACGGATAAAAATAGCAATTTTTGTACCGTATAATTTATTTTGCCAAGATTGAATAAAAAGAAAATAATAAATGACCCGGTATATGGATTTATCAATATACCCTCAGAATTGATCTTTGATCTGATCTCGCATCCCTTTTTTCAGCGGTTACGCTATATTAAACAATTAGGGATGACACACCTGGTTTATCCGGGAGCTTTGCATACGCGTTTTCACCATGCACTCGGTGCAATGCATCTGATGTGCCTGGCTATTGATATCTTACGCAGTAAGGGTCACGAGATTACTAAAGATGAAGAAGAGGGTGCAACGATAGCTATATTACTCCATGATATCGGTCACGGGCCATTTTCTCATGCACTGGAATATTCGCTGGTGAAGGGAATTCAGCATGAAGATATTTCTATTCTGATGATGGAGCGCCTGAATATGGAGTTCGACGGAAAATTAAATACTGCCATCGCCATATTTAAAGGAGCGTATCCAAAGAAGTTTCTGCATCAGCTGATTTCAAGTCAGCTGGATCTGGACAGGATGGATTATTTAAACAGAGATAGTTTCTTTACGGGCGTGAGTGAAGGTGTAATCAGCTTTGACCGGATTATTAAGATGTTTAACATTGCTGATGATCAGCTGGTTATTGAGGAAAAGGGCATTTATTCTATTGAAAAATTCTTGATTGCGAGACGATTAATGTACTGGCAGGTTTATTTGCATAAAACAGTTATTGCAGGAGAAATGCTGCTGGTCAAGATTTTAAAACGTGCAAAAGAGCTTGCTGTAAAGGGAGCGGATTTATTTGCTACACCGGCATTGCAGCATTTCCTGAAAAATGAAATTTCTCAAAAGGAATTTTTTGAAACGAATGTACATTTACTACAATTCGCTAAACTGGATGATCAGGATATTTTCGCTTCGGTGAAAGTCTGGTGCGGAAATCAGGACAGAATTCTTTCGCTGTTATGTAATATGCTGGTTAACCGGAATTTATATAAGATTGAGATTACCAATGACATGCCTGACCCAGGCAGAGTTTCTCTGATTAGTGAAAATACCGCCTTTAGTCTCGGAATTGATCAGAATGAGGTACCTTACTTTGTTTTTACGGATGTAATCAGCAATAGAGCCTACAATACAGGGGGCGGAAACAGCACAATTAACATATTAATGAAAAATAATACAACGACAGATATTGCAAAAGCATCCGATTTATCTAACCTGGAATCGCTCGACAGGACAGTTAGAAAGCATATACTTTGCTATCCAAGAATTATTTAGCATTATTTAACAAAATAATCCAATTATTATCCCGTTTTTTATCCGATTATACAGGAGCATTGAAATGGTCAAGTGGCTGATAAAATAGGGAGTTGGGATAATTTGTTCATATCAATTTAACATTTAACTTTGTAGAATGCAATTTACTGCCAAGCAGATAAGCGACTTTTTAAGTGGAACAGTTGAAGGCGATGAAACTATCACAGTTTCAGAGCTTTCGAAAATAGAAGAAGGGAAAAAAGGGGCCTTATGTTTTCTATCTAACCGGAAATACGAGAACTTCATCTATTCAACGAACGCATCTGTCGTTATCGTTGGGTTAGATTTTGTTCCTTCGCAACCTATCAGCTGTACGCTGGTAAAGGTGAAGGATCCATATAGTGCTTTTTCAGTTTTGCTGGAAAAGTATAATGAGGTCTTAAATGAGACTGCTCAAAAAACAGGTATAGAACAGCCTTCTTTTGTTCATCCTTCAGCAAAAATTGGTAAAAATGTGTTTATAGGGGCTTTCTCTTACATCGATGCCAATGTAGAGATTGGAGACAATACAAAGATTTTACAACAAATACATATAGGAACAGATTCGAAAATTGGCTCAGGATGTACTTTTCATCCCGGAGTTAAAATCTATAACCGTTCTGTGATTGGAAATGGGGTCGTTATCCATTCTAATACAGTAATTGGTAGTGATGGATTTGGATTTGCCCCTCAGCCGGATGGTACCTATACAAAAATTGCACAGATAGGGAATGTCGTTATCGAAAATGATGTTGAAATCGGGGCAAATACTGCAATTGACAGGGCGACAATGGGTTCTACTTTCATTAGGAAAGGCTCGAAACTGGATAATCTGATTCAGATTGCACACAATGTAGAAATTGGAGAGCATACGGTTGTTGCTGCCCAGGCAGGAGTTTCAGGAAGCAGCAAGGTCGGTGAAAGATCAGTTGTTGGTGGCCAGGTTGGAATTGCAGGGCATTTATCATTAGCCAGAGGCACGCAAATCGGTGCACAGGCAGGGATCAATTCAAATATTACAGAAGAGAATAAACAATGGCATGGCACACCTGCGCAACCCCTTAGAGACTGGATGCGTGCATCTGTGTTGTTTAAACATTTGCCGGGAATAGAAAAACGGATTACAAAATTAGAGGCTGAAATTACAGCAAAACTCCAGTCATAGTATAATTAGTACCACACAAAACAATAATGAACGTTAAACAAAAAACCATAAAAAGCGAAGTTTCTGTACATGGAGTAGGCTTGCATACAGGTGCCAGTGTCACTTTAACTTTTTGTCCGGCTCCGGAAAACCACGGGTTTAAATTTCAAAGGACTGATTTACCAGGTCAACCAATCATCGATGCAGACTGTGACAATGTAACAGATACAGCAAGAGGCACAACAATTACGCAAAACGGAGCGAGTATCAGCACGGTGGAGCATGTAATGGCTTCTTTGGTTGGAATGGACCTTGATAATATATTAATGAAGCTGGATGGCCCTGAAACTCCGATTATGGATGGAAGCGCGATCCTTTTCGTAGAGGCACTGGAAAGTGTAGGTTTGGTACAGCAAAGTATCGATCGTGAATATTTCCAGATTCCGCATAACATTACTTATACTGACGCTGAGCGCAAGGTAGAGATCGTGGCTATGCCGCTTGAAGATTACAGGTTTACTTGTATGATTGATTATAACTCTCCTGTTTTAGGTAGTCAGCATGCTGTAATTTCTACAATTGCAGAGTTTAAAAGTGCGATTGCATCTTGCCGTACTTTCTGTTTCCTGCATGAATTGGAATATCAATTACAGAACAACCTGATTAAGGGTGGTGATTTAAACAATGCCATTGTTATTGTTGACAAAGAGGTTACGCGTGATGAGTTAGATCACCTTGCTAAGATATTCAACAGAGAGAAGATAGAAGTAGCTCCACAGGGTATTTTGAACAATATGGAGTTGCGTTACCAGAATGAGCCTGCAAGACACAAATTATTAGATATGATTGGTGACCTTGCGCTTGTTGGAATGCACATTAAAGGGCATATCATGGCTGCAAGACCAGGGCATGCGGCAAACATTGCGTTTGCGAAAAAGATTAAAGCAGCAATCAAGAAAGAAAAAAACAAGAAAGTTCAGCATGTTTACGACCCATCTGTAAAGCCACTTTATGATGTGATGCAGATCATGGATATTTTACCGCACAGACAACCGTTTTTGTTTATCGATAAAATCCTTGAATTGTCAAAGACACACGTAGTTGGCGTGAAGAATGTCACAATGAATGAAGAGTTTTTCAAAGGACATTTTCCAGGTGCACCAGTTTTACCGGGTGTAATTCAGATTGAGGCGATGGCGCAGACTGGTGGTATTTTAGTATTAAGTACTGTTCCTGATCCAAGAAATTATCTTACTTATTTCCTTAAAATTGATAAAGTGAGATTCAGGGCACAAGTGCTGCCCGGTGATACGATCGTTTTCAGATGTGATTTGATGGAGCCAATCCGCAGAGGCATTGCACAGATGAAAGGCGTGGGCATGGTAGGAGAGAAAATAGTAGTAGAGGCAGAGATGATGGCCCAAATTTCAAAAGTTAAAGATAGCGAACGCGTATCATGATACAACCATTAGCATACATACATCCTGATGCGATTATAGCAGACAATGTGGTCATAGAACCTTTTTCTGTTATACATAAAGACGTTGTCATTGGGGAAGGAACATGGATTGCCTCTAATGTGGTAATCATGGACGGCGCGAGGATAGGAAAGAACTGCAGGATTTTTCCTGGTTCTGTAATCTCCGGAGTTCCTCAGGATTTAAAGTTCGCAGGTGAAGTCACTACTGCCGAAATCGGGGATAATACCACGATCAGGGAGTGTGTAACGATTAACCGCGGAACAAAAGATAAATGGAAGACTGTTATTGGAAGCAATTGCCTGATTCAGGCATATTCACACATTGCACATGATTGTGAGGTGGGTAATAATTGTATTTTCTCTAACAGCACTACGCTGGCCGGACATATCACTATTGGTGATTATGTGGTTCTGGCTGGTTTAGTTGCAATACATCAGTTTGTTAACGTTGGAGCGCATGCGTTCATTACCGGTGGCTCATTGGTTAGGAAAGATGTTCCGCCTTATGTTAAAGCTGCCAGAGAGCCTTTATCGTACGCAGGGATTAATTCTGTTGGATTAAGAAGACGCGGATTTTCTTCGGAGAAGATCAATGAGATACAGGAAATCTACAGAGTATTGTTTGTAAAGCATAATAATGTGACCAAAGCTCTTGATAAGATAGAGGCTGAATTTGCACCAACTGAAATTCGTGATGAAATCGTTGATTTTATCAGAAATTCAAACAGAGGGGTAATGAAGGGTTTTGGGTCAGGTAGTTAGTCATTTGAATGAAGATCGATTTAAAAGATGCCGGCAGAAGGTTTAATCAGGAGTGGATATTCAGAAATTTCACTTATGGATTTGCTGCTGCCGGCAATTATGCTATTCTGGGGCCAAATGGTTCTGGTAAGTCGACTTTACTAAGTGTAATTCTGGGTAGTCTGGAGCCTTCTGAAGGCACAATTACTTATGCGGATGACACTAACATCATCCCGATAGAAAAGGTATACAAGCAAGTGAGTTTTGCTGCACCCTATCTGGATTTGGTGGAAGAGTTTACCTTACAGGAGACTATCGATTTCCATTTTAAATTCAAGCGTTTTTATCCCGGTGTCAGTGCGGCACAGGTAATGGATCTTTTAGGATTGAGGAAGGCTCAGGATAAGGCTTTAAAGTATTTTTCTTCGGGTATGAAACAGCGGACCAAGCTGGCTTTAGCTTGCTGTACTGATACACCGCTGCTGCTGTTGGATGAACCAACTTCTAACCTGGACCAACAGGGAATCAAGTGGTATCACGATCTGATCCGGGATTTTACTGCTGATAAGCTTGTCGTGATCGGCTCCAATCAGGAAAACGAGTATTCTTTTTGCGATAATTTTATAAAGATAACTGACTATAAATAAAGCGAAACGTAGTGAATTGCAAGGCTATTGTCAAGAAATGGACTAAAAATTGGCCTTATTTATATTATTTAAAATAACTATTGTAGAACCAGAAATTGTTTTTACCTTTGCGGCACGAAATAGCGCTGCTGGTAGGGCAATGAATTTCAGAAAAAAATGGCAAAAGCATCAGAAGTGAAAAGCGGTAATATTCTTCGTTTCAATGGAGAATTAATAGTAGTAGAAGAGTTTCTACACCGGACTCCTGGAAATTTAAGAGCTTTTTACCAGGCAAGAATGAGGAACATTAAAAGCGGCAAATTAGTCGAGTATAGGTTCCGCACAGATGAAGAGGTAACGATATGCCGGGTAGAGACAAATGATTATCAATATTTATACGAAGATGGAGAATTCCTCGTTGTTATGGATAACAGTTCTTTTGAACAATTTAACATCCCAAAATCATTATTTGGGGACCAGATTAAATTCTTAAAAGAAGGCATGAATGTTGTAATAGCATTCGAGAGTGAAGAGCCGATTTCGGCACAAACTCCCCAGCATGTTGAGCTGGAGGTTACCTACACAGAGCCCGCTGTTAAAGGGGACACTTCAACAAGTGCATTGAAATATGCGACCGTTGGAGCAGACGTTGAAATTAAAGTGCCGATGTTTATCAATCAAGGCGATAGGGTTAAGGTTGATACACGTACAGGTGAATATATAGAAAGAGTAAAATAAGAATTTTCATAGTTTAGTTTTAGGTTTAGGTTGATTTTGGCTTCGGAGTGGTTCCCGAAGCCATATTTTTTTCAAGACTTTTTTATTCCGCAGGGTCTGTTCAGGTTCAATTCGCGTGAGCATCACAAAAAAAGCTGCTGGAGTAGAAGTCCCGGGTGAGAGAATAGCGCAGAATTTCCACCCATTGACACATAATGGGGTAGTTGGTGCAATATTATAACTTGAAGGTAACAAAGGATCACCAATTTCGTTGTAACCATACCGTCTTGCCATAACATATAATCCTTTATACATCAAAAAGGGATCAAAAAACTTTAATTTTGCCTACTTTTTTGGGTTTCGGCTTCCCCATATTTGTAGCATTAATTTACAAAGATTTATTCCGCTTTCCCAGAGCCAGTAGTCCCCGAATAATTGATCCTGTTTTGTTGCGCATAGTGATTTTTTTGGACAAGATTTCTAACTTGCAGGGCACAGCACTATTAAAAGATGAATAAAGCAGAAATCAGGAAACAGGAGGCTAAAAAAAGAAAAGAACTTAATTCAGAGCAGGTTTCTGCATTAAGCGGGAAATTATTGGAGCAATTTACTGCCCTTAATCTGAGCGCTGTAAAAACACTTCATATATTCCTTCCGATTGCCGAAAAGAATGAACCAGATACTTTTTTGTTTATAGATTGGCTGAATAAATACCATCCGCAGGTCAAAATAATTGTACCCCGTGCAGATTTTAAAACGTCTTTAATGACACATCATCATTATAGGGGTGAACAAGAGCTTTTAAAGAGTTCTTTTAATATTCTGGAGCCAGTTGACGAAGAAGAGTATAAAGGTGATATAGGCCTCGTTATTGTGCCTTTACTGGCATTTGATGACCGGGGTTATCGCGTAGGATATGGGAAAGGGTTCTATGACCGGTTTTTAGAGGGGAGAGACACGCTTAAAGTGGGCTTGTCTTTTTTCAAAAGCGTGGGCATCATTGCTGATACCCACGAGAATGATATTCGTCTTGATCTTTGTATTACACCAGATCAGGTGATCTATTTTAAAGATTAACTTCCTTTCAGGAAATTGATCAGAAGATAATCAGCGATTATGGGGTTAATTCCAATAAAATCGGACAATGGTCAGAGTGTATAGCATCTGACAAAATCTTAACGTCTTTAATCCGGTCCAGCATAGGTTGTGTTGCCAAATGATAATCGATACGCCAGCCCAGGTTCTTGCCTCTGGAACCTGCTCTGTAACTCCACCAGGTGTAATGATGCGGATCTTTATTCAGGTGTCTGAAAGTATCAATAAAACCAGCTTCCAGGAACAAGCCCATCCACTCTCTTTCTTGCGGAAGAAAACCAGAAGAATTTGCATTGGATTTAGGGTTATGTATATCAATTGCGGTGTGACAGATATTATAATCACCAGAAATGATCAGATTTGGATAAGTTTCCCGGAGTTTGGTAATATACTTCTCGAAATAAGCCATGAATTCATACTTTTTGACCTGTCTCTCGTCTCCGGATGATCCGGATGGCAAGTAGACGCTCATTAAAGAGAAAGTGTCAAAATCGGCCCTTAAAATGCGCCCTTCTTTATCAATCCATTCCTCACCGCACCCATATTCAACGTGATTAGGTTTTATCTTTGAAAATATAGCGACTCCGCTATATCCCTTTTTTTCTGCAGCAAACCAATAATGGTGATAACCCAGGTTCTCAATTAAACCAATTATCTCCGGAATTTGAGAAGGAAGGGCTTTCACTTCCTGAAGACAGATCATATCTGCATCCGTCGATTGCAACCAACCTACAAAGTTTTTTGTAGAGGCAGCACGGATTCCGTTCACGTTGTAAGAAAGTATTTTCATCGTGTTTTCTATTGTTTTTTTTCGGGGTGTTTATTGTTTTTTAATTGAACTCAAGAGCACTTCGTGGTTTAATGGTGATGAAGCTTGCCGGGCTGAAAAGCCCAAGCAGGTTTCATCGTGTTGTATATTGTTTTTAATGTTATTGGTTAAGCAGAAAGGTGACTTCATCACCTCCTGATTTTTTCATCTCTTTTTCCAGCCTGCGCGCCTTTCTTTTTTTCAAAAGTGTAACCGTCATTTTTACATCTGCCAAAGGACGGTTATTGGAATCTGTTTTCACTGCGGCAATTGAATCAATCATTGGTAATCCACTTACGACTTCGCCATAAACCGTATACCGTTTATCCAAATGAGGTACCCCGCCTTCATTCTTATAAATTTCGCGTTCCCATTGCGGAATTTTAAATTTTAATCTGTTAACCTCCATGCTGTCCAGCTGGGCATCGGTGAATTTCTTTCCCTGTACCAGGTAAAACTGGCAGCCACTAGACGCCATCAGCGGGTTGTCATCTCTTGCCGCAGCTAATACGCCCTTTTTATGAAACAGGCTATCGCGGAATTCGGCAGGTACAGTATAACCCACATCCCCATTTCCTAATTCTTTACCTGCCGGAGCATTTTTAGAATCAGGATCACCTCCCTGAATCATAAATGAATGGATTACCCGGTGGAAAAGTGTTCCATCATAAAACCCTTTTTTAACCAGTTTAACAATGTTATCACGGTGCTGCGGAGTTTTATTGTATAGCATAATGATACATTCACCCTGCGCTGTTGTTATTTTTAGATACTGATGTTTTGGCCCGGAAGCGAAAACAGAATTCAAGCAGAGCAGGAGCAAAAAGGTAAAGAATGGCTTCATCTGGTCGGTATTTTTGGCTAAGTTAAGACAGAATTCTACTTTTAAAAACTGGTATGGCATAATCTTGTAATCTTTCTGTTTCTAACTGACTCTGCTTTTCGCTTTCAAAAATTTATACTTAAGTTTGATAATTGATACTATTAATACGTAAATGAAATTAAAACAAAGGATAGCTTTAGGATTATGTGCCTTTTACCTGATTAGCGTAATTGGTGTTGCCCTGAGCCTGCATTTTTGCGGGGGTGAACTATCTGGAATTCATTTGACGGAAGTTGCCCATTGTGGTGGCTGTAATGAGGCGGAAAAATCAGTTAAAAAAGAAGATTCCTGCTGTAAAAACACAAAGGTTGATGCAAAAATCAAAGACAGTCATCAGACAGGTCTGAAAATTGATGTTCCTAAAAACCATAGCCTTCCGGTATTAATCTCTTCTTATATTTCTGAACTGCTGTCCTTTGTTTTACCTCAGCTATTCACTAAAATTAAAGAGGAGGCACCTCCTTTATCCGCGCGGGTCGCCCTGCATGCCTACAACTGCGTTTTCAGAAATTAGATCAGGAATAAATTAAATGTAATTGCGGATTTTCATTCGCCATTGCCTCTTTGTATCAATTTATTTCAAATCATTAGCCCCGTTTTTAATATTCAGACAGGCTTATAACAATTTCATTATGAAAACTATCAAATATATCATCCTTCTATTCTGCTTATTTATTGGCGGAAATACCTTCGCGCAACAGATTTCTAAAGCTGAATTACAGGTTAACGGGCTTACTTGCTCTATGTGTTCAAGAGCTACGGAGACCTCTTTAAAAAGTCTTGGTTTTATTGAGACGGTGTCTCCAGACCTGAATAGAAATGTCTTTGTCCTTACTTTTAAAGCAGATCAGAAAGTAAATCTGGACGAAATCAGAGATAAAGTTCAGGATGCGGGATTCTCTATAGGAGACCTTTCGGCCACGATTAATTTCAAAAATACACAAGTTGATGCCGCTGGGCTTGCTGAACTTGATGGTGCTGTTTTTCAGTTCATTAATGCAAAAAACAAAACGTTGGACGGCCCGGTTATCGCCCGTATCATGGATAAGGATTTTATCACTTCGTCAGCTTTTAAGAAACAAGCTGCGGAACTAAAATCTGAAACCTATCTTAAAGGAAAAGGTGTTGTTCAGGGTAAAGAAACACGTATTTTTCACTTAAGTATTTAAGCACAAGAATGAAGTTTATTCAATTAGCAGCAATATTTTTTCTGCTTGGCGGGAGCTTGAGTGCGGGTGCGCAAGAATTATATGTCTTTACGGAACCTGCAAGTAATATGGCTGCCAAATCTATTGGGGTCAGAATTACCAATGAAGGGATGTTTAACGGAGGCGGAAACAGAACCATGCCTGAAGTCATGTTTAGCTTTAACAAAAACCTGATGACACATTTCCAGGGATTTTTCTCTGATATGGATGGCAAGTACAGGCTGGAAGGAGGAAGTGTTTATGCAAAATATCGTTTCCTTTCTATCGATGATACGCAGCGGCATTTGCGTGCTGCGGTATTCGGCAGGGTAAGTACCAGTAAACGGCCAACTTATACAGAAGATATTAATCTGGAAGGTGATAACAGTGGAGTTCAGGGGGGGGTAGTTGTGACTCAGCTACTTCATAAACTGGCTTTATCGGGTACAGTAAGTTATAGTAAAGCTTTTGATGTGGAAAGTCAGCGGGTGGCGGGAACCTTACAGCCTGATCAAATGATCGGGTATAGCTTATCTTCCGGATACCTGGTGCTTCCATTTGTTTATAAAAACTACAATCAGCCAAATTTCAATGTTTACTTTGAAATGCTGGGTAAAACAAATCCGGCAAACGGAAAGTCTTACCTGGATCTTGCACCCGCTTTACAGGTTATACTGAATAGCAGGACACGTATTGATCTGGGATACAGGTTCCAGGTAGCAGGAGATATGGCTGGCAGATATAATAAAAACATGTACCTGGTACGTGCAGAATTTAATTTCTTTAACGTTTTAAAATAATATTATGAAACCATCATGATTTTTCAAATCTCATCACGAAATGGATATAAAATCATGTTAGCTTCATTACCATAAAACCACGAAGTGCTCTTGAGTTCAATTAAAAAACAATAAACACCCCGAAAAAAAACAATATACACTTATGAAAACAGTAATTTTAGGTTTAGCCTTAATTTTAGGCGCATTTGTACAGCCTGCCCTTGCGCAGAATGCTGACGTTTCTGGTAAATTCAACCAGAGTTTAAAAGGCTATTATGCTTTAAAAAATGCCCTTGCGACAGATAATTCTGGGGAAGCTCCAAAATTGGCACTGGCATTACAAACCTCGGTCAAAGAAGTTCCACACAAAGGATTTAAGGACACTAAACAACACTTATTATGGATGTCTGAATCGGCTGTAATTCAGCAGAAAGCGGTGGAGCTAAGTAAAAGTAATGACCTGAAAAGTCAACGCAAAAGCTTTGAAGGAATCAGCACTGCATTTATCAAATTAACTAAAGAATTGAAGCTGAATACTCAGGAAGCCTTTGTTCAATACTGTCCGATGGGTAAATTCAGCTGGTTGAATGAAGTTAAAGAAATACAAAATCCTTATTACGGGAGCCAGATGTACGACTGTGGTACTGTGAAAGATACGCTTGCAAAGAACTAAACATTTCTTATCATACATCAAGGGTTTTTGCCATAATTCCCTATACGTTTGTATGGTTATTTAAAACACATCATTTATGAAAAAGATATTTTTATTTCTGCTTGTCGCTTCCATCAGCACAGCATCATTTGCACAAACAAAGTGGTCTGTAGACCCTATGCATACCTTCATTAACTTTGAAGTTAAACACCTGGGTATCTCCTTTGTAAATGGGTCATTCAAAAAATTTGAAGGCACAATTGATGCAGCTAAACCAGATTTAACAGATGCTAAAATCAACTTTACTGTAGATGTAAACAGCGTTACTACTGGTGTTGAAATGAGAGATAATCATTTGAAAACAGATGATTTCTTCAATGCAGAGAAATATCCAACTATGACTTTTGTGGGTTCGTCTTTCAAGAAATTGAAAGATAATAATTATGAACTTGCTGGTAAATTGACCATCCGAGACGTAACGAAAGACGTGAAATTCAGCGTTGTTTATGGTGGAGTAGCTAAAGATCAGCAGGCAAATACAAGAGCGGGCTTTCACGCTACTACCACGGTTAACCGTTTAGATTATAACATTAAATATGATCCAAGTGGAATGGCAGTAGCTAAAGACATCAAAATTGAATTAAACCTGGAATTCGTTCAGGCTAAATAATATTCTTGTTTAAACGGAAAAGGGGTTGTTTAAGCAGGTGAATGCTTAGATAACCCCTTTTTTTAGTTAAAAATTATGGCAAACTTATCAGAGCTTAAAAATTTAACAGGAAATCTTCCTGTTCAGGATGAATTGATGCCGGTTTTGTTTATTGGTCATGGTTCTCCAATGAATGGGATCGAAGACAATGAATTTAGTCAGAAATGGGCTGATATGGGCCGCACGATGCCCATTCCCAAAGCTGTTATTGTCGTTTCTGCACACTGGTTTACCAGGGGTACAGCGGTTACAGCAATGAACTTTCCGAAAACAATCCACGACTTTGGCGGATTTCCACAGGCTTTATTTGATGTAGAATATCCTGCACCGGGCAGCCCTTTACTGGCCGCAGAAACAGCAAAGCTGATTACCAGTACAGACGTTGTTTTAGACCATGACTGGGGACTGGATCATGGGGCATGGACAGTATTACAGCATATGTTTCCAAAGGCTGATATCCCTGTACTGCAATTGAGTATCGATTATACGAAAGATCCAAAGGCTCACTATGAAATGGCTGCCGAACTTTATCAGCTTCGTAGAAAAGGGGTATTGATTATGGGAAGTGGTAACATGGTCCATAACCTGAGGATGATGAATTGGGAGATGATAAACGGTGGAGGATATGACTGGGCACTGGAAATTAATGATCAGTTCAAGTCTTTGATTATGAATAAAGAACATCAACCTTTGATGGCTTATCAAAATCTTGGCAAAGCTGCTATGCTGGCCATTCCGACACCAGAACATTATTTGCCGTTGTTATATACATTAGGCTTACAAAATGGGCAGGAAGAAGTTGTGCTTTTTAATGACAAGGCAGTTGGTGGTTCTTTAACGATGACTTCTGTCCGGATTGGTTAGATCCTGCTGAATTGAAGCAGGCCCCTGTAACATTTGTAAAACGTTCTTTTATGGCAGAAGGTGAGGCTTGATTTTTTTCATAAATTGCGGTCTAAGTTTAAATTAATGAAGAAATTCTGCCTCTTATTTTTATTGGGTTCCAGTATCGCACAAGCTCAGGAAAGACCTGTTTTAACTGTAGAAAGTATTATGCGTGACCAGAAATGGTTAGGTGTTTCCCCGTCTGATTATCATTGGTCTGGTGATAGTAAAACAATATATTTCAAATGGAACCCAGAAATTAAGGATAGTAACGAGTCTTATAAAGTGGACATTTCTTCTGGGAAACCAGTTAAAACTACAGATAAACTCGCTGAACAGCAAAGTATAGGTGATTATACTTACAACAAAGACCGTAGTTTAGGACTTATTGAAAAGTCGGGTGATTTATTCATTTATAATTTCAAAACAAAGCAGCAGCGCAGACTCACCAATACTTTAGAAGCGGAACGTAACGCCGTTTTTTTGAACGATGGGACAATTGCCTTTCAAAAGGGAAATAATTTATATGCACTCAACCTGAATACTTCGGAGCTGAAACAGCTTACCAATTTTGTTTCCGGGAAAAAGACTCCTGCGGGTCAAAATACACAAGACAGCTGGTTAAAAAAGGAACAGGATGGACTTTTTGAAGTGCTTAAAAGCAAGAAAAAGCAGGAAGCTTTCAGGCTTGCTAAAAAGAAAAGTCTGAGCGGGGATGAAAAACCTTTGAGGGCAATTGAACTGGGTAATCAGCAATTGAGTAATTTGGTAATTAGTCCGGACGGACATTATATCAGCTACAGATTGAAAATTCAGGCGGAGGAAGGCAGAGAAACGATTGTTCCGAATTTTGTGACTGCATCAGGGTATACTGAAGATATTCCGGGCAGAACTAAAGTAGGAGAGCCTTTACCAGCTTATAACAATTTTATCTATGATCAGCAGCGGGACACTATTTATAAAATCCAGACGGCAAAGATTCCTGGGATTAAGGATCTGCCAGACTATTTGAAAGACTATCCAAAGGAATTGGAAGTCGTGGTAAAGAAAAATGAAGACAGAAAAGTAAATTTATCTGCACCGGTATGGAATGCTGCAGGGACGATCGCTGTTTTAACAGCAGAATCGCAAGATAATAAAGATCGCTGGATCTTGAAGTTAGATGCACTGACAGGTGGCTTAACCCTTCTCGACAGACAACGCGATGAAGCGTGGGTTGGCGGGCCTGGTATCAATTCAGATAACCTGGGATGGACAGATAATCAACATATATATTTCCAGAGTGAGGCGAGTGGCTACGCACATCTATATGTTGCTGATGTTGTTAGCGGAGTTAAGCGCCAGCTAACCAGCGGAAAATGGGAAGTGAAAAATCTTTCTTTGTCAAAAGACAAACAGAACTTTTATTTTACGGGAAACATAGAACATCCAGGAATTACGCATTTTTATAAAGTGAGCATCCATGGTGGAACACCGGTTAAAATTACCAGTATGAAAGGAGGGAATGAAGTCACTTTATCCCCTGATGAACAATGGTTAGCTATCAATTATTCTTACATGAACAAGCCTTGGGAGCTTTATATTCAGGCAAATAAACCAGGTGCTAAAGCAATCAGGGTAACGGAATCTTCTTCTGCTGAGTTTAAAGCTTACCCATGGAGAAAGCCAGATCTGGTTTCTTTTAAAAACAGGTATGGTGATGAGGTATATGCACGTGTTTATCCGGCATTAAAGCCTGCTGCGAATCATCCTGCGGTTGTATTTGTGCATGGTGCAGGTTATTTGCAGAATGTACATTACTGGTGGAGCCAGTATTCCAGGGAATATATGTTCCATAATCTGCTTGCAGATAATGGTTACACGGTAATTGATATCGATTACACAGCAAGTTCCGGATATGGCAGAAACCATCGTACAGGAATTTATCGCCATATGGGTGGTAAAGATTTAACGGATCAGGTAGACGGCGTAAAAATGCTGGTGGAGAAATACCAGGTGAATCCGCAGCATGTAGGGATTTACGGGGGGTCATATGGTGGGTTCATTACTTTAATGGCGTTATTCAATGAGCCTGGTGTTTTCGCTTCTGGTGCAGCACTGCGTTCGGTAACAGACTGGGCACATTACAACCATGGCTATACTTCCAATATTCTGAACGAGCCCGCTAATGATTCACTGGCTTACAGACGCAGCTCTCCAATCTATTTTGCCGAAGGCTTAAAGGGAGATTTACTGATGTGCCATGGGATGGTGGATGAGAATGTACAGTTCCAGGATATAGTCCGTTTGAGCCAGCGCCTGATTGAATTAGGCAAAAACAAATGGGATCTGGCTGTTTATCCTGTTGAAGACCATGGATTTGTACAGCCTTCGAGCTGGACGGATGAATACAAAAGGATCTTTAAGCTGTTTGAAAGGACGTTAAAGAATTAAAAGAGAGCGGGCTGATTGTTTGGTTTGTGCGTATAGCTTTTGTCTATGGGGCCATCAATATTAAGTATCTGTTATCTTTTCAATAGGGTTGATAAAGAGGCAATATTGATGTATTTTTGCACAACGAAAAAAAGAACATTATGATTAATATAGGTGAACAATTTCCAGCTTATTCAAAACCAGCTGTAGTTAGTATAGAAAAAGGAAAAGAGTTTGAAACATTAACTTCTGAAACTTTAGTAAATGAGAACAACCAATGGACTTGTATGTTCTGGTGGCCAAAAGATTTTACTTTTGTTTGTCCAACTGAAATCGCTGAATTCAACGCTAATTTCGGTGAATTCCGTGACCGTGACACTACTTTAATCGGTGCTTCTACAGATTCGGAAAACGTGCATTTAGCATGGAGACACAACCATGATGATTTACGTGGTTTAAAATTCCCAATGCTTGCTGATACTTCTAAATCATTAGCTGAAGCGCTTGATATTTTAGAGCCAACAGAAAAAATCGCTTACCGTGCAACTTTCATTATTGACCCACAAGGAATTATTCGTTGGGCTAGTGCAAATGACTTAAGTGTTGGACGTAACGTAAAAGAAGTATTAAGAGTACTTGACGCTTTACAAACTGACGAACTTTGTCCTTGTAACTGGGAAAAAGGTGAAGCAACTTTAACAGTTTAATTTAAGTTCCTGTTTATTTTTAAACAGGGTTTAATTCATAAAAACCCCTGTAAATGCATTTTGCAGGGGTTTTTTATACCCATAGAATCTGCTTTTTAAGCGAAAGACAGCTTCATAAAATCATAAAAAAATGAGTGAAAGTACTGAGACCATAGAAGAATTATTAGCCATTGTAGGTCTGAACGAAGGCTATAGAAACGAAAGTATCCATTTACTTGAAAAAGGTAATTCAAGATATGTACGTGACTTAAAATTAAATTTCAGCAGTACCCTGACTTCAGCACATATTACTGAAAAGGAATGTGCTTTACTGGGCTTAAGTATTGCAATCAATAACAACAACAAAGTATTAACTGATTTCTTCGAGAAACAGGCGCAGCAAAAAGATGCTACAGCAGAAGAAATTGCTGAAGCAACTGGTTGTGCTTCTTTACTGGCTTTAAACAATGTACTTTATCGTTTCCGTCACTTTACGGCAAAAGAGAAGTATACCCGCATGCCTGCACGCGTAAGAATGCAATTAATGGGCAACCCGGTAACTGGTAAAGAATTTTTTGAATTAATGAGTTTAGCAGTTTCAGCCGTGAATGGTTGTGAAATGTGTGTAAATGCACATGAAGAATCTATTTTGGCTTTAGGTGCTACTGAAGAACGTGTATTTGATGCGATCCGTATTGCTTCAATCGTTACTTCTGCTGGTAAGATCCTTTATTAGATTTAATCAATTTATTGAAAAAGGAGGTGTCTGAAAAGAGCCTCCTTTTGTTGTATAAGGCTATTTTTGAAAATATTTAAGTATTTATTTGGATTTACTGAACACTGTTCAGTACATTTGTGTCGTATAATTTAAGGATATGGGTATATCAGAGAGAAAAGAGCGGGAAAGAGAAGAGATGAAAACGATGATCACTACTGCGGCCATGAAAATGTTCCTGGAGGATGGTTATGCGAAAACTTCTATCCGTAATATTGCTGATGCTATTGAATACAGTCCCGGCACTATTTACTTGTATTATAAAGATAAAGATGAGTTGCTTTTTGAAGTTCAGGGACAAGCTTATCTGAAGTTATTAGAGGCATTCAAGCAAAACGTAACTAGCACCGATCCGCTGGAAAAACTGGAGCAGCTGGGTAAAACCTACGTTTCTTTTGGTTTGGCTAACCCTGAATTATATGACCTGATGTTTATTATCAGAGCGCCTACGAATGTGGATGAAACAACTCATGGACATAATGGTGATGCAACTTTTAATTACTTAATTAATTTGATTGAGGAATGTATACAGGCTGATCTGTTAATTTTTAAAAGTGCAAATCAGGCGGCATTGCAAATCTGGTCTATGGCGCATGGTCTGGTTTCTTTAAATCTTCGTTGTCGTTTAAAGGTGATGATTCCTGAAGAAGCCTCGATTCCTGAAATTTTACATAAAGCGATAGAAGAATATTTATTATCCATAAGGGCTTAGGCCTTTTTTTTGACCCATTACTAAACACTGTTTATTATGTATACATCATTTATTAAAGCGTCTGTTCTACTCACTGGATGGATGCTGGTTTTAGGAAAACCGGCCGTAGCGCAGCAACAGAGCCGGCAGCTGGATGACTATATCTCATTGGCTTTTGGGCAGAACCAAGGCTTAAAGCAGCAGAATTTCGATTTGGAAAAATCACTGTTTGCCTTAAAGGAAGCGAAAGCTATGTATTTGCCTACGGTGAGCATGCTGGGCAGTTACACAAAATCTGCGGGTGGCAGAACGATAAATGTACCGGTTGGCGATCTGGTCAATCCTATTTACAGCGCGCTTAATCAATTGACTTCTTCGTCTAAATATCCGCAGGTAGCGAATCAATCTTTTTTATTGAACCCTGATAATTTTTATGACGTCAAACTCAGAACATCACTTCCTTTGATCAATGCCGAGATCCGTTATAATAAACTGATTAAACAACAATTGATCAGCAGTCAGCAGGCTACGGTGAATGTTTACAAAAGAGCATTGGTCAAAGACATTAAAACTGCGTATTACCACTATTTCCAAGCCTTACAAGGCGTTGAAACTTATCGGAGTGCCCTATTGCTTATTGATGAAAATATTCGTGTGAATACAAGTTTACTAAAGAATGGGGTTAGAAATGGAACTGCTTTATTGCGTGCACAGACGGAGCAGGAAAAAACCAATGCTGCTTTAATCAATGCGCAACGCAACGTGGATAATGCCAGTGCTTATTTTAATTTCTTATTAAACCGACCTCTAAAGGAGTCAATTCTGATAGACAGCGTTGCCATTGCCAATGTGTTAGTTGTACCGGATACTACGACCGGTATTGGCGGACGGGAAGAATTAAAGCAGTTAAGTAGTTTAAAAGAGGCCAACAACCTGGATTATAAATTACAACGGTCTAACCTGATTCCTAAATTGAGCACCTATATCGATCTTGGATCGCAGGGAATGGATTTTAAAGTAAATGATAAAACCAGGTATTATCTGTGGGGTGTCAATCTGCAATGGGACATCTTTACAGGAGGTAAAAATAAGTTCCGTGCAGCACAGGCACAATCAAACATCAAGTCAAATACAGCAAAAATTGATGAAACGGAACAATCATTTAAATTACAATTAGCCCAATCTTACAACAATTACCGCGCTGCTAAGGCTGCTTGTACCAGTGCAATATCGGGGTTATCCTTTGCGGGCAAATATTACAGAGATCAGCTCAAAGCATACCGTGCAGGACAGTTATTATACCTGGAGCTGATTGATGCACAAGATCAGTTAACCATTGCAAAACTCAGAATGGCCGATACACAGGCCGACTTACAAATCACGCTTGCCGAACTTGAACGTGACCAGGCCACTTATCCATTGAATAATTAATATTAAAATATAAACAAAATGAAAGCTATTCATTATGCTGCGCTATTGCTGGGAGTACCGTTATTTTACGCTTGCAATACCTCAACCCCGGTTGCCAGTCAGGCTATGGGAAACGATACGATCCCGGTTCAGGTTATGAAACTTAACCTGGAAAGCAGTAATGCTGCGATCCCGGTATCCGGACAATTTACAACAAACGATGAAGTTATGCTCTCTTTTAAGACCGGGGGGATCATAAACAGCCTGCTGGTTAAAGAGGGGGATGCAGTTAAAAAAGGGCAGTTGCTGGCAACATTGAACCTGACAGAGATTAATGCGCAAGTGCAGCAGGCTCAACTGGGCTATGAGAAAGCTAAGCGTGATTACCAGCGGACAAAAAACTTGTACAGTGACAGTGTAGCTACTTTAGAGCAACTTCAAAATAGCAAAACTGCGCTCCAGATTTCTCAGCAGCAACTCAATCAAGTAGATTTTAACAGGAAATATTCGGAGATACATGCACCTGAAAATGGGTTTATTCTAAAAAAACTGGCTGATGTAGGCCAGCAGATTTCTTCTGGTACTGCTGTATTACAAACTAATGGGGCACAATCCGGGAAATGGGAGTTAAAAGTAGGCATCAGCGATAGGGAATGGGCAATTTTGAAATTGAATGATCCGGCAAAAATAGAAACTACTGCGATGCCTGGACAGGTTTTGGATGGTGTGGTGAGCCGTAAGTCTGAGGGTGTTGATGCAGCTACTGGAACATTTACAGCTTATATCAGGTTAACCGGACAGACGCCAAAAGCTATTGCTGCCGGTATGTTTGGAAAAGCAACATTGAGCCCTTCAAAACAGATGGAGCATAAAGGAAACTGGCAGATACCATACGAAGCTTTGTTAGATGGTGACGGTAGCAGCGGTTATGTATTTATCACCAATGATAACAAAACTGCGCATAGGGTAAAAGTGACCGTTGCAGGAATTGAAAAAAACACGGTAACCATCAGTGAGGGACTGGAGAATGCTGCAGCATTAATTATTTCGGGGTCAGCCTATCTGACAGATAACAGCAAGATCAGTATTCATTCACCATTAAAAGCAGCGAAATGAAAATATCAGATTACGCTGTAAAAAACAGCCAGTTTACGCTGGTGATTTTCCTGATGATTATCGTATTGGGGATTACCACCATGTTCAGTATGCCCAGATCGGAAGATCCGGAGATGCATGCACCAGCTTTTTCTGTGATTATTGTTTATCCGGGAACCAGTCCCAGGGATATCGAAGACCGTGTGGTTACTCCGCTGGAAAAAACGATCTCCGGGTTAGATGATATCAAAAGAATCCGGACCAGTATCTCTAATGGGGTGGCTGTTTTAAGAGTAGAGTATAAGTACAGCAGCAGTGTAGAGGGAAAATATCAGGAAATTGTAAGAGAGGTTAATAGCAAAAGAAGTGAATTACCGGCTGATATTTATAGCATAGAGGTACAGAAACAGCAACCTTCGGATGTGAATGTATTGCAGGTTGCACTGGTTTCGGAGAATGCACCGCGCAGCAAGATGCAATACTATGCGGAAAAGCTTCAGGATGAACTGGAAAAGGTAGCTGCATTGAAGAAAGTATCTATTTTTGGCTTGCCAAGGCAACAAGTACGGATCGAACTTGATCTGGAAAAAATGGCACAAATGAATCTTCCGGTTAGCGCGGTGAAAAATAGCCTTCAGAGCGAAATGGCAAGCATACCTGGCGGGAGTATTGATGCGGCTCACCAGACTTTTAACATTGTAACCAACGAGTACAGAACCTTGGACGCCGTGCAGAATACAATTGTTTATGCGGCAGGAGGGAAAAATATAGTCTTAAAGAATATTGCCCGGGTTTATTATGGGTATGAAGAAGATAAGCACATTACGCGCTTAAACGGGCACCGGAGTTTATTTATAACTGCGGCTCAGAAAGAGGGTGAGAATATTAGTAAAACGCAGCAGACTTATCAGCCGGTACTGGCAAATTTTAAAAAAACATTGCCTGCCAATATTGATTTAGTACAGAATTTTGACCAGGCAGATAATGTAAATAGAAGGCTGACGGGTTTGGGACATGATTTTATAATTGCGATTTTACTGGTTGCGGTAACTTTACTGCCCCTGGGAATGCGTCCGGCAATTATTGTGATGATTTCAATACCGCTTTCGCTGGCTATCGGGATTGTTTTATTACAGCTATTTGGTTTCAACCTGAATCAGCTGAGTATCGTCGGTTTAGTAGTGGCGTTAGGGCTGCTGGTAGATGATAGTATTGTCGTAGTGGAGAATATCGAAAGGTGGATGCTGGAAGGGCATAGCCGTTTGGATGCTACCTTGAAAGCAACTAAACAGATTGGAATGGCTGTAGTGGGGTGTACCATTACTTTGATTATTGCTTTTATGCCGCTGGTATTTTTACCAGAGGGTTCGGGTGATTTTATCAGGTCGTTACCATTGGCCGTTATTTTTTCGGTACTGGCATCAATGTTGGTTTCTTTAACGATTATCCCTTTCTTATCCAGCAGGTTATTAAAAACACACGTTGGGAATCCAGAAGGAAATATGTTGATGCGTGGACTGAAAAGATTGATTCATGGCAGTTATGCACGTTTATTAGATAAAGCGTTGCAAAGACCACTGTTAACTATTTCGATCGCGTTTGTACTTTTCGCAACTTCTGTATTCCTTTTCAAAGTGATTGGGTTTAGTTTGTTTCCTGCGTCTGAAAAACCGCAATTCCTGGTGAATATTACTACGCCAAATCAATCTAATCTGTCTTATACTGATGGAGTAGCCAAGGCTATTGAAAAAGAATTGAAGAAAGAGTCCGAAGTAAAATACTACTCTTCTAATGTGGGGAAAGGTAATCCAAGGATCTATTATAATATTATACCGGAGAATGACCGCAGCGATTTTGCACAGTTGTTTGTCCAATTGGATGAGGATACTTCTCCTGATGCAAAATTAAAGCTGATTCAGAAGCTACAGAAGCGTTGGGCGCATTATCCGGGTGCAAAGGTCGAAGTCAAGAATTTTGAGCAGGGGCCGCCTGTAATTGCGCCGGTTGAGATTCGTCTTTTCGGAGATAACCTGGATACGCTGCGCTTACTTTCTATCAAAGTAGAAAAGCTATTGAAGGAATCGCCGGGTACGATGTATGTCAGAAATCCCGTGAGCTTACTTAAAAGTGATATCCGTGTAGTGGTGAATAAGGAAAAAGCGCAGTTATTAGGAGTTTCTACTATAAATATTGATCAGACAGCAAGATTAGCTGTCACCGGGTTAAATATGGGAACATTTTATAACAATGATAATAAAAACGGCTATGGTGTATTACTGACACGTACCAAAGAGGGCAGGCCTGGGATGGACGCTTTCCGGAATTTGTATGTTGACAATGCAAAGGGAAATGCTTTACCGATGAATCAAGTGGCAGATTTGAAGCTGGAAGCCTCACAGGCAGTGATTAATCACCAGGAAAAGAAGCGTGTCGTTTCTGTACAGGCTAATGTCAGGGATGGTTTTTTAGTTAACCGGGTTATTGATGACGTTATCCTTAAAATGGATAAGGTTCATTTGCCGGCTGGCTATAGTTATGAAATGGGTGGCGAGGTTGAGTCCAGAAACAACTCTTTTGGTGGTTTTTTAAACATCATTCTGGTTACTGTATTCTTATTTATCGCGGTGCTGATCCTTTTATTCAAAACGTTTAAAAGTACGCTGATTGTTTTGTCTGTTATTCCTTTGGGAGTAGTGGGGGCTGCGGTAGCTTTATGGATAACGGGTAATTCACTTTCTTTCGTAGCTATTATTGGTTTGATTGCGCTGGCAGGGATAGAAGTGAAGAACACAATTCTACTGGTAGATTTCACCAATCAGCTCAGGAAACAGGGTAAAGGTTTACAAGAAGCGATCCGGGAAGCTGGTGAAGTCAGGTTTTTACCTATCGTATTGACTTCGCTGACTGCAATTGGCGGTCTGATACCGATTGCAATTTCAACTAATCCGTTGATTGCACCTTTAGCAATTGTTTTAATTGGAGGTCTGATCAGTTCGACTTTATTATCGAGGATTGTTACCCCGATTATTTATGAGCTGATTCCTCCGGTTATAGTGGTTGAAGAACAAAAGGGGGTTGAAGTGCAAAAGCCTGTTGAGAACTAACAGAATCCTGCTAAGTTTAATGGCAATAAAAAAGGAGGCGTTCCCATTTGGGGCGCCTCCTTTTGATTATAACTGTTATTTAGGCAGAGTTTCTACCTGCATTTACAATTCCGTAAACGGTTCTGATAGCCAGTTTCTCATAAGATTGATGTTGTTCGTCGTCAAGCTGATGCTGTAAGTTCTCTAAAGCAAAATGCTGGATCAATACCAAAGGAAGAACGATTTTCTCTCTGACTGCAATTGATCTTTTCTCTACCGGGTAATTTTCCATCAGGGTAGTGTGTCCTGCTAATTTTAAAAGCATTTCTTTAGAGCGTTCATACTCATCACGAAGCATTTTCCAGAAATCACCAAATTCAGGATCTTTAGCAAAATGTGCAGTTATTGAGAAGTCTGTTTTGCTCATAGACATCATTCCGTTGTCTATAATCGTCTTAAAATAACCAGATTCCTGATAGGTTTTGCGGATCTTATCCCAGTTTCCTGAGGCTTCCTGATTTTTTAAAGCGGTACCAATTCCATAGAATCCCGGAATATTCTGTTTCAGCTGCCCCCAGGCAGTTACAAAGCTAATTGCTCTGAGGTCCTCTAAACGTAGTTTCTCTCCTGAACTTCTTTTGACCGGCCTGCTGCTGATTGTTATCTTAGACAATAGGCTCAGTGGGGAGAAGCGCTCCAGGTAATTTAAAAATAATGGGTGTTTACGTAAAGCTACGAAAGCATCAAAACTATCCTTCGCCATCACATTTAAAATATCCTTATGTGGGGAATCCAGTAATATATTGTGTTTTTCTTTCAGGCCGGATGAGATTCCTGCATTGATTAATTGCTCAATATTAAACTCTGCACTATCAATAGAACCATACTGTGAACTGATCGTTTGTCCCTGGATAGTCAACTGTATATTTTTATTGGCAATCTCTTTTCCCATGGAAGCGTAAAAGCGGTGAGTTTTACCCCCACCTCTTGATGGCGGGCCACCACGACCATCGAAAAAGGCCAACTGTATGTTATGCGCTACCGAAGTTGCAGTTAAGGCGACCTTGGCGTTGAAAATAGACCAATTAGCCATCAGGTAACCACCATCTTTGGTACTATCTGAGAAACCAAGCATAATGTCTTGTTTGTTTCCCCGGCTTTCCAGATGTTTCCTGTAAAATGGATGCGTATATAAGCGTTCCATGATTTGTGAAGCACCTTCCAGGTCACTTACCGTTTCAAACAACGGTACAAAATCTATAGTCAATTCTTTTTCATCCCATCCGTTCCATAGAAACAATTCCATGAGTTGAAGGACATCGCTGGCCTGCTGGCAATTGCTGATAATATAACGATGACAGGCAAGTTCTCCATTTTGCTGCTGAATCTGTCTGATCTCGGCAATGGTTTGCAGGGTATCAGTAGTCAGCGAATCTGCATCGCCCGAATAATTTACTTTTGCGGTTTTGAAAGAAAGCAATTGTATTTTTTCTTCTTCTCCTAATTCATCGAAGTTTTCCGGAAAAAGGGAAATAATAGGTTTGAATTGTCTGCAGTATGCATGAACGCTACGAAGTACTCTGCTATCCTGTCTGATGTCCAGAGAGGCAAAATGACTTCCAAAAAGCTCAACTTTACGCAGCAGGTCGTCTACCAGGTCAGCAAAAAGGCCATCGTGGAATTCGATCAGGGTATCTTTAATCTGATTCAGATTCTCCACCAGAAAATCTGAAATGTTGGTCGGTTCAATATTAGTGTCAAAGGCATTTTTATAGAGTACATCCTGCACTTTATAAACTGTTTCTTCTACTCCTCTGAAAGTAATTCTTCGTTTCAGCTTCCTGAAATCTCTGTAATAACAGCGGAAGAGGATTTGGCGCAACATCTTTGAAACCTGTATAGTATCCTGTGCATGCACATTCGGGTTACCATCACGATCTCCGCCTGGCCAGAAACCAAGCTCTATTGCTTTTTTTGAAGGGATATTAAATTCCTCCAGGCTACTGTCTATTTCTGACTGTATATTGGCTGCGGCGAAGTAAAAAACATTCTCCAGATACCAGGTTAAGCTTAATGCTTCGTCAACTGGTGTTGGAGATTTTTTATTAAAAAACGGGGTTTTACCCAATTGCTGTAACAACTGGTTAATGGTCACAATATCATTGATCTTAATTGCTGTAGTAAGGTCATTGATAATAGAGAGCACACTACCCGGATAGAACTGTGTCGGATGCGCGGTAAGCACAAGACGCAAAGAGAAATCTTCGATCAGTTTCGCTATTTTTTCATGAAGCTCGGCGTTAAATTCACTTTTTTTCAACATAGACCGGAGTGAACTATGGTCTTCGGTTGTATTTAATTTTGTGAAGGAAGCATCCTCAACAGCATCAAATAATACAACCTGGCGTTCAATATATTGAATAAAACGGAACAGTAAATCGATAATATCCTTAGGATCTGTTGTTTGGGTATACCGCTCAAAAAAACTCTTAATAATTTCAGCAGGAGTCTTGAGATTCTTGACACCATCTTCACAGTGTTTAATAAAAAGGGGCAGTAATGTGCCAGTATCCTTGATTTTATAAAATGGGAGGGTTAGAAACAGGCTGTTGTAAAGTTCGAATCTGGAGACAACTTCGTTGTTAAAAATGGATTCTCTTGGCCCTGTAACTCTTAGTTTCTGCGTCATAACAAAAGGGTTCTTTTTGGGAGCTTAAGCTACAAAATAATGACGGGAACATCTATAGAATAATGTTAATAAATTTTGCTTGCTTTTTAATTGCAAATACTATAAATTGCTTTCATTAAGGTTTTTTAACTCTTTTAAAAGTATAAGCATTCGTTGTGTGTAGCGACATTGTATTTTTTTGTAAATGAAACAGGCTGTCCCGAAAGGACAGCCTGTTTTTATTTTAGTGAACGTCAACAGGGATGTTGACATTTTTCTTGAATTTCTGCAAATAAAGCAGTGGTATAGAGCACAATAGAACAAGCCCTACTAACCAGTAAGCATCGCTGTAAGTCAGCAATAAAGCTTGTTTGGTTACTGTACCATCAATGGCTTTGATGGCCATTACTTTAGCATCAAGCATACTGTAGCCTTTAGACATGAAATTATGAATAAAAGCATTCATTCTGTCTGTAAATGCCGGATTGTATTCGTTAACATTAGCTAGCAGTGAACTTCTGTGAAATCCCTGACGGGTATGAATCAACGTTGTTAAAGCTGCGATACCAAACGATCCGCCCAATTGTCTCATCATATTGTTCAATCCTGAACCCTGACCAATTTCTGCACCTTTAAGATCCTGAATAGCCAGTGTGGTTAACGGAACAAACAATAAAGCCATACCGATACCTCTGATTACCAGTGGCAGGAAGAAATCACTCGTTCCCGAAGAAAGTGTCGATTTGCTCAGCATATTACAGAAAACGAAGAATAAGAACATCCCGATTGTAGCCATAAACTGTGCAGGGATTCCTTTTTTAAGGAATATACCAATAAACGGCATCATCATAATGGTACAAAGACCACCTGGGAATAACAATTCTCCGGTTTGTAATGGAGAGAAACCTAATAGATTCTGACAGAAAACAGGGAAGACGAATACAGATCCGTATAACCCGAAGCCCAGGATAAATGAGGTCACCATACCAATGGAGAAACTTCGGTGACGCATAATCTTGAAGTTTACAATAGGGTGGTCTGTAGACATCTCCCTCCAGATAAACAGCAATAAACCAATTACTGAAGCTACGGATAGCGCAATAATATAAGGTGTTGCGAACCAATCTTCACTTTCTCCTTTTTCCAGCACAGTCTGTAAACTACCTACTGCAATTGCCAGTAATGCGATACCCCACCAGTCGACAGGTAGTCCCTGCCCATCCTTCGGAGTGGCCTTTATATAGGTTATCGTACAATACGCGGCGAGAATCCCGACGGGAATATTCACATAAAAGATCCATGGCCATGAACTAATGTCCAGGATATAACCTCCGATAGTCGGACCCACAGTCGGGCCTACTACTGCCCCTAATCCAAAGAGTGCGGTGGCTATACCTATATCTTCGCGCGGCCAGGTTTCTATCAGAATAGACTGTGCAGTAGAGATTAATCCCCCTCCGGCAAGTCCCTGAAGGATACGGAATAAAATAAGCTCTTCCAGTGAAGTTGCGTTACCGCATAAAAATGACGCTATCGTAAAGACAATGATGGAAGTTAGAAAATAATTTTTACGCCCGAAACGACTGCCCAGCCAGCCCGACATGGGCAGGACAATTACATTCGCAACGGCATATCCGGTTGATAACCAGGCGACATCCTCAAGAGTCGCGCCCAGGTTACCCTGAATCTGTGGTAAAGCCACGTTTACAATAGTGGTATCAATCAGCTCCAGTAAAGAGGCTGTGATCACTGTAAACGTGATTATCCATTTTTTAAAACCATACTCGGCCATTTTTCTAATCTTTTGTAGTTACAGAAACTTTAACACTCATACCTGGACGTAATTTTTCCAGCATTTCTTTTGAGGCCTTAAGTTTAATTTTAACAGGTACACGTTGAACAACTTTCACGAAGTTACCTGTTGCGTTATCTGGAGGAAGTAATGAACCTTTTGCTCCTGTAACAGGAGAAAAGTTATAAACTTCGCCTGGTATTTTCTGATCAGGGAAAGCATCAACTTCCACTTCCACTTTCAAACCAACACGGATTTCTTCCAATTGTGTTTCTTTAAAGTTGGCAGTTACATAAAGGCTGTTTTCATTTACGATAGAGAATAAAGACTGTCCAGCCTGAATTAACTGACCTTTTTGAATACTTTTCTTAGAAACAATCCCTGTTGCAGGTGCTTTAATTTCTGTATAAGACAACTGTAATTTAGCAAAGTCAACATCCGACTGACGTTGAGATACCCCATTACTGCTTACTGCAAGCTGAGATTTTGTAGTACCAATTTGTTTAAGGGCAACTGTATACTGATCCTTTGCAGCATTGTAAGTAGCCTGTGCAACGTCTCTTGTTGCTTTAGCCTGGTCAAATTGCTGTTGAGTGATCGAGCCGTCTTTAATCAGGTTCGCATAACGGTCAAAATCTTTTTGTGCCTGCCATAATTTTACTTTAGCAGATTCGATATTGGCTTTAGCTGTTCCTGTATTTGCTGAAGTCGCGATAATCTCAGATTGTGAAACACCAACACCAGCATCAGCACCTTTCTGACCTGCCATTGCTTGTTCCAATTTCACTTTATAGTCTCTGTCGTCTAAGGAAACCAATACCTGGCCTTCAGTAACTTTGGTGTTTTCTTCAAATTTGATCTCGTTTACATACCCGCCAACACGTGAAACTACCGGGCTGATATCGCCATCAATCTGGGCATCATCGGTATCTACGTGTTTGCTGTAGTACATATATTCTTTCACGCCAAATACGGCGCCTATAACGATTAGCACAGCTAATATTATAGGGACAACTTTACTTTTCTTTTTAGGTTCAATTGTCGCTTCTGTTGTTGATTCTGTAGTCATTACTAGATGGATTATAATATTATTGAGAAATTTTTCCTGTTGATTTTAATAAAGTATAGTAGGCAAGGCCTGCATCAGCTTTTGCAAGCTCTAAATTGATCTTCGCCTGGTATAAAAGGGTTTCAGCATCAATTCTGTCTATTGCAGAGGCTACATTATTTTTATATTTTGATTCCAGTAACCTGTCATTTTCAGTTGCCTGATCGATCGAGGTTTCCAGTACTTTGATTTTATTTTTAGCAACCTGGTAAGTCTGGTAGTTCCTGTTGATCTCAGTTTTTACGTTATCAGATTGAATATCTTTCTGAATAACGATGCTTTTCTGCTGAACTCTTGCTTCTGTTACCTTATGCTTATTAGTCCAAAGCGTACCGATGTTCCACGAAAGGGTAGCACTAGCGGTCATTGGCATGATATAATTATTTGATTTTGGTAGAAGACTTCCATTAGGATTGATGTAGTAAACATCTGCACCGATACCAAACGTTGGACTCGCGTTTGCTTTAACGGATTTGATATCGATCTCAGCAACTTTATTTTGTAAGTCAAGTTCTCTTAATTCCTGACGGTAAGCTAATGCCTGATCAATATAAGCGTTCAGTGGAGCAGCATCTTTCTGACCAGTAGAAGGGTCTGTGATATCAATCTGAGTATCTTCTGGTAAGCCTAAAAGGATGTCCAGATTGTAATTGATGATCTTACGGTTGCTTTCAATGTCCAGATCTGTCAGGGTAATATTTGCTTGTTGCAGCTGGAATCTCAGTACATCATTTTTAGTCACGATTCCTTGCTCAAAAAAGCGTTGTGATTGTTTCAGCTGACTTGCAATAGAAGCTAAATTTTGTGCGACAACCTTTTTACTTTGAGCTACCTTATATAAGGAGTAGTAAGTATCGATCACTGCATAAGTCACTTCTTCCTGGTTTTTATCTGCATCCAGGCGGGCAACATCAGCTAATAATTTAGTACTCTCTCTCGCATATCTCATCTTACCACCGCCATAAACCAGTTGTTGTACTGAGGCCGTACCTACAAAGGCATCGGCGCGTTTAGGAAGGAATATCGGGCTGCCGCCGTCTAAAACCAATTGATTGGCAGGAATTTCTGCGTGATTGTACAGTACACTTGCTTTAGCTGTAGGAAGAGAATTGTCTTTTGTGACATCCAGTTTGGCCATTGCTTCTTCAATTTTATTCTGAGAAAGCTTTAGGTTCTTGCTGTTTTCTATCCCTAACTGAATCGCCTCCTGCAGCGTCAGTTTTTTCACGTTCTGTGCATAGAGCATGCCTGGCAGCAGGAGAGCGAAGCAACTCATTTTAATTGTTTGGTGTATCATTTATGGGGTGTTAAATAGGTGGTGACCAAATCTTGCAGATGTGCGATTAAGCGGTCGGTTAAAATTTCTTTGTCTTTTGGGATGGTAATGTCTAGTGTGGAGCCATGTGTGATTTTACTCGGCATGGTGGCAACACTGGTGATAGTACCCATAATTGATGCCATGAGCATCCGGGTATCTACTTGCTTGAATGATCCGTCAGCTACTCCATTGTTAATAATGTTTTCAATGACCTGCATATTTCCTGACATCGCGTCTCTTAATTTAAGACACATTTCGGGACGTTGGGCCAGGGAGATTTCTCTATACATCATTTTGTGAAAGGGGATATCTGAAAGGATCCTATGGGCATATCCTTCAATTACTTTCATTAATTTCTGCAATGGGATGATGCTGTCTTCATCAATACTCACTAACTGGGCTTTAAACCCTTTAATTCTATCATTGATTACTTCGAGAAAGACACCTTCTTTTGATCCGAAGTAATAATTGATCATGGACATATTTGCCCCTGATTCTTTTGCAATCTGGCGGGTTGAAGTCCCTTCATACCCCAACTCAGAAAACAATTTTTGAGCAGCTATTAATATGCTCGTTCTTTTGTCTGGCTTTTCCATTTCTGATTTGATGGAACAAAATTAATCAATCGATTGATTGAATTATTATAAGAATAGTGATTCTAATCACAATTTACATATTTCTGACAATATAATCCGTGCTTCTTTTTGGATAAAGCGCTGAATTCTTTCTTATTTGAAATAAATCAATACCTTTGGATCATCAATATTTTAATGATGATTAAAGAAGAAAATAACAAAAGTTTTGATTGGGTTTATTCAGTTTTAGGCCTGGTATGTGGTATTGCTACCGCAGCAGTAATTTCAGGTAGTTTCCTTTGGTCACTATTTGGTGGCGTATTAGGATTGATTATGGGAGCAGTTTTCCTTGGATCAATTGTAAAAGGACGTAAATACTAGTTCACAAACGTCTCTCGGACCAGTTTACAAGTTTATAAACTAAATTTACAAAATGAAGAAGCTCAATCTGTTGATTGTAATGGCATTATTTGCTTTTACAGTAAATGCGCAAGAAGTTAAGTTCCCGGGGTTGGATACCAGCCCGGCAGATATTGCTTACTTCCCTTTAAATACAACTAAGGTTAAAAAAGGAGAAGATGCAGCTCCGTTGATCAAAGTTATTTATTCAAGACCTTCTGTGAAAGGCCGTGAAATCTTTGGTAAACAGGAAGCCTTTGGAAAAGTATGGAGATTAGGTGCTAACGAAAGCACTGAAATCAGATTTTTCAAACCAGTAGTTATTGGTGGGAAACAAATCCCTGCAGGTGCTTATAGCTTATTTGCTATTCCTGAACAAGATAAATGGGTAGTGATTATCAATAAACAAACTGATCGCTGGGGTGCATATACTTATGATGAAACTAAAGACGTAGTCAGAGTAACAGTACCAGTTAAGCCTTTAACCACTGTTGTGGAAGCTTTAGCGATTACTTTTACACCAAATGCATCAGGAGCGAATTTGATTATCGGATGGGACAAAACTTCGGTTGAGGTACCAGTAACAATTAAATAAAAAAAGGCATAAAAAAAGAGAAAAGTCCAACGGGCTTTCCTCTTTTTTTATGCCTTTTTTTATTTAATGTGCACTTCCTGCAAAGAATTTCAAGCCCAGTATAGAGCCGATTAAAGTGGCGATAAAAAATATTCTCCAGAAATTTGCTGGTTCCTCAAAGTATAAAATACCCACGATAACCGTTCCGACAGCTCCTATACCCGTCCACACGGCATAAGCAGTACCCATTGGTAAGGTTTGAGTTGCTTTATTTAAAAAGAAAAAGCTTAAGGTAATACAAGCAAAGAATGCTATACTCCATTTAAGGTTAGAAAAGTTATTGGAAAGCTTAAGACTGGTCGTAAATCCAACCTCAAATAAACCCGCAATAATCAAAATAATCCAGTTCATAATTTAATAATTTGATACAAAAGTACGACCTGCAGCTGGCGTGGCTTTTTACAAATGTTAAAAAATGAAACTATTTGATCTCTGCTCTGATTCTGCTCAGGGTAACTTGTGTAACCCCAAGATAAGAGGCAATATGGCCTAAGGGGATTCGCTGAATCAATAGAGGGTCTGTTTGCAATAGATCAATATAACGTTCTTTAGCAGGCTTAAACAAGCGGCCAATATAACTTTCCTCAGTTTTAATCAAGATAAGCTCTGCCAGCTTTCTGCCCCAGTTGGCCAGTTCTGTGTGTGTATTATATAAAGTTTCCAAAGCTTCAGTTTTTAATTCGTAGAGCCTGCAGTTTTCCAGCAGCTCTATACTTTCATAACCAGGTGTATTGTTAATATAGCTATGGTAGGAAAGAATAATATCACCCTCCATGCCGAACCAGAAGGTGATCCGGTTGTCTTTGCCGTCCACATAGGCACGCGCCACTCCGTTCTCTATGAAATATAAGGAGCGTTCTAACTTTCCGGCCCTGATAATCAGGTGGCCTTTGGGCAATTCTACTTCCTTTAATTCTTTCAACAACAGATTCAAATGCACTTCCTTTAACGGATAAATGCCTTTTATGGACTCCAGCGTATTTTGCAAAACTTTTAATTATCTTGTTTTAGGGATGATAGCAACTGTCAAACGGCTGATACAATTCATTTTTCCCCTGTCATCGTAAATCTTGATATCCCAGATATGTGTTTTCGCCCCTTTATGGATAACAGTACAAATTCCGGTAACTTTTCCACTTTTAACCGGACGTAAATGATTGGCGTTGATTTCAAGCCCTACGGCCTGGTACAATTCAGGATCTATACACATGAAAGAAGCAATACTGCCCAGGGTCTCTGCAAGTACTACAGAAGCCCCGCCATGCAATATTCCTGCAGGCTGATGCGTACGTTCATCTACTGGCATGGTTGCAGTTACCGAATTCTCACCAATTGCTGTAAATTGTATGCCTAAGAGTCCTCCTAAATGGTTTTTGGGTCTGTCATTAAGCTGCTGCGGGGTAAATTCGGTAAACCAGATCATAAGTATCTTTCGTTAATGATTTGTGTGTGGTGCATTAAATGTCCGGCGATCACATAAAGTAAAGCACGAACAGAGATTTGTCTTTCGGAAGCTGTTCCGCTGCGTTTAAGGTCGTGTTCATTTAAAGATTTAAACAAATATAGGTTCGCTTTTCTCAGCAATCTGAATTCTTCTGCAAAGCTGGTCAGGTCCCGGTCAGAAAAGTGTGCATGTGCTACATAATCATCTTCCTCAAAACCCGGTAAAGCAGTTTGCTCCAGGCGGGAAAAACAAGTTAAGCGGTAAACTAAAATTCTTTCGGTATCAATAATATGTCCTGCCATCTCTTTCAGCGTCCATTTACCTGCTGCATAAGCATAATCAGCCTTTGCGGTCAATGTGCTTAAGAAATCAGCAAACTCATCAGCCTGACGTTCCAGGAGTTCAATAATATCACTATTAACTTTTTCAATGTAAGTCAATGCCCATGCCGGGTATTCGTTTGGTTGAGGTCGGTTCATATTTAATACTGCTTTTTAGGATGATGCGAAATGTGGTTCCTTTGCCTAATTCAGAGTCTTTGACGAAGATCTGACCACTATGATAGTTCTCTACAATTCTTTTGGTTAGGGATAGTCCCAATCCCCAGCCTCTTTTCCTTGTGGTATAACCCGGTTGGAAAACGGCATCAAATTTAGATCTCGGAATACCTTTTCCTGTATCTGTAATGTCTATGAATACTTCTTCTTTGGCCAGATGCTCAATAATATTGACCGTAATGTGTCCTTCATTCTCAATGGCATTTGCTGCGTTTTTGAGCAGATTCTCCGTCACCCAGTCAAACAATGGGATGTTGAGCATGGCACGTACCTGATCGTCGCCGGTAATGGTGAAAATTACTTTGTCAGAAGTCCTTAACTGGAAATACTGGATGAAATTACTGATCACAGAATAAACGACATGATCTTCCAGTACGGGTTTCGAGCCAATCTTGGAAAAACGGTCTGTAATCACTTCCAGTCTTTTGAGATCATTCTCCATTTCAGCAATCAATGGGTCATCTTCAGCGTTAAAACGAGATTTCATCAGCTCTATCCAGGCCATGAGTGAAGAAATAGGCGTTCCCAGCTGATGGGCTGTTTCCTTTGCCATCCCTACCCACACCTGATCTTGCTCAGAACGTCTGGCAGAACTGAAGGCTACATAGGCCGTCAGTAAGAACAGGCCAATTACACCAAGCTGAATAAACGGGAAATAGCGTAATTGCGTTAAAATAAAAGAGTCTTTATGATAAATGTGCCATATTTTACCATCCAGACCGATAATTGGCGTACCCGGATGCTGCAGTTTCATTTGCCTCAGCTCCCTTTCAAAATAGGCAGGATCGTATGTTTTCTTGTATTGTTTTTCCACACCATAGTTGGTCTTTGCAGAGTCCAGGCCCTGATAGGAATTGATCAGGCCATCTCCATCGGTCATAATTACCGGGAGTTTCGTGTTTTTGGTAATCGTTTCAATCAGATCGGTAAAGCGGTCATCGTCATACATGACTAAAGACTGCTCGGTTACTTTTACATAAAGCTGAAACTGCACTTGTTCTTCGCGCTCCATCTTTTTAACGAAAAAGTCACTGTAGAACACCGATGCGGTTCCAATTACAATCGCAAAAATAAGGAGGAAGAACTTCCAGCGGCGTTTTTTTTCGTAGGGATTCATAGAATATGCAGGCAAAATACAAAATAGCATTCAAAAAGATATCAATAGAACGGTAAGCGCTTAAAAAATATATCTTTGTGATTCATAATATGGAAAAGAAAGTTAGAGTAAGATTTGCGCCCAGTCCGACAGGGGGCCTTCATTTAGGCGGTGTACGCACGGCTTTATTTAATTATTTATTCGCCAAAAAATACAATGGTACATTTGTATTACGTGTGGAAGATACGGATCAAACCCGTTTCGTAGCCGGAGCAGAGGAATATATCGCTTCATGTCTGGCCTGGTGTGGCATTCATCCTGATGAAAGTCCGCAGGTTGGTGGTGAATTTGCACCTTACCGTCAGAGTGAACGTAAACCAACTTACAAGCAATACGCTGATCAGTTGATTGCTGATGGCTTTGCATATTATGCTTTTGATACTCCTGAAGAATTAGATGCTAAACGTAAAGAGATTCCTAATTTTCTATACGGGCTGTCTTCCAGAATGAGTATGAGAAATTCGTTAACTCTTTCTGATGAAGAGGTTGATGTTCTTTTGAAAAATAATACGCCACATGTTGTCCGCATTAAAATGCCGGCAGATGAACAGGTGTCTTTTATAGATATGATCCGCGGGCTGGTTACTTTTGAAACCAATCTTGTAGATGATAAAGTGCTTTTAAAAGCTGATGGAATGCCTACGTATCACCTTGCTGTTGTAGCTGATGATAAAGCAATGGAAATCAGTCATATTTTTAGAGGTGAAGAATGGTTACCTTCAGCACCAGTTCATATTTTATTATGGAAATACCTGGGCTGGGAAGCTGAAATGCCAAACTGGGCACATTTACCGCTTATCTTAAAACCAGACGGAAATGGTAAATTAAGTAAACGTGATGGTGACCGTTTAGGTTTCCCTGTTTATGCTCAGAACTGGACAGATCCTAAAACCGGAGATATGACCAAAGGTTTCAAAGAGCTTGGTTTTATGCCTGAAGCTTTTGTAAACTTGCTGGCGATGTTAGGCTGGAATGACGGAACTGATCAGGAGCTTTTCACTATGGCTGAACTGATTGAAAAGTTTTCTGTAGAAAGAATCAGTAAAGCAGGAGCTAAATTTGACTTTGAGAAAGCTAAATGGTATAATCATGAATGGATCAAAAAAACTGATGCTGCCGGCTTGCTGGAAACCGTTAAGCAAGAGTTTGCTGCAAAAGAATTCACTTGGTCAGATGATGCTTTTGCCTTAAAAGTGATTGAGCTGATCAAAGACAGGTGTAACTTGTTAACTGATTTTGTTGCGCAAAGTGAGTATTTCTTTAATGCACCTGTGGCATACGATCTGCCGGCTGTACAAAGTAAATGGACAGCTGAAAAAGCAGCATTCTTTACAGCATATATTCCTATGCTTGAAGATGGATTAACTGCTTTAGAACTTGAAGATAAATTTAAGGCTTTAGCTGGGGAACATAGCCTGAAGCCAGGAGAATTGATGCTGCCATTCCGGATTATGCTGGTTGGTGGAAAATTTGGTCCTGGTGTTTTCGACATTGCAGTAACTTTAGGCGCTGAAAGCACTAAGAGCCGGATTTTGGCTGCTTTGACGGCATTTGGATAAGTTCTGGAATTATTTAAATTCAAGACAACAATTGACCTTAATATTTGTTATAACTGATTAACGCAAAAAATATGAAATGGTTCGGTAAGGGTAGTGATAATATAGAAGACGCAAGGGGTTCCTCTGGAGGAAAAACGTTGTTAGGCGGTGGTATTGGCCTGATTGTCGTGCTGGTCGGCTTGTTTTTTGGCACTGACCTTACCGGTCTGGTTTCACAATTACCTTTGGGCGAAACCCAGCAGGTGGAAGTTAAACAAGGGTCAAATACTGACCCTGAGCTGAAATTTGTGAGCGGAGTACTGGAATCTACAGAGCAGGTCTGGGATGAAGAGTTTAGTAAAATGGGCAAAACTTATGAGCATCCTAAACTCCAGGTATTTACAGGAAGTGTAGAGTCTGCCTGTGGTCGTGCAGATGCCGCGGTAGGTCCCTTTTATTGCCCCGGAGATCATAAAGTTTATATTGACCTTGGTTTCTATACAGACTTAAAAGACCGCTTTGGTGCAGCAGGGGATTTTGCACAGGCTTACGTTGTAGCACATGAAGTTGGCCATCACGTACAAAACTTATTAGGAATATCGGAGAAATTGGAACGCGCAGGTGGTTCGTTATCCAAAACAGAATACAATAAACTTTCTGTCAAACTGGAATTACAGGCCGACTTTTTTGCTGGTCTTTGGGCCAATCATGCACAAAAACTTAAGGATTTTGAATTAGATCCCGGAGATTTAGAAGAGGCACTAACTGCTGCAAATGCAATTGGTGATGATAAACTACAACAACAATCCAGCGGACAGGTTGTTCCTGATGCTTTTACACATGGCACTTCAGCTCAAAGAATGTACTGGTTCAAAAAAGGATTTGATACCGGGGATATCAACCAGGGAGATACCTTTACTAGTAATCAGCTTTAAAATTATTATTTATTTATCATAATGATCCTAATTGTAGACGATACACCAGAGAATCTGATCTCACTAAAAAAAGTTCTCGAAAGACACAATTTTGAAGTCGATACAGCTTCCTCGGGAGAAGAAGCTTTGAAAAAAGTACTCAAAACGGCTTATGTATTAATCATATTAGATGTTCAGATGCCCGGAATGGACGGTTTCGAAGTTGCAGAAGCCATTGCGGGATACAGTAAGGCTAAAGAAACAGCGATCATCTTTTTATCAGCCGCAAATACTGAGCTCAGCTTTATCACGAAAGGCTATTCTTCTGGCGGATTGGATTATATTACTAAACCTGTGGATATCAATATCCTGCTCTTAAAAGTGAAAACCTTTTACAGGATTTATGAGCAAAGCAGGAAACTTATAGAAATTCAGAAAACCCTGCTCGAAGAAATAGAATTCAGGAAAAGGGCTGAAAGAAAAAAAGATGAATTTATCAGTATTGCCAGTCATGAGTTAAAAACCCCTTTGACCAGTGTGAAGGGCTATGTGCAATTATTGGAAAGAAGTGTCGATAAAGGAGATATCCCGACGGTAAAAAAGCATTTAAAAAAGGCGCAGCTGCAATTGGATAAGCTGAGCGACCTGATAGCTGATTTACTTGATATTTCTAAAATTGAGAGTGGAAAACTGAAATTCAATAAACAATATTTCAACCTGAATATCCTTCTGGATAATATTCTGGAAGTCATCCACCAATCTAATCCTGAATTTACTATTATAAAAACAGGACACGTTCCTACGGAGATTTTTGCGGATGAAATGCGCATTGAGCAGGTCATAGTGAATTTTTTGACCAATGCTATTAAATATGCTCCCGGAACAACTGAAGTTCATATTAATATAACAGTTGCAGAGGACCGGGTAACTGTGGCAGTTAGAGATTTCGGTATAGGAATCGAACCAGAACAGCAAAAGAATGTTTTTGATAAATTTTACCGGGTAGAGGAAACATCGATCCATTTCCAGGGTTTGGGAATTGGTTTGTATATTTCTGCCGAAATTATCGAAAGACATGGAGGCACAGTAGGTGTAAATAGTATTCTAGGAGAGGGGTCTGAGTTTTACTTTAATATCCCTTTAATTTCAACAACGGAGACAGCTTAAAAATATTTCCTTTTTATGATCAAGAAAACATTGAAAAATAACCTTCGCTTTGGATTAGGGTTGTCTTTATTATTGCTTTTTATCAGTTCTTTTGCTTCTTATGTAAGTATCAGTAACCTGATTAAAAATTCAGACCTGGTTTCTCATAGTAATGCAGTGATCAGGCATACTGACAATGTTATATCTACTTTGAAAGATGCTGAAACTGGTCAGAGGGGCTTTTTGCTAACTGGCGAAGAAGTCTTTCTTGAACCTTATAATGGAGCCAAAGCTGAAGCAATCCGCTTGCTGGATACCCTGCAGCACCAAACCAAAGATAATGCCGCACAGCAGGCGAACATTGAGAAACTGAGAGAAATTATTGACGGGCGTTTAGGTGTACTTGAGAAAACTATTGCGATCAAAAGAAAAGGTGGGTCTGTCAGTATTGGAGATTTGCTTACTGGTAAGGCATATATGGACAAGGCCAGAATGGTCGTTAAAACAATGCAGACCGAAGAACAGAGTTTACTGGCTAAACGTACTGCAAGTCAAGGTAGATTAGCTGATTTTACACCAATTTTAATTATTCTGGCTGCAATCCTGGCTATCTTAATTACCATCTTCTTTTACCGGAGAGTGTCAACTGATTTCGACGCTAGAATCAAATTACAAGAAGAACTGGAAGAAACGAATAAAGAAGTTGATCACCGGATCCAGGTCATACAGGAAATAGCTGCTCAGATATCCAGTGGAAATTACCAGATCAGACTGGATGAAGTTTCAGAAGATGGCTTGGGAAGATTGGCAGTATCTCTCAATTCAATGGCTGAATCGTTACAATATTCTTTCTCTTTACTGGCTGATAAAGAATGGTTACAGTCTGGTATTGCGAACCTGAACGACAAAATGGTTGGCGAGAAAAACGTAGAAACGCTGGCCAACGATATTTTAGAAAATATTATTCAGCACACCAGCGCTCAGGTAGCAGCTTTTTATCTTTTAGAAAATGACCGCGAGCTGCATATGGCAGGAAGTTATGCCTTGCTGGCAGATCAGCAGAAAAAAACGCTGAAAGAGGGGGAAGGGCTTGTTGGTCAGGTATTAAAATCTGGCAAACAGATTTTGCTGAATGATATTCCTGATGGAGAGCTAACCATTAGTTATGCAGCTGGAAATACAAAACCTAAAAATATTGTTGCAGTACCTATAATCAGGGATAATATTATTGTTGGTGTAATGGAATTTGGCTCTTTGAATACTTTCAGCCAATTGCAGCTTGACTTTTTCAATAACATCGCAACCAATATTGGTGTAGCTGTCCATGTGGCACAAAACCGTAAAAAACTACAAGAATTCCTGGAAGAAACGCAAGCGCAGGCAGAAGAATTACAGGCGCAGCACAGTGAACTTGAAGGTCTGAATGCCGAATTGGAAGCACAGACTCAAAAAATACAGACCTCAGAAGAAGAACTCCGGGTACAACAGGAAGAGCTTTTACAAAGTAACCAGGAGCTGGAAGAAAGAACAACCTTGCTGGAGGAGAAAAATCAGATGATCCATGAGCACAATGTGGAGATTCAGCAGAAATCTGAACAGCTGGAACAAAGCACGAAATATAAATCAGAGTTCCTGGCGAATATGTCTCATGAGTTAAGGACACCGCTGAATTCGATTCTGCTGCTGTCTAAATTAATGTCTGATAATGAAGAACTGGATCCGGAATATATCGAATATGCTGAGGTTATTCAGAGTTCAGGGCAAGGCCTGCTTGGTTTGATTGACGAAATCCTTGATCTCTCTAAAATCGAAGCAGGGAAGATGAAATTGGAACTGGCGGATATCAGTCTGAATGAAGTGTCTTCAGATATGCGTTCTTTATTCAACCCGATAGCAAAAAACAAGAATCTGGAATTCAAAATCGAACAGGATAGCGAGTTGTCAACGCTTCATACCGATAAAATGCGTTTGGAACAGATTTTAAAGAACTTATTGTCCAATGCGATCAAGTTTACAGCTAAGGGAAGTGTAATCTTGACTATCCATAGCGATCAGGCAAATAATGCAATGATCTTCAAAGTAACGGATACGGGAATTGGTATTCCCGCAGCTAAACAAGGATTAGTTTTTGAAGCTTTTCAGCAGGCCGATGGGTCTACCAGAAGGAAGTTTGGCGGAACAGGGCTTGGACTTTCAATCAGCAGAGAGCTGGCTAAGTTATTAGGTGGTGAAATAGAATTAACGAGTGCGGAAAATGCAGGCAGTACGTTCATCCTTACTTTACCTTTAGATGGTATTGCGGCCGAACTCGAAGAAGAAATTCATGCAACCTATGATTACAGTGATGTTGAGGTTGTTGAATCATCAGGAATAGCATTACCTGAACGCTTTACAGTAGATCATATTCCGCAGGAAATTGAAGATGATCGTGCAAATATTGTCAAAGGAGATAAAGTTATCCTGATTATTGAGGATGATACTTCTTTTGCCAAAGCATTGTTAACTTTTACCCGTAAAAGAAATTACAAAGGAGTCGTTGCGGTAAGAGGTGATATTGGTATAGAGCTGGCTAACCACTTTAAGCCCTTAGCGATTTTGCTGGATATACAACTACCAGTAAAAGATGGATGGCAGGTCATGGAAGAATTGAAAGCGAATCCGGCAACAAGGCCTATTCCTGTACATATTATGTCTTCTCTGGAAGTGAAAAAGGAAAGCTTGTTGAAAGGAGCTGTTGATTTTATCAATAAGCCGGTCGCATTAGAGCATATGCAGCAGATTTTCCAAAAGCTTGAATATGCATTAAGCCGTCATCCTAAAAAGGTATTGATTGTGGAAGAAAATCAACAGCATGCAAAAGCATTAAGCTATTTCTTAAGCAACCATGCTATACAAACAGAGGTCGTAAATAATGTGGCACAGAGTGTCGATGCGCTACAGCGCAAAGAGGTGGACTGTGTAATTCTGGATATGGGTATTCCGGATAAAAATGCTTACCTGACTTTAGAAACGATTAAAAAGAGTGAAGGGCTAGAGAACCTTCCTATCATTATTTTTACGGGAAAAAATCTATCTCAGGGCGAAGAACGCAGAATTAAGCAGTATGCAGATTCTATTGTTGTAAAAACGGCGCACTCTTATCAGCGTATCCTGGATGAAGCCGGTCTATTCCTGCACCTGGTAGAAGAAAAGTCGGCAGAAAGCAAAGCAAAGAAGGCAACGGAAACTTTGGGTGGCTTATATGAAGTGCTGCACAATAAGACGGTATTAATTGCCGATGACGATGTCAGGAATATTTTTTCTCTGACTAAAGCATTGGAACAACATAAGATGAAAGTATTGGCCGCTACTGACGGAAAAGAAGCGCTGCAATTACTTAAAGAGAATCCATCGATAGATCTTGTCCTGATGGACATGATGATGCCGGAGATGGACGGATATGAAAGTACTAAAGAAATCAGAAAAATAAGCGCATTTAAACATTTGCCTATTTTGGCTGTTACAGCGAAAGCAATGATGGGAGATAGAGAAAAATGTATCGCTGCGGGTGCATCTGACTATATCTCCAAGCCAGTCGATGTAGACCAGCTAATTTCGTTATTGCGTGTATGGCTTTATGATAAAAATTAAAAAAAACCACCGTCTTTTA
This sequence comes from Pedobacter sp. UYP1, assembly GCF_040547305.1. NCBI lineage: Bacteria > Pseudomonadati > Bacteroidota > Sphingobacteriia > Sphingobacteriales > Sphingobacteriaceae > Pedobacter > Pedobacter sp. UYP1. Next base: position 104,501 of record NZ_JBEPPL010000002.1, on the reverse strand, counting down.
AGATATGGAAAAGAATAGAAAAGTATTAATAATAGATGACGATAACAGGAATATCTTTGCTTTAAAAGCAGTGTTAAAATCTAAAGGTTATCAGTGCATTTCGGCCATTGGTGGTGAGGAAGGTTTACAATTGCTGGAAGAACAAAAAGATATTGCAGTGGTATTAATGGACATGATGATGCCAGGAATGGACGGTTATGAAGCGATGGCTATCATGAGTAAAGATCCTGAATTAAAAGAAATCCCTGTCATTGCTGTTACAGCGCAGGCGATGCTTGGAGATAAAGAACGCTGCCTGAATGCGGGCGCAGTTGGTTATGTATCTAAGCCAATTAATGTAGACAGCTTAACCGATTTATTAGTTAAATATATTTAGATGAGCCAGGAATTATCTGTAATTACTGACGAGCAAGTTGAAATCTTGCTGGCAGATTTGCTGGAACATTACGGATATGATTTTACAGGTTATTCCAAAGCGTCTATTAAAAGGAGAATACTCAGATTGTATTCTCTGGATAAGCAGGTAAGTTTTGCAGAGTTCCGGTATACTATAAATAATGATACCACTTATTTTAAAAGGTTTGTAGAACAGATCACGGTTAATGTGACCGAGATGTTCAGGGATCCGGGTTTTTTCAAGACTTTAAGGGATGTTGTACTTCCTAAGCTTGGAACTTATCCCTTTATAAGAATTTGGCTGGCTGGTTGTTCAACAGGCGAGGAGGCCTATTCTATTTCTATTATTCTGAAAGAGCTGAATTTATTGCACAAATCATTAATTTACGCAACAGATTTAAATCCTGTAGTGCTGGAAAAGGCTGCGCAGGGAATGTTTGCGATGAGTCAAATGAAACAATATTCAGAGAATTATATTTTATCGGGTGGTGCGAAAGATTTTTCGAGTTACTATACTGCGAACTACTCTCTGGCGAAGTTCAGCGAGGATTTAAAAAGCAGATTGATTTTTTCTACACATAATCTGGTTTCTGATCACTCTTTCAATGAATTTCAGCTAATTTTGTGTCGTAATGTCCTGATTTACTTTGACCGGGATTTACAACATAAAGTTTTAAATCTTTTTGACGAAAGCCTGGAAGGTCTTGGTTATCTTGCATTAGGAAGTAAGGAGACACTTGATTTTTCTCCGCTTTCAAAAAACTATAAGCGGGTTCCCGCAGAAAAAATCTGGAGGAAAGTAGGTTAATGAAAGATTGTGAGGCATTAATTATAGGAGGCTCAGCCGGAAGCCTGGATGTACTGTTAAAAGTGCTGCCAGGACTTAGCCCTGCGCTTAGTTTTCCTATTATTATTGTAGTGCACAGAAAACATGGAGCAGACTCGCTGCTACCAGAATTACTTTCAGGAAGAACCAGCCTGATTGTGAAAGAAATTGATGAAAAAGAACCTATACTGGCGGGCACAATTTATGTTGCGCCGTCAGATTATCATACATTGATCGAAAAAGACAAAAGTTTTTCACTCGATTATTCAGAAAAAATAAATTATTCCCGCCCGGCAATAGACGCTACCTTTCAAACAGCTGCTGAAGTTTACAGAACTAAATTAGTGTGTTTATTGCTCTCAGGGTCCAATTCTGACGGGGTTAACGGGTTGATCAGTGTAAAAGCCTGGGGTGGAATTACTGCAATTCAGGACCCTGCTACAGCCCAGGTTTCTTACATGCCGCAGCAAGCTGCAATTCATGCTAAAATAGATTACACTTTACGCATTGAAGATATGACAGAATTCATAAATTTGTTGTCCTAATCTATACTGTTAAATGGCCGAGCAAAAAAAAGTATTCATTTTTGACGATAATACCGACATACTTGAATTATGTACATTTATTCTGGAAGATGCAGGTTACGAAATCAAAACCTCTTCTACTTCGAATAATATCATAGAACAGGTTATGGCCTATATTCCGGATATTATCTTTATGGATAACTGGTTACCTGACGTGGGTGGTATTGATGCCACCAGAGCGCTAAAAAGTGATGAGAAACTAAAGAATATTCCGGTTATCTATTTTTCTGCCAACAATGATGTAATGTCTCTGGCAGATGAGGCGGGTGCAGATGGTTATCTTTCAAAACCTTTCGATATTCAGGAATTGGAGAATATCATTTTGAAACACCTTCCTGCCTAAACTTCTTTGAATAAAAAAGGCCGTCATACTAGACTGACCCCAAAAAGTTGGACGAAGTTATGCAATGTTTTTAAGGTAATGAGTTCGGTATTCCACCGGACTCATTCCATTTAAATTAAGCCTTACTCGATCCCTATTATAATATTTAATATACTTTCTAATCTCAGAATGTAATTGTGATACCGAGTTATATTCATTTAGATAAAATAATTCTGATTTAAGCACTCCAAAAAAGTTCTCAATTATAGCGTTATCCAGGCAGTTTCCTTTTCTGGACATACTTTGCATTATCTGTTTATCTTTTAGTTTTTTCTTATACTTCTCTAGCCTGTACTGCCAACCCTGATCAGAATGAAGAATTGGTTTTTCATGGTTTTTGATTTTCCTGAAACCTTTATTGAGCATATCCAAAATCTGCCCATAGTTAGGCGATGTAGATAAGTTATAGCTTATAATCTCCCCATTAAACAGATCAATTATTGGCGACAGGTATAGCTTTTTCCCTTTTACTTTAAACTCAGTTATATCAGTGGCCCACTTTACATTAGGCTTGTCAGCAGTAAAATCCCGCTGTAATATATTATCCGCGGCTTTGCCAATTTCCCCTTTATAAGGCTTATATTTTTTGCCCCTTATCTTACTCTTCAAACCTATCTGCTTCATGATTTTAGCAATGGTTTTAAAGTTTACAGGGATGTTTAATTCTTTTCTAAGAGCTAACGTTATTCTTCGATAGCCATATCTCCCAAAATGTCTTTGATACAGTGTTTTAACCTCTTTTACCAAGTCTATATGCTTAGCTAAAAAAGCACTACTATGCCGATGATAATAGTAGCTGCTTCTTGCCAGCTCAGCAAGATGTAAAAGATATTCCAGTTTGTGTAAGCGCCTTAACTCCGTAACTATTACGGCTTTTTCTTTTTGACTTGCTTGCTTTGAGCTAAGGCTTCCAACTTTTTTAGATAAGCTACTTCTGCTCGTAAATATTCATTTTCGATGGTTAACCGCTCTAAATCAGTCATAGAATCGTTGATTCCGGGGATTACTTTTTTATTAACCATCCTTTTGCAGTTTTCTCCTTTTTGAAATGATCACCACGTTTATCTACCAGAACTTGATAACCACCCTGTTCAAACTTAACAATCCATTGATAGAGCGTTGAAAAAGAGGCAACCATGAAAATCGCACAGGTGTCAATCAAAGATAATCCGCTTGCCTGATAATACCGAATGATTTCAAGTTTTTCATCTGCGGTATACCTTTTAACCACCATGTTTTCCAGTCCTTTTTCTCCGTGATGTCCATGGAGTTTACACCAAAATTGTAACTGTGATTTAGCCAATCCATGCAGTTTGGAAAGTCCATGTACACAATTTTCTTCTCTCATTACCTTGTTGACTAAATCGAGTTTAAATTGATAATCGTATTTCTGTTTTCTACTCATAAAAAATACCCCAAAAAGTGTCTAACTTTTTGGGGCATGGCCATACTTTGAGCATGACGGCCTTTTTTATAGGAGATAAACTTATTTTACGCCTAATACGTCAACTCCCTGTTCGAATATAACATCAACCGGGATTCCTTTTTTGCTTAACCTGTCCAGGTCTGCTTGTAATTCAGGACTGATCACTGCATACGTTTTCTGTACTTTCTCTACTGCAGCCTTGTCGCCATTCCCCTGCAGGGTAAGGATTACATTGCTCAGGTCATTCATTGCAGTCTGGAATTTCGTGAAGTCTACTTTATAAGTTCCGCTTGCTGTTCTTACAAATGCACCTTTCTCCTTGAAGAAGTTGAAGCATTGCATATTTGCTTTACCGTGTGCACTTGAAGCACCAAATCTTACTGAACGTAGCAAGCCAGCCATAAATGTGGTATAGTAGGTTTTAATATCACCAGTTAACTCACCTTTTTTTAACAGGCCAGTAACCATATAAAGGCCCAGAATATCTGCTTTTCCTTCTTCTAACCATCCTGATTGTTCTTTTAGCGCTTCTTTTACAAAACCCTTACCAGTAACCGTGTTTTTAATACCCAGCCCATGTGCTACTTCGTGGAACATGACATTGGCAAAGAAAGCATCAAAGTTGATATATTGCTGTTGATCTTTATCGATCAGTTCAGCTGCAATCGGAACCAGGATCTTATCGAACTTAGCTTTCATTGCATTTTTCAGCTGTGATCTGCGCGTCCCTTTTTTCTGTTGAATTACTTCGTCATTCGGTAAATTAACTGCGATTGTTTTAGAGCCTGAATTACAGTCACCAGCATAATAAACAACATCATAAGCATTTAATTCTGAATCTGTACCTGGTTTTTCTTTTTTGTATTTCTCAGCTACCGGAAGTCCTTTTTGTAATTCAGGCAGCATACTTACATATTTTGCCAGACGCTTGCTCCATACCTTATCTTTCACTAAAACATAAGCTTCATAAGAAGTACGTGCATTGAACATCTTGTCTTCGTAATTCTCAATAGGGCCGATAATGATGTCCAGGATATTAGTCTTCATATCTAACCATGCATAATCACTCGCGTTAAAATTATCATTCATCAATGCATCTGCTCTAAGGTTCAGGTATTTTTTGAAACCTGCATCCTCTGTCATTAATGCGGCTTGTTTTAATAAACTGGAAGCTCTTTGAAGCTCTGAGGCATAGATTACATGGTAAGGAACACTGATCAGTTTTCCAGTTGAATCCTTTTGAATTACTGAATATGCATTGAATTTATCTTTTAAGTCAGACTTTTCCAGCTCAGTTTTAGTCATTCCAGCTGGATAGAAAGAAGCACCTTCTGGTTTAGCTCCAATGCCAGCAATAAATGGTTTATCACCATTTAATCTGTCCCATGGGCCATAATTTATCTTAATAAATTCTTTAGTTTTTTCATCTTTTAATCCTGCGAGCAGGCTGTCACGCTGTGGATAAGCTTGTTTCCAGAACAATTCGTCCATAATCTGGGCAGCCTGGATCAGCAGGGGAAGTATTTTTCGCTCATTCGCACTCAGTACATTCAGATTAGTTGTTAATTTAACCGTTTCATAAATATCCAGCCTGTTGTGTACGTATTCTTGTAAGCTGTCTTTGGCTGTACTTGGTTTCTCTGTTGTTGTGGTTGTAGCTGTTTTGGTCCCCGATGTATTAGTACAGGATCCTATGCCTGCAATGATCGAGCATCCTGCTAAAAATAAGGCTGCTTTGGTAGTTTTGTTCATGGTAATTTTTTATAACGCAACTAAATTAGGAAAAATAATAAGCCGGGCATAAAGATTAGTGTATTCTAACGCATTTATGTAAATATTAGTAATTTCACCGTTTATAATTACCTATGATGAGACAAATCCCTTTAAGTAAAAATATTTTACTGTTAAGTATCCCCCTGTTTTTCCTTGCGGCTTGTTCGACGAACAAATATGCAGCGACAAATAAGATCTATAAAACCCAAGCTAAAGGTTTCGGTGATATACTGACGGCTATGCCTCCGGTTAATCAAAATATTGAGACGCTTCCGGCTGACCAGCAGTCTTTTGTGGGATCTGTGAATTTTGGTATCCGCAAGCCTAATTTTATTATTATTCACCATACGGCAATGACCTCTACAGAAGGTACAATCAGAGCTTTCACCAAAAAAGAAACACAAACCAGCGCACATTATATTGTGGGAAGAGATGGAAAAGTAGTACAAATGGTCAATGATTATCTGCGTGCAAACCATGCTGGTGTTGCAAAATGGGGAAATGAATACGACCTGAACTCTTGTTCTCTGGGCATTGAATTGGATAACAATGGAAATGAACCTTATTCTGAGGCACAAATGAATAGCCTGATTGCATTGCTAACCTCACTAAAGAAAAAATATAATATACCAACTTCAAATATTATCGGGCACTCGGATATTGCACCCAAGCGTAAGATTGACCCTAATAAATTTCCATGGAAGCAGCTTGCCGACAGAGGTTTTGGTTTATGGTACGATGCTGTCCTGCAAATTCCCCCTGTAGAATTTGACCCAGCTATCGCTCTGCGTATTATTGGTTATGATGTAAGTAACCTGCCAGCAGCAATTGTTGCCTTTAAGCGCCACTTTGTACAAGTAGATATCACACCGGTGTTAACGGATGGTGATAAAATGATCTTATATAACCTTTATCAAAAATACTAACGGTCTTTTTGGACATAAAAAACCCCTGAACCTGATAAGGGGCAGGGGTTTTTTGGATTTTATTTCTTCGCTTTCGCCCAGGCGTCTTTCAAACCAACAGTTTGATTGAAAACCAGTTGATCTGCTGTTGAATCTTTATCCAGGCAATAATATCCCTTACGGATAAACTGGTATCTTGATTCCAGATCAGCACCAGCCAGATAAGGCTCTATATAAGCTTCCTTGATAACTTTTACGCTGTCAGGGTGCAGGTAGTCTTTGAAATCACCTTCTTCGCTGTCAGGAGATTCTACTGAGAATAAGCGGTCATAAACTCTGATTTCAGCAGTTTTAGCATGTTTCGTGCTCACCCAGTGAATAGTTCCTTTCACATGAATTTCGCTGGTATCCTCACCGCTTTTAGACTCAGGGATATAGGTACAGTGAATTTCAGTAACGTTTCCATCTGCATCCTTTTTAAAGTCTTCACATTTCACAATATAAGCGTTCTTTAATCTTACCATTGCACCAGGAGCCAGTCTGAACCATTTTTTTGCAGGTTCTTCCATGAAATCTTCTCTTTCGATCCAAAGTTCATTGCTGAAAGGAATCTCTCTTAAGCCACCTTTATCTTCAGCTTCAGGGTTGTTCTCACCAATCAGGATTTCTTCTTTACCTTCAGGATAGTTTGTAATCACTAACTTAATAGGATCAAGAACTGCCATTACACGGTTCGCTGTTTTATTTAAATGCTCCCGGACGCAGAATTCCAATAAGCTCAGTTCAATCAGATTTTCTCTTTTCGCGATTCCGATTCTTTCACAGAATTCGCGGATACTTTCTGGTGTATAACCTCTTCTTCTAAGGCCGCTGATGGTAGGCATGCGCGGATCATCCCATCCGGTTACTACACCATCATTTACTAATTGTAACAGCTTACGTTTACTCATTACTGTATAAGTAAGGTTTAAACGTGCAAACTCGTACTGGTGTGAAGGGAAGATGCCCAGCTGTGCAATAAACCAGTCGTACAACTCACGATGAGACACATACTCAAGTGTACAGATAGAATGTGTAATTTCCTCAATACTGTCACTCTGGCCATGTGCAAAGTCATACATTGGATAAATACACCATTTATTACCTGTACGGTGATGTTCTGCATGTTTGATGCGGTAAATAATCGGATCACGCATCAGCATATTAGGGCTTGACATATCGATTTTAGCACGCAGGATACAAGCTCCGTCTTCCAGTTCACCAGCTTTCATGCTACTGAATAAAGCCAGATTTTCTTCAACACTGCGGCTGCGGTATGGGCTGTCAGTACCAGGTTCTGTTGGCGTACCTTTAAGGGCCGCGATCTCTTCGGCAGTACCATGGTCTACATAAGCAAGACCATTTTCTATTAACTTAACGGCAAAATCATATAGGGTATCAAAATAATCTGAAGTATATAATTCATGTTTCCATTCAAAACCTAACCACCTGATATCTGCCTGCTGGCTATCTACATATTCGGTTTTTTCGGTCACAGGATTTGTATCATCAAATCTCAGGTTGGTATAACCACCGTATTTCTGGGTTAATCCAAAATTCAGGCAGATTGCCTTTGCATGACCGATATGTAAGTATCCATTAGGTTCAGGTGGAAAACGTGTAACTAAAGTTTTGTATTTTCCACTATTTAAATCGTTTTCAATGATCTCTTCAATAAAGTTCAATGATCTTTCCTCACTCATAAAAACTGTAAATTTATATTCAAAGTTAATATAAAAGAGCTAATTTACTTACATTTACGATGGATTATCGGTATAATTTATGAGCAAAACATTAAATAGGCCTATTCGTATTTTAGTGGCCAAAGTTGGCCTTGATGGTCATGACCGCGGAGCGAAAGTGATCGCGACCTCCTTGCGTGATGCAGGTATGGAAGTGATTTATACCGGTTTACGGCAGACGCCTGAAATGGTGGTCAATACCGCGCTGCAGGAAGATGTGGATGCAATCGGTGTTTCCATCTTATCGGGTGCACATATGACCGTTTTTCCTAAAATTGTGGAGTTCATGAAACAAAAGAAGCTAACCAATGTATTATTAACAGGTGGAGGAATAATCCCGGAGTCAGATATGGAAAAGCTCAAAGAGATTGGAGTGGGGGAATTATTTGCACCGGGAACAACAATGGTGACTATCGTCGACTATATCCGTGAATGGGCTAACGAAAATAGAAATTTTTAAAATATGAGCTATCAGAACTTATTATCAGAGATTAAAGCAAATATACTTTACGTAACGATTAACCGTGAATCCAAGTTAAATGCCCTGAATAAGGAAACGCTTGCTGAACTGGCAGATGTAATTTCTTTTGCTGCAAAAACAGAAGAGGTAAGAGGTGTACTTTTGACTGGTGCTGGTGAGAAAGCGTTTGTTGCGGGAGCTGATATCTCAGAATTTTCATCATATAGTACCGAACAGGGCGAAGCTTTAGCCAGAAGTGGGCAAGTCAATGTTTTTGATGCGATAGAAAACAGTACAAAACCTTTTGTAGCTGCAATTAATGGATTCGCCCTAGGTGGAGGATTGGAACTTGCTATGGCTTGCCATATTCGTGTTGCGGCTGATACTGCAAAAATGGGCTTGCCGGAAGTTACTTTGGGCTTAATTCCTGGTTATGGCGGAACGCAAAGATTAACCAGATTAGTCGGAAAAGGAAGAGCTGCGGAGTTGATTACTACTGCCGATATGATTACTGCTGACAGGGCAGAGAAAATAGGGTTGGTCAATCATGTAGTGCCTCAAACAGAGTTGATTGGCAAGGCCGAAGAGATCCTTAACAAAATTAAACAACGTGCACCTCTTGCTATTGCAGCAGCAATCAGAGCGGTGAATGCCGCTGTAAATGAGGGTGTAAACGGTTTTGAAGTCGAAATGGATGAGTTTGGTAAATGTTTTGGTACACAAGACTTTAAAGAGGGCGTAGGAGCCTTTCTGGAAAAAAGGCGTTCAGATTTCAAAGGGCGCTAACTAACTCGTTATAAATGGTTTAAATTTTGAGGAGAAGCGATATTAAGCGTTTCCGGGGATAAGTATGCGATTAAGGGGAATATAAATATATAAGTGTAGAAAATATTTCCCATATAAAATATTTCTTTATATTTATCATCGAATAAGTTTAGAATTTGTTGCTAGATATGAAAAGAATACTAATAGTAGATGATGAAATTAATATAGGTTTATTACTGTCAAAATTCTTAACCAGAAATGGGTTTAGTGTGAATACTGCGACCAGTGGCGTTTCTGCACAAGACTATCTGAGTAAAGATCAGTATGACCTTGTATTATGTGACTACAGGCTGGAAGATACCGATGGAAAGGAAATGCTCATTAAAATTAAAGAGAATTATCCGCAAACCGGTGTGATTATTATTACTGGCTATTCGGATATCAAACTTGCTGTTGAACTGATTAAATTAGGGGCTTACGACTATATTACGAAACCTTTATATCCGGATGAAATCTTAAATACCATAAATAAAGCTATCGATACACAGATAGCATTAAATGACACTACAGCCGAAGGTGTGAGATCTGAGGTGCAAAAAGCAAAGACTTCCAAGCCTGTTTATAACCAGGTAGAGAACTTTGTAGCCGGGCAGAGTCAGGCTTCAAAAGAACTGTTAAAACAAATTCAATTGGTTGCACCTACATCTTACAGCGTAATTCTGACTGGTGAGAGTGGTACTGGAAAAGAGTCTGTAGCAAAAGCTATTCACTTGAACAGTCCAAGGAGAGATAACCCTTTTGTGGCTATGGATTGTGGTTCGTTAACAAAAGAACTGGCAGGAAGTGAGTTTTTTGGACACGAAAAAGGATCTTTCACAGGTGCGTTAAATACGAAAATAGGCCATTTCGAAATGGCTAATGGTGGTACACTTTTTCTGGATGAAGTAGGAAACCTATCCTATGATTTACAGGCTGCTTTACTGAGAACGGTTCAGGAAAGAAAAATTAAGCGTATCGGTAGTACAAAAGAAATTGACCTTGATGTCCGTATTATTGTGGCAACGAACGAAAATCTGGCTACAGCGATTCAGAGAGGACGTTTCAGAGAAGATTTATACCATCGTTTTAACGAATTCGCAATCAACCTTCCGCCATTGAGCATGAGGGGAAAAGATATTATGATCTTTGCAAAGACCTTCCTTGACTTCGCGAATGAAGAGCTGGGCAGAAATGTACTGGGCTTTTCTAAGGATGTGGAAGAGTGTTTCTTAAGCTATAACTGGCCGGGAAATGTAAGAGAGCTGAAGAATGTGGTGCGAAGAGCAACTTTACTGACAGAATCAGATGAAATTCAGCTTAAAGCACTACCATTGGAAATTTCTACAGATGCTAAGGTAACTGCCATAGAAAATACGATCCACAGAAATCATGAAAAGTCGAGGGACTTGAAAAATGCAGCTTCAGAAGCAGAATATGAGGCGATCCTGAAGGTGCTTCGTGAGGTGAACTTTAATAAGACAAAGGCTGCAAAGATTTTAAATATAGACAGGAAAACCCTTTACAATAAAATGAAGGCAATCAACCTGGATACCTAGTCAACTCAAATCTTCGTGTCAACTTATTGAAGGACGGTGTTGTGCATTGTTTCCTCTAGTTCATTTTTTGTACCCTGCATTGAAAATTTCTATTCTGTTAAATTCTCAGAAAGATTAAAACAATTCCCGGGGCTGAAGAGTTATAACAAATAATATCACCTTATTATCAATTACATCGCTACAAAATCAATTATTAAACATAAAAATTAAAGTCATGAACGATAACTCAAAAGTATTAATTGGATTATTAACGGGTTTGGCTGCGGGTGCAGCATTAGGATTGCTGTTTGCGCCTGAAAAAGGAAGTGAAACCCGTGATCGTTTAAATCAGTCATTAAAAGACCTTGGTGATGCGATAAAAGAGAGAGCAGCAGATGAAATTGATCATTTGACTGGCTTAAAAGATAAAGTAGTAAGTTCTGTAAAGAGTAAACTGCATGAAGCTGAAGAAGAATTTGTAGATGATGCGGAACACGCTTAAACAATATTCTTATTAATGAGTTATTATAAGTAGTTCTGCAGGTTTATGATCAGAACAAGCTAAAGTTTAATTACCAATGGAGGAGAAGAAAGAAAAGAATATTGAGGAGCTATTTTCAGAGGCTAAAACCTATGTAGATACCCGGATAGAATATGCACGGCTGGTGTTAATTAAAAGGTCTGCCAAAGTATTTGCTGACCTGATTACTAATGCTATTGTGGGTGTTTGCTTTGTGCTGGCCTTTATTTTAGGGACGGTTACACTTGCGCTGTTCTTATCTACACTTTTTGCCAGTTATACTGCTGGTTTTGGTTGCGTTGCGCTGCTTTATCTGTTTTTAGCGATTATAGTATACGTAACTAAAGAGAAATTCATTGAGAAGGCTATTGTCAACTTCACGATCAGAAAATATTTTAAAAAACTACAGGAGGACGAGGAAGATGAGCAAAAAGTATGAAATTAATAACCTGCAGGATCTGAACGTCAGACTAATTAGTCTTAAGGTTGATTATAAGATGCAGGAAGAAATGATCAAAGATGATGTGAAGGTTTATTTTAAACAGTTTACTTTTGGTAACCTGATTAAGAAATACGCTACACCATCTGCATTTTTAAAGGTAGATGATAAGCTGAATATCAGTAGCAGACTAATGTCTATGGCATTGCCTATTTTAATGAATGGGACGCTTTTTAAGGGTTCAGGATTTATTACAAGGGCATTAGTTGGCCTTGCGACCAGTAAGGTGGGTAAAACGCTTGATGCGGAACATATTTCTGCGATTTTTAATACCGTAAAAGGTTTGTTTACAGGGAAAAAGAAAAAGGAAAAAGGGCCAGGGTTTGTGGATTACGGGATTCCTCCCGATAGTGAGTCCTTTTAAATAAAGTCATCGTACGGCTAAAAAAATAAGGCTGTATGGTTTGCGAACATTAGCCATCCTTTTGAGTGGAAGTAGTTCGTAAGCCATACAGCTTTATTTTTTTAGAGGCATTTTACGTTTGGAGTGTGGTGTCTTATACTGGCTTTATTTTGGTATTATTGTGTATAAACATATATCCTGATGAGAAAGCTAAAATATTTTATTGTTTTGTTCGCACTGTTGCCTCTTGTTTCTTTTGCGCAGCAGGATGAGGGCACCTTAACTAAAGTTGGGGAGGTTGTTCCTGTTTTTAATTTTGAGATTCAAAAGGGGAAAATGGTTTCTATTAGTGATTATAAGGGAAAATTGATTTTAATTAATCTTTTTGCTACGTGGTGCCCGCCTTGTAATGAGGAGCTTCCGGAGGTGCAGAAAAGGATTTGGGAGAAGTATAAGGATAATCCTGGTTTTGCTTTTTTTGTTTTTGGACGTGAGGAGGGTTGGGACAAATTAATTCCTTTTAAAGCGAGGAAGGGGTTTACATTCCCGATTCTGCCTGATGCCGACCGGGGAATATTCAAAAAGTTTGCGTTGCAGTCTATTCCAAGGAATATAGTAGTTGACGAGCAGGGAAAGATTATCTATCAGTCTATTGGATACGAGCCTAAGGAGTTTGCGGCATTGGTGGAGTTGCTCGATGCACATCTTAAAAAAGCAAAAAGCAGTAAATAATAAACAGCAAAGCCTTTCAGTTTTCACTGAAAGGCTTTGCTGTTTAGGGAACAGGAAATTTATGAGATCCCGAAGTCTCCCTTATAAATTGGTCTTGATTTTTAGCTCTTTCAATTGTTTCTCATCAATTGTCGAAGGACTATCAATCATTACGTCTCTTCCTGAATTGTTTTTAGGGAAAGCGATCACGTCACGGATACTGTCTAAACCAGCGAAAATGGAACAAAGTCTGTCAAAACCGAAAGCAATACCACCATGTGGAGGAGCTCCGAATTCAAAAGCATCCATCAGGAAGCCGAACTGTTTCTGAGCTTCTTCAGCCGTAAAGCCTAAATGTTTGAACATTAAAGCTTGTAAAGTACGGTCATGGATACGAATAGATCCGCCACCTATTTCAGTACCATTAACGACCATATCATAAGCATTTGCTCTTACTTCGCCAGGGTTGGTATCCAGCATAGCGATGTCTTCTGGTTTAGGAGACGTAAAAGGGTGGTGCATCGCATGGTAACGCTCAGATTCTTCATCCCACTCTAGAAGAGGGAAATCAAGTACCCATAAAGCACTGAATACGTTTTTATCACGTAAGCCTAATCTGGAACCGATTTCAAGACGTAACTCACTTAATTGTTTACGTACTTTATCCTTAGTTCCCGCCATTAAGAGCATCAAGTCGCCAGGTTTAGTCTGAAGTGCTTCAGCCCATCCTTTCAAGTCCTCTTCGTTATAAAATTTATCAACTGATGATTTGATTGAACCATCTTCACCATGTCTTGCATAAATCAGGCCGGTAGCACCAATCTGAGGACGTTTAATGAAATCAGTTAGCTCATCCAGCTGTTTACGTGTATAATGGGCACAGCCTGTTGCATTGATCCCAATTACTAATTCTGCATTTTCGAATACTGGGAAGTTTTTCCCTTTAACTACCTCGTTTAATTCAACAAAGCGCATTTCGAAACGTGTATCAGGTTTATCAGATCCATACCAGCGCATAGCATCCGAATATTGCATTCTTGGAACCTCTGGTAATTCGAAGTTTTTAACCTCTTTAAACAAGGTACGAATCAATCCTTCGAAGGTATTCAGAATATCTTCCTGCTCAATAAAGGACATTTCACAGTCAATCTGAGTAAATTCAGGCTGTCTGTCAGCACGTAAATCTTCATCTCTGAAACATTTTACGATCTGGAAGTATCTGTCAAAGCCAGAAACCATCAGCAATTGCTTAAAGGTTTGTGGAGATTGTGGTAAAGCATAGAATTCACCAGCATTCATCCGGCTAGGTACTACAAAGTCCCTTGCACCTTCAGGTGTTGATTTAATCAAGACAGGAGTTTCTACCTCGATAAAATCTAAAGCATCCAGGTATTTTCTGACAGACTGGGCCATTCTATGACGCAGCACCATATTATTTCTTACCGGATTCCTTCTCAGATCCAGGTAACGATATTTCATACGTAAATCATCGCCACCGTCAGTTTCATCATCAATTAAGAATGGTGGAATCTTTGAAGCATTCAATATTTCAAGATCAGTGATTTTTATTTCCACTTCTCCCGTTGGCATCTTAAGGTTTTTATTGGAACGCTCAACAACAAGTCCGCTGGCCTTGATCACAAATTCGCGACCTAAACTGCGGGCTTTTTCACAGAGCTGAGTGTTATCATCCATATTAAAAACCAATTGGGTGATACCGTAACGATCACGGATATCAATAAAAGTCATTCCTCCCAAGTCTCTGGATTTCTGTACCCAACCGCACAGAATTACGCTTTCGCCTAGATTCTCAATCGTCAGGGCTCCGCAAGTTGTTGTTCTTAACATTTTTTCATCGGATTAAGCCGCAAAAATATTCATTTTGAGCCATATATTACAAAGGGTTATTGATTTAACGAAGTATATTCAAAAGTTTTTTTATTAAAATGCAACGTTTGATAAATCATGATGTCATTTATAACGAATACGAAGAACATTGGAAGCAGTATACATAGACAAGAATATAGACCTGGTTAACGCTTGCCGGAAAGGTAGCCGGGCCGCACAATTTGAATTATACAAATTGTATGAAAGAGCTATGTACTGCGCTGCGCTGAGGATAGTGAACCATGAAGCTGAAGCTGAAGATGTTGTACAGGAGGCATTCTTGGATGCTTTTTTGCGGATTAGCGATTTCAGGGGTGATACCACTTTTGGCCTCTGGCTAAAACAGATCATCGTGAATAAGTCCATTAACTGTCTGCGCAAAAGAAGAGTGGAGTTTACAAATCTAGATGGGGTAGAGATTGTGGCAGAGGAATCAGCGGATCAGGAAGACCTGCAATGGAGAGTAGATGAGGTTAAAGCAGCGGTGAAAGGACTGGCAGATGGGTATAGAGTGGTACTTACACTCTATTTATTTGAGGGTTATGACCATGAAGAGATTTCCCACATCCTGAAGATATCGGAAGTTACTTCCCGTTCACAATTAATGAGAGCAAAAACCAAGTTGAGAAATATATTAGAAAAGAGAGGAGCAAGAGATGAGTACTAAATTAGAAGATTTTATCAGAGATAATAAGCGGGAGTTCGATACGGACAGGCCTTCAGCGGGCCTCTGGGATAAAATTGAAGCAGAACTGGATAAACAAGAAAAGCAGAAAAAAAAACTTAAAAGGACTTTTAGTCTTCAGTTATGGTCTGGGATTGCTGCATCACTGCTCGTGGTGCTGGGCATCACGTTCCTGTATGTAATTCCTGGAAAAAGAGGAAAGATCAGCGTGGAGGATGTAAACCCTGCTTATGCACAGAAACAGGTTAAATTTGTAAGTATAATTGAACAGAAACAAGATAGTTTACAGGCTTATGCAAAAACAAATCCTGAACTCTACCGCAAATTTAAAGCAGATTTTGAGGTTCTGAATAAAACTTATGAAGGGTTAAACAAAGAAATGGCCGGTAGTCCGAACCAGCAGATGGTCGTAAAAGCAATGGTCAGGAACCTGGAAATCCAGATTCAGCTGTTAAATCAGCAATTGTCAATTATTAATGAAGTTAGTCAATATAAAAAGGAGAATAGTATATGAAAAATCTGATCCTTGCGGGCGCTCTGCTATGTTCATTTAGTATGACCAATGCACAGACCGAAACAAACGCGAAAGTTAGTAATGAGCCTGTCTATACGGCAAACTCAGGCAGTTCGTCTCGTTCTAATCGCTCGTCTCATGCAGTTCAGCAAAGTACAGATACGCAAAATGGAGATGATCCAATGCGTTCAAAGACCTTCAGCAAGAGCTTTTCTTTAAGCCCGTCAGATAAAATAAATCTTCACAATCAATATGGAGGGATGGTGATTAAAGTCTGGGACAAGAAAGAAATTAAAATCGATGTGTCAATCAAAGCATTTAGCAACGAAGACAGAGAGGCTCAAAGATTAATTGATCAGGTTAATATTTCTGCGGATAAAGACGGAGATATGGTTACTTGTAAAACAAACATAGGTAGTGGAAGCAGATGGTCGGGACGTGGCCGCAGAAGAGAAGTAAAGGTGAATTATGTCGTTTATATGCCAGCTACAAACTCCCTGACTTTAACACAGGAATTTGGTAATGTCAATATGGATGATTTTGCCGGCCCGCTTTATGCAAAAGTACAATATGGAGACTTTATTGCCGGAAAACTATCCAACGCAAATAATTATGTTTCTGTTCAGTATGGCAAAACAACGATTACTGATATTAATAAAGCGGTTGTTAAACAGCAATATGGATCAGGCCTGACTATTGGAGCTGCCGGAACACTGGATTTAAATGCGCAATATGTAACCGTTCGTATCAATACGATAAGGGGGGATGCAATCATCAGGCAGCAATATGGTTCTGGAATCAGCATTACCAATGTCAATAACCTTGACCTTGATATACAATATGCGAATGTCAGGGTTGATAATATCAAAGGGAACGCAATTATCAGGCAGCAATACAATAATATTAAAATTGGAACCGTGGGTAAACTTGATCTGAAGTCACAATATGCTAATGTAGAAATTGGTGCTTTAAGGGGCGATGGTTATTTTAAGATGAGTTATAATAATTTTGATATCGTTGACGTAGGAGCAGGATGCAGGAACTTAACGATTGATGCAGATTATGTAGATACAAAATTAAAGTTCGCTGATGGTTTCAATGGTGATTTCAACGTACAAACCAGTTATAGTGGATTTAAATCCGGAGATCGGGTAGCTGTACGTCAGGCAGCATCACAGGATGATGATAATTCGAAAAACTATACCGGCAAAATCGGGAGTGGCGGAAGAGTAGCTGTCCGGATAAAATCGGATTATGGATCTGTTACTTTCAGGTAATAAAAAAACTAATTAGTATAAAGCTTGTTGAATAATTCAACAAGCTTTTTTTTTAGCTTTACAGCAAACCTTTAATATATGGAATTCTTTAGTACACCCGAAGCATGGATCTCACTGTTAACCCTGACTATCTTAGAGATCGTGCTGGGAATTGACAATATTGTGTTCATCTCCATTCTTTCGGGAAAATTGCCTGCACATCAGCAAAAAAAAGGCAGACAATTAGGACTAGGACTGGCTATGATTACCCGTGTATTATTGCTTTTATCACTAAGTTGGGTAATGAGCCTGACAGCCACGTTGTTTAACGTTGGTGAATGGATTAGCCTGGACAACAAAGAATGGTTGGAGAAACTGGCTATTTCAGGACGCGATCTGATTCTGATCATAGGAGGAATGTTCTTGATCTATAAAAGTACCCATGAAATTCACCTGAAGTTGGAAGGAGAAGAGGAGGAAGAAGGAAAAGTTAAAGTACATTCTTTTGCTGGTGTAATTGCCCAGATTCTTGTTTTAGATATTGTTTTCTCTTTAGATTCTGTAATTACTGCAATTGGAATGGCAGACCATGTTGAGATTATGATTGCTGCTGTAATTATAGCTGTAATTATTATGATGGTTTCTGCCAATGCAATCAGTGATTTTGTGAATAATCACCCTACTGTGAAAATGCTGGCACTTTCCTTCCTGTTGTTAATCGGCGTTTCGTTATTGGCAGAAGGTCTTGATCAGCATATTCCTAAAGGATATATTTATTTCGCAATGGCATTCTCTGTACTTGTAGAGATGCTGAACCTGAGAATGAAGAAGAAATCTACGAAACCTGTGGAGCTTAGAAATACCGCAAAAGAGGAAAAATAAAGTATTTTTGCGACTCGTTAAACAAGCTAAAAATTACAGCGTATATGATTTATTTTCCAGAAGCGTCTCTTTCAGAGCTTTCTATACATAGAATTGGCAACAAAGCACAAGATGAGTTTTATGTATTGTCTGAAGCCTCCATGCAAATTCAGGATGAGCATTTGAAGAACGTGCTGCTCCAGTATTTTTTAAGTCCTTATGAAAAAACGAATGAGGTTTTTCGTTTCTTTCACCCGAACGATGACTTAAACCTGAATGAAGTTTATCATTTCGTTGAGCAGGTATTTGAAACTGGAGAACTCTTTCATAAGAATAGTGAGCAGCTGGCAAAATACCTCTACGATACTTCTAATCATCCTAAAATCAAGGCTGGTGAGCTATATGTAGTTTATTTCGAAAATGTACAGATAGAAGGTGAGCTGCATGATGCAATTGGTATTTTTAAATCAGAGACCAAAGAGACTTATCTGAAAGTTTCTCCTGAACAAGCAGGTTTTGCATTGAGTTACGAAGAAGATGCGATTAATATTAATAAACTGGATAAGGGCTGCATTATTTTTAATACCGAAAAAGAAGAAGGGTATAAAGTTGCGGTTATCGATCAGACCAATAAGAGCAATGAAGCGGTTTACTGGAAAGATGAGTTTTTGAAGCTTAAGGTTCGAAATGATAATTACAATCAGACCAAGAACGTATTAGGCGTCTATAAAAGCTTTGTAACCGAAAAACTGGATCAGGAGTACGATATCACCAAGGCAGACAAGATAGATCTGCTGAACCGCTCTATGAAGTATTTCAAAGAGAAAGAAAGCTTTGATATGGATGAGTTTTCTAACGAAGTTATTGGAAATAAAGAGGGGATCGAATCTTTCAAAAACTATAAAAAGAGTTATGAGGAAGAATTTGAAACTCCTATAGCTGATAGTTTTGATATCTCAGGAGCTGCGGTTAAAAAGCAGGCTAAAGCATTTAAAAGTGTACTGAAACTGGATAAAAACTTCCATATCTACATTCATGGCAATAAAGAACTCATCGAAAAAGGGTTCGACGATGATAAATCCATGAATTACTACAAGGTTTATTTTAAAGAAGAAGAATAAGGTTTACAAGATATATTCATCATTGATGGGCTTAACTGGCGCAGGAATTTTTTCTGCGCCGATCATCTCCAGTAAGTTGATTTCTATCGTTCTTGTAATCTGGTTCAGCGGCACTGAAGATGAGTTATTCTCGAAAGGATCGATCAGGCTCATCCCATTGATCTGTGTAGATACAAAAACAAAACCAACCAGCCAGCCAATAAAAATAGCCCAGACACCTGCTTCATGGCTAACTACCAGGGTTAGTGAGACCACAAATAACCAGATAAAGACTTTCGTGAAATAATTATAGGTTGTCGGGAAAACGGTGTTTTTGATCCGTTCAGCTCTTCCCATATGATCGGAGAATTTAACAAGCAGCTGGTTCATCTCCATAAAACGAAAACCATCAATTAGTCCATCTTTACTCAATTGTTGCAGATCTCTGGATTGCAAGGTTAAAATGGCATTATGTACGTTACTGTGGAGATTGATTTCTTTCAGATCGGCCTCGTCCAGGTATTGCTGGTAGTTTTCATCAACTGCATCTCTGAGTTTGGCTTTCAGGGCATACAGAAAGCCAATATGACGGCGAACCATTCTATCTTTTAATACTTTATATTCCTGGTTGCTCATCTCATTCTGAGAGATGTAGGTGATTACACTTCTGGCCCATGATCGGGAATCATTGACTAAAGCGCCCCAGATTTTGCGGGCTTCCCACCATCGGTCGTAAGCCTGGTTATTATTAAATCCAATAAAAAAAGCTATCGCTGTACCTAAAACGGTAGGAATGATAGCTGGGATCTCAAAGTTGTGTTTAATCAGGAACGCTCTGGTCAGATACGCTCCTGTGCAGGAAAAGATCATGATAAGGTCTACTTGCCAGGTATTCCTTAGAATACGGCTTAACCTGATATTGTGTACTATTAGCATCCGGGAAATTTGCGTTTTGTCTAATCTACAAACAAAACGCAAATTTGTTTGCTACCCCTATGAATAAAATACTTTTATTTCTATTACAATACCCTCAATAATAAACCTTTAAGATATTCTCCTTCTGGAAACGAAATTCTTACCGGGTGATCTTCTGGTTGGTGGAATTGTTTGATGATCTGTACTTCTCTGCCAGCATCCAATGCTGCCCATGCAATAATCTGTTTGAAAGTTTCCAGATCAACAGCGCCTGAACAAGAGTAAGTAGCCAGGATACCGCCTTTTTTAAGCAATAGCATCCCTAATCTATTTAAATCTTTATAAGCACGTGCAGCTCTGTCTAAAGCAGATCTTGAAGGCGCATATTTTGGCGGATCAAGTACGATAACATCAAATAATTTCCCGTCTTCTTTAAAAACGCGCAGTTGTTTATTCACATCAGACTGTACACTGGTTTGCTGATGTTCCATGAAGCCGTTTAAACCAAGGTTATGTTTTAAGGTTTCCATAGCCAGCGCTGAACTGTCTACACTGGTTACATGTTTCGCGCCATGTTTTAAACTATTTAAAGTGAATCCGCCACTGTAGCAGAAGCAATCCAGTACTTCTTTGTCTTTGGTATAAGCTGCAAGAATTTCGCGGTTATCACGCTGATCGCAGTAAAAACCAGATTTCTGTCCGTCTGCAATATTGATATGATAGCGAACGCCATTTTCTTTGACTTCGATAAACTCTGGTGGAGTTTCTCCCCAAAGTAAGCCTTGTGAAACCTCCAGGTTTTCGTGTGTACGTGCATTGGCATCACTTTTATCAAAGATCCCGATTGGATTTAATTCTGCAATTAAGATCTCAATCAGTTCTGCTTTAACATTCTCCATTCCTGCACTCAGGATTTGTAAAGAAAGGTAGTCGGCGTATTTATCAACGATCAGCCCAGGCAGGTAATCGGCCTCACTAAATACCAAACGACAGGTATTTGTTTGCTGATCGCTCAGTAAGTGCGCACGTGAGGCAATCGCGTCTTTCAATCTCACTTCATACCAGGCCTTATCAATAATGTTGTCTTCTTCCCATTCCAATAAACGCACTGCTACGCGTGATTGGCCATTATAATAGCCATAAGCTAAGAAGGACTGGTCGGCTGCAAGAACCTTGACAACCTCTCCATTCAATGGACTACCTTTAACTTTATCTATAGCTCCTGAAAATACCCAGGGGTGTTTTTGGTGGACGGCTTTTTCTTTGCCTTTTTTAAGTACAACATCAATCATGTTACAAAGGTAACAAAAAGCAATAGTGAACATAGGGCATTATAAGCTGAAGATTCGTAATTTTATCGGTGTACAAACACGAGATCGAATATGGAAACTATTGACTGGAATGATTTTGAGAAGGTCGAATTAAGAGCAGGCACAATTTTAGAAGTCCTGGATTTCCCTGAAGCCCGGAAACCGGCTTATAAAGTAAAGGTGGATTTTGGAGAATATGGGCAGAAAATGAGCAGTGCGCAGATCACCGCTCACTATACTAAAGAAGAGCTTGTTGGCAAACAGATTGTTGGCGTGGTGAACTTCCCTAAGAAACAAATTGGCAAGTTTATGTCAGAGTTTCTGGTTACTGGATTTGCGGATGAAGATGGAAGTATTGTATTGACAACGCTGCTGGGGAAAGTACCCAATGGCAGTAAATTGTGTTAAACTAAATGAGTTATTATAATTTTTCTGAAGAAAAGGATCTACCACAAGAAGATGAGCATTATATGCGCCTTGCTTTGCAGGAAGCGCAAATAGCTTTTGATCAGGAGGAAATTCCGATCGGAGCGATAATCGTTTGTAAGGGCAGGATCGTTGGACGCGGACATAACCTTACTGAGCAGTTAAATGATGTCACTGCGCATGCCGAGATGCAGGCGTTTACGGCAGCAAGTTTAACATTGGGCGGTAAGTATCTGAAGGAATGCACGCTTTATGTAACTGTGGAGCCTTGTGTGATGTGTGCTGGTGCGGCCTACTGGACGCAGATCAGCAGGATCGTTTATGGCGCTTCGGAAGAGAAGCGTGGATTTACGAGTAAAAATGCTAATTTGCTGCATCCAAAAACGATAACACAAAAAGGAGTGCTGGCACTGGAATGTGCACAGTTGATGAAGCGTTTCTTTGAGAACAAACGAGGGTAAATGACAAAATCCTGAACAATACTTAACCTCGAATGTTATCTTTGTGGACCATTAATTTTTAAACTTAAATATACAATAATATGGCTTTTGAATTACCTGCGTTACCTTACGCAACAGATGCATTAGAACCGCATATCGATAAAACTACCATGGAAATTCACCATGATAAACATCACCAGGCTTATGTTACTAATTTAAATAAAGCTTTAGAAGGTAAACCTGAGGCTTCTCAAAGTCTGGAAGAAATCGTTAAAAACATCTCTAAGTTTCCTGCAGCAGTAAGAAACAATGGAGGTGGTCACTTTAACCACTCTTTGTTCTGGGAAGTTATGGGACACAATAAAGGTGGTGAGCCAACAGGTGAATTAGCTGAAGCTATCAAAGCTGCTTTCGGTTCTTTCGCTGATTTCAAAACTAAATTCGCTGAAGCTGGTGCTACACGTTTTGGTTCTGGATGGGCTTGGCTAAGCGTTGGTGCTGACCGTAAATTAGTTGTTTCTTCTACACCTAACCAGGACAATCCATTAATGGATATTGCTGAAGTTAAAGGTACTCCAATCTTAGGAATGGATGTTTGGGAACATGCTTATTACTTAAAATATCAAAACAAACGTCCTGATTATATCGCTGCATTCTGGAATGTAGTAAACTGGGATGCAGTTGCTGAACGTTTCAAAAAAGCGTAAGCTTTAAAGAAATATTAAATAAAAAGGGCATAACTTCAGGTTAGGCCCTTTTTATTTTAAATCCCTACAATATCTTTCTTCTTCTTCTGCTTCATCGCTTTTGGGATAACCGCTAAGATCTCTTCTTTAAGCGCATTCAGCATCCTTTTCTTGATATAGTTCTTGTGAGTGACCAAACTAATCTCACGGACAGGCTCAGGAGATTTAAATGTCCTTACTTTACTCAATTGTTTAGGAGTTAATTCCGCTAAAGCCAGCTCAGGCAATAAAGTAGCACCATTATTCATATCTACCATGCGGATCAAGGTTTCCACACTTCCGGTATTATAAGTTAAGCCCTGTAAGCGGTTATCTTTAGTAGACCTGCAAATATTCAGCACTTGGGAACGCATACAGTGACCTTCGTTCAACAACCAGATATTTTCATCTTCCAGATCATTTGCGTCGATATTTTTCTTCTTAAAGAGCTTACTGTTTTTACTAATGTAGGTTACGAAATTCTCATAGTACATCGGGATTTCTGTGATTGAATTATCACCAAGCGGGGTGGCTAATATTCCGCAATCCAGTACGCCGGTTTTAAGATGATGAATGATGTCTTCGGTGGTATACTCCCAGATCAATAGCTTTAAGTCAGGGTATTTTTCCATCATGGAGGCAATGACCTGTGGCAATAGGTAAGGAGCTACAGTAGGGATAATGCCTACTTTAAGTTCGCCAACGATATCCTGCTGCTGACTGCTGATGATTTCTTTTATTTTTTGGCTTTCCTGAAGAATCAAGCGAGCCTGCTCAATAATTTGAGAGCCGATTTCTGTAGGGATAACAGGTTGTTTACTTCTGTCAAATATTTTAACATTTAACATTTCTTCCAGCTTTTGTACCTGCATACTCAGTGTTGGCTGGGTCACAAAGCACTTTTCGGCTGCGCCAACAAAGCTTCTGTACGTATCTACAGCTACAATATATTCTAGTTGAACTAAGGTCATATAGCTAAAGTTTATTTTCTTTTACAAATGTATAAACTTTAGTTATATGACGGCTGGCTAAAATTGATTAAATATGTTTAGCCAGAAAATCCTGGTAAGCCAGGTGGATTCCTTGTTCCAATTCAACCTGATGTTTCCATCCAAGGCTATGTAATTTCGATACATCCATCAATTTGCGGGGAGTACCATCTGGTTTAGTACTATCAAAAGTAAGTTCACCTTCAAAGCCCGTCACTTTTTTAACCAGTAGCGCCAGGTCTTTTATCGTTAAATCCTCTCCGGTGCCGATATTGATCAGGTGAGGCTCATTGTAATTTTGCATTAAGAAATAACAGGCATTGGCCAGGTCATCCGCAAATAAGAATTCACGCATCGGTGAGCCTGATCCCCAGATCACAACTTCTGGTGTACCGTTAACTTTTGCCTCATGAAACTTGCGGATTAACGCAGGCAGTACATGGGAGTTCTGAGGATGGTAATTGTCATTGTAACCGTATAAATTAGTGGGCATGACAGAAATGAAATTACAATTATACTGGGCACGGTAAGCATCACATAATTTGATGCCTGCTATTTTAGCAATTGCATAAGGTTCATTAGTCTCTTCCAGCAAACCTGTTAAAAGATATTCCTCTTTTAAGGGCTGAGGAGCTAATTTCGGATAGATACAACTTGAACCCAGGAACATCAATTTTTTGACCCCTGTTTCATAAGCCTGATGAATCACATTATTCTGAATGGACAAATTCTCATAGAGAAAATCAGCTCTGTAGGTATTGTTAGCGATAATTCCGCCTACTTTTGCAGCAGCAAGAAATACATAATCGGGTTTCTCCGTTGCAAAAAAGTCTGTTACGGCCTGCTGGTTACGCAGGTCTAATTCTGAAGAAGTCCGGGTAACCAGGTTTGTATAACCTTCACTCAGCAATTTACGGTGAATAGCTGACCCTACCATCCCACGATGGCCTGCGATATAAATTTTTGCGCTCTTTTCCAATTTGTTCTGAAGTAATGTTCCTGCAAAAATACGAATTAGAGACGAGCATAACCACGCATCTAAAATTAAACAGACGCAGAAAAGATTAAATTGTATTTTTGCATAAAAAAAATAATAGTGGGTAAAGATAAGTTAAGGAAATTTGCTGAAATTGATACCTTCCCGAATGTCTATCAGATGGAGGAAGGAATGGCGCTTCAAGGCAAATGGGCAGTGCAGCATTTTAAAAACGACAATCCGGTAGTACTGGAGCTGGCTTGTGGTAAAGGAGAGTATTCAGTCAATATGGCTAAGTTTTTCCCCGAGAAGAATTTTATAGGCATAGATTTAAAAGGGAACCGTATCTGGAGAGGTGCAAGAACCGGAGTAGATGAAAACATCAATAACCTGGCGTTTTTAAGAATACAGATTGAGGACATTGCGGCCTACTTTGATGAAAATGAGGTAGATGAGATCTGGATTACTTTTCCCGATCCGCAGCCGCAAGACAGCAGAGAAAAGAAGAGATTAACTTTTCCAGGTTTCCTGAACAAGTATAAAGGCTTTTTAAAACCAGGTGGTAAGATTAATTTAAAGACTGACAATGACGGCTTGTATGCATATACAGTTGAAAAGGTTGAAGAGCTGAATCTGCCTTGTTATAAAAAGACTGATCATTTATATACTTCAGAATTCTACGATGAAGTATTAAAGATCAAAACACATTATGAAAGAATCTATTTAAAACAAGATAAAAACATAAATTACATTCAATTTTCTCTGGACTAATGGAACAATCATTTTATGAGCAGGTTTATGAAGTAGTGAGGTTAATCCCAAAAGGGAGAGTGACCTCTTACGGCGCAATTGCGAAAGCACTGGGAGCTGGAAAATCTTCCCGTTTAGTAGGCTATGCAATGAACAATGCTCATGATGCATTACCTCCTATACCTGCGCATCGGGTGGTAAACCATAAAGGTTTGCTTACCGGGAAATTTCATTTTCCCACGCCAGAACTGATGCAGGAATTATTAGAGAATGAAGGACTGGTCATTGAACAGGATAAGATAAAGGACTTCAAAATTCATTTTTGGGATCCTGCATTAGAGCTGTAATCAGTTATAAACAATACAAATGCTATAACCAGCTATTTAAATATTATATGGGTAAACTAGTAGAAGAATTTAATGACTACCGTTCAAAAATGAACGATAGAATCATGGAAACTGCCAATACAAACATCAAGCGTTTCTTTGCGCTGGATACCACAACCTATGCCGCTGGCGCATTGGATGTAAAAAGTAAAGAAATGATGGGTTTAGTGGCTTCCATGGTTTTGCGTTGTGATGACTGTATCAAATATCATTTAGAAAAATGCTTTGATGCAGGCGTGAATGATGCGGAAATTAATGAAGTATTCATGATTGCTAATTTGGTTGGTGGTTCTATCGTTATCCCGCATTATCGCCGCGCGGTAGAGTACTGGGATGAATTAAGCATGTAATATTACCACATGAGCGTAGAATTGAAGAGATGTGGATGGTGTGGAACAGACCCATTGTATATAAAATACCATGACGAAGAATGGGGTAAACCTGTTCACGATGATCAGATTTTATTTGAATTCCTGATTCTGGAAGGAGCACAGGCTGGCTTAAGCTGGATTACAATTCTACGCAGACGTGAAGGCTATCGCGCAGCTTTTGCTGATTTCGATGTGCAAAAGGTTGCGGCTTTTACAGAGGCCGATGCGGAGCGGTTAATGAATGATACTGGAATCATCAGAAATAAGCTCAAAGTCAATTCTGCCATTAAAAATGCACAGCTTTTTATAACGATACAAAAAGAGTTTGGTTCTTTCTCCAACTATATCTGGGGATTTTTACCAGACCAGAAACCTGTTGTTAGTCATTTCAAATCCCTGGCAGAAGTTCCGGCAAGAACAGAAATATCTGACGCCATTAGCAGCGACATGAAAAAACGAGGTTTCAAGTTTTTCGGAACAACGATTTGTTATGCGCATATGCAGGCTACAGGAATGGTTAATGATCACATTGAGGGCTGTATTGCACGCTAAATGCTGGAGCTCATTGATGATTTAACAAATTACCTGAAGCGTCCCTACTTGGTCAGAATCCCGGAAAAGGTAGATAAGCCTTTTAATTTATTACTGAAACTGGCATTGATTTGTATCGTTGCGGGTATTGGCTGCGGGATTTTACTCAGCTTACTAATCGGACTGAAGCTGATCCCTGATCCCGGGCCATCTGTAATTGACCATAAAAAGATGTCAAAGATTGTACTCTTTGCAATGGCTGTAATTTGGGCGCCTTTATCTGAAGAACTTCTTTTCAGAGCTCAGCTGAGACGCTTTACAGGCAGCCTTGCTTTTATAGCCTTGATTTGTGGAGCATTTTTAAGTGCGCTCACTCAAACAGACTGGGCCTACCTGGTCAGCCCTTTTATTTTTATCATTTTATATTTTATTTACCGGTATAACCTTGCCCGGAGCATTACTTTAAAGTTTGAATTCTGGGAGCGCATCTTTCCATGGCATTTTCACCTGACCGCGATCTGTTTTTCGCTGGTACATCTTAGTAACTATGAGAAGGGGATTAGTCTGTTACCGCTGGGAATATTATACACTTTGCCTCAGTTGGCTGTGGGGCTTATTCTGGGATATACCCGGATGAATTACGGGCTTAAATACTCTATTGCACTTCATGCAATGTACAATTTCTTCCCTGTGCTTTTATTTATCTCGAAATACTAAAAATAATCGCAAATTAGGTTAGCTCATCTACAGATGTTAACTTTGGGCAGATAACCTGTGGAGTAGCTGACAGCGTTCAATATTGATAAAAATATAAATATATACTAATGAAGAAACTTTTCCTGCTTGACGGTATGGCGTTGATCTACAGAGCGCATTTTGCATTAAGTAAAAGCCCTAGATTTACCTCTACCGGTATCAACACCTCCGCAGTAATGGGCTTTGCCAATACTTTAATGGAAGTCCTTAAAAAGGAAAAACCAAGTCATATCGCGGTAGTATTTGATACAGATGCACCTACCGAAAGACATACCGATTTTGTTGCTTACAAGGCACACCGGGAAAGCATGCCAGAAGATTTATCAGCTGCTCTACCTTATATCTTTAAATTGATTGAAGGCTTTAATATTCCCGTAATTACAAAGGATGGCTTTGAAGCAGATGATATTATAGGAACATTGGCTAAAGAAGCTGAAAAAGCAGGATTCACAGTTTTCTGTATGACGCCTGATAAAGATTTTGCGCAGTTGGTTTCTGATAATATCTTTATTTACAAACCAGCAAGAATGGGCAATGACATGGAGATAATCGGCGTTCCTGAAGTCCTTGCGAAATGGGAAATAGAAAACGTATTACAGGTCATTGATATTCTTGGTTTATGGGGGGATGCTGTCGATAATATTCCTGGAATCCCGGGAATAGGGGAGAAAACTGCAAAGCTGCTGATCAAACAATACGGTTCTATGGAGAATATTATTGCCAATGCAGAGCAGTTGAAAGGTAAGCAGCGCGAAAATGTGATTGCGTTTGCTGACCAGGGGATGATCTCTAAAAAACTAGCTACTATTATCCTGAATGTTCCTGTTGAATTTGATGAGCAATCTTTATTATTAGAAGAACCCAGCCGGGAATTATTAGAACCTCTTTTTGCAGAACTGGAGTTTCGTACTTTAGGAAAAAGGGTATTCGGAGATGGTTTCAGTATCGGAGATGCAAAAGCAAATGTATCACAGCAAACTGATTTATTTGGTAATGCAGTAGACGAGCCGGTTAGCAAAGCCAAAACATTTGAACAATTACCTAACTTATTTGAGCAGCCTCCGGTAGGAAAAACAATTGCAGATACTAAACCTGATTATCAGCTGGTAGATACAGCAGAGAAAAGAAAAGTATTAATTGATTTGCTGCTTCAGCAAGAAAATATCTCATTTGATACCGAAACGACCGGAATTGATGCAAACAGAGCAGAGCTGGTTGGGCTTTCTTTCTGTATTGAGGTTGGAAAAGCATGGTATATTCCTGTTTCTGCAGATCAGACAGAAGCGCAAGCGGTTGTTGATGAATTCAGGCCGGTACTGGAGAATGAGAAGATAGGCAAGATTGGCCAGAACATTAAATATGATATTCTGGTACTTAAATGGTATGGCGTAGATATCAAAGGAGAGTTATTTGATACTATGCTGGCACATTACCTGATAGATCCTGATACGCGTCACAATATGGATGTACTTTCAGAAAACTATTTAGGTTATACACCAATTTCTATTACTACGCTGATTGGCCCGAAAGGAAAAAATCAGGGAACGATGAGAGATGTGCCTGTAGAAAGCGTAGTAGATTACGCAGCAGA
Organism: Pedobacter sp. UYP1; assembly: GCF_040547305.1. NCBI lineage: Bacteria > Pseudomonadati > Bacteroidota > Sphingobacteriia > Sphingobacteriales > Sphingobacteriaceae > Pedobacter > Pedobacter sp. UYP1. The sequence continues at coordinate 75,087 of NZ_JBEPPL010000002.1, read as the reverse complement.
AGATGCTGATGTTACTTTACAGCTTGCTCATGTTTTCAGGCCAATATTAAAAGACCTGAACGCAGAAGAACTGATCACCAATATTGAGAACCCGCTGGTTTATGTCCTTGCAGATATGGAAAAAGAGGGCGTTAGAATTGATATGGAAACTTTGATCAGTTATTCTAAAGACCTGGAAGTTGACATTCGCAGATTTGAGCAAAGTGTTTATGATAAAGCAGGAGTCGTATTTAATCTGGCTTCTCCAAAACAATTGGGAGAAGTTCTTTTTGATAAACTACAACTTGATCCTAAAGCAAAAAAGACGAAAACAGGTCAATATCAAACCGGGGAAGATGTTTTATCGGCTCTGGCGCATAAAAGTGATATTGTAAAAGATATTCTTGATTTCCGTCAGCTGCAAAAGTTAAAATCAACTTATGTAGACGCACTTCCTTTATTAGTTAACCCAAAGACAGGCCGTGTACATACTAGTTATAATCAGGCAGTGGCAGCTACGGGAAGATTAAGTTCAAATAATCCGAACCTTCAGAACATTCCTATCCGTACAGAACGTGGCAGGGAAGTTCGTAAGGCATTTATTGCAAGAGATGCGGATCATTTGTTGCTTTCAGCAGATTATTCGCAGATAGAGCTTCGTATCATTGCTGATATCAGTAAAGAAGAAAACATGCTGGATGCTTTTAGCAAAGGAATTGATATTCACACGGCAACAGCAGCCAAGGTTTACGGAATTACCATTGAGGAAGTAGATTCTGCGCAGCGTCGTAATGCAAAAGCGGTAAATTTCGGTATTATTTACGGGCAATCTGCTTTTGGTTTATCTCAGAACCTGGGTATACCTAGAAAAGAAGCTGCGGAGATGATCGAGCAGTACTTTGCACAATATCCAGGTATCAAAAGATATATGACGGATACGATGAACTTTGCTCGTGAAAACGGCTTTGTAGAGACGATGATGGGTAGAAGAAGATATCTGAGAGATATCAATTCGGCTAATCAGACTGTTCGTGGTTTTGCGGAACGAAATGCAATCAATGCCCCAATTCAAGGGTCTGCTGCTGATATGATCAAGATCGCAATGATCCATATTCATCAGGATATCAAGGATCAGAAGTTACAATCGAAAATGACCATGCAGGTGCATGATGAGTTGGTGTTTGATGTGTTGAAATCGGAGGTGGATGCGATGAAGAAAATTATCACACACCGGATGAAGACTGCTATCAAAACAACTGTGCCTATTGAAATTGAAATCGGCGAAGGAAATACCTGGCTGGAAGCACATTAAGAAGGATTCTTTACTATAAAAAACCCGGCATCTTGTTTCTCAAAACAGAATGCCGGGTTTTTCTTTGGTAGCTATTGACGCTGCGGTCAATAACCTGTCTTAAAGTTGAATTGTTTCCCCTATTTCCGGTAACAATAACACTTTGCCTTCTCTCCCAAATTTTTCAACTGCATCTTTCGTATCAATCTCAATGGCAGGGAATGTGTTATAATGAACACCGATCACCTTGCTGCAATTAATGTATTTAGTTGAAATCAAAGCATCATCTACATCCATGGTGTAATTTCCACCAATTGGCAGAATCGCATAATCTAAACTATACAACTCAGCAAGAATCTTCATGTCAAGATTCAGCGAAGTATCACCTGCATAATAGATCGTTTTTCCTCCTGTCTCCAGCACGAATCCTGCAGGATTCCCACCGTAGCTACCATCAGGCATTGAACTTGAGTGCGTAGCCCAGACCATACGTAATTTTCCGAAGTCAAATTTCGCAGAGCCGTAATTCATTTGATGAATGTTAGTCAGTCCTTGTTTTTCTGCCCATGCAGCAACCTCAGGCATTGCAATAATAACCGCACCAGTTTGTTTTCCTAAAAGAACAAGGTCGGCTACATGGTCACCATGTCCATGACTTACCAAAATATAATCAGCCTCAATTTTTGAAATATCAACAGCTGAAGCAAGTGCATTGTGCGTGATAAATGGATCAAATAGAAACTTCTTTCCATCAGCTTCCAAGAGGAAGCAGGATTGTCCGTAATAGGTGTATTTCATCTTTATTTGTGTTTAATATTATTGACCGAACATTCCGCCTAAACCACCAATCATATCCTGGGTAGCCGCTTGCATTTCGGTCGCATTAACAGTTTCTGCCTGTTGCAGCACTTTATTGATTGCAGTTAAAAGTAGTTCCTCTACTTCTTCTTTGTCAGCTTGTTTAAAGAATTCTTCATCGATTTCTATAGCTGTAATTGTTTTATTTGCTGTTGAAGTTACTTTGATAGCACCACTTTCAACTTCTGCCTGAACGTAAACAGTATCTAAACGTTTTTTTATTTCTTCAGCCTTTTGCTGAGCAGCCATTAATTTATCGAACATAATTATCTTGTTTTATGAAAGAACAAAATTAAGACAAATTGGTTTAGAAACAGCTTAAAAATGGAAGCATCTGATTTTTGAAATAGCGGTACAAATAACTATTTAGCTCTTTTTTCTTGGTTTGGCACGTACATATTGATCAGGCCATTTGATTTCATCATCCAATTCAAAAGCAGCATGCAATGGAAAATAAGGATCTCTTAATAGTTCCCTCGCTAAAATAATCAGGTCGGCTTTTCCTTCCTGAAGGATTTCTTCTGCTTGTTTTGCTTCGGTAATTAAACCAACTGCGCCAGTTAATATGCCTGTTTCTTTTCGGATTGAAGCAGAAAACTGTACCTGATAGCCCGGGAAAAGCGGGATTTCCTGGTAGTGGACATTTCCGCCCGATGAACAATCAATCAGATCTACATCTTTTGTTTTCAGTATTGCAGAAAGTTGAACTGAATCTTCAGGAGACCAGCCTTTTTCGGCCCAGTCAGTAGCAGAAATACGAACAAATAAAGGTTTTTCAGTAGTCCATACTTCACGAACAATAGCTACAACCTCTAGCAAAAGACGAATTCTGTTTTCAAAGCTTCCGCCATATTCATCAGTACGTGTATTACTAAGTGGAGAGAAAAACTGATGAAAGAGATAGCCGTGGGCCGCATGGATTTCGATGACCTGATAACCAGCTTCTATACTCCTTAATGTTGCAGCCTTAAAATCAGCTTTTATCTTTTCAATATCACTGCCAGTTAAAGCGACAGGAGGTTCATCATGGTCATGAAAAGGAATTGCACTTGGCGCAACAGTCTTCCAGCCCCCGTCTTTCTCCAGGATTTGCTTACCACCATTCCATGGAACATCAAAACTTGCTTTTCTGCCGGCATGGGCCAGCTGAATGCCAGCTATAGAGCCTTGTTGATGAATAAACGAAGTAATCCTTTTCAGCACAGGGACATGGCCATCAGACCAGATTCCTAAATCACCTGGTGAAATTCTTCCGATCGGAGAAACAGCAGTCGCTTCCTGGATAATCAAAGCGGCTCCGCCAACCGCACGGCTGCCTAAATGAACTAAATGCCAATCATTAGCGTAACCATCTTCTGCAGAATACTGGCACATTGGGGAAACGACAATCCTGTTTTTCAGGCTGAGGTTTTTTATAGTTAATGGAGATAGTAAAATTGACATCGACGTATGTATTTATTAACAAATAAACGATCACAGTGTCAATTTGTTAGTTTGGAAATTGACACATTTAAAGATATGACAGAAAATCGATAATGAACATAAGCGTAGTGACCTATCCTCAAGAGGATTTCATCAATGCAGCATTAAATTTTACAAATAACTTAAATAAGTCAGCAAACTCCGTTAAGGGCAGGGTTGCAGGGATGTCATCCACATCGTGATAAGCAGTTATTCCTCCCTGAGTGTAAATAAAGAACGCTGGTACACCTTTTTCAGTGAAGAAATAATGATCGCTGTTGGCGGCTTTATTTCGTGGAGTAATTTTGCTGAGGTAGTGCTGTTGATCGTTGATTTTATTGAGCAAGTCGAATTGTTTCGGAAGGATAGCCGCATTGACTACGGTAATTCCTTTTTCTCCTGTTCCAACCATATCCACGTTGATCAGGAACTTGATATTGGAGAGTGGGATAGGAGGAAAAGTGGTAAAATAAGAGGAGCCTTTAAGTCCGGGCTCTTCACCAGCAAAACAAACGAAAGCTATGGTATAGGGTGCTGGATTTTTGGCGTAATATTTCGCCAGATTTAATAAAAGAGCTATTCCGCTGGCATTGTCATTGGCTCCCGGAAAAAACGTGTTTTCTCCCATACCGCCTAAATGATCGTAATGGGCTGTTAGCATTAATATAGAATCGGGGTGTTTCGTTCCTTTAACTACGCCGCAGATATTGCTGGTTATAAATTCAGGAATGACCTCATTGTCAATGTCTACGTTAATGGAGTCGGGTTTGGTAGTTAGTGCTTTCTTATTGATTTCAAGAACGGTATAGTCATTTGCTTTTTGTGCAACACTCCAGGTAAGCTTGTCTTTGAGTACAACGAACATCCGTTGGGAACGGTTCATGTAAATGCTGTCTTTTTGTTCCAGCTTCATAGTGCCACGCAGACCCCGGCTTGAAGGTTCAATAATAAAATCCTTGCCTGGGATCAACTTTTTTCCATTGATTGTCACGTCCATTTTTCCCGGAAAAGTATTCACGGGGTAAGAAAAATTCTGTCTGTAATCGTTTCCTTCCATTGGTTGCAGACCAGCCTTTTTAAATTCATCACAAAGGTAAACCGCTGCTTTTGCCATTCCCTCTTTGGTATAGCCTCGTCCCCAGAAATCGGGAGAGGCCATTTTGTTTATAGTTTTTCTGGCTGCGCGTAAATCCTGTGCAGAAGTTATTGAGGTAAATGTGAAGGGCAGTAAAAGAAGGAAAAGGAGTCTTTTCATAAAAAAGGGATATTAGCTTATCAGGATAAACGTACAAATAAATAAACATCTTGCATTTTAGAGAGCCTATCCAAGTTTAAAATAGATTTACGGGATTGTGATTGTGACTTTGTTGGTTAACTTAGGGGATAAATTTGTGAACGGTGTTTAAAGTCGAAATAATGAAAGTTACTAAGCCTCTGCTTTTATGTGCTATAAGTGTAATCGCATATCTGATACAAGGATGCGATAGCAGAGAGAAGAAAGTAGTCCGTACCTCTTACCTTGCAATTAAGGGAGCTGACACCGCTATTTTGAAATTAACTATTACAGGAACGCAATTTATAGGCCAGTATGAAGTGAATTATCATGGTAGTTTTAAAGATTCCGGAGATGTAAAAGGGGCTATCAAAGGAGACACTTTGATCGGTGACTATCATTTTCAGCACTATGGTCTTGAAAAATGGCTGCGAGGACCTATAGCCTTGCTAAAGAAAGATGGAAGGCTGATTTTGGGTACGGGTACACTGGAAAGTTATATGGGCATAAATTATTTCAAAAGGGGCGCACCAATTGATTATAGCGCACCTAAATTCATATTCCAAAAGTCATATTAGTTATCCTCTTTGTTTTATTAGTTTTCGCTCCTGAAATTTAACGAAAATTTAATCTTTATTGTCCACAGCTATCATGTATTTTTGAGTGTTGACTTCATGAGGTCCAAGGAGTTGATTAAATGTAAAAAAATAAAAAACCTGTTGCACAACTCGAAATTTATTTAAACCTTTACACTATTAATATTTTAAAGCGGGAATTATACAGAAAATGATCAAACAGATAATACATAAACTTTCAATCGTAACAGCAAAGAACATTGCTGCGAGAAGTTTGTATATTGAACGTCTGGAGCCTGTCATTTATGTAACAACCAGCCGGCAAAATTATACACCCCGTATTTGAGTTAATTCTAACTCAATCCTGAGAATTTTATAGCTCCTCAGAACCAATTAATAAGAATATTTTATCTTTTTTTCGTTAACTATTAATGAATATAAACGATTTTATAGTGCAGGTTGCACTTCCTGAACATCGTGTTTTTGCAGAAGAAATCTGTGAAGAAATGGCTGAATCTGCTAAGGCACGAGGTACAGGTATCGCTAAACGCTCGCCTGAATATGTTGCAGGAAAGATGACTGAGGGTAAATCAGTTATTGCTTTCCATAAAGACGGCTCCTGGGCTGGGTTCTGTTATATTGAAACATGGAGCCATGGGCAATTTGTAGCCAATTCAGGTTTGGTAGTCAGTCCTAAGTACAGAAAGATGGGACTTGCACATACCATTAAATACAAAATCTTCGAATTATCACGTCAGAAATATCCTAAAGCCAAGATCTTCGGATTAACGACAGGCCTTGCTGTGATGAAAATTAATTCTGACCTGGGTTATGAGCCTGTCACCTATTCAGAACTTTCACAAGATGAGGAGTTCTGGAAAGGCTGTCAAAGCTGCGTGAACTTTGAGATTCTGAAAAGCAAAGACCGTAAAAACTGTATGTGTACAGCGATGCTTTACGACCCTGCGACTCAGAAACATGATGTAGCAAAGAAATTTGCCGAAGAATTAGAGCGTAAACCTAAACTATACGAGCGTTTTATGCGCATTAAGCAAAGATTAGTGCTTAAGCCAAAATCATCAGATGATAAAGGAAGCTTAAAATCATTCTTACACCAATCAGTCCTATTTTTTAAATAATAACAACTAAAACGGTTATGGATGCCGCTTAGCGAAGAAACGCAGGCAAGCTTCCTAACCACAAAAAAACAAATTGCTCATGAAAAAGAAAGTAGTTTTAGCTTTTAGCGGAGGTTTAGATACTTCATTTTGCTGTATTCACCTGGCACAGGACCGTGGACTGGAAGTTCATTCGGTAATTGTTAATACAGGTGGTTTTTCTGATGAAGAATTACAGGAAATCGAAAAAAGAGCTTACGCTTTAGGGGTGGCTTCTCATGCTGTAGTTGATGAAACTGCAAATTATTACGATGGCTGTATTAAATACCTGGTATTTGGTAATGTATTGAAAAATGCAACTTATCCGCTTTCTGTAAGTGCTGAGCGCGTAAGCCAGGCTACTGCAATTGCAAATTATGTTAAAAAAATAGGTGCTGATTACGTAGCGCACGGTAGTACCGGGGCAGGTAACGATCAGGTACGTTTTGATATGATCTTTAATATTATTATTCCTAATGTAGAGATCATCACGCCAATCAGAGATTTGAAATTATCCCGCGAAGCGGAAATAGAATATTTAAGTAAACACGGAGTTGAGTATAGTGCTGAAAAAGCAAGATATTCTATCAACAAAGGCTTATGGGGTACATCAGTAGGAGGAAAAGAAACTTTAACTTCTAACGAGACTTTACCGGAAGAAGCATGGCCAACACAGGTTTCTGAAACTAAGAGCCGTAAAATCGAACTTACTTTTGAAAAAGGGGAATTGGTTGCCTTAGACGGTGAGCAATTAGAGCCAGTCAAAGCAATCCAGAAATTACAAGCAATCGCACAGCCTTATGGTATTGGTCGTGATATCCATGTGGGAGATACGATTATTGGAATCAAAGGACGTGTAGGTTTTGAAGCAGCAGCTCCAATGGTGATTATCAAAGCACACCATACTTTAGAAAAACATACTTTAACCAAATGGCAGTTGTCATGGAAAGAACAATTGTCTTCTTTTTATGGAAACTGGCTGCATGAAGGTCAATTCCATGATCCGATTATGCGTAATATCGAAGCTTTCCTTGCAGATACACAAAGTACAGTGAGCGGAAAAGTATTTGTAGAGTTATTGCCTTACAGATTTCAGATTATCGGTATTGAGTCTGAGCACGATCTGATGAGCAATAAATTCGGCAGCTACGGAGAAATGAATAATGCATGGAGTGGTGAGGATGTTAAAGGGTTCTCTAAAATATTTGGCAACCAGGTTATGATCTGGCATAAAGTGAACGGAAATGAAGATTAAAGCAGGTATAGTTGGCGGTGCCGGATATACCGGTGGTGAAATGCTGCGCCTGTTAGTGAATCATGATGGCGTAGAAATCGTATTTGTACATAGCAACAGCAATGGTGGAAACCTGATCTCAGATGTTCACACCGATCTTTTAGGAGATACTGATCTGCGTTTTACGGATGAACTTTCTTCTGCCATAGACGTGCTTTTTTTATGCGTAGGCCATGGCGATGCAAAGAAATTCCTGGCTGCAAATCCTATTGCAGCTGGTATTAAAATAATAGACCTGAGCCAGGATTTCAGATTAACTGAAGCTGCTGGTCAGGACTGGATTTACGGTTTACCTGAATTAAACAGAGACCGTATCAAAACAGCGAACTTTATTGCAAATCCAGGTTGTTTTGCAACTTGTATCCAACTGGCTTTATTGCCACTGGCAGCAAATGGATTATTGAAAAGTGAAGTCCATATCAATGCAACAACAGGTTCAACAGGTGCAGGACAAAGCCTTGCGGCAACTTCTCATTTTAGCTGGCGTAATAATAACCTGTCTGTTTATAAGGCTTTTGAGCATCAGCATTTAAATGAAATCGGAGAAAGCCTTTTACAGCTGGATGCTGACTTTAACCAGGAGCTGAACTTTATCCCACAACGCGGAGACTTTACCAGAGGTATTCTTGCTGCGGTTTATCTGGAAAGTGATTTAACGGCTGAACAGGCACAAAAGCTTTATGAAGACTATTATAGCGGACATCCTTTTACACATGTCAGTTCAAAGAATATAGATCTTAAACAGGTAGTGAATACGAACAAGGGTTTGGTACATGTAGAAAAACATGGCAACAAATTATTAGTCATCAGTATGATCGATAATCTGTTAAAAGGAGCAAGCGGACAGGCGGTACAGAATATGAATTTGATGTTTGGATTAGACGAACGGCAAGGGTTGAAGCTTAAAGCAGCAGCTTTTTAAACAACAAATACGCCTGCGAAACAGGCATTGCAATCAAATTATTTTATGAATCTCCTGAGGTGAAAACCTGGGGCAAAAAGCTTTAAAAAGATGAACTTATTCGATGTATACCCTTTAAATGATATAGAAATTGTTAAAGCCTCTGGCAGTACAGTATGGGACGCCAATGGGCAAGAGTACCTTGATCTTTACGGCGGACATGCCGTAATTTCTATCGGTCATACTCATCCGCACTATGTAAAACGTTTGACAGACCAGTTGAACAAAGTTGGATTTTACTCTAATTCGGTGAAAATACCTTTGCAGGCAGAGCTTGCTGAGAAGCTGGGTAAAGTTTCAGGAAAGACTGATTATCAGTTGTTTCTTTGTAACTCTGGTGCTGAGGCAAACGAAAATGCTTTGAAGCTGGCTTCTTTCTATAATGGAAGAAAAAAAGTGATCGCTTTTAAAGGAGCTTTTCACGGCCGTACCTCCTTAGCCGTTTCAGCAACGGATAACCCTAAAATTATTGCACCCGTAAATAGCACTGACAATATCATTTTTCTTCCCTTTAATGATGAAGATGCCTTGAAACAGGCTTTCGAATCTTATGGAGAAGAGATCAGCTCTGTGATTATTGAAGGTATACAAGGTGTTGGCGGAATTAAAGAAGCTTCTGTAAGCTTCCTTCAACTGATCCGCACGTTATGTGATCAATATAATGCAGTTTATATCGCTGACAGTGTTCAATGTGGTTATGGCAGAACTGGCTTATTTTATTCTCATGATTATGCTGGGGTAAATGCCGATGTATATACCATGGCAAAAGGAATGGGAAATGGTTTTCCTGTAGCGGGAATTTCTATTGCGCCTAAATTCACAGCATGGCATTCTATGCTGGGCACTACTTTTGGCGGAAACCATTTGGCTTGTGCAGCTGCATTAGCGGTGCTGGAAGTTATGGAACAAGATCAGCTGATGGAAAATGCAGCGAAAATAGGTGATTATTTAATCACTGAACTTAAAAAGACCGAAGAAATCCTTGAGGTAAGAGGACGTGGTTTAATGATCGGTATTGAGCTTCCTGAGGAACTTTCACAGGTTAAAAAGAACTTGCTGTTCAAGCAGTTTATCTTCACAGGCGAAGCCAAGCCAAATGTGATCAGATTGTTGCCTGCGCTTAATCTGACCAAAGCACAAGCAGATCAATTTTTAGAAAACTTTAAAATTGCTATAAAAGGATGAACCAGTTCACTTCAGTAAACGATGTTGAAGACATCGGCCAATTAGTAAAAGATGCCCTTGCTCTAAAGAGCAATCCCTATTCAGATCAGCAATTAGGTAAAAACAAGACACTTGGTCTTGTTTTTCTGAATCCAAGTTTGCGTACCCGCTTAAGTACCCAGAAAGCAGCCATTAACTTAGGAATGAGTGTAATGGTGATGAATATGGATAAAGAAGGATGGGCACTGGAAACTGAAGACGGAGTGGTCATGAACGGAACTACTGTAGAGCATATTCGCGAAGCAGCAGCAGTAATGGGCCAATATTGTGATATCCTGGGGCTTCGTTCTTTTCCAAAACTGGTGAACAGGGAAGAAGATTATAACGAAGATTTCTTTAACAAGTTTATCAAATATTGCGGTGTCCCTGTGGTAAGTTTAGAAAGTGCTACGCGCCACCCTCTACAAAGTCTGGCGGATCTGGTAACGATTAAAGAAACCTGGAAAGGCTCAGCTAGACCTAAAGTCGTTTTGGCCTGGGCACCACATATCAAGGCTTTGCCACAAGCCGTTCCTAATTCTTTTGCAGAATGGATGTGTAAAGCACAACAGGAAGATATGCTTGACTTTACGATTGTTCAGCCAGAAGGTTATGAACTTTCCGAAGATTTTACACCTGGTGCTCATATTACACATAACCTGCAGGAGGCATTAGCTGGTGCAGATTATATTTATGTAAAGAACTGGTCAAGTTATAAAGAATACGGTAAAATACTTCCCTATCCGGAAGGGTGGATGCTGAACAATGAACTTTTAAAAGGCACAAATGATGCGAAAGTAATGCATTGTTTACCTGTTAGAAGAGACCTGGAGCTTTCGTCTGAGGTATTGGACGGACCAAATTCTTTAGTGATCCATGAAGCGGGAAATCGCTTATGGGCAGCACAGGCGGTTTTGAAAGGTCTGTTACAAAAGCTATCTTAGGGGAGCCTGATTGATTGTTAAAATCAGGCCTCTATTGGCTTAAAAACCGTTAAAACCTAAGAAATCTCATGAAAAGGCTCAATCTTTTAATCTGTGCGCTTTGCTTTGCCGCACTCTCTTTTGCTCAGCAAAAAACTGTAGATAGCTGGACTGATGGTAAATTTATTACTGTCAATGGTGCTAAATTATGGGTGGTTACTGTTGGACAAGGTGATCCGATTATTTTTATCGCTGGTGGTCCTGGTGGCGCGCACCCTGGATTAAGAAGTTTTGATCCTTTGGCAGATGCGAATCATCAGCTGATTTATTTTGATGGGTTTGGCAGGGGAAAATCAGATACTGCTAAAGTAGTGTCGGATTATAGTCTGCAAAGAGATATTGAAGATATAGAAGGTTTAAGAAAAGCATTGAAACTGACTAAAGTGTCTCTTTTAGGACACTCTTATGGAGGACTGGTTGCACAAGGATACGCGATTAAGTATCCAAATAACGTGAGCCACCTGATTCTGGCCAACACTTTTCACAGTTATGTGATGTGGCAGGAGAATGATGACAATTCTAATCATGAGATCAAAACGAATTATCCGGAAGTCTGGGCAGACCTGATGAAAATCAGAGAACAGGGTGCTGTTTCAAGTGATGCTGCGCATCAGGAAATTTATGGTAAAGTTCCTTATGGATTTTTATATGCTTATAATCCTGGTCAGTTTGTTTCCAGAGGAAGAAAACCTTATCCAAACAGCATGAATACCAAACTATACTATCAAATGGTAGGGAGAGACGGTGATTTTTATGTGGGAAATGATATAGCAACTTTTGACTTCAGGAAACAGTTAAAGGATTTAAAGATGCCGATATTAGTAATTGGCGGTCGTTTCGACAGAGTAGCTACACCCTGGATGATGGTAAAGTATAAAGAATATTGTCCGCAGGCCCAGTTTGTCATGTTTGAGAAATCGGGTCATAATCCACAGGTGGAAGAGCCTGAAAAAGAGTTTCCTATCATCAATGAATTTCTTAAAAAATAAAGAATGAAGCAGTTAACGGTTATAAAAATAGGTGGAAATGTAATTGATAACTCTGAGAAGCTACATCAGTTTCTCGTTGATTTTACAGCTTTGCCGGGAGATAAAATCCTGATCCATGGAGGCGGTAAGATTGCCACAGAATTGGGAACTTCCCTGGGAATTGAACCTAAACTGGTTGATGGCAGAAGAATTACAGATATTGAGACCCTGCGCGTAGTGACTATGGTCTATGGCGGGCTGATTAATAAAAATATGGTAGCGCAATTACAGGCCAGAGGATGTAATGCGATTGGATTAAGTGGGGCAGATGGCAATGTGATTAAGGCAGTAAAACGACCGGTTAAAGAGATAGACTTTGGTTTTGTAGGTGATCTGGATGAAAATTCTGTATCCGTAACGACATTGGATAGTTTGCTTAAAAGTAACCTCATACCTGTTTTGTGTGCAATTACGCATGACGGAGATAGCCAGCTACTCAATACCAATGCAGATACAATTGCTTCGGCGGTTGCTGTTGCGATGTCTTCGGTTTATGAAACACGCCTGGTTTACTGTTTTGAGAAAAAGGGTGTTTTGCGTGATATAGAGGATGAAACTTCGTTGGTAACAGAGATCAAAAGAGAGGATTTTGAGCGTTTGCAAACCGAAGGAGTAGTTTCAGGCGGGATGATCCCTAAATTACATAATGCATTTGAAGCCATCAGACAAGGGGTTAGTGCGGTCTATATTGGCAAAGCAGATGAATTACCACAGATTGATACACAGGGTTTTGGAACCCGATTAATAGATTAATATGGGACAATTTACAGGCAAGATAGCGATACTGGGCAGTGGCAATATTGGAATTTCACTAGCCAAAGGATTAGTTAAAGCGAATTACGTACCTGCTGGTGCAATTACTTTAACCAGGAGGACTTTAAGCCATTTAACAGGATTTGCGAATCTTGGGTACCAGATCAGTGCTGATAATGCCACTGCTGTAGCGGCTTCGGATGTGATTGTTCTGGCTGTTTTACCACAGCAATTGAATCAGCTGATGGAACAGATTTCTGGTGCGATTGATATCAAGCGTCATGTTGTGATTTCTGTGGCCTCGGGAGTGAGCTGTGCAGCAATCCGTGAGAAACTAGGAGCGCAATTAGAAGTTATTCGTGCTATGCCTAATACAGCTATCGCTATTGGTCAGTCTATGACCTGTGTAGCTGCAGATCATGCTTCCGCAGAAAACATAGCTGAAGTAACTAAAATGTTTGAGACAGTTGGTGCAGTAGTTAAGATTAATGAAGACCTGATGACTGCTGCGACTGCGTTGTGTGCTTGTGGTATCGCTTTCTTTTTAAGAGGTATCCGTGCGGCTTCGCAAGGTGGTGTAGAAATTGGCTTCCATGCAGATGAAGCACTGAAAATGGCTGTTCAGACTGCAAAAGGTGCCGCAGATTTACTCTTGCAGATGCAATCGCATCCGGAGCAGGAAATTGATAAAGTAACTTCGCCAAAGGGGTGCACTATCGCTGGCTTGAATGAAATGGAGCACAACGGGTTCAGTTCATCCTTGATTAAAGGCATTAAGCTTTCGGCTATAAAAGCCGGGGCATTATATACAAAAGAATAAATTATGATAGAGACGCTGCAAAAAGATAGTTTGGAATTGTTGAAGAATCTGATCAGTATTCAATCTTTCAGTAAGGAAGAGGATAAAACTGCTGATCTGATCGGGCAATTTTTGCAGGAACGAGGAGTTAAAATACACCGTAAGCTGAATAATATCTGGTCTTACAATCAGCATTTTGATGCAAACAAGCCTACAGTGCTTTTAAATTCGCACCATGATACGGTAAAGCCAAACTCAGGTTATACCAGAGATCCTTATGAACCGAAAATAGAGGGTGGAAAGTTATACGGATTGGGAAGTAATGATGCAGGGGGCTGTCTGGTTTCTCTGATTGCTACTTTTCTATATTTCTATGCACAGGAAGATCTGGCTTACAATATTTGTTTAGCGACTACAGCCGAGGAAGAAATTTCAGGTAATAATGGACTGGAATGTGTAATTCCTGATCTTGGAGAACTGGAATTTGCTATTGTGGGTGAGCCGACAGAAATGCAGCTTGCAATCGCAGAAAGAGGATTATTAGTTTTGGATTGTACGGTTACCGGGAAAGCTGGCCATGCGGCAAGAGAAGAAGGCGACAATGCAATCTATAAAGCATTGAAAGATATTGAATGGTTTAGAAACTACCGTTTTGCAAAGGTATCTGAGGTATTCGGGCCTTTGAAAATGTCGGTTACCATCATCAATGCAGGTTCTCAGCACAATGTAGTGCCGGCAACTTGTACATTTACAGTAGATGTAAGGGTTACCGATGCGTATAGCAATGAAGAGGTGCTGAAGATTATCCGGACCAATGTGGATTGTGACGTCAAAGCCCGCTCTGTCCGGTTAAAGCCTTCCTCAATTGATAAAGAACATCCACTGGTTCAATCTGGTATTGCACTGGGCAGAACTACTTACGGTTCACCAACAACTTCTGATCAGGCTTTACTAAGTATTCCTTCCGTAAAAGTAGGGCCTGGCGACTCTGCACGCTCACATATGGCGGATGAATATGTATTCGTTAAGGAGATTGCGGAAGGTATACAACTATACATCGATATGCTTAAACCGGTTATCAACGGGAAATAACATTTGCTCTTTAGAGAGCGTTTTATAATTTATAATAGACAATGAAGATCTGGCAAAAAAATATAGAAGTAAATAAAAGTATTGAGAGTTTTACTGTAGGTCAAGACAGGGAACTGGATTTACAAATGGCGGCTTTTGATGTGTTAGGTTCTCTGGCGCATGTAGAGATGCTGGAGAGTATCGGTTTACTAACGGCTGCTGAGCTTGCTCAAATACAAAAGGAGCTGAAGCATATTTACGCTGAAATTGAAGCCGGAGAGTTTAAAATTGAGGATACGGTAGAGGATGTACATTCGCAGGTTGAATGGTTACTGACGCAGCGTATTGGTGAAGCAGGGAAGAAGATTCATAGCGGAAGATCACGTAATGACCAGGTCTTGGTGGACTTAAAATTATTTTTCAGAGACAGGATTGAAGAAATGGTCAGTAATTCTGCGGTCTTGTTTCAACAATTAATTGCGTTGAGCAATACACATAAAGATAAATTGCTGCCAGGTTATACGCATTTGCAGATTGCAATGCCTTCTTCTTTTGGGCTTTGGTTTGGTGCTTACGCAGAAAGCTTAGTAGATGATATGGAAATGATGCTGGCAGCCTGGAAGATTTGTAATAAAAATCCTTTAGGTTCTGCTGCGGGTTATGGCTCTTCTTTTCCATTAAACAGAACGATGACTACCAGTCTTTTGGGTTTTGAGAACCTGAATTATAACGTAGTTTATGCGCAGATGGGCAGGGGGAAAACGGAAAGGATATTAGCTCAGGCTATGTCTTCTGTAGCAGCTACCCTGGCAAAAATGGCGATGGACGTATGCTTATTTATCAATCAGAACTTTGGTTTTATCAAATTTCCTGATGAGCTGACTACCGGTTCAAGCATTATGCCGCATAAAAAGAATCCGGATGTATTTGAGCTGATCCGTTCCAGATGCAATAAGATTCAGGCCTTGCCAAACGAGATTGCAATGATGACGACTAATCTGCCATCGGGTTATCACCGTGACCTGCAATTACTAAAAGAAAACCTTTTTCCTTCCATCGTTTCTTTAAACGAATGCCTGGAAATGACAACATATATGTTACAGCATATTAAGTTGAAGGATGATATATTGGCAGATAAAAAATATGCTTATTTGTTTAGTGTAGAGGTGGTTAATGATTTGGCTTTAAAGGGCGTGCCTTTTAGAGAAGCTTATCAGATAGTAGGAGAGACGATTGAAAATGGTACCTTTGTACCAGGAGTTCAGGTAAATCACACGCATGAAGGCAGCATAGGAAATCTGTGTAATCCGGAAATTGAAGCGATGATGGATAGTATTCTCGACCAGTTTAATTTTGAAAAAACCAAGTTAGCTATTCAAAGTTTGCTAGCTTAATTCTAACCATTAATAAATTATAAAACATGAATGTATCGGTATTAGCAAACTCACTTATTGGATCTGAAATCATTAAAATCGGGAATGAGGTCAATGAGCTGAAGAGCAAAGGTGCTAAAATTGCAAATTTAACTATTGGTGATTTTGATCCTTCAATTTTTCCTATACCTGCGGGGCTGAAGGCTGAAATTGTTGATGCTTATAACCATAATCAAACTAACTATCCACCTGCTGATGGTATTTTAGCTTTACGTGAAACAATTGTAGACGTATTAAAGGACAGATATGATCTTGACTTTAAAACAAATGAAATATTGGTTTCTGGTGGTTCCCGTCCTTTAATTTATGCGACTTACCTTGCCTTGATTGATCCGGGAGATAAAGTTATTTATCCTGCTCCATCATGGAATAATAACCATTATTGTCACCTTTCTTCTGCTGAAGGAATCGCTGTGGAAACTACTGCAGAAAGCAACTTCATGCCTACTGCTGAGTTGTTAAAACCATACCTTAAAGGCGCAACTCTACTGGCTTTATGTTCTCCATTGAACCCTACAGGTACAATGTTTACTAAAGAACAACTGGAAGAAATCTGTGACCTTGTCATTGCAGAAAATAAATCAAGAGCTGAAGGAGAAAAACCATTGTATATCATGTACGATCAGATTTATTCTTTACTGACTTTTGGTAAAGAACATATCAACCCGGTTAGTTTACGTCCTGAGTTGAAAGATTATACAATTTATATTGACGGAATCTCTAAATGTCTTGCCAGTACTGGTGTACGCGTAGGCTGGGCTTTCGGACCAGATAAAGTAATCGGTAAAATGAAAGCTTTATTAACACATATCGGTGCCTGGGCTCCTAAAGCTGAACAAGTAGCCGTTGGTAAATATTTTGCAGATAAAGGACAGGTTGATGAGTTTTTAGGTGCATTTAAAACACAGATTCAGGACAGCCTTAATGCTTTATATGAAGGTTTTACCAGTTTGAAAGAGGAAGGTTTTGCAGTAGATGCGATTGCGCCTATGGGAGCGATTTATCTGACACTGAAGATCGACTATATTGGTAAAACTACTGCCGATGGTGATTTGCTAAAGGATAGTACTGATGTGAATTCTTACCTGATTAAAGAAGCTCAGGTGGCTTTAGTTCCATTCTCTTGCTTCGGTACAGATGAAACTAAATCCTGGTTCCGTGCTTCGGTTGGTGCTTGTTCACTGACTGATATCAAAGAAATGATTCCACGTATTAAAGCTGCGTTAAGCAAGTTGAAATAGTATTCTATTACTTCAATGATAATGGGTATTCTGGTTGCATGTTGATGTAGATTCAGAATACCCTTTTTATTTGGCAATTGATACACTGGCTTTATCTAAAGAGGCTGCTGTAGCTACAGTTGTTTTTACGACTTCTGAAGCCTGATCAGTATGGCTGGCACTGGTTGCGAATGTCAGGATCATCATCACAAATGCAGGAAATAACAGGAGTATAAATGGCGATATGTTAAACAGAGATTTCATAATATTTCGTTTTGTTGAAACAAATAGAATGAATAAAAAAATCCTGCTAAAATGTTTTATACCAAGTCCTTGTTATCGTAGACGAACAGTCTGATAACTGAATAAGGGCGTTTTTTTTCTTTTTTAGTGGTTCGTAGCCTTAAAATGCCAGTTCGTCGAAAACCAGGTATAAAAAAGGCCGCAACGGTTTGTCGTTACGGCCTTAAAATTTTATTTCTGCTTATTTGAACTCAGAAGTTTTATGGAATTCGATGTCCGGATAATCTCTTTTGGTCATATTGATCATAAAGTCATTATCTGCAAGGAAAACAGGACTTCCGTCTTTATCTTGCCCAATGTGCTGACCCTTGCGCTTCACAAACTCTTCCAGTTTCTTCTTATCTGTAGAAGTTACCCAGTTTGATCTGCTATAGCTCAACATACGGAAGTGTGCTTTCGCGCCATATTCATGTTCAAGTCTGAATGCGATTACCTCAAATTGTAATTCACCTACAGCACCAATTATTTTCCTGTTCCCTGGTTGTTGTGTGAATAACTGGGCAACCCCTTCTTCTGTGAGCTGTTGTATGCCTTTTTCAAGCTGTTTGGTGCGAAGCGGGTCTTTGTTCTCCACTTCCTTGAATATCTCAGGAGAGAAGCTGGGAATGCCTTTAAATTGCAATTGCTCTCCCTCAGTCAATGTATCTCCGATTTTAAAGTTTCCACTGTCATACAAGCCGACAACATCACCTGGCCATGCTTCTTCTACAATGCTTTTTTCATTGGCCATAAAATCCATTGGGTTGGAAAACTTAAGCTTTTTACCTTGGCGTGTATGGAAATAGAATTTGTTTCTCTCGAATTTACCAGAACATATCCTTAAGAAAGCAATACGGTCACGGTGTTTAGGGTCAAGATTGGCATGTATTTTAAATACAAATCCGGAGAAGTTTTTCTCTTCTACCAGAACTTCTCTTTGTTCAGCTTCTCTGCTTCTGGGACTTGGAGCAATGTTGATGAAAGTATCTAACAATTCTTTAATACCGAAGTTGTTAATTGCACTTCCAAAAAATACAGGAGCAAGTAAGCCTTCTGTATACATGCTTTGATCTAATGTACCATAAACGCCGTCTACCAATTCAAGATCACCTTTCAGTTCTTCAAGTTCCTTTGGTTTAAGGAAATTATTCAGGTTCGGATCGTTCAGATCACTGACCTCTATAACTGGATCAGCAATTTTTGTTTTATCCGGTTCAAACAAGTTCAGGTGTTTATTGTAAATACTATATACACCTTTAAACGTATGTCCTTGTCCGATTGGCCACGATAGCGGGCATAAACTGATATTCAGCTTATTCTCGATTTCGTCGAGCAAATCAAAGGCGTCTTTACCCTCGCGGTCCATCTTATTGATAAAGATAATTACGGGAGTATTCCGCATCCGGCATACCGCCATCAGCTTCTCTGTTTGTTCCTCAACACCTTTTACACAGTCTACAACAAGGATTACACTATCTACTGCAGATAAAGTTCTGTAAGTATCTTCGGCGAAATCTTTGTGACCTGGTGTATCCAGAATATTGATGCGTTTATCTTTGTATTCAAAACCCATTACTGAGGTCGCAACGGATATTCCACGTTGTTTCTCAATCTCCATAAAATCTGAAGTACTGCTTTGATTGGCTTTGTTACGTTTTACAGCACCAGCGGTATTGATCGCTCCTCCAAACAGCAAAAACTTTTCAGTTAGTGTTGTTTTTCCGGCATCCGGGTGACTGATAATGGCGAATGTTTTTCTTTTTTCTATTTCGGGGTGAATCATAAAGGGTTAAGCATATTGCTTGATGAGGCTGCAAAGATAATTATAATATATAAAATAAAAACCGGCCATTATAGCCGGTTCTTATTTTATAGTTTTTATGGGAATTAATTTCTTCCTGATCTTGAAGTTTCACTGCGTTGAGGAGCATCACCACCACTTCTCGAATCCTGAGAACGTTGTTGCTGCTGCTGTTGCTGACGCTGCTGATCCTGCTGCTGGCGCTGTTGTTGTTGCTGTTGAGCTTGTTGCTGACGCTGCTGATCCTGCTGCTGGCGCTGTTGCTGCTGAGCTTGTTGCTGACGTTGCTGATCCTGTTGCTGGCGCTGTTGTTGCTGAGCTTGCTGCTGACGCGCTTGTCCGTCACGTTGTTGCTGCTGAGCCTGTTGCTGACGTTGCTGATCCTGCTGTTGACGTTGTTGTTGCTGAGCTTGCTGCTGACGCGCTTGTCCGTCACGTTGTTGCTGCTGAGCCTGTTGCTGACGCTGAAGATCCTGCTGTTGACGTTGCTGATCCGGATTTGCTGACCTGGATATATTATTATTTCCGGCTCTTGACCCGTTTATATCAGCTCTGCCAGAACGATCAGTATTGCCATTCACTGGAATACCTGCATCTTGTCTGGAAGGAGCCGTATTTCCTGATCTCGACGTATTAATGTCTCCTCTTCCTGCACGGTCAATACTTCCAGACCTGGAATTACTTACATCCGGCCTTGTGGTATTGGTATTTCCTGATCTTGACGTATTAATATCTCCTCTTCCTGAACGATCAACACTTCCTGCCCTTGAACTGTTCACATCACTTCTGCCTGAACGGTCAACATTTCCTGCTCTTGAACCACCATTGTCACCAGCCCTTGAAGATCCGTTAACACCTGATCTTGGATTGTATATATTGATATTATTATTTGAAATACTTGTTCTTCCAGGTCTTTCTGAACGGGAAATATTATAAACCCTTACATCTCTGTTGGTCACTCTCCTGATGTCTTCAGCTCTCGGGCCTGTATAATAAGTATCCCTGCCACCACGACCATAAGTGTTGTTAATAATTGTAGTGCGGTTAATAATAGTTATGTTTCTGCTGGAATAACGTGGATAGTTGTTGCTGTAAATGCTGCTTTGAGGAATAAAATTCCACCAGTTATTAGGCGTATTATACCCACCGCCACCAATATTGATATTAATACTGATACCAGGACCTAAAGGAGCCCATCCATAATAACCAGCACCGCTTCTCCAGCTCACCCATGCAGGACCCCAAACTGTATCCGGAATCCAAACCCATTGATTGAACCTGTTATTTACCCAACGGCCATAATGAAACGGAGCCCATCCCCAGTCATAGTCAGATACCCAGGTATTTCCGTATTCAGTCATCGCCCAGCGGCCATCGCTGTAGTAAGGCCTGAAATCATCCTGATCTACATCAGGACGCCATACATTGCCGTATTGAGGATCCTGTATCCAGGTTCCATAAGGGGATAATTCATCATAAAAAGACTGTAGTGAGATGTCATCATAGCCCCCCTGAGCCATTGACTTCTGTGCTGTAAAGCCGAACAAGAGCATAAGCCCCAGTAATGCAGCTGGAAATTTGATCATGTTTTTCATTTGTGTATGTATTTATAATATAACCTAACTTATATCTATGAGTAAAAAAATATACAATGGTTTAACGTTTTATGTGTTAACTTAAGGATCGGAGAGATTCGCATTGAAAAATTACATACGAAAGACACGGGATTTATGCGCTTTAAAAAGCTAAACTTAAGATTTAGATTCTTATTTTCTCTTTCCAAATATTTATTCTTTTCCTTTGTAACTCCAAACTAATGCAATCTGCAGGAGTTAATGCTAAAATTTAAATAAATTAATACTGTTTATCAGAGCTCTTAAGGCCACTAAACTGGTCTGGACGGAATTCATTACAGTACTACATAAATTATACCAAAAAACAACAAATATTCAAATGAAGAAAGGTGTATTATTCCTGATTCCTGTACCATTGGCAGAAAATGCCTCTGCAAAGTCATTCACTCCATATCTGATCGATACGATCAACGCAATTGATACTTATATCGTTGAGAATGAAAAAACTGCAAGGAAATCTTTAAAAGAGGCAGGCTTAAAAATTCCACAGAGCGATTTAACCATTCATGATTATGGTAAACATAAGAGGAATGACTCTATGGTGCCTTACTTTAAAGAATTAATGACAGGGAAAGATGTTGGTCTGATGAGTGAAGCAGGCTGTCCTGGAGTAGCTGATCCGGGTGCTGAAATCGTATCTGAAGCACATAAACGTGGAATTAAGGTGGTACCTCTTGTAGGCCCTAATTCATTACTGCTAGCGCTGATGTCTTCTGGATTTAACGGACAAAGTTTCACTTTCCATGGGTATTTACCTATTGATAAAGTAGAAAGAGTAAAGAAGATTAAAGAGCTGGAACAATTGGCTGAAAAAAATAAACAAACTCAGTTGTTCATTGAAACTCCTTTCAGGAACAATCACCTATATGAGGATATTATAAAAAATACAGCAGCAAATACTTTGCTATGTGTCGCAAGTAATATCACAGGCGAAGATGAGTATATCAGAACCCAGAGTGTTGGTCAATGGCGCCAGGAGAAGATAGATCTTCATAAAAAACCGACTATATTCTTAATCTATCGTTAAGCAACTGCTTAGCGATACATATTTTTGCTGTCCATAAATGCGATTACATTTTCAGGAACAAGAAACTTAATATTTTTATTGTCTTTTAAAGCTTGTCTGATAAAGGTCGATGAAATCTCCATCTGAGGTGTTTCTGTCAATGTAATCGAAGGATGGTTAATCCATTCAGTCACATCCGATCCCGGTCTGGGATAAACATAGATAGGATAGTTCTTCAGCAGAACTTCGTAGTTTTTCCATTTTTTTAAAGAAGCCAGGTTATCGGCCCCCATAATCAGCACGAATTCTTTTGCAGGGTGTTTTTCCTGAAGATAGGCGAGAGTATCAATGGTATAAGAAGGCTGGGGCAGGTTAAATTCAATATCACTTACCTTAAGGTGTTCTGCCGGTTCAATTGCTAACCGGGCCATCTCAAGTCTGTCATACATATTACCAAGCCCCTTTTTATTTTTTAGTGGATTCTGTGGAGAAACGACCAGCCACACCTCATCCAGATCAGTGAAATTTGCCATATAACTGGCTATAATCAGATGTCCTGTGTGAATAGGGTTGAAAGAACCAAAAAATAAACCTGTTTTCGCCATTCTTTTGGTTAGCTTCTTATTTATTGAGGAAATCAGTGACTAATTTTTCTGCTTCTGCACAAGCAATATCGAGGTCGAAGTTTTTAAGGATCACATCAAACTTATCCGCATATTGCAGCTCTTTCTCAGCTTTGATAAAGCGTTCCTGAAGTTTTGACTCACTATCAGTACCACGACCGCTTAAACGCTCTTTTAAGACTTCAAGTGATGGCGGCTGAACAAATATAGCCAATGCATCATCTTCGTATTTACGTTTTAAACGCAAACCACCTTCTACATCAATATCAAAGATTACATGTTTTCCTTCATTCCAGATTCTTTCGATTTCTGAACGCAAAGTACCATAGAAAGTTCCATTATAAACTTCTTCAAATTCTACGAACTCCTGGTGTGCAACTTTGTGTAAGAACGATTCCTTAGAGATGAAATAATAATCATTCTCATGTTTTTCATCACCACGTAATTCTCTGGTTGTTGCTGATATAGAAAAGCTTAGTGATGGAAACTTTTCCAGTAAGTGTTTAACGATTGTTGTTTTTCCTGCGCCAGAAGGAGCGGAAAATATAATAAGTTTGCCTTGTATCATTGGTGTGTAATCTATCCTGTGTCCAACAAAAATAGCTGCGTAACGGGCTGGCTGTTTTGCTGAGTATATTTGCCGACGTATTAAATTACGTTTAACAATTGTTCTTTAATTTTTTCTAATTCTTCTTTCATACCAACAACTAATTGCTGAATCTGTGCATCATTTGCTTTTGCACCCATAGTATTAATCTCTCTACCTATTTCCTGAGAGATAAAACCAAGTTTTTTACCATTGGCATCTTTACTTTTCAGCGTTTCAGTAAAGTAATCACAGTGGCTTTTAAGACGAATTTTTTCTTCCGTAATGTCAAGTTTATCTATGTAATAGATTAATTCCTGCTCTAAACGGTTTTGATCAACGTTAACCTTTCCTGATACCTCTTCTAATAATTGATTCAATTTCGCTCTGATATGAGGAATTCTCAGGGGAGCTAAAACTTCAATCTGAGAGAAAAAGCCAAGTATATTTTTAATTCTAAGCTCCAAATCCTGTTTTAATGCAGCACCTTCAGTTTCTCTGAACTGATTGAAACTGGCTAAAGCCGTATTAAATGTTTTCTGTAAAATATCCCATTCCCCTTCATTCACTACTTCTTCAGTATAGCTGATTACGTCCGGAAAATTTAATACCGCCTGAAGAAGATTACTTGAATTTGCACCTAAATCAATGTTAATTGCTTCTAATTGTTTGTAATATTTGCTCAGTAAAGCGGCATTGATTGTTGCACCTTTAAGGTTTTCTTCACTGCGCTCAATATTGATAGAAACATTTACTTTTCCGCGTTCAATATCCTTGCTGCAGACATTACGCAGTAAAAGTTCTTTATCTGCATATGCCCTTGGGAGTTTTAGATTAAGCTCTAAAAACTTACTGTTCAGGGATTTTATCTCTACGGAAAACTTTGTATTTTCCTGATCTGTAGAGGCCAGGCCATAACCTGTCATTGATTTTATCATGTGCAAAGATATAATTTATTGTTAAAATGAGAGCCTATTTTAAACAGGCACACCTCAAGATATGAAAATTTTAACCTGCTAAATAGCATTTATAAAGTCATATGGCAATTTATGCCATGGCAGATTGACAAACAATAGCTAAATTTACTCCATGCACTATAGATCAATGATCCGTACAATCCAGAAAATTTTAATGGTTTTCACGTTTATATCCGCTTCTGCATCTGTTGTTTTCGCGCAACAGGATTTTCAGTTAAATGGCGTGGTGATGACAAAAGGAACAACCACAAGAGTTGCGATGGCGCAGGTTACTAACTTGCGGACAAAATTCACAGTTAGCAGCAATGATCTGGGGCTTTTCCAGGTGAAAGCTAACCTGGGGGATACACTGGTAATTTATAAACAGGACTTTTCAGATAAAGAAATGATCGTTTTATCGAACAAGGATATGATTGTTTACCTGGATAATGGAGCAGGTACAAGCTTACATGAAGTAAATATCAGGGGTAAATCTAAAAAGGCAGAGTTGGATGAGCTGAAACAGGACTATAGAGATAAAGGCTCTTTTTATGCTGGAAAACCACCCTTACTTTCTTATATTTTCGCACCGATAACTGCCTTATATGAGTTATTTGGCCGTACACCTAAAAATGCGAAGCGATTTGGGAATTATTATAACAGGGAAATGCAGCAGACTCAGATTGACGGTTATTTCAATGAATCCCTGATTAAAAAGAATACTGAACTCAGTGGTAAAGAACTGGAAGATTTCATGCTTAACTATCGTCCTGACTACCAGAAGGCAAAAAACTGGACAGAATATGATGCAGTAAAGTATATCAGGGATACTTACAAGAAGTATACAGATACCGCGAAAAAGAAATAATTAGCTTATTGTTAGAGAGATAATGCTTCACAAGCCTTTTCAGCAGCTTGTTTCTCCGCATTTTTCTTATTGTAATCTCTTCCAATTCCGAAACTTTCACCGTCAATCATCGCTTGTATAGTGAAAAGTTTAGCACTGTCGCCTTCACTGTTCTCCATCATTTCAAATGTGATATCTTTAGCATGACGCTGGCACCATTCTATCAGTTTACTTTTGAAGTTAGTTTCTGTAAGTTCAAGCGTATGAACGTCGATATAGGGCTTGACAATACGTTTAAGCAATAATTCTTTGGTGAAATTATAACCCTTATCCAGATAAACAGCGCCAATTAAAGCTTCGAAAGCATCACCCAGCATAGAGTGGTGTTTAGTCTGCATATTCACCATTTTCTGATCGAATATAATAAGCTGATCAAAGCCCATTTTACGGGCAAGCTGATTTAAATTTACTCTGTTTACGATCTTAGAACGCATTTCTGTAAGGAAACCCTCTTCTTTATAAGGGTAACTTTTGAAGAGTAATTCTGCAATAACAGCACCCAGGATGGCATCACCCAGAAATTCCAGGCGTTCGTTACTGCTCCGACTTCCATTTTTCAATACTTTAGCCACAGACCTGTGCCTGAATGCCATTTTATACAAAACGGTATTTCCAGGCACAAAGCCTAACATATTTTTCAGCTTTTTTATAAACTCTTTATCAGGCGATAGGTAGAGTTTATATAGGTCAAATAGGGGCATTAAATTTATTAAAATCGATATTTCGTGACGTTTTACTCTTTGTATTTTTTGAAAATTACTGACGCATTATGACCACCGAAACCAAAAGTGTTGCTTAATGCAGCGCGTACTAATCGTTTTTGTGGCTTGTGAAAGGTAAAGTTCAACTTAGGATCAAAATCAGGATCGTCGGTGAAGTGATTAATTGTTGGAGGTACGATGTCGTTTTGTACAGCAAGAATAGCAGCAATGGCCTCAACCGCACCAGCCGCACCTAAAAGGTGACCGGTCATTGATTTCGTTGAACTGATATTCAGTTTGTACGCATCTTCACCAAATAAATTAACAATCGCGCTTGTCTCACTGATATCTCCCAGCGAGGTCGATGTTCCGTGAACATTGATATAATCAATGTCTCCAGTAGTCAACCCTGCATCTCTTAGTGCATTGGTCATCACCATTTTAGCGCCTAATCCCTGAGGATGTGGGGCTGTAATGTGATTTGCATCTGCACTCATTCCACCACCAACTAATTCAGCATAGATTTTAGCGCCACGTGCTTTTGCATGTTCTAATTCTTCCAGGATAATAGTTCCGGCACCTTCTCCTGCTACAAATCCATCCCTGTCTTTATCAAACGGTCTGGAAGCAGTTGACGGGTCGTCATTTCTTGTTGAAAGCGCATGCATTGCATTGAAACCGCCAATACCAGCTTCATTAATAATTGCTTCAGATCCACCGCTGATAATTACATCAGCCATATTCAGGCGTATGTAATTGAAAGCATCGATCATCGCATTAGTTGAAGAAGCACAGGCAGATACGGTAGCAAAGTTAGGACCCCGTAAGCCATATTTTATGGAGATGTGGCCAGGAACGATATCAATAATCATCTTTGGAATGAAGAACGGATTAATACGGGGAGTTCCATCGCCCGCAAAATAGTTTCTCATTTCTTCCAGAAACGTCTTGATACCACCGATACCAGTACCCCAGATAACGCCAACACGATTGGTGTCCATTTGAGAGAAATCGAATCCCCCATCTTTTACCGCCTCGTCTGTTGATGCTATCGCGTATTGCACAAAAGGATCTAATTTACGAGCTTCTTTTTTTTCTAAAAAGTCTTCAGGATTGAAGTTTTTCAGCTCGCAGGCAAATTTTGTTTTGAATTTTTCTGTATCAAAACTTGTAATCGGCGCAGCGCCACTCACCCCTTTTAACAAATTATCCCAGAATTCTGGGATAGTATTGCCAATTGGAGTGAGTGCACCTAAACCTGTAACTACTACTCTTTTTAATTCCATTTATACGGATTATACGGAGGCCGTATGTTCTACTTTACGTTTTTCTCTAGATAAGCAATTGCTTGACCAACTGTACCGATAGTCTCAGCTTGATCATCAGGAATCGCTACATTGAATTCTTTTTCGAATTCCATGATAAGTTCTACAGTATCCAAAGAATCCGCACCTAGGTCATTAGTGAAAGAAGCTTCTGGGGTAACCTCGCTCTCATCCACACCTAATTTTTCAACGATAATAGCCTTAACTCTTGAAGCAATATCAGACATAATGTTATAATTTAATGGGTTAAATAATTCAGTGCAAAGAAAAATAAATTCTGACACATTTCAAATGTTTTTATTTCTCTGTCAATTTTAATGTTTTTATTTCAAATGATAAAGCAAAATTAGTTTTATAATTTCGTATCCTAAAATATATCTTACTAAGCTGCTTTGAACAAAACCTATTTAAAACTTTCGCTGGACCTGGATTTTGTCTTAATCGCAATCACAGCGTCCTTAAAGGATTATGTACTGTGTCATAAGATCAATACAAGACTCAATTTAAATTTTGAAAAAGTTGAAGATCATGAGGTATTTTTTAACGTAGATGAGCCTCCTTTAGCATTTTCGAAGTATAATTTTTACGTGGAACAGGGTGATAATGATTTTTTTATCCTCAGTAACCGCAGTAGTGAGGGCTTCTTGATTCCAGAGATGAATAAAGTGGATTATTTTATGATTATTCAAGGATATATTGATAAAGAAGATCTGGATTATATCATTTCAGGTCTTAATAAACTGCCTGATATTCAGGTTGCTGCGCAAATTGATCCACTCAAATTGAAGTCAAATGAGAATTTGGTAATATAAATTTTATATGTAAGGTGTATTAAATACACTATATTTGAATCTAACATTATTTAGTTAAATAACAGAATCAACCAGGCTAACAGTGGTTTTTAATAGCTAAAACCTTCTTTTGTTAGTCGTAACAAATAAAATAACTCAAATGAAACCCTTTCATTCCAGAACAAAAATTGTAGCCACGCTAGGTCCGGCCTCAGCAAAACCAGACGTTTTATTAAGCATGTTTAATGCAGGACTAGACGTTTGCAGACTTAACTTTTCACATGGTTCACAAGCTGATCACCAGGAAGTCCTGGATACGATCCGTGCAATCAATAAAAAACACAACTATAATGTTGGTATTTTAGCTGATTTACAAGGCCCTAAAATTAGAATTGGAATCGTTAAAGATGGTGGTATACACTTAGTTAATGGAAGTCGTACAATCATCACAACGAAAGAATGCATCGGTAACGAAGAACGTATTTATATTACTTATACAAGCTTCCCTAAAGATGTAAAACCAGGTGAAATCATTCTTTTAGATGATGGAAAACTGCAAATGCGTGTGATTGAAACGAACTATGAAGATGAGGTTGTTTGTGAAGTTGTTCATGGTGGTATTTTAACTTCCAGAAAGGGCGTAAACTTACCAAACACTAAAGTTTCTATCCCTTCTTTAACTGTAGAAGATCGTAAAAACCTGGAGTTTGTATTAGAAAATGACGTAGACTGGATCGGTCTTTCGTTTGTTCGTAACGCTGCAGACATCATAGAATTAAAAGATATCATCAAACAAAGAGGCAAAGGCGCAAGGGTAATTGCTAAAATTGAAAAACCTGAAGCGATTGATAACATTGATGAAATTATTGCAGTTTCTGACGGTATCATGGTTGCCCGCGGTGACCTTGGTGTTGAAATGCCAATGGAAGAAGTTCCTTTGTTGCAGAAAATGATTGTTCAAAAATGTATTGCTGCCTCTAAACCAGTAATTATCGCTACCCAGATGCTGGAAAGTATGATTACTACACCAAGGCCAACACGTGCTGAGGTGAATGACGTTGCAAACTCAGTATTGGATGGTGCAGATGCTGTGATGTTGAGCGGAGAAACTTCGGTAGGAGAATTTCCTTTGATCGTTATCGAAACGATGCAGAAAATCATTCAGAACATCGAAACAAACAACTATCCATTCCACGTTGAAAAAGCTTTAAAAGCTGATTCAGAAACTTTCTTAAGTGATGCAATTTGTGATTCTGCTTGTATTTTAGCAAGCCGTACAAATGCTGTGGGTATCGTTTCTATGACCGTGAGTGGTTATACTGCTTTCGAAATATCTGCGCACAGACCAAAAGCATTGACTTATATTTTCACCAATAACAGACAATTATTAAATACTTTAAGTTTGGTATGGGGTGTTCAAGCTTTCTTTTATGATAAGTTTGAGAGTACTGATGAGACTATTTTAGATGTAAATAGTCTGTTAGTTAAAATGAAACTGATCAAAAAAGGAGATACTTTAATCAATACTGCTGCAATTCCTATGGAAAGTAAAGGCAAGACGAACATGGTAAAAGTTACTGTTATCGATTAATTTATAAAAATCAGGCAAGCTCAGGTTTAACAATCAAAAAAAATACTACTTTTGCACTCCCCGAATTGGAGAGGTGTCCGAGTGGTTGAAGGAGCACGCCTGGAAAGTGTGTATACCTCAAAAGGGTATCGAGGGTTCGAATCCCTCTCTCTCCGCGGCTATTAAGTGCAATCATTTGTTATACAATTGATTGCACTTTTTTGTTTTCGTTATGGGGCTAAATGTGGGGCTAGTTATGCTGGTGCATTTTAAATGCATAATATATAAAATCCAAAGTTTTGGATAAGCATTGAGTAAATAGTTTTATAGAAGAGATGACGTTTTACTGTCTATGAGTTTGCTGTTTTTCAATAAAGTTTAAATAATCTTTACAATTTCTTTGAATTTCGGGTAAATCACTTCTAGGAAATACGTCTCTTTTTGTTTAAAAGGAAGTATTTACCACTATTTTTGTTTTTTTAATAGGTATTTAGTTGATTTTACACTTTGTTGTAAGGTTGTATAGTACTACTTTCCCAAATTCCAACTCTTCGCTAGTGCCCGTACCATCCTTTTGAATCTTAGTAATATCTACATTGGTTAGGTTACAATATTTATTAGATGTCTTTTTTGTTACCCATGCCATGCCATTTCCTGTATATACCGATTGAAAAGTGTACCAATATCCAGTTGAAAAGTGTACCAGTTAGCAAGGATTAAATCGTCCCTTTAGAATGCACTAAAGGGGCCATAATTCATGTTAGAAGTGGAGACAAATCATAAGATTATATTACTCTATTATCGCGAAGGGTTGAGCCAGCGAAAAATAGCAAAACAGCTCAACATTCATCGTTTAACGGTACATCACCGGCTGGCAGAATATGAGCAGTTCAAGAGTTCTCCATTAAGTGATCAGGATAAACCCTCTTCTTTGTTGAACCAATATCTTAGGACGGGTTCATTTTACAACAGTACCAATCGTTCAAAACGTAGATTGAATGAAGAGGTGCTGGAGGTCATCAATAAATGTCTGGAAGAAAACAGATTCAAACGTCTGGATGGCCGTTCCAAACAACAGCTTAAGAATATCGATATTCTGGAAAAGCTGCATAAATTGGGGCACCAGTTGAGTTACAGCACGCTTTGTGATCATATTTCTAAGACTACCCGGATTGCCAAAGAGGCATTTATACGTCAGCAATATGGTCCGGGATCCTGTTGTGAGTTTGATTGGGGCGAAGTTAAGCTGTATATCAATGACAAATTATGCAGGTATTACCTGTCCGTGTTTACCAGCGCTAACAGCAATTATCGCTTTGCCTTACTTTTCCAGCATCAGGACAGCCTGGCTTTTAAAGAAGCTCATATCTGCTTTTTCGAGCATGTAGGTGGGGTTTATCATCAGATGGTTTATGATAACATGCGGGTGGCTATATCCCGCTTTGTAGGCCGTACCGAGAAGATTCCTACTGCAGGCTTGTTAGAATTGAGCCGTTGGTATCAATATCAATGGCGTTTTTGTAATGCGGCTAAAGGGAATGAAAAGGGACATGTAGAACGCAGTGTGGAATATATACGTCGCAAGACCTTTGCTTTCAAAGATCATTTTGAGAATCTACAGCAGGCACAGGTTTATTTACAGTCACGCCTTAGCGAATTGAATGAAAGGACATTGACCGGGCAGCAGCAAAGTCCCTATGCAGGCCTTGAACTCGAACGTATCGGATTATATTCTTATCCGGGCTGCATGGAAAGCTTTAGTGGTGAAAATCTTAAAGTGGATAAATATTCCACCATCTGCTTTGCCACAAATCACTATTCTGTACCTGATCATCTAACAGGAAAAATGCTCTTCGCAAAGGTTTATTCACAGTGGATAAAGATATATGACAGTGACCATGTGGTGTGCTGCCATGAAAGAATATATAGCAAACATGGCTGGCAAATCGATATTGAACACTACTTAAATACTTTGCGTCAAAAACCTGGCGCTGCCGCCGGTTCTGTTGCTTTGAAACAAGCGCCCACCTGGGTGCAATCAATTTATCAGGACCATTACCGTCAGAATCCGCGTGCCTTTATTGAGTTGTTGCAATACCGCCAGCAACACAATATTAGCAGTAAGGAACTAGGTGACTGCATTGCCCTGCTTGCCAGGCAGTTCCCATCCAATGTAAATAATGAGCATATCATCGCATTGCTGGGTAATCAGGTGGTGCAGGAGCCAGAAATAGCAGAGCATGATGCGATTGCTCTTCGATCTATGGAAAACCTGCTGGAACTGGCAGAGATGATGAATAATTACGCCACTACTGGCTTAAATATAACAAGATGAACAAACAAACTTTAGAACACATCCAGCAGATCAGCATCGAACTACGCCTTTCTGCATTTCGTAAAGACCTTGACCAGGTCATTACCACCGCCATCAAA
Source organism: Pedobacter sp. UYP1 (assembly GCF_040547305.1). Lineage (NCBI taxonomy): Bacteria > Pseudomonadati > Bacteroidota > Sphingobacteriia > Sphingobacteriales > Sphingobacteriaceae > Pedobacter > Pedobacter sp. UYP1. The sequence continues at coordinate 43,133 of NZ_JBEPPL010000002.1, read as the reverse complement.
GAGGAAACTTCTTTTGAAGAGGTACTTCTAAATCTACTGCTTGCTGAGCAGCAAATCCGGCTGGTAAACCGACGCAAAGCCCAGCTGCGAAACGCAGGCTTTCCACAATTGAAATACCTTATGGATCTGGTCAGAACAGAACTTCCTGCCGATGCCATGACGCAGCTATCGCTTCTGGAAACCCTGGACTTTATTGATTCCGGGCAGAATGTTATTCTGGGTGGTAGTCCCGGAACTGGCAAAACACATATCGCTATTGGACTAGGAATCAAAGCTTGTCAGCAGGGAAAAAGCGTGCTATTTACCTCTATTCCTAAAATGCTGACGCAAATCAGAGAATGCCATTCTTCCAGAACCCTACGGGCACTGGAGTTAAAGTTTGAAAAATATGATCTGGTGATCTGTGATGAACTGGGCTATATCTCCTTTGATAAACCAGGCGCTGAAATGCTCTTCAACCACATTTCTTTAAGAACAGGCATCAAATCCACGATCATAACTTCCAATAAATCATTCGAGAAATGGCATGAGATCTTCGGCATGGACACAGTATTAACAGCGGCACTACTAGATAGGCTTACCCATAAATCTTTCCTGGTGAATATGAATGGAAAATCCTATCGAATGAAAGAAACCAAGAGCATGATGGGATCTGAAAATTTTAACAAAGAAGTTAAGATCTCGGCCAATATCTAAAAGAAAACTAATAAACTGAGCGGCGATGTGCGGCCAGTATTGAACTTAATATCTTACATTTGAGCCTCGCTAACTGGTACACTTTTCAACCGGAATCCTGGTACATAATTCAACTGGTATAAACAATTTCCAGGGTTATATGACTTACTTAGTTCGCATTCATAGCATGACTTTACTGGTTCCGGTGTTCCGGCATCTTTTTCCTTGCAGCCCGGTATTATTAGGTAGGACGTTAAAATTGCTATTAAAATTGATTGTGTTTTCATTATTATTTAATTACATTTTTGAGCCTGTCATATCCAACACGTGGTTTTTGACGGTTATATTTTTTATGTCTAAGTATCGGTCCACAGCCATTTGGCCTTTGTAAATTAGCAGTTTTAAGTCGCTGTAGAAGGCTTTTAAAAGTCAGATGATGTTTTCTCCATGTTCTCATTGATCGTTGAAGAAAAGACAGTTAAAAAAGCTTCCATTTTAGAGTTAAGCGCGGTAAAGAAGCTTGTTCTATACTTCTTAGTAAGTTTGAAAATACCACTCATATTCTTGTATGGCCCACCATTAATATCATATAATTGGATTCTATACTTAGAATCTTTAGATTGAAAATTAATGCTAAAATTAATGTCCGCTTGATCTGAAATGCCCATAGCACCAATTTTATAACTAATACTCGTTATTCCTTTACCTGTAATGCCGCCGTCCTGTTTATTTTCAAGCTCTATCACAGATTTAGAGTTCGTGAAGATATCGGCAAATGCTTTCCGGCAGGCATCATAAATCTGATCCTTATTTTTTCCTTTTACATTAATTGAGTCAATTAATTCATAAAATGGCATTCCATTTTTAACTGGAATGCCAAAATCAGGATAACTAATTATTTCTTGACAGTAGGTAAATAGAGTACATAATGTTAATGCTAAAAGAACAGTTAGTTTTTTCATATCTTTTTTTGACCAAAATAACAAAAAATACTCACTTATAAGTGATTGATAAAGTTTGTCTTTAAATCGACTTTGTTCACTCATCTAATAGTGGTTAATGAAGTCCGATATAGACCAATATGTAATTAATAGAGTAAAAGAATTGCGACTGGCTAAGAAGATGTCACAAGCACACCTAGCTAATGAACTTGATGTCTCAATTGGTTTTATTGGGATGATTGAAAGTCCGAAATATCGCAACCATTTCAATCTACAGCATCTTAATAAGTTGGCTGTTATTCTAGAATGCAGTCCAAAAGAATTTCTTCCTGATCATCCTTTAATATGATCTATACCTGAAATGTACCATTGCTAATGTATATCTAAAATTATTTTTGACAATACGTTTTTATAGTTAGTGAGACAATTGAATTTCCAATTATAGATATTCGCAACATAGAAGTCTAAAAAATTATGATGTTCTCTAACTCAATAGGTGCATAGATTTTTAGAATTCACACCAAAGGAGTTTCTAACCACTCACTCTAAATTGAATATCAAAAACCAATAAAAAACCATGGATGGTTTCTTTAACGTATCAAGCTCCGCAGCATATCGTTTATTTGCTGCCTCTTCCCCAAACTGCTTTTTATAATTTTCAAATTGCTTAAAAAGGGCCTTTTACTTGGTAAGCTCTAATTCTGCTGTTGCCGTATTTTGCCTGAAGGTAAGATCTTTAATAGCTGCTGTCCGGATAGGTTCTATTGAGGAAGTATTCTGCTTTGGCTCTAAAAACCGAGGTAGCCTTAGCGGCACCATATTTTTTAGCATATGCATCATATTTTCTACCCTGCTGTTCAATAAAGGCAATATATCATCACAAGACATATATGGGTAACATTTACTTATAAAATCAATAAAAGTATAATTCAAATAGTAAATAAGAAACCTGAATCTAAATACTCATCTTTGAAGGAGCTTTTAGATTTATTAACTAAAACACAAAACAATTTTGACGATCAGTATGATCTATTTATAACTGAAAAGTTGCCTAACAATAAATACAAAACTAATCAGGTTAAAATGCCCAGATTTCGTAGGCTTGAGCCAAATTATCAAATAATAAAAAAAATAAATTGGTCTAAATTGAAATTTGGAGAAATTAAAAAAAAGGGATTTAATGTAAAACTTAGATCCCTTTTTCGGTTAATGATTCGAGATAAAGCTATGTGCCTAAATGAAGAACCTAATTTCTCATTTATGATGCGTCGTTAGATAAGTGGAGCCATGGACCACATGGTAACTCATCCATAGGTAGCCACCTCACCACGTCCGCTGACATGCAGTAAATACTTGACAAGCCATCGCTACCAGATTGTTCATATATCGCCTGCTCAATAGCGTTATAATACCCTTTACGCCATATGCCTTTCAATTCCTCAATAACTATCTGAAATTGTATGTGCTGCTGATTAGCTGGCAGACAACTTTCGTCCAAAATAACTTCCATATCGTTATGTTTTAATTTAAATATAACACTAATAATATAAATATTTTCAATTTTAAGTGATACTTTCACAGTAAGGAAACTTTAAAAGAAATTGTGATTTAGAAAAATTGAATATCATTTTGGGTGAAAATAAAAAGGCCTATCATTGCTGAAAGGCGATTAAAGGATATTCTGGTAATAGTATATTTGAAGGATTGTGGATTATATCAGATAACCGCTCACCATTTCTTCGTAAGCCATCGGCTAAGTGCCCGCATCAGGTGATTTGGTGCTATCGACCCAGTTTTGCTGGAGTAGTTCATACAATTTATTTGCATGATGTTCCGGTATTCTGATAAGAATATCCCTTAGCCATTCGAATGGATTAACGCCGTTTTTCTTGCAGGTAGCCATGAGGCCGCATAAAGGGCGGCAATAATCTATTCTTTCTTTGCTATCTGCAAAAAACATGAGTTAAATGCATATCAATGGCTCAAGTTTACGTTAGAAAACATGATGTCAATAAATCACAAAAAACTTACGGAGTTGTATTCACAGAACTATAAACAAAACCTGATACTAAATAATATGTAGTTCGTAGGGTGGATACGATCATTTGTCTATCAGTGTAATTCGTATGTTTAACGATTTTACCTGAAGCATGAACAAAGATCCTGCCTCTATAGCTGGTTCTCCAAGTCCTATTTTCAATATCACTTATTCAGGGCACTATCAATTCGGCCCATGGTTGTTTTGCACTTAATGTACCCAATCATCTGATCAACGTGAATATCCTCTTTTTCTATAAACTTTTTCTCTGATTGGTGTTTATTGTCTTCCATGGTTTATAATTTAGGTGGTTCGGTGTTCAGTAATGAATTGTTCGCTGATGCTCCGACATTATCAGACCTAATAAATGGCGTATAGAATTTTACCTTATCATCTGGCAGATGATTGCTGTATCTGATAAAGCCAATTGTATCCTCAGCAAAACAGAAAGTATATAATGTTTCGACATAATAATCTCTACCGTTAGGACTACAACTATAAAATACACTAACTTTTTCAGGTGTAAAAAATACCGGTATCCACTTCGGCTTAAACTGATCGGCGTATAGCTCGGTTGCTAAATTACATAGGTTATCGTAACAACAACAAATGCGAACATGTATATAAACTTCGCATTTGTTGTGGGCGGCATTATTTTCATATTTAATGACTTATAGTATATATCATATTTTTAATAATAATGTGTTCGCATTAGTTGTTGTATTCAATAGGTTATTTATGGTTTTTTCTGTCAGCTTTTTGACCTCTTTGAGGTGTATTTCACTTCCGAATTTTTCTTTTAATAACTCGAATGCTTTACGTGCATGAAAAGCCGCATCTTTGCCTCTTATTCGCCAATGACGGGGATTTCTATATTTTTCTAATGCAATCTTTTGGTTGCCCGAAAGTCGGGAATCTAATATTGACTTATCGTCAAATATTATTTGATCTATCATCTTCAAGAGGTCTCTTCCTAATAGTTTGAGATGATCATAATCTAAGTCTGATAAAGTAAAAATTTCTATACCCTTTTTACGCAAAGCCCTGGAGTCGGTTACTTTCTTCTCAATTCGCAACAATTGATATGGTAAATTATACTGTAGGCCTTTATCGTAAATTTTAATCTTATAATCGGTTGTTTTGCTATAATAATAATTCATTTTGGTGCTATATTCTATGTTAAATGGATTATTTTTAATGCATATCAAACGATCTAAAAATTTAGAAACCTCAAATGAGGTTTTTAAATTCACACCGTATTCCATTTGTGTTATTCGACATTCACTGGGGCTAACCATAAGCTGCTTGCAAATATGCCTGATTGCCTGTTTTAAGTCATGAAGGTTAAATCCGCTATGGTTTTCACCTTTCAAATACTTATGCAGACTCCCACTTATGTACATTCGGCCAGACGGATATAATTTTATATCCATTTTTGTAGAAGCTAGATTTTCATTCGTTATTATAGTTCTATTGTATATACCTAGTAGTTCCCCTGTTTGCATGTTTAAAGGTCGTATAAAGCCTTCTTTTGACATTAGTGATCTTTCTAATGCAACTGAGCTGAAGATCTCGAATTTTATTCCGTCGATCATTTGTGCTTCTTATACTCTAATGCCTCAATTACCTTATTCAAATCATATCTTATAATGCCACCATGCTGTATATATGGTATGCGTTTCTGCTTTCTCCATCTCCCCAATGTCTGACGCGTAATGCCAAATTTTAATTCCAGTGTTTCACCATCTACTATCTCTGGCTTTGGGGTTAATAATTGATTAGAATGGATCTTTAGTGCCTTATTAAAACTATCAGTTATTATGTCTTGTAAGTCCGTTAGTCGAATAGAAGATAAAATTATATTATTGTCCATAGTCTCTGTTATTTGTTTTGTCAAAAGTGGTAATATGAGTACTATGGTAATCGGTTATAATCGATTACAATTTTTAAAATTATTCTTTTGCTGTATACGAATGGTTTTTCTAGTTCTTTTAGTATCGAACTATATTTATAATGTGTATTTTTATTTATAAAATATACTCTGGAATTAAATTTTTAGAAAACTCTATAATAAAACTCTATAATAAAACTCTATAATAATATATCATAAATATGATGTTAGTAGAATTTAAAACAAAGCTTATATCTGTGCAACAGAGGAAACTGTCTGGAGGAATTACATGTCATGATCTTCGGATTCAAAATAATGGCTCTCGTGTTCTTACAATATCTGGTGACGTCACTATAACCATAAAGGTTCTTGATCTTACGACTAAAGGAGCAAGTAGGATGCATAGTTTGATAAATTCTACCCAGCATATTATTTCTACTAAATTAACTGGAACCTCTTCTCCGAGATATGGTGCATATCTCCATAACTTTGATCCTAAAAGTAAAAAATTTGGGACGGATAGCGAGCTATATACTATATATTACAACATTAATTATATTGTTAAATTGGAGCATATAATTATGTTAAGCCAATTATCAGGGAATGACTTTGTCCTTGCCGTTGTTGATACAATCGGGTTCAAGTCTGATAAGTATGGAACAAGTGGGTTAACTTGGGGAAAGAAGGGGCCCTCAACCGTAGCTTATAATGATTGGTGTCAATATCCATACATCGCCGCTCATGAATTTTTTCATTCTTTAGGGTTGCCGGATCTATTTGATAAAAATGACACCAATAGTCTAATGTATAACATGAATGGGAGACATATGACGAATGTTTCCTCTGACGAGAGATCAAAGATGAACAATTACTTAATTAGAGACATAGAAGACATGTACAAAGGCAATTATACTAACCCTAGTCTCAATACAGTTAATAATTTACGAACTTTTCTAAATGACCCTACAAATGGATTCAAATATAATAAGGCTAAATTTAGGTAGTCTAATTGTATGTGCTATCATTTCTTGCACAAACAATTCTGGGAAAAGCCATTCTCAAGTCTCAAAAAAACAAGAAATTGATACTTGTGATTTGAAACCTTTTATAGGAAGTAATATCGAAAATAAAGTGGGCTGTGAAAATTGTCATCGTGATTCAGAAAGACGAATTTATCCTGAGGTATTGACATATACGGAATTATCTGCTACGGACAGCCTGAAATTAAGTGATTTTATTTTCAAAACAAAACATAACAACCTATATATTAAAGAACCAATGCTTAGAGATCATGGAAATAAAAAGTTAGATAGCTTGACTGAATGTCAGAGGAGAAGTTTGATACATTACCTTAAGGATCATAATAGAAATATTCCTATATCCTAATACATTTATAAAGAAATTTTTATGATGCGAGATTAGGGTGGGAGTTATTAAGAGAAAACCAGCATAGAAATATCTTATAAATGTATTGGTTTTCAATTATTTATAAGTGGTTCAGGAAAGAGCCTGAATTAATTTACAATTTAAAAATATGAATGTTAGCCTGGTGCAAGTGGCGTGCTACTGGTTTCCAAATACATAAACGGAGGAGAGCTTTTTCTGTGACTGATATTTAATAATTCGTATCCATGAGAATATTTTCCTGGAATAATTTATCTTGAAGCAGAACGAATAGAAAAACATGTAGATGTTTGTGTAATCTTCCCCTAACTAGCTACGTTCAAAACTAAAGAATTCCAATTACTATTGCTATTATTATCTTGTTGTAATGTGGGAAACTGGCGCTGTTTCAGCGCTGAAAGTTTTCCATATTTCAATAAGAACTCTACTGGGGTTCTATAGCCCAGCGCTGCATGCGGTCTTTCATTGTTGTACATCCATGCCCAGGCCAGTGCATATTTTCTTAACTCAGCCAGATTATCGAACATATAACTATCCAGCACGTCCTGTCTGAAAGTTCTGTTAAAACGCTCGATCAGACTGTTCTGTGTGGGCTTGCCAGGTTGTATATGAATCCAGCTTATACCATTGATTTCGCACCAATCTGACAGGGCTGCAGCTATAAATTCAGGACCGTTGTCAGATCGAATTGCATCAGGTTTTCCTCTCCAGTCGAGCAATGTTTCCAACTCCCTTATAACCCGCTGTGAGGGCAAACTAGTGTCGACAGTTATAGAAAGCACTTCACGATTAAAATCATCAATTACATTTAACGTTCTGATTGTCTTACCACTGGCTAAAGTATCATGCATAAAATCCAAACTCCAGGTTACATTTGGATAGATTGGACGCAACAGCGGCTCTTTTACGCGTGCAGGAAGACGTTTCTTTCTTTTGTTGCGTAGATTCAGCCGCATCAAAGTGTAAACGCGGTAAACACGTTTATGGTTCCAAATATGCTGAAGTTTACGCAGGCGGTGATACATCATCCAGAAACCCCAGGTACGATGGGATTCCGCAAGAGCGGATAACTGATCAATGATCTCCTGATCATCTTTTCGCTTGGCATGATAATAAAAAACTGAGGTGCTGATACAAAAAAGTATGCAGGCCTGCCGAAGGCTCATCTGGAATGTCTCTCGGGCATATCCAACAAGCTCACGCTTTTCGACAGGCCCTAAAGCTTTTTTTCAATCACATCTTTTAACACAACATTTTGAAGAGTCAGCTCTGCAACTATCTTTTTGTACTGTACCAGCTCCTTTTCCAGATCTTTCAACTGTTTGACCTGGGAAACCTCCATCCCGGAATATTTGCTTTTCCATTTATAAAAAGTCCCTTGGCTGATACCATGCTCTCTGCAGATATCTGAAACTGATTTTCCTGATTCCTGTGAAGACAAAATCTTGATGATTTGTGGATCACTAAAATTGCTTTTTTTCATTACCCTAAATTTATAAAATACTACACTTATTTCTGTAGCTGTTTTTAGGGAAGATTACATTTGGTCTCAGACTTGGAGCATTGTCCGTCGTGCTCTGGGTCATGAATTATTAATCTTTAAAATCAGTCTATAAATCTCTTGTTCAATAGAGTCCAGTTTGGTTTCTGCTGTATTTTTTTGCCTAGAAGATAATACTATATTTCCTGCAACTGGACTAACTCCTAGGATTAAACGTCTGACAGATTTCAATGAGGTATGTAAATCATTTAAATTAATTATATTATTATGTGAGCTAATATTTATGAGTCTTTCTGTCTGAATTATTTTTCTATTTAGTGAACGAATAAGTCGCTTAGTTTTATCAAATGGGTATTCATTAAGTTCCGTATAACTATTCAGCTCTAAAAAATCAGACATTAATTTTCTTAGGACATCAATAATATAATCCTTTTCCTTACGATTTGCGTTAAGATATTTTTGAATATTATTAGCGATAAAAAGCCCTATAAACGATGTTAGGGCAAAGCCAAAGAGATCGCCTAATTCTATAGAAGGATCTAATTTAAAATACTCATAATTGCAAAACCACACTCCCAAAATACAACCTAGTACTATTAGAGAAAGATAGCGTAAGCAGTCAGTTATCATTCTGACTCTTTATAAATATAAGTTCTTATCTCTTCTATCCAATCAGGTTCTTCAGAAGAAACTATATTAAGGTGATTCCAGGTAATGTCTGGACTAAACTTATCAGAAAGACTCCTAAATGCTTCGTCGAGAAAAGATGTAGCATATCCCTCCGTACCATCCAGATCTACTGTAAGTTTTGAATTATCTTTGAGAGCTTTTTCGAATTCAACAAGAAGCAGCTTGTCATAGAATTCCTGACCTGATTTTGGGCCATCGGAATAATACCTCGCTCCGGGTGTTTCACTAAATTGATCTGCTACTGAAATCTTATACATTGTTATTATTCTTACAAGTCTGATCTATTTCCCAATAATAAAATGTTCCAGTGAAAGAAATGGGCATTACTTCAAAAGTCCCATCTTCAAAATTCAAGTAAACATTATTCGAAATTACAACTAAATTTTTGATTATATTATTATCGAAGTTCTTTTTAATTGCCGGCAATCCTCTTCCTCTGTATGACAACCGAGTTCGTGACCCATATCGACCATCAAAAGCATTTTTCAAAATTTGTCCATCATTGGTGATACCTATAAAGGTACCAAATATGTCTTTCAATTTGATTTTTATTGTATTAAGAATTCCTAGCCCATTATCAACAAAGCAGAACTTCACTGAGTTATTCTCATTATCATGATCTACGGAAAAATACCAACCTTTATGATATTTATTGTAAGCATGATTCACTGTATTTGCCATAATTTCAATTACTAAACCTTGAATACCAGTATTTTTTTGTTCGGTACCCCATACTGTTTTCATTGCCCCCCTAATTTTCTTTGCTGTTCCTTTAGGATTTGTTTTATCAAGACCTCTTTGTAGGATCTCATTTGGAGAATCCATATTCTCCTTTTTAGTATAATGTGCATTGAAGTATCTTAAAAATCCAGATTTTTCAAACGTTGTTCTTGCTTCTACATCATTTGGGTAACTCCCACTTACTGAGACTCCTTGATCTTTTAAATATCCGCATATAGATAGTAATATTGTTACAGCTCCATGACCTATATCTTCAACATTATCAAAAACAAAATGTAATTTTCTATAAGTAAGTGAACTTACTTTGCATTTTTCGAAAAACACCAATACCTCATCTTTTCCGTCAAGTAAATTAAACCTTACTGGAATAATCATGTTTTTTGCTGGATTGTACCGATTTACCCCAGGATATCTGGTTCTTTTTCGTTTCCCCTTCTTTTGGGAATTACGAACTATATTTCTTTGTCTTTCCCAAGAGTTACGCTTCTTTATTTTTTTTAGTGCATTAGCAGCAATAGACAAAAGTCTATTCTTTGTGATGTTTTTTGTAAACGAGGGCATTTAGTTAGTAGAATAATTAGGTTTTGTAATATAACAATAAAAATGCTCATTTGTATTTACCCTAGTCTCACAAAACGAAAATCTAACATGGTTTGATGATTTCAAGAATTTTATAAGGGCATAATTCTTAAAACAATCAGGCTATTCAGAGGGGGATATTTGATTTATAGAGTATATCTAGTTCCCGTGCAGCCTGTTCTTGTAATTCAAGAGGTAGTAACATAAGAACACTTTCTACCAACTTAATCTTATTTTCAATTTTTCTCTTAGTATCTGGTAGGCCCTTTCTGTTTGCTGCGCTACAAAAAAAGCTATATTTTTGATATAAGGCTTGATCCGAATTTTCAGAAAAGAATCCATGATCTTCAGCTATTTCTTTCGCATTTGATCTCGTAATAGGCGCTTTCTTATAGAAGTATAATAATGCAACTTGCTTAAGTGTTAAAGGGTGGTCGCCTTGATTTATGATTTTCTCTTCCGTTTTTTTAATAAAAGCTGTAATCCACCTTATTTCTAGCATGCCTATCAATATATTCTCCGCAGCAGATTTAAAGTCTGGGACGTCGGCTTGTAGGTAATCAATACCTTGTGTAAATATCTCATAACCGGCTTCCAAAAAAGGTTGTAATGTGTAAGTGACCACTTTTATTCCCATGACTTTAATGTCTGACCAATAACGGTAGACTGCTTTGATAGTATTTATTCTATATGTATCCATGTCATCAACTAAAAACTCTGCACATTCAGGATAATCTCTCCTAAATTCGTTTATTGTTTCGTCAATAATCTTAATATAACTTTCCATTATTTTCATTTTTTACCACTTTTAATTGACTTGGCTCACCCCAAGCTTCTAAAAGCGCAGTTTTTGCGCGCTCTTTAGTTACGTTGACATACCTTTTGAAAGAAGGATAAGATACGTGCCCTGTTATTGGCATGATTTCCTCCGCTTTCATACCCCTTTCAAGTGACAAGGTGACAAATGTTTTCCGGGCCGTATGAACACTTACAAGCTCATACTTCTTGTAGACTCTCGTCTTTTCGGTATTACCTGCAAATCTTGTAATTGGAATTATCTCATTTATTTCTGCCAGTTTACCCAAATCTTTTAAATAGGAATTAAATTTTTGATTACTAATTACGGGTAAAGGTTTTATAGTGGTTGGATATTTTGATAGTATATCATAAGCAATGCCACTTAATGGAATATTTAACTTTTGCTTTGTCTTTACGACGGTAATATTTAAAAATCCTCCAGCAATATTTTCACGTTTCAAATTTGCTAAATCTGAATATCTCAATCCGGTAACACAACCAAAAATGAAAACATCTCTAACTTGGTCTAGCTTTCTATTGTTGTTTAGGTCTAAATCTTTTATTGCTTCAAATTCGGATTTTGTTAATGCAATTACTTCCAGTTTATCGCGTTTTACGCTATAATCCTGAAAGGTATTATTTACATTGTTTCCCGATTTTCTGGCCTTATTTAAGAAAGTTTTAAGCCCGGTAATTTGCTTTGCGGCCGTTGTGTTAAGATGCCCCACGTCTCCGATTAGGTAATTGCAAAACGACTGCATAAAGGAATAGTCCGCATTTAACAAAGTGACACGTTCCATTTTTTTTAAGTTAATTTTCAATGCAACTCCTTCCTTGATGACAATCCCCTTTTCATAATTGTCTAAGTGCACCGCCAAGACGTTATAGACAGTTTGACTGCCTTTGTTGGTTATTGCCCCAGTTTCTGCTATATATTGGCGTATAAAATCTAAAAGATATATTTTTGGATCTGCCTTCGTTGTTGTTGGTCCAGCGTTTTTTTTAAAGCTCGTTATAAGCATTTCTGAGCTATAAGGTATTCCGTCAAGCTTAAAGCGCTCCGCTTCTCGTTCAACACCTTTTTTTACATCCTGTAAGGCTTGGTTTATTTTATTAATGTCGTCTTTGAATGGTAAGGTTGCCACGTCAACATCTGGGAGCTCTTTTTTGATTATAAGGGTGGTTTTATAAACAGCCTTCTGTCCTTTAGTATCCCAAAGCTGTGGTAATATCTTCACCCCAGTAGGAAGTTTCCGGCGTTGGCCATCAACAACAATAATAAGTGCTATGGGGCTTTCTCCTTTTTTGTTTGCAGTCTCCCGCCTCAATTCAAATCTTAGATTGTGAGCCATTGTAAGGTTTTTAAAAACGTTACTGCAAAAGTATAATTTTAAATGATGTGGGGCTAATTGTGGGGCTAAATTTGTGATATTTTTATTTACACACAATGACTTGTGTATACACAAATATGCTTTTTTGGTGGTAAATGTTTGTTTTATGTTAATTTATGTCTCTGTGAAAACTATAAGTTCGAGTACCTCTCTCTCCGCAAGATTATAAATAAAAAAAACGCTTTAAGCTGATGCTTAAGGCGTTTTTTTTATTAATTTGGTTCAACAATGAAAGAACCCGGCGATACAATCACTACCCCGCGATTATTACTCCGTCTGATAGATAGTGAGGCAGCAGAAGCTATTCTTGCCGGCGATATACAGACCGCAGGGCAAATGATGGGAGTAGCTATTAATGAAGACCTGCTGGACTATCATAATAGCTTTAAATACGGCCAGAAGCAACTGGAAGATGATCCGCTATATTCTCCATGGTCAGCCAGAGCAATCATACTACCAGATGAAAAGGTAATGATTGGTCTTATCCGCTTTCATAACCGGCCAGATCCTGAATACATTTATGACTATGGAAAAAACGCTGCAGAGTTTGGGTATAGTATTTTTGTGAATTACCGGCAGCGTGGTTATGCAACTGAAGCTGTAAAGGCAATGATGGAGTGGGCAGTGCAAGCGTATGGTATTTGCCGTTTTCTCGCTTCTGTATCACCTGACAATACAGCATCTCTCCGGCTTATTACTAAGCTCGGATTTAACAAAGTAGATGAAATTATGGATGATGTTGATGGCATGGAACATGTTTTTCTACGTGTAATCCCCAATAGCTGACCGTATTTCAATAGCCGTATAAAAATATCCTTTGGAATCAAGGTAATAATCGAATGAGGCGGTTTCACCATAAGTCATGGAGAGCCGGTCTTTGATGTTCTTTAAGCCGATGCCATGACTTGAGAAATTGCTGGTACTAGATCTCTGATTGGCCGTTTCGATACGAAGGATTGAATTTTTGCAGGTTATTCTGATCTCCGCAGGTTTATCCGGATCATTAAGTTTACCATGTTTTAAAATGTTCTCTGTAAGTGTCATCAATACCAGTGGGATAAATGAAGTGGCCAGGGCTTCCTGAGTATAAACTAATTTTAGCTGTGCCCGATTTACCTGCCTTGCCTGGTGTAAAAGGAGAAAGTTTTCTATGAGTTCGACTTCTTTTTCAAGCTTTACAAATCCAGTTAATGTTTCTTCGCTCAAAGCGTATTGCATAATAGCTGATAATGATGCAATATTTTCCGCTGCTTTGGGTGCAGTTTCGTGCGTCTCCTGATATAAATAATCTAAGGTATTGATCAGGAATTCCGGGTTGATTTGAGACTTAAGGAAGGTGTTTTGTGTTAATATCAGTTCGTTTTTAATTTCTTTCTGTTGTATCAGATTTTTGAAATGTTGCTGTTCCATTTTCTCTAATAACTGTGTTTGACGCCAGCTGCGCATTAAAAAATAATACCCGGTACCATAACCTATAAAATAAACTGGTCTATATAATCTCTTGACCATTTCTTCTAAAAGATTAGCTGAATCCTCATAGTCCATGGCTTCATACAATAATACTTCACAGATTTTTTTTAAACTAATATAGAGTACCAGTTCGATCAGGATTAAGAACAGAAGGCGAAGTTTAAGCGTATTATCCGGATCATCCAGCGTGTGCTTTAATACGATTACATGGATATAAAACAAAGAAATATTAAAAGTATTGTAGAAAATGAAAACATCTAATGTTGTGCTTTTTCCCGTAGCAATCACCACTAACGTTAATTCATAAACAGTATAAATGCTCCATACCAGAAAATGATATTTATACTTATTCAGAAAGGTCAATAAGCGGTCATTCATGGTTTAAAATTGAACTTTAGTATAAGTATGGAAATAATTGTGGGTATCAAGGTAAAAGCCAAATTCGGCTCTGTCTCCATAAACAGTGGCAAGCCTGCTGTTAATACTTTCTAAAATTGTTTCATGCGTACTCAGGCTCTCCATGCATTTCATATTAGAGGTGTCAATAAATAAGATAGAATCTTCATAGATTATCTTAATTTTTGCAGGCTTTAATGAGTCATCGAGCTGACCGTGTTTGATTATACGTTCAGTTAGTGACATCAATATCATAGGAATAAAAGGGACAGCCAAAGCCGCTGCATTATAAGAAAAACTTAATTGTTTTTTTAAGGGTTCTCTGGCTTGATATAAAGTAAGAAAGCTCTCCACCAGTCTGATTTCTTTCTCCAGTTCCACAAATCCAGCATCCACTTCTTTACTTAAAGAATATTGTATGATATCAGATAAAGACAAAATACTTTCGGCAGCTTTTGGAGCTAGTTTGCGAGTCTCATTATATAAAAAACTCAGCGTATTAATTAAAAAATGAGGATTGATCTGGGCTCTCAAAAATGCGTTTTGGGTTAGTACAAGCTCATTCTTAATTGCTTTCTCCAACAAAATTGTTTTAAGCTCTTGTTGTTTCATCTTTTCTACCAGCTGTTTTTGTTGCCGGTGGTGCATTAAAAAATAATAGCCGGTGCTGGTACCCATATAATAAATGGCCATCCAGATCCTACCAATTATATATGCTTTGTTAAAAATCTGGCTCAGTGATTTTTGTGGGCTTTCATCGGTATACAGATATTTTGTAACCAGACCTCCGATCACGAGGTAGCCTATAATTTCCAGGATGATTAATATTCCCAGGCTATATTTAAGAATTTTATTAGGTGTATTCAGCGTGTATTTCAATACTACATGGGCATGGAAATAGAAAAGCAAAAGTGAGAAAAAATAGGCCAGAAAATATTGTTTAGCAGCTGAGAATTTGCCGGAATAGGTCGCTTGTATCAATATTTGATAAGCTATAAAGATACTCCACACCAAAAAATGATATTTGTATTTACTAAAGAAGCCCGCCGGATGAAAAATGATCATTTAAACAAAGATTACTGCGATCTGGGAGGTTTTATCCTTGCCGATACAACCGTATTATTCTTCACATAATCAAAAAATGATTTTTTATAAGTGTTTCCTATCGGTATCTGGGTTCCCTTAGCCATAATAATCAGGTTGCCCTCTATCATTTCTATCTTATTTCTGGCAATTACAAATGATTTCTGTACCTGTACCAGATTATTGAGCTGATTTAAAGTCTGAAGCGCTTCCTTTAATGTAAGATAAGTAATAATACTATCCTTATCCGTATGGACAATGATGTAATTATCCCTTGCTTCAAGATAAATTACCTCTTCAGGACTAACCTTGATAATTTTATTCATGACGCCTGTTTTGATAAATATCTCTGATTTAGGCACAGGCTGAACAGGGACTTTACCAATTTTTCTGATAATCTTTTCTATGGCTACAGTAAATTTCGGAAAGGTAACTGGCTTGATAATATATTGATCTGCCTCAAGTTCAAATGCCTCTACTGCATATTGATGGTATGCAGTGGTAAAAATCAGAAAGCGCGTTTTTGGACGAAGAATCTTAGCCAGGTCCATTCCCGATATGCCAGGCATATTAATATCCATAAAGAGGATATCTATGCGGTCCTCTTCTGTAATCTCTGCCAACGCAGTTATAGGTTGAGAATAGACTTTATGTAAATGAAGATTAGGCATGTTTTGAATATGATCTGTCAGCAATTCAATGGCATGATTCTCGTCTTCTATGATAACGCAATTTAATAGCATAAAACGGGTATTAATAGTGGCGGTTTTCTTAAACCATTAAAAAACTAAATTACAATAGATTATTGTTAATCGTACATTAAAATGTCATGATCTGCAGCAAGAGAAGATTATTCCTTCCATTGTCATACATTTAGTTATTATTTAATAGGAAGCACATGAAAGCATTAACATTCTCCAGTTTTGGCGGTTCGGAAGTACTGGAATATATAGAAGTACCCAAACCAGTCTTAAAAGAAGGAGAAATATTACTCGAAATGAAGGCTATAGGCCTGAACTTTGCAGATATTTACCGGAGGAAGGGGAATTATCACCTGACGGGACAGCCACCCTATATCGCCGGTTATGAAGGTGCGGGTATAGTGGCAGATGCAAATAACCATGCTGAATTTAAAATAGGGGATAGAATTTCATTTGCCGATGTACCATTTGCAAATGCAGAATATGTAGCATTACCCGTAAGTCATGCGTTGCCAATTCCCGAAGATATTAGTTTTGAAACTGCTGCCGCTGTTTTACTGCAAGGGCTTACCGCACAGTATCTCGCTACAGATAGTCATCAGACAAAAGCCGGAGACCTTGTCCTGATTCACGCTGTAGCAGGTGGGGTAGGTCAATTGCTGACTCAGATCACCAAACTTCTGGGGGGGACGGTTATTGGTTTAACTTCTTCCGAAGAAAAAGCTTCCATCGCCCTGAAAAATGGTGCTGACCAGGTTTATCTGTACAATGACAATTGGAAAAAACAAGTAATCCTGTTTGCGGCTGGCGGTGTAGATGTTGTTTACGATAGTGTCGGAAGTACCTTGCAAGATAGCTTTAACGTAACTAAAGATTGCGGGCAGGTGGTATTTTATGGAATGAGTGGTGGAGACCCTGCCTTTGTCGATCCCCGAATGCTGATGGACGGCTCTAAAACATTAACAGGAGGAGACCTTTGGAGTTACCTGACCAACAGAGAAGAGCGTGTAAAAAGATCAGGTCAATTATTTGAATGGATCAGAACAAAACAAATTACCATAGCTGAGCCAGCTTCCTTCAAATTATCAGCAGGGAAGAATGCACATGATTTTCTGGAGAGCAGAAAAAGTACAGGAAAAATAATTCTGATTCCATAAAAATAATTCTTCAACTATAAATTTGGAATGATGTATGCAGAAAAGATCCTGACTATACTTGAAAAACTAATCATACGATAATGCATAAAGGAAGAATGGAAGCTTTTAGTGATGGCGTAATCGCCATCATTATCACAATTATGGTATTAGAATTAAAAGTGCCCCATGGTGGTCATGATCTCAAAGCATTAATTCCACTCATCCCGGTGTTTATGAGTTATATCCTGAGCTTTGTGTATGTAGGGATATACTGGAATAACCATCACCATATGCTGCAGGCGGCAAAATCGGTGAACGGACGTATCTTATGGGCTAACCTGCATTTATTATTCTGGCTATCACTAATCCCTTTTGTGACTGCCTGGATGGGTGAAAACCATTTCAGCCAATGGCCAATAGCATGCTATGGTTTTGTGATGGTTATGAATGCATTTGCCTATTCTATTTTGTCAAACTCCCTGATTAAACACGAAGGAGAGAACTCAAACCTCAGTAAAGCAATAGGGAAAGGCACCAAAGGCATAATTTCAGTTGGATTATATCTAACAGCTATCGCCTTGTCGTGGGTTAACCCCTGGATCAGTTTTTCGTTATACGTATTAGTTGCAATAATCTGGTTCATACCCGACTCCCGCATTGAAAAAAGCATGACACAAGACCAGTAAATATTTCAGACCAAGATAGTACGGTACAGTTAGTCCGGCAGGAAGGTGTATAATTGTTTATTATTTTTGATATAGCAATAAAGCTGTATATTTTGCCAAAATCAGAGATAGAAGCTCAACACGTTAAACGTACTTTCGTAACTTGTGCTTTCAGTAAAAATGAGATTTACACATCTTTCAATGATTTCGCTTTATGAAAAGAGTAGGCCTTTTTATTCCCTGTTATGTAGATCAGTTTTATCCAAACGCAGGTATTGCAACTTATCAGCTGCTTAAAAAGCTTGGACTTGATGTTACTTACCCAACCGGACAAACCTGTTGCGGACAACCCATGGCCAATTCAGGATTCGAACATCTTACCCAGAACTGTAATCAGCTTTTTGTAGACAATTTTGCAGAGTTTGATTATATCGTATCCCCTTCGGGCAGTTGTGTCTTACATGTTAAAGAACATTTGCATACCGAAAAATCGGCAGATAAGGCAGCAGCAGTCAGAACCAAAGTTTATGAACTGGTAGAATTCCTGGTCGATGTCCTCAAAGTGAAAAACCTGAAAGCAAAATTCCCTCATAAAGTAGGTCTGCATCAAAGCTGTCATGGTCAAAGGGGATTATTACTTACACAAATGAGCGAATTAGTTGCCCCTTATTTTTCTAAACCTCAACAACTGTTGGCGCAGGTAGAAGGGCTGGAGCTCATTGATTTGAAAAGAGAAGACGAATGCTGTGGATTTGGCGGAACTTTTTGTGTAGTTGAAGAAGCTGTATCAGTGAAAATGGGTAAAGACAGAGTAAAAGACCACCAGGCAAATGGTGCCGAATATATAACTGGAGCTGATATGTCATGTCTGATGCATATGGAAGGGATTTTAAAAAGAGAAAATAGCAAAATTAAGGTGCTGCATATTGCAGAAATATTAAATGCGGGATAGAATTAGCTTATGAGTACACCAACGAAGACCCATCCTGAATTATCAGCAGTATTTAATAAAGACGAACAGCGTGTAAACTGGCATGATGAAACCTTATGGTGGATCAGGCAGAAAAGAGATAAATCCGCCAATAGTATCCCTGAATGGGAAGTATTGAGAGAAAAAGCTTCTCAGATTAAAAATAATGCCTTATCTAATCTTGCTGAATATCTGGTTAGCTTTGAAGAAAAGGCAAAAGCCAATGGGATTATTGTGCATTGGGCATCAGACGCGCAGGAGCATAATCAAATTGTACATCAGATTCTGCAAAAGCACAGCATCCACCAGCTGGTAAAAAGTAAATCCATGCTAACGGAAGAATGTCATTTAAATGAATATTTAGAAAAACAAGGGCTCGAAGTCATCGATTCTGATCTGGGAGAGCGCATTGTTCAGTTAGCCAAAGAACCACCCAGTCATATTGTTCTGCCTTGTATTCATAAAAAGAAAGAGGAAATAGGTGATTTATTTCATCAGCATCTCGGTGTCGCCGCCGGAACCTCAGACCCGCAAATACTTACAGAAGCAGCAAGGGTACATCTTAGAGAAACTTTTCTGACCAGGAAAGCAGCCTTAACAGGAGTTAATTTTGCGATTGCAGAAACCGGTGAATTTGTAGTTTGCACTAATGAAGGGAATGCTGATATGGGTGCCCATCTCGCAGATGTCCATATTGCCTGTATGGGAATTGAGAAGATTATTCCAAAGCGTAAACATTTAGGCGTATTTCTGCGCTTACTAGCCAGAAGTGCTACCGGGCAGCCGATCACTACTTATTCCAGCCACTTTAAGAAACCACGGGCAGGGCAGGAAATGCATCTTGTATTGGTTGACAATGGTCGTACTGTTCAAATGGGACGGGAAGATTTCAGAGCCTCTTTAAAATGTATTCGCTGTGGTGCCTGTATGAATACTTGTCCTGTTTACAGAAGAAGTGGTGGACACAGTTATCACAATGCAATTTCAGGGCCTATTGGTGCAATTCTGGCACCTAATCTGGATCGGGAAAAATATGCAGATCTTCCTTTTGCGTCCACTTTATGTGGGTCGTGTTCTAATGTTTGTCCGGTAAAAATTGATATTCACCAGCAACTCTATAAATGGAGACAAGTAATTGTTCAGGAAGGCTATGCGACATCCTCTAAAAAGATGAGCATGAAAATCATGAACTATACACTTTCTTCGCCGGGGATTTACCGTACTGCCGGAAAAGCAGGCAGATGGGTCCTAAAGTATATTCCATTTGCGGTTAATAACCACTTTAACCCATGGTATAAGCAAAGAGATATGCCCGGCGTTCCAAAAGAATCGTTCGGAGAATGGTATAAGAAGAATGTTAAATAGTATGAGCAGAGATAAAATATTAGCCGCATTAAGACAAAATCAACCTGAACTGGTTCCATTGCCAACCGCAATGCCTCTGGAGCGTGTAGAAATTCTTGAACTGCAAGCTAAATTTAAGGCGATGGCCGAAGGCATAGGAAGTACAGTACATCTGGTTGATGAATTTGCTGCAATACAACCTTTAATTGCAGCACAGTTTTCGGGCGAAAAACGGATGGTTTCTACCGTCAAAGAATTGATCTCTGCTGCTATTTCTGCCTTTGAGTTAAATTCAGATCCACATAGTTATGCAGATGTGGACGTCGCCATCTTTAAATCATCAATGGGGGTTGCAGAAAACTCTGCACTCTGGCTTACTGAAGACCAGATGGGAATCAGAGTTTTACCTTTTATTACCCAGCATATAGTTATGGTCGTTCCTCTTTCGGCATTAGTCCCGGATATGCACACCGCCTATCAGAAAATCGGAGAAGCTGAATATGACTTTGGAACTTTTATCGCAGGGCCATCTAAGACCGCAGATATAGAACAGTCATTGGTTCTGGGGGCTCATGGGCCAAGAAGTATGACTATTTTTATTTACGCCTAGTAAATGCTTTGAATTAATTTCTTAAAGGCTGAATGGCCTTTAAGCTAGCCTGTTAAAAAAGAATTTCTTTAATCTGGTTTTAATCTCAGTAATATTGTATTCTAATATCTTTGCGCTCATCCTATGAAGAAGATAATATTATTGGGTATAGCCGCTTTACTGGCGGCGCCGACTTTCGCACAAACAGACAGCCTGTTCAAAAAAAGATTCAACCTCCACTTCCAGCAAACTGTAATCACGCAGACTAAACCTGGTTTTGGTGCAGCGTATTCTGGTACAAACAGCCTTTCTAACGCTCATGAAACAGCAACTTCTTTTACCACAACATTATTTGGTGGAGCAAGATTATGGAAAGGAGCTGAAGCTTACTTCAATCCGGAGATGTCTGGTGGAAAAGGATTTAGTCAGGCCGTAGGGGTGGCAGGGTTTCCAAATGGAGAAACCTTCAGGATTGGCTCCCCGGAACCAGCAATTTATATCGCCAGAGCTTACCTTGTTCAAACCTTTGGCTGGGGAAAAGAAGTGGATACTATCGCCGATGATGCAAATCAGTTAGCCAGTTACCGCAAAAAGAAATACTTTTCTATTACCGCAGGTAAATTTGGATTAAGTGACTTCTTTGATAACAATGCTTTTAGCCATGATGCAAGGTCTCAGTTCATGAACTGGTCATTAATGGCGAATGGAGCATGGGACTATCCTGCCAATACAAGAGGTTATGTATTTGGGGTCGTATTCGAACTTGGTCAACCAACCTGGGCTTTACGCTTAGCCACTACAATGGTTACCACCACAGCAAACGGAGCAATCTGGGATGGTAAAATAGGTAAAGCACATGCATTCACACTTGAATATGAAAAGCGATACCAGATTAGCGGACAAAAAGGAACATTGCGTGTCCTGGGGTATGACAACGCCGCAAAAATGGGAGATTATCGTTTAGCTGTTGCGCAAAATCCAATCGCACCAGATATTACGGATACCCGCGCTTATGGCAGAAATAAATATGGGTTTGGAATTAATATAGAACAGAACATTAATGCTAATCTTGGAGTTTTTGCCAAAACAAGTTATAACGATGGGAAAACTGAAACCTGGGCTTTTACAGAAATTGACAGGTCAGTAAGTTTGGGGGCAATTTTAAAAGGAGATGGCTGGAATCAGAAAAATTCAGAAATCGGCCTTGCCTTTGTAGGCAATGGAATATCCAAAGACCACCGTGATTATCTGGCTCAAGGAGGATACGGATTCATTATCGGTGACGGTAAATTAAACTATGCACCAGAAATGATTGCTGAAACGTATTATAAAGTTAACGTTTATCAGAAGAAATTCTTCCTTTCTCCCGATTACCAATTTATCTTGCATCCTGCCTATAATAAAGACCGTGGACCAGTTCATGTTTTCTCCCTGAGAGCACATGTAGAATTTTAATAAAAAAGCCCTGCTTCTGATTAAAGAAGACAGGGCTGATTTTCCATAGGTATGGATATACTTAAAACTTAATACCTACACCTACAGAGAATACCTGATTCCTGAATTCTGGAGTAGAGGAAGTTCCATTTTCATTGTTTTTCTGGAAATCCAGCGCGTAACGTCCATGAATATCAAATTTATCATTGACATCATATCTGAAACCGATCAGACCACCAACCAGACTTTTCTTAAATCTGTCCGAATCTCCTTCTACATTGGTTTGTTCTACAGTTCCAAATCCATTGTCAAATTTGTTCTTAGTAGACAATAAGAAGGAAACCTGTGGACCAGCAACAATATTAAAGCTGCTTCCCAGTCTGAAACTGGCAAGAATCGGCACATCGATAAAGCTTGTTGTTTGTCTGAACTCTCCAAGTGAAGAAGTTAATTTGTAACCCTTCTGTGAGTAAAGGACTTCCGGTGTGAAAGCTAATCCCGCGATTAATGGAATTTCGACAGTAACCCCTGCATTAAAACCTGTTTTTACTTTGGTGTCGAAGTTGTTGTTGCCATCGCCTTTGATAATGTCTGATAGATTTAAACCGGCTTTGACACCAAATTTAATCCTATCCTGTGCACTTGCTGCTGTAGCTACAAAAAGGCCAATAGCCAAAATAAAGATCTTTTTCATGAGTATGTATTTGTTTTTTAATGGTTATGAAGCTATCATGATTTGTTTTTCATTTCGTTGTGTGATTTGAAAAATCATAATGGTTTCATAAGCTCACTAATTTTGTGATTAACGCGGAGTGCATAGAAATAAATGTGCCAATTTAAGAGATCTCAAGAATATAAAAATTAAATACTGACGTTAGGTGTTGATATACAGTGTGTTGTTTCCTGATTTTAAAATTGAAGTTTCACCTTAAAACTGTTCCTTGTGTATCAAATCTGATACATTGGTTTGGTGGTTTTGATTAACTTTGTGAGACTAACCATATCAATTATCCATGATTCAAAAAAAGTTCCCCGTATTTATTGTGTTGTTATTCGTTATCTTTTCTGCTCAGGCACAAAAGAAATCTTATATCCAAAGTCTTGATGAGCCTAACCATTGGGTAGATTCGGTGCTGCATAAATTAAAAAAGCGTCATAAAATTGCGCAATTGTTTTTCGTAAGAGCGCATACCAATAAAGGACAAGCCTTTGAAGATTCTGTCGGACATGTAATCAGAAGAGAGCGTATCGGCGGATTGGTTTTCTTTCAGGGGGGCCCCGGCAGGCAAGCTATTTTAACTAATAAGTACCAGGCACTCGCACGCACCCCTTTATTAATTGCTTCTGATGGAGAATGGGGATTGGGAATGCGCCTGGATAGTACAATCGCTTATCCTTATCAAATGGCACTGGGTGCTATACAAGATAAAGAACTGATTTATAAAATGGGGCTGGAAGTCGCTAAAGATTACAAAAGAATAGGAATGCAGATGAATCTTTCACCTGATGTTGATATTAATAACAACCCTAAAAATCCGATTATCAATTACCGTTCTTTCGGAGAAGACAAATATAATGTGGCAGTGAAAGCTGGTGCTTACCTAAAAGGAATGCAGGATGGCGGACTACTGGTGACTTTAAAACACTTTCCGGGCCACGGAGATACGGATGTAGATTCGCACTACGACCTGCCTCAGCTTAATTTTACTAAAGCGCGTTTGGATAGTCTGGAAATATATCCTTTCAAGGAGTTAATTCGGGAAGGTGCTGCAGGTGTAATGATTGCACATATGAATATTCCTTCGCTGGATAATACGCCAAATCTTCCTTCTACCTTGTCAAAACCTATTGTGACCGATCTTTTAAAGGGTGAACTTGGTTTTCGTGGATTGATAGTTACTGATGCGATGGAGATGAAAGGAGTAGTGAAGAATTTTAAAGATGGTGAAGCAGATGTAATGGGAGTTATTGCCGGAAATGATATTCTGGAACTTTCTGAGAATAGCAAGAGAGCAGTTAAATTAGTACGTCAGGCAGTGAGGGATGGAAGGATCAGTATGGAAAGGATTGACGAAAGTGTGCGGAAGATCTTAATCGCTAAATACTGGTCAGGAGTTTATAAAAAAGATACTGTGAATACACATAACGTTGCAGCTGAAGTTAACAGAGCAGAGAGCCTGACTTTATTGCAACAGCTGGCTGATGCGTCCATGACTATTTTAAATGGTGATGGTGGGATAAAATCACTGAACTTAGCAAAAAGAACTGCGATTATTAGTATTGGCACACCTGATATTACGGTGTTTCAGCGGGAGTCAGCGAAACTATACCAAAATTGTATGTTTTTCAACTTAGACAAAACAGCAAACGCAAATACAGTTGCCGGGGTTGTGAAGCAGTTGGCTGGTTTTGATCAGGTTATTATTGGAATTCATGACACCAGGTTACGTCCGGGAAATGGGATGGAACTGAGTGGTGATTTGAAAATGCTGGTCAGGGATATGGCAACAAAAAATGCAGTGTTCGCATTATTTGCTAATCCGTATAACCTGGCTGGTTTGCCGGGAATAGAAAATGCAAAGTCTTTAGTGGTAGGGTATCAGAAAGAAGATTATATGCAGAAAGCTGCAGCTGAAGTCATTGGCAATCTAAAAGTAGCTACTGGTAAATTACCGGTGACTGTCAATAATTTCTTCAAGTTCAATGCTGGATTATAGCGTCCTTCTGTTACCATAAAAAAGAGGCAATTTATTGCCTCTTTTTTATGTCGTGATTTTTGGCCGCTTAGTTCATCTGGAGTACTTGAGGACCGAACTCTTCAAAAAAGATTGATTTCTTATCAATACCTTTTGCCTGAAGATCCTGATATTGTTTTGTGATGAAAGCCGATGGCCCGCAGATAAAATAATTGGTCTCCGGGTCGTTGTGTAATTCCGGAATACTATTGATATCCAGGTAGCCTTCTAATATACCATGTTCTTTATCTTCCGGAGTAACTACATTGTAGAAAGTATGCTGCTTTACATTGCTTTTTGTAGTCGTAATATAGTCAAGATGATCTTTAAACGCATGAACCGATTTATTTCTGCAACCATGTAACCATACAATAGGATTTTCATGGTCTTTATCTATCAGGCTTTGCAGCATACTCATCAGAGGCGTCAGGCCAACCCCTCCGCTGATCAGTACGATTGGCGCAGTTGTATTTTCTGTTAATACAAAATTACCAGCAGGAGCAGTCAGGTCTAAAACATCTCCTTCATTTACAGTATCGTGCAGATAATTACTAATTAATCCATTCGTATCCAGATTCGCACCCATTTCTCTTTTCACAGAGATGCGATAATAATCCTTATTTGGTGCACTTGAAATGCTGTACTGACGTGCTTGTTTTAAATTCAGGGATTTAAGAAAAGTGCGGATACTTAAGTACTGGCCTGGTAGATGAGGTGTTACTTTCCCGCCATCGCCCGGGTAAAGGTAGAAAGAGGTGATCTCTGCCGATTCTGCTTCTTTTTTGCCAAGAATAAATGGTCTCCAGCCCGTCCATCCATTAGTTCTTGAGGTTTGTTGTTCATAAAGTTTAGCTTCATGACCCGACATCAGGTTTGCTAACTGCTGATAAGCAAGTCCCCAGGCATCGATAATTGCATGGGTAGCGGCCTCACCTAACACTTCTTTGATAGATTCGATCAGGTGATTGCCTACAATCATATAATGCTCAGGACGGATATCCAGACTAGTATGTTTATGCCCGATACGATCTACTACAGGCAGTAATACCATAGGACTTGCTATGTTCTCTGCATAGGCAAGTACAGCCATAGCCAGTGCAGTCTGTTGCTTACCACTTTGCTGATTTCCCATGTTAAAAATGTTCTTAAGCTCTGGATTATGCGTAAACATTCGTTTGTAGAAATGTGTGGTCAATAAAACGCCGTTTTCTTTTAGAATTGGTACTGTTGCTGTGATCAGTTTTTTTTGTTCGTCAGTCATTATAAAATATATTAATACCTTTTTATCCTTTATTGTAGTGCAACTGCGCGTTCTTAAAGGCGTGCTGGTATGGTTTGATGGGTCAAATATAGTAAATAAATAATAAAAGACTAAAATGTCTTTTATTATTTTAACGCTTAAGATGAGATTCTTAAAAGAAATACTACACACATTCTATGGTTAATTTATTGCTATCTTTGTTTTATAATCAGTGATGGGAATATTTTCAAAAACTTGTGAGTATGCAATCAGATCAGTTTTCTTCATTGCACACAGAACAGCCGGACAGAGCGGCAGGGTAGGCATTAAAGAAATTGCAGTGGGGATAGATTCACCTGAACCTTTCCTGGCAAAAATCTTACAGGATTTAAGCCGTAGAGGGATTGTGCAATCTACGAAAGGTCCGAATGGCGGGTTTTATCTTGATAGTGCTTCTTTAGAGAGGCCATTGAGTGATATCGTTGCCGCTGTAGACGGAAACGATATCTTTTATGGTTGTGGTCTGGGACTGAAACAATGCTCTGAAATCAATCCATGCCCATTACACAATGAGTTTAAGGATATCCGGAACAAAATACACCTGATGCTGCATGAAACAAAAATAGGAGAGTTCAATGACGAGCTCATGAATGGAATGCTTTCCCTGAAGAAATAAATTATTGCACAGCGTCTTTTGTGGCATAGGTTGCAGGATCCAGTGCTTCGTAAGTCCATCCCTGAAGAAATTCAGTCACTTTTTTAACACTATGTCCTTTTCCTTCTTCCAGGTAACCTGAATTCTGGATATGCAGTATCTCACCATCACCATCAAGGATCACGAAAACAGGATAACCAAAACGTCCTGGATAACCTAAACTAGCCATAATCGCTTCGTTTTTATTCTCTTTACTATAGTTTACCAGTACTGTTTCATAATGATCGTTCAGATAGCTTTTCAAAGCAGGCGTGTTATCCACTAAATGATGAAAAGCGATACACCAGGAACACCAGTTTCCACCAACTTGAATAAATACATGTTTTTTTGCCGCTTTAGCTCTGGCAACGGCAGCAGTAATATCAGCTTTCGCATCAGCCGCAGGATTATATATTTTTACTTCTTCTTTTGGTGCTTTAGTTTTGGTGGTTTGCGCAAATGTTGCAGTTGAAATTGCCAGTGTGGCTAACAGAATCAGTGATAGTTTTTTCATCGGAATAAAGTTTTTCTTTAAATTGTGATGAAGCTACCTTGTGCTGCACGATCTGGTTAATATCGGTTTATGATCTGCAGCACATGATGGTTTCATGTCCGGTTGTTTTTTAATAATTTTAACAGCAGTGTAAAATGAGCAGCTCAATTTTAAACTTTTCTAAATGTATACAATTTGTCCTAACTTCACCACATGCCTCAACCACTTAAAATATTACAAGCTTCGGCAGGCTCAGGTAAAACATTCAGTCTTACGGCACACTACCTAACACTCTTATTATCTGGGGAAACCAAGTACAGGGAGATTCTTGCGGTGACCTTTACCAATAAGGCTACAGAAGAGATGAAAACACGTATTATGGAAGTGTTAAAAGGCTTTGCTACGGGCGATGATGAGGTTGAAGATTACAGAATCCTGGTTTTGCAGGCGCATCCTGATTTAGATGCCGCCACTTTACAAGAAAAATCAGCTAGAATTTATAAGAGGATACTTCACGACTACAGCCGTTTTTCGGTTAGTACAATTGATGGTTTCGTACAAAAAGTTATCCGTGGTTTTGCCTTTGAGCTAGGACTCGACTCCGGCTATAAACTGGAGATGAACTTTGACAAGGTAAAAAACGAACTGGCAGATAAACTGGATGAACAATTAGATGTCAATCCTGAATTATTGCAATGGATCATTGATCTCGCCTTAGACCGGATCAGTAATAATATCAGCTGGAACTACAGAGCCGAATTAACAGACCTTGCCGGAGAAATATTTAAGGAACGCTATCAGCCATTTGACAATGCAATCCAGGCGCTGGTGCAGCATACAGATATGAATGTGCTGTTTGGAGATTACCATAAAGAAACCAAAAAACAGATCACACTATTTGAAGAGACCATTAAACAACTCTCTTTAAAAGCACTCAGTATTTTTGAAAATGCAGGAATTAGTCCGGATCTGTTAAAAGGAAAGTCAAGATCTCCATTAAATAACCTGAAGAAAATTGCAGATGAAGACTTTGATAAGGTAGAAAGTCTGGGCAAGCTCATTGACGAACCCGAAGAATGGTTTAAACCAGGAAGTGATACCTCATTATATGATACACTGAATCCGGTAATCCGCGATTTATATCAGACATATACCAATGGATTGCCCGACTATATCTTAGCACAGGCTTTCAATAAAAATTTATATTACCTGCGTCTCATGCAGGAAATGGCTATCCTGTTAAAAACTTACCGGGAAGAAAGCGGCAGTTTACTCATCAGTGATGCACAGAACCTGCTGAAAGGGATTACGGGTGACGATGATGATAACCCCGCATTTATCTGGGAAAAAACAGGCAGCCGTTACCGGCACTTCTTATTTGACGAATTCCAGGATACTTCAGCCAATCAATGGGGTAACTTCAGGCCGCTATTGAAAAATGCAATGGCAGAAGCAAATGGAAAACTCATTGATCATTTGATCGTAGGGGATGTGAAACAATCAATCTACCGATGGCGGAATGGCGATTGGAATATTCTTCACCAGGAAGCTAAAAAAGATATCGGGAGTACTTATGTTACAGATTCCAGCCTGGAAGAAAATTACAGGAGTACCAAAAACATAATTAATTTTAATAATATCCTGTTTAAGGCACTGCCAATCTTGATGCAGAGAAATATCAATACGACAGTGGAAGCACAAACAGCTAACCTGGCGCTCAATGAATGGTGGGAAGAGAAAGGCTTCAGTCATATTATTACAGATGTTTACGCGGAAGCAGAACAAAAACTTACCCCAAGAACAGCAGATGGAGGTACTATTGATTTTAATGTTTTAAGAACAGATGAAAATGATGCACCATTAAATAAAACAAGCTTCAAGACAGCGGCGCTTCGAAAAATGGTCGAAACGCTCAAACGTCTTTTAATAGAAGAAAAACGTTACCAGGCGGGAGATGCCTGTGTACTGGTACGTTCTAATTCAGAAGCGATTGCAGTGGTAGATATATTGATGGAAAACAACATCAATGTAATTTCCGGAGAAGCACTGCTCATTGAGAATAATACTGCAGTTAAAATATTAATTGATACTTTAATGGTGATGGCAGGCATGCCCTCCAATACTGCTTTATATAAAGCAAATTGTATAAGTTTATATGCACAGCTACAACAACGTACGCTTGATCCTGCTTCTTTATTTAATCTGAAAAGTAAACAGCTGGAAGAACTAACCGGAGTATTACCTGCTGATTTATGTATGCACTGGCGCAGCTGGATGCAGCAGCCACTACCCGAATTACTCGAAAAGCTGATTTCTGCTTATGGATTAAGTGAAACAGCCTATGCAAATCACCTGCCTTATCTGTTTGCTTTAAGGGATTTGGCAGGGAATGTTGGCCGCCAGGGAGAAAAAGGGATTACTTCGTTCTTGAAATACTGGAAAGAAGAAGGAAGCAGGAAAACCCTGCCTTCTTCAGAGCGCACAGATGCGGTACAGGTGATTACAATCCATAAATCAAAAGGGCTTGCATTTAAAGTGGTGATGATTCCTTTTTGTAACTGGGATATCAATGGCAAGATCAATACAATATTTTGGGTGCCTGCTGCAAATACCCCATACCATCAGCTGCAAAGTATCCCGCTCAAATATACTTCGTCTTTAGGGGCATCTGCCGTTGCCATTCCTTATTATGAAGAATTACTTTATAACAATATGGATGCTTTAAATATGCTTTATGTAGCCACAACGCGTACAAAAGAATATTTATATATGAGTTGTCTGGGTAAGAAATCAGAGAGTGTCAGTACCATCGGTGATTTGTTAATCCGGATCTTTGAAGATCAGCTTACTCCAGAAGGACAATTTCTTTTAGAAGAAGAGGTCGTTAAAAAAGGATCGGGAAAATCATCCGTACACCTGAGTCCGGAGATTATTGATTTGAAAGAATATCCACTATCAGGAAGGCTCAGCGAAGTTTTTAACAGTGACCTGAGAAAGAAAGAAATTGATATGCTATTAAATGATAGTGCAGGCAGGGAAGGCAGTATTTTACATGAAGTGCTTGCCCGTGCTGCGGCTATCCAGGATATAGATGAAGTTTTAGGACAAATGCTGACTGAAGGCTTTTTTAAAGAAAAGGAAGTCGCAGACTTCAGAAAGCAGGCTATGATTGTTTTAGAACATGAAGCGCTTCAAAATCTCTTGCTGAACAGTACACAAAGTGTTAGTGAAAAGAGTATTATTGATATTACGGGCAAAAGTTACCGTCCGGATAAGGTCTTGTTTACAGCAACAGAAGTTATCGTGATTGACTATAAATTCACTAAAAAACAAAGCCGTAATCATGTTAAGCAAGTACATGGCTATCGCGATCTATTACAAGAGATGGGTTATCCTAAAGTAAGTGCCTATTTATTTTATGCCACGATTGGCGAATTGATTTTAGTATAACAGCCAGTTTAAAAACATGAAAGCATTTTTAAAAGAAGTTGCAGAAGATTTAGTGGACAGGTTAGGGAATACGCTGCACAATGCTGCCGTGATCTTTAACAATAAAAGACCTGTACCTTATTTGCAGCATCATTTGGCGGATACTATTGGTAAACCTTTCTGGAGTCCGTCATTTTATACCATACAGGAATTCTTTGCCTTATCTACAGATTTACTGATCGCAGATGGCTTTACGCAGTTTTTTACGTTGCATCAGCAATACAATGAACTACTGAAAGCAGAAGGAGCGAAAGAAATCAATCCGGATGTCTTTTATCCTATCGCAAGAATTATATTAAGTGATTTTGCCCAGATAGACAATGACCTGGTTAACGCAGATCAATTATTTGAGGAATTAGAAGATATCGCAGTTATTGAAAAAGACTTTCAGCACCTCACTTTAGAACAGCAACAATTTTTAGAGCAATTCTGGACTTCATTTTCTACAGGGAAACAGAAAAATCACCAGGAGCAGTTTATCAGAATGTGGCGCAGGATGCCTAAATTATATCGAGGCTTTCACGAGGCTTTAGCTTCGAAAGGGCTGACTTCAATGGCACATGTATACCGAAAGCTTGCAAACGGTACGGTAGATAAACCAGGTTTTATTGATGATTTTGCTAAGGGTAAATTAGTCTTTGCCGGGTTCAACGCTTTAAGCAATGCTGAAGCGGTAATTTTTAAACGGTGGAATGAAGCTGAAAAAGCACTCTTCTATTTTGACACTGATACTTATTATATGGAGGATGATACGCAGGAAGCAGGATTATTCCTTCGTAAAAATATTCAAAGACTGGGCTTACCTAATGCACTTGGTCAAAGCAGGCCTTTGATTAAAGCAGTGCAAAAGGAAGTTAAAGTCTATAAAACACAAGGTCAGACTGCACAGGCAAAGATCCTGCAACTGGAACTGGAAGAAGATTATCCAATATTGGACGCCGCAGATAATGCGGGCAAAATAGCCTTAATCCTTGCGGATGAAAGTTTATTATTACCTGTTCTGCAGACTATTCCAACACATTATGACGCAGAAGGGAAGCGTACTGCGGTAGACTTAAACGTAACGATGGGGTATCCGCTATTGGCGACTTCTATTTTTGGATTGGCAGATATATGGCTTTCTGTACAATCTCAGCTCGCTGGTGGGAAAAAAGATACCGTCAACCATAGAGAGGTGGAAGCATTTTTATCGCATCCGCTGATTGGTATTCCGCAAGAAACAAGGAATACTTTACAACTTGAAATTTTAGCCAAACAGTTAATCGAGGTTGATATTCCTTTATTGCAGCGTTCCGGAGAATTAGCCCAGCTGTTTTTTACGAAAAGAAATACGGCGGCTTCGGCTATCGTAAATCTTCAGGAGGTTTTTAAAGCCGTTTTAACACAGCAGGTTGAAGAAAAGACCTTAAAGCAAACAGAGGTAGATTTATTTATTGCAACGATCAAAGAATTGAATCGTTTGCATGATACCTTGGCAGAGTTTGCCGCGCGATTACCTTTACCGTTCGTTTTATCTTTGATTCAAAAAGCAGTTCAGGGAATTGCCGTTCCTTTAAGTGGAGAACCTTTAGAAGGTGTACAAGTGATGGGTTTACTGGAAAGCAGGAGCCTTGATTTTGATCATGTCTATATATTAGGCGTAAATGAAGGTATTTTACCACAGGTAAGTGCATCGCCAAGTTTTATTCCTGACAGTATCAGAAGAGCTTACGGGCTTCCGGTTATCGAGAATCAGGATGCGATCTCTGCCTATATGTTTTACAGGTTGCTGCAGCGTTCAAGAAAAATAAGCTTGGTCTACAATGGTCAGGCAGATGACAATACAACAGGAGAGCCTAGCAGGTTTTTACGTCAGCTGGAATTTGAAAGTGGCTATAGTTTCAAATACTATGATCAGTCACAATCCGTAGCAACAGAACATCCGGTTACTGTTCAGATTAAAAAAGAGGGTGATGTTTTGAAACGTTTAACACTTTATCTGGATCAGCAAGATCCTTCGGTAAGGATTTCGGCCACAGCAATCACCACTTACATGAATTGTCCGGTACAGTTCTTTTATAAATATATTGCTAAAATAGAAGAGCCGAAAGAACTTTCAGAGAACCTGGAAGCGAACTATATTGGTTCCATGCTTCACTTTGTGCTGGAGAAATTCTACGAAGAACTAAAAGCACAGACTCCTTATATCACTAAAGAGCGGATTGTTGCCCATCGCAAAAACCTGCCGCGCTTAACTGAGCTGGCTTTTGTAAAAGTGATGTACGATGATGAAAAACAGGTGTTGTCGGCAAATGGGATGCAGCAGGTGGTATTGGCTATTGTGACTGAATATGCGAATGTAATTCTTGATCATGATGAAAAAGAAGCCCCGTTTTCTATTATAGGGTTGGAGAGTAAGGATGAGATCTTTTTCAAAATCAATGTTGCAGGTGTAGAAAGGCAGGTTACCTTACATGGGATTATTGATAGGGTGGATCAGAAAAATGGAGTAACACGGGTGGTCGATTATAAAACCGGACGTGATGAACTCCAATATAGTTCACTGGAAGAGATTTTTGATGCAGAAACAGACAAGCAGAATAAGGCATTGATCCAAACTCTTTTTTATACTTATGTTTATGAACAGTCCAGGGGGATAACGGATATGGAACCTAACTTATACCTGATCCGCAAGATGAGAAATGAAGGTACATTGTTTAACTTTTCTGAAGGAAGAGGTAAAAAGGTGAAGTTACAGGCCGAATATTTAGTGGACTTGAAAAAAGATTTTAGCCGTTTACTACGGGAGAAACTGGAGGAATTATTTAACCCGGAAATCCCTTTTATACATACTACACTAGCCGATAATTGTACATATTGTCCTTATTTGTCCCTTTGCGGCAAGTAGGGCAACAATAGCGTTAATAATAATCGCTTTGTAATGTAATTAAAACAAACTTTATTATTACGTTACAATAGTTATATTTGCCGGCAGTTAACATTTGAATATACAATGAGAGAGATTCAATTTAGAGAAGCTTTGCGTGAAGCTTTGAGCGAAGAAATGCGTAAGAATGAAAACGTATTCTTAATGGGCGAAGAAGTTGCGCAATACAATGGTGCATACAAAGTAAGTCAGGGAATGCTTGATGAGTTTGGTGACAAACGTATCATCGATACCCCAATTGCTGAGCTTGGTTTTACCGGTATCGGTATTGGTGCTGCAATGAATGGGTTAATTCCAGTCATAGAATTTATGACATTCAACTTCTCCCTGGTTGCAATCGATCAGATTATCAACGGAGCTGCAAAAATGTTATCCATGAGCGGTGGTCAGTTTTCTATTCCAATCGTATTCCGTGGCCCAACAGGTAATGCAGGTCAGTTAGGTGCGCAACACTCTCAGAACTTTGAGAACTGGTATGCAAACTGTCCAGGTTTGAAGGTTGTTATTCCTTCAACTCCTTACGAAGCTAAAGGTTTATTAAAACAAGCTATCATTGATCCGGATCCAGTTATTTTCATGGAATCTGAGGTGATGTATGGTGATAAAGGTGAAGTTCCTGAAGAGGAATATTACCTGCCAATCGGAAAAGCAAGAATCGTTCAGGAAGGTACTGATGTAACTATCGTTACTTTTGGTAAAATGCTGACACGTGTTGTTAATCCGGCTGTAGAAGAATTAACTAAAGAAGGAATCAGTGTTGAAGTTATCGATTTACGTACTGTACGTCCTATCGACTATCCTGCAATCATTGAATCTGTTAAGAAAACTAACCGTTTAGTAATTGTTGAAGAAGCGTGGCCATTGGCTTCAATTTCTTCTGAAATTGCTTTCAACGTACAAAAAAATGCATTTGATCATTTAGATGCACCAGTTTTACGTATTACTTGTGCTGATGTACCATTACCATATGCACCAACTTTAATCGCTGCCAGCTTACCAAATGCTGAACGTGTAATTAAAGCAGTGAAAGAAGTAATGTACGTAACAAAATAAGTTATTAAGAATTGTTGATATATAATCCCGCTGGCTAACCCCATGCGGGATTTTTTGTTTTTTACCTTTACCCGGAAGAAATTTAAATTCACAGAAACTGACTTACCGAAGCTGTTTCTTAAAACATCACCCAATATTTTAACATGAATAATCACTCAAAGATTATTGCTGCAGAACTAGCAGTCTCAGAAAAACAGGTTATTGCAACTATTGAATTATTAGATGAAGGAGCGACTGTGCCTTTTATTTCCCGTTACCGTAAAGAGGTGACCGGAAGTTTAGATGAGGTACAGGTGGCTGCAGTTCGTGACCGTTTCCAACAACTGCGTGAATTGGACAAAAGACGCGAGGCTATTCTGAAAGCGCTGACCACGCTGGGTAAATTAACACCAGAACTTGAAGCCCAGCTTAACGCTGCCGAAAACATCACAACTATTGAAGACATCTATCTTCCTTATAAACCAAAAAGGAAAACAAGAGCTTCTGAAGCCAGACGTAAAGGTTTAGAACCTTTAGCACTGCTGATTTTTGAACAGGGTAAATTAACCCCTGACGAAGAAGCAGCTAAATATCTGAATACAGAGCTTGGTGTGGGGAATACAGAAGAAGCTTTGGCGGGTGCAAGAGATATTATTGCAGAAATGATCAACGAAAATGCAGAAGTCCGTACAGACATGCGTCAGTATTTTCAGCAGAAAGCAATCATGAAGTCTTCTGTAATTAAAGGGAAAGAAGAAGAGGGGATAAAATATAAGGATTATTTCGAGTGGGAAGAGTCAGTAAAATCTGCACCTTCTCATCGTGTTTTAGCAATGAGACGCGGGGAAAATGAATCTATACTGAAATTAGAGGCCATGCCTGAAGAGGATGGTGCGATTGCAATTTTGGAAAAACAGGTTATTCACGGGAATGGTGCTGCTTCTAAACAAGTAGAGTTGGCTTTACATGACTGTTATAAACGTTTGTTAGGCCCGGCAATGGAAACAGAACTTCGCTTGTTAGCTAAACAAAAAGCTGATGAAGAAGCAATCCGTGTATTTGCCGAAAATGCAAGACAATTATTACTGGCTGCACCAATGGGTCAGAAAAATGTATTGGCAGTTGATCCGGGTTTCCGTACCGGTTGCAAAGTGGTATGCCTGGGCAGACAGGGTAAATTATTAGAAAATACAACAATCTATCCGCATACTGGCCAAGGAAATATTAAAAATGCTGCGGATGCGATCCAAAAACTTTGTGTTAAACATGAAGTGGAAGCTATTGCGATTGGAAATGGTACTGCAGGAAGAGAAACTGAGAGTTTTATCAGAGGATTGAATATTCCTGGTGTGTTGATCGTGATGGTGAATGAAAATGGGGCTTCTATTTATTCTGCATCAGAAGTTGCCCGTGAAGAATTTCCAACTCAGGATATTACTGTGCGTGGTGCTGTTTCAATTGGCCGCAGGTTAATGGATCCTTTAGCTGAATTGGTTAAAATTGACCCTAAATCTATTGGAGTTGGTCAATATCAGCACGATGTAGATCAGACTAAGCTTCAGCAATCGCTGGATGATACCGTAATGAGCTGTGTAAACGCAGTTGGTGTGGAATTAAATACAGCTTCTAAGCAAGTTTTAGCCTATGTATCTGGACTAGGGCCACAGTTGGCACAAAATATTGTGACTTACAGAAATGAGAATGGTGCGTTCAAAAACCGTGAGAGTTTAAAGAAAGTTCCACGTTTAGGAGATAAGGCTTATGAGCAGGCGGCTGGTTTCTTAAGAATCAGAGATGCGGCTATGGTACTGGACGCAAGTGGTGTTCACCCGGAGCGTTATGCTTTGGTAAATCAGATGGCTAAAGATTTAGGTCATTCTGTGGATGAACTTTTAAAAGATGTAAAACTTCAAAAGCAGATTAAATTACAACACTATATTAGTGACAATGTGGGTTTACCTACGTTAAATGATATCATGAGAGAATTGGCTAAGCCTGGAAGAGATCCAAGGGAAGCTTTTGAGGCATTCAGTTTTACAGATGGTGTGAATGAGATTAATGATTTAAAGTTAGGTATGAAGCTATCGGGTATTGTAACTAACATTACTAATTTCGGTGCTTTTGTAGATATAGGTGTACATCAGGATGGTTTGGTGCATACTAGTCAGCTGGCTGATAAATTTGTAGCTAACCCGAATGATATAGTTAAAGTAAGTCAGAAGGTAGAAGTAACGGTGAAAGAGATTGATGTAGTTCGCAAACGTATTTCGCTTTCTATGAAAAGTGAAAATGCACCAAAACCTGCTGCACGTGCTAAAGTGGATCGGCCTGCTGTACAGAGAAAGCCTGAAAATAACAGAACTGAACCGGCTAACAGACCTCAACATAACAGGCCAAAGCCTCAGCAAGCGAAAGCACAACCAGAAGGTGATTTGCAAACGAAGCTGGAAGCTTTGAAAAATAAATTTAAATAGTATAGCGTTTTTATAACCAGGTTTCCTGTAAATGGCGCCATCTTATTTTACCCTCCCCATCAGCAATGAATAACGCACTGGATCTGCGGTTGTTTATCGCTGATGGGGTTTTTTGCATTTCATGATAGACGATGATAGCTATATTGTCTGCCGAATAACTCACGATGAACTGATCTGCTACAGCAGAAAATCCTTGTTTATTACCAAATACTTTGGGTAACCAGGCCGCCAGATCCTCATGACTTTTAACAGAACCGTCTGGTGCAACCATTATAAAGTCGTGATGCAGCCTTCCTAATACGTCATTAATATTTTCTCTGCTGGTTTCCCCATTAAACCATAAAGTAATTGCCTGGTTGAAATCGTGAACTTGCTGTTTTGCTGATTGTGTAATATCCATATTTTAATTTTTCAAGGGTAATTTGTTGAGTTTGATAGTTAAAAAGAAAGCAATGATGAAAATGGTGAGCAGACAACCTATTGCAATTGCGAAGGCTATTTTAAAAGATTGAATGCTGGAGTTATTATTTAATAAGGAGAAAAAGATAGTTCCGATTAGCGCGACACCAATCGCACTGCCCATTTGTATCGCAGTACTCACTATACCAGCTGCCATCCCGGCTTTTTCGGGGTTAACTGGAGCTAACGTAATCCTGACGAGTGCCGGCAATACAATGCCGTGTCCCATGCCGGCAATCATTAAACCTGCGTATAGTAAAAATCCTGGGGCGGGATAACATAGTGTAGCTATAATCACCACTGCATAGCCAGTTGATAATAGGCCTAATGCAAGTAATACAACCGATGAGCCTAGCTTTCTCGTGAGCATTGCACTGGTTAAAGGCCCAATAAAAAATCCTGCTGCATAAGGCAATACGGCTAATCCAGCAGAAAGGACATCCCAATGAAGACCATTTTGTAAATAATACGGGTAGATCATAAAAAATGCTGCGGTACTGTTAAAGAAGAAAATAATGATTGCGCCGGTCACGAAATGCATGTTGCGGAACATACTCAGGTCGATTAAAGGATCTTTGCCTTTGGCCACTGTCTCTTTTTCCAATTTAATAAATGTGACTAATACAGGAATTGCAGCTGCGAAGTATAAAAATATCCATAATGGCCAGCCTTCTTCTCTTCCTTTGATGAGTGGATAGATGATTAAGAACAAGGCGAGAGAAAGAAAAATTATCCCTGGGATATCCAGTTTTGGTTGTTTTGCTGGTTTATTTTCTGGTAAGACGAAAAATGCAAAGATGATAGTTACTAATCCAATGGGAATATTGAGCATAAAAACCGACTCCCAGGTGAATCCAAAAGGGTGAATTTTCAGGAGTATGCCGCCCAAAAGCTGACCGGCAATAGAAGCCAGGCCGAAAGTCGCCCCAAAGAAACCCATTGCTTTAGGTTGTTCTTTTGCGGAAAAAATAATTCTGATGGAGGATAAAACTTGTGGGGCAAGCAGGGCCGCGGCTAATCCCTGCATAATTCTTGCACCAATTAACAGTTCGATATTTGGGGCAAAACCACAAATAGCAGAGGAACTGGTGAATAAAAGCATTCCGATTATAAACATACGCTTTCTTCCATAAATATCGCCGAGCCTGCCTCCCGTTACTACTAATACGGCATAAGTTGCGCCGTAAGCAATGATGACAAACTGTAATTGACTTTCTGTAGCATGGAGCGCTTCTTTAATAGCTGGTAGTGCAACATTGACTATAAAAAAATCGAGTGGGGACAGAAATGCACCCATGAGCAATACAAACAAGGCAAGCCATCTTTGGGTATAGGGAGAGGCTGTGTGTGTTAATAAGTTATCTGGAGCTGTTTTTTGCATAGGTAATTTTTTTATGCTGCAAAGAAAGGCCACCTGGTTAAGAGTTGAATTGTATTTTAAGAGGCTTGTCTTGTATCTTTACAGGATGGTTGTACAGGATATCAGAACCCTTTTTGAAATTTCGATTCTGGAAAAAGAAACTGGCATGGCCAGAATGGAGCAGCTTAATTATTTTCGGCTGATCTATATTCAACAGGGAAAGGGGAGTCATATTGTAAATGGGAATAGTTATTGGTATCAAAGTGGAAAGCTGTTTTTTCTGGCTCCTGAAGATTTGCATGCTTTTAACGTAGAAAGTCCGACACGTTTTGTACATATCCGTTTTTCAGAAGTCTCCTTTTTTAAACTTCAGGCTGAGGCCGGACAGCTGGATTATTGTGACTGGATGAAAAAAATAGGTTATATCTTTCATAATTATCATGCAAAGGCTGGTTGTCTATTTAAAAATGAGCAGGATGAGGTATTTGGCTTGACCTTAATAGAAGGAATTATACGGGAGCATGCGCAAAAAGAAATTGGTTCTTTAGCAATTATTCGCCAGTCTGTTTCTATTCTGATCAATTTGATTGCACGTAATATTATACGAACCGAACCTGATGAAAGATTAGAACGTGAAAGTGAGTCGGCCGTGATGAAGATTATCGCTTTTTTGCAACAGCATATTTATGAACCAGAAAGTTTAAAAATGCAGGTTATTGCGGATGAATTTCATCTTTCGGTGAATTATTTGGGAGAGTATTTTAAAAAGCGTACAGGGAAGAGTATTCAGGAGTATGTGATTAATTATAAACTGAGATTGGTAGATACACGGCTTGTGTATAGTAATAAACGTGTGAAAGAGATTGCACAAGAACTGAATTTTACTGACGAGAGTCATTTATCCAGAATATTTAAGAAATATAGAGGCATAACACCTGGTGCTTACAGGAGAAAACATAAAGCGGTTGAAATTTAGCCGAGTTGCTGTTGAACAACTCTGCTAAATTTTTAATAACAGTTATAATCTTGCCGTTATAGTTTTTACTGGGTTTCCTCTTGCCAGGGCAGTATGATTTTGCCACTGTAATTGCTGCTGATCGATAAGCTGTCTGGTTTGCCATGAAGTAACTTTGTTTTCCAGTCTTTCCAGGCAAAGTTTTTTGTTTTGTAACTGTGAACGTGTATCCATGACCAATACTTGCAAGCCAGAGGGTTTATGTATTGCTCTGACCGCAGTTTCTAATTTATTTACATTTTGTCCGCCCGGGCCTGATGCTCTGAGTGTTTCTATCACTATTTCTTTAGGGTTCCATTTTAATTTCTCCTGATTTTTGTAAATCTTTATACCAATGAACCAGTTTTTCCGCTTATGGTATCTGCGATATGGGCTTTGTGCAATCCATAGAATTGATCCTTGCCATTCTTTGATAAAGCCTGTTAAATCTTCGCCTTTTGCAAGTAGTAGGGCAGAACGCAAGGTTCCGTTGAGTTCTCCTTTAATATTTTCGAGCACTTCGATCTGTATTTTTAATTGCTTTGCTTGCTTAATCAAAATTTCCTGCACTTTTGCTACGACTCTACAGCATTCCTCAGGACCTTGTCCTGAGGTGATTTGTATACTAATGCTTTTCATTAATCTTTATTCATTCTAACTATTTTTGGTAAAAATTTACCTTGTACCTCAATGAGGTCTTTTTGTGCCGCGATTACCTTTTCTATGTCTTTATAAGCCATAGGACTTTCCTCCACACTTCCGCCCATTAAAGTGACACCTGCGTTGTTCAGTAATTTTTTAAGTGCTGATGCAGTCATGTTTTGTTTTGCTTTTGTCCGGCTTATTGCACGGCCAGCACCATGTGATGCCGAATTGAGAGATAATTCAGCCCCTTTTCCTGCTATCAGGTAGGCTGGAGTAGTCATGCTGCCTGGTATAATTCCCATTTCTCCCTGGTGTGCAGGTGTCGCGCCTTTACGATGAACAATCATTTCATTCCCGTTTGCTGATTTTTCTTTCCAGGCGAAGTTGTGGTGATTTTCAATTTTTGTTAAAGTTTGTAATCCGAGGGACTTTAACAGCGTCTGATGTATAGTATCATGACATGCTTTAGCATATTCACCTGCCAGATTCATGCTGATCCAGTATTCCTGCCCGGCTTCTGTGGCTAAGTCCAGCCATGCAAGCTTTTGTACTTCTCTTGGAAGTCTGCATCTTTCTACTGCAATTTGGGTATAATAGCCTGCTATATTAGCACCCAGACCCCGGCTGCCGGAGTGGGAGAGTAAGGCCATGTACTTTTTTGCAGGTAGCTTCATGGAATTATTCTCAAATAATTCAATTTCTCCAAATTCTACAAAGTGATTTCCACTGCCTGAGGTGCCCAGCTGTCTGGCTGCTTTTCCTTGCAGGCACCTCAAAAATTCTGTTTCATTGAATACACGACTATCAAGGATTTCATGATAGGGCTGAATATCCAGCGAACCTTCCATTCCAAAATGAGTATGTTTTTTAAGGGCCAGTTTAATCTGGTGACTATAGCGCATAAAGAAGCTGGCACTTTCATCTATAATAGAAAGCGACATCCGGCAGCCTATGTCTACGCCAACGGCATAAGGTATAATTGCATTATGAGTGGCTATTACACCGCCAATAGGTAATCCATAACCGGTATGAGCATCTGGCATCAGGGCTCCTTGTATAGCTACAGGAAGTGACATCGCAAGTTCCATTTGTTTTTTTGCACCAGTGTCTATTTCTTTTGTACCGTAAACTTTAAAGGGGCCAGGTTGTGCTGAAAGCGAAAATGCTTCGAAATCACGGGATTTGGTTTTTCCTGTAAGTGTTTCGGCAATCTTGCCGAGATGTTCATGGTCAAGGTAGTTTTCCGGGTTATTTATAATTTGAGTTAATAATTCAGTGATTTCAGTAGTAGTATGGTGTTTATAATGTTTGGAGATGGTATTGATGACCAGGCTCCTTGCTTGATCGTTAGTATAACCCATTTTACTGAGTTCTTTTGTTTTTAAATTGCTCATCGCGTTTTAAATTGTTGCTTGTTGCCCGAAAATGAGGAATGAAGATTCCTGATTTTAGAGCTTAAATATTGATATGAGTTGAATTTTCCTGTTAATACGAAGTGAAATTCAAATTTTTCCTATAAAGGAGTTCCCTTTTAGAATTGCTATGAATTACCTGAATCTAAGGCAGACGAATTGCGTTGATTAATTTTTATTAATCAATTGTATTATTCCGGAAAATATTAATTATAGGAATAAACGTCAGCCTGATTTAGGCAATGAGCGATAGGGGCGATATGTAGTTGTATTCTGTCATGATTCCTGATTTTAAAATGATTAAACCATAAGGAATTGATACAAAGGTATAATAAGAAAATTGATTGCGCCAAGTTTATTTTTTCATGGTTTGGTGATGGATTGGGTTAAAAGGGGAGATTATAGTTGTAAGAGGTTTTAGTAATGGTGTATATATAGTACAAGAGAAGCAGGCGAAATAAGGTAAAAGGCGGGTTAGAGTATGAATTGGATCATGTTGTGTTCATGTTTTCTGGTGTTTCGAGCGGGTCACTGGCTATGTTCTCCAGCAGGTTGTAACGGACTTCAAACGGTGTTGAGAAGGGGTTGGTAAGGCCATTGGCCTTACCAACCCCTTCTCAACACCGAACACTAATACTTGCTGTCCTGTACTGAGATTAGTTTACAGTAGAAAGTAGATTACTAATTTATGTTTACCTAGTTTATTACAATTTCCTGCCCTTAGTTTACAATAGGAGCAAAAA